>NZ_VOGW01000177.1:10001-122574 GCF_007896895.1 Streptomyces misionensis | reverse complement strand
CCGGCGACGGGGGCGGTGGGGGCCGGGGCGCCCATCGCGACGAGGTCGGCGCGCCGGATCAGCTTGCGGCGGCGCAGCTCGGCGGCGCCGTCCGGTTGCCCCGTCAGGGCGGCCAGTTCGGCGGCGCGGGCCCGCCCCGCGCCGCGCCGGGTCAGCCGGGGCGGCCGTACGTCGAGGACGGTGACCCCGCAGGGGACCCGGCCGCCGCCGGGCTCGCGCAGCACCGCGCGGTCGCCGATGCGCAGGGGCAGGCCCCGGCCGAGGGTGAGCCGGGCGGTGTCCTCCCCGAGGGGGCGCAGGGTCACCGGGACGGCGGCGGTCCCGATGTGCAAGGTGGCCTGGCGGGGCAGTTCGGCCACCGGCTCGCCGCCCACCCGGACGTCGATCACCTCGGTGGCGAGCCAGCGGTCCGGGGTGAGCAGCACCTGTCCCCGGCGCAGTTCCGCGTCCCCCTGGCCGTGCACGTTGACGGCGACGCGGGCGACCCCGCCGACGGACTCGCGGTCCTCGTGCAGGCTCTGGAGTCCGCGCACCCGCAGCACGGCCGAGCCGTCCCCGGCCACCAGCCGGTCACCGACGCGCAGGGTGCCCGCGCCGAGCGTGCCGGTCACCACGGTGCCGTGGCCGCGCACGGTGAACGCCCGGTCCAGCCACAGCCGTACGTCGGCTTCCGGGTCAGGGTCGGGCAACTCCGCAGTCATCCGGACCAGTTCGGCGCGCAGTTCGTCAAGTCCCGCACCGGTGACGGAACTCACCGCGACCGACGCCACCTTGCCGAGGGAGGTCTCCGCCAGGCGGGCCACGGCGTCCGCGCGCACCGGTTCGGGGTCGGCGAGGTCGCTGCGGGTCACCGCGAGGACCGCGTGGTGGACGCCGAGCGCGTGGAGGACGGCCAGGTGCTCCTGCGACTGGGGCTGCCAGCCCTGGTCGGCGGCGACCACGAACAGCACGGCGGGCACGGGTCCGGCCCCGGCGAGCATGGTCGGCACGAAGCGCTCGTGCCCGGGCACGTCCACGAAGGCGAGGTGGTCGCCGTCCGGGCCGAGCCGCGTCCACACGAAACCGAGGTCGAGGGTGAGGCCCCGGCGGCGCTCCTCCTCGTAGCGGTCGGGTTCCATCCCGGTCAGGGCCCGTACCAGGGCGGACTTGCCGTGGTCGACATGGCCGGCGGTGGCGAGGACGCGCATCACGCCCGCCCCCCTTCGGTCCGCGCCCGGCGCACGGCCTGGGCGAGCCGCTCGTCGTCCGCGGGCGGCACCGCCCGCAGGTCCAGCAGACAGCGGCCGGCCTCCAGGCGCCCGACGACCGGGACGCGCCCGGTGCGCAGCGCGGCGGCGTACGGCTCGGGCAGGGAGAGCGCCGCGCTGGGCAGCTCGACACCGGGCGCCCCTCCCCCGCCGACGGTGGCGGTGCTGTCCACGGCCCGTACGTCGATGCCGTGGGCGGCGAGTTCCGCGGCGAGCCGGTCGGCACGCGCCCGCAGCCCGGCGGGGTCGGCGGCGAGCGCGCGGGCGGTCGGGGTGGGCGGCCCGCTCAGGGTGGCCTCCAGCGCGGCCAGGGTCAGCTTGTCCACGCGCAGGGCGCGGGCCAGCGGATGCCGGGCGAGGGCGCGCACGAGGTCCCGGTCGCCGAGCAGCAGTCCGCACTGGGGGCCGCCGAGCAGTTTGTCGCCGCTCGCGGTGACGAGGGCGGCGCCGGCGCGCAGCTGGGTGGCGGCGTCGGGTTCCTCGGGCAGCGCCGGGTGCGGGGCGAGCAGTCCGGAGCCGATGTCCACGACCACCGGGACGCCGAGGCCGGCGAGTTCGCCGACCTCGGCCGAGCGGGTGAAGCCGGTGATCCGGAAGTTGGAGGGGTGCACCTTCAGCACGAACCCGGTGTCGGGGCCGACGGCGTCGGCGTAGTCGGCGGCGGTCGTACGGTTGGTGGTCCCCACCTCGCGGAGCCGGGCGCCGGTGGAGACGAGCAGGTCGGGCAGGCGGAAGCCGTCGCCGATCTCCACCATCTCGCCCCGGCTGACGACGATCTCCTTGCCGGCCGCGAGCGCGGTGGCGGCCAGGACGAGGGCGGCGGCGCCGTTGTTGACGACATGGGCGTCCCCGGCGGCCGGCACCCTCTCCCGCAGCGCGGCCAGGGCGGAGCGGCCCCGGCGGGCCCGTACGCCGGTGGTCAGGTCGAGTTCCACGTCGGTGGGGCCGGCGGCCTCCGCCACCGCCTGCCGGGCGGCGTCCGACAGCGGGGCCCGCCCGAGATTGGTGTGCAGCAGCACTCCGGTGGCGTTGATCACCGGGCGCAGTCCGCTCGCGGTGCCGGGCAGCAGGTCGAGCGCGGTCTCGGGCACCCGGTCCGGCGGCACCCGCCCGTCCCGGGCCCACTGCTGCGCCTCGCGCACGGCTTCCTTCACCACGGCCTGCCCGAGCCGTTCCACGGCGGCGGCCAGCCGGGGGTCGCGCAGCAGGACGTCGGTACGGGGCACCCGGCGGCGGACGTCTCCGGCGTCCGCTCTCCCACCGGAGCGTCCCGGTCCGGGCACCCCTTGGGCGGCCTCGGCCTGCGCGTCCGTCACGGCGGCGCCCCGTCCCCCCGGTCCCCCTGCTGCGGCAGCCGCCCCGGCCTTCGCAGCCGTCCCCCCTGCCGCCTCGCCCTTCGCACCCGTCTCGGCGGCGGCCGGGCCTCCCGGCGCCTCGTTCGCGGCCGTGGCCGGCGCGGCCTCGCGCCCCGCCGCCGTCGCGCCGGCCGCCCCTGTCTTCGCGCACCCCGTGTTCGCCGCACGCGGTGTCACCCGCTGTTCCATGCCGCCCTTTCCCTCCGGTCCGGCCCTCGCCCTCGCCGACGGGCTCCGGCCATCGTCTCCCAGTGCCCCCGGCGGGCCGTTCGACACGCCGGGCGGCGGACGTTGCGGCGGCCGGGGGCGCGGGTACCCGACGCCGCATGAGCGAACGCAATGACCACCGCCACGACCGGCCGGACCAGCGGGACGTGAACCGCCGGCACGAGGACGAGCGCCGGCACGCCGCCGAGGAGTCCGGCAACTCGCCGACGCCGACCCCCACCCCGCGCGATGTCGCGGAACGCAGCGCCAGGGGCCGGAACGCCCCCCGGCGCGACACCCACGACGAGGGCTCCCGGTGACCGTCCCCGCCGCCTCACTGCCGTGACCGGTCGCCGCTCTCCTCGCCGCCCGGCCCGTCGGCGCCGGGTTGCGGCCTGGGCACGGGCACGTCGCCCGCCGTCAGGTGTTCGAGCACCTCCACCAGTTCCTGGCAGGCCAGTTCCACCGAACGCCGGGTGTTGCGCTGCTCGGTGATCAGGGCGGACATCAGCAGCGCGGTGAGCGCCATCGCGCCGTTGAACGCCTGGAGCTTGACCATGACCTCGATCGGCCCCAGCCCGTGGAACGCCCCGCGGGCGTCCGTGGCCGCGAGGCTGGCGAGCACGGACGTCAGGAGTGCGCACAGTACGCTGCCCGCGAGCTGGAAACGCAGGGCCGCCCAGATGATCAGCGGATACACCAGGAACAGCAGGCTGAGCGAGCTGTAGGTGGCCACCGGGACGAACACGCAGGCGATGACGGCGAGCGCGGTCGCCTCCCGCCAGCGGCGCAGGGACGGGGGCCGGCGGGCCCCGCGCAACAACAGCAGCAGCGGGGTGACCAGCAGCACCCCCACCGCGTCGCCCACCCACCAGGCGAGCCATACGGGCCAGAAGGCGTGCGCGGCCAGCTTGCCGGTGAGGACGAGCATGCCGACGCCGACCGTCGCGCTGATCGTCATCGCGCCCAGCGCGCCGAGGAACACCAGGGCGAGGCCGTCCCGGAAGCGGCCGAGGTCCACGCGGAAGCGGGCCAGGTGCAGCAGGATCGCCGCGCACACCGGGGCGGCGGTGTTGCCGAACAGGATGCCGACCAGATCGGGGCCGGGCGGCGCGAGGGTCAGGATGATGCCGAGGGCGCCGAGCGTGATGCCGGGCCAGCAGCCGATGCCGAGGATCAGCAGGGCGGCGACGGCGACGCCGGTCGGCGGGTAGATCGGGGTGACGACGGCGCTCTCCACGGACAGCTCGCGCAGCAGCCCGAGCCGGCCGGCGCCGTAGTAGCAGGCCGCGACGGCCAGCACCTGGACGACATAGCCGCCCGGCCGGCGCAGTTCCGCGATACCCACCACAGCAGCCATCTCACACCGCCCGGCGCGGGACGGCGAGGCGAGAGCGTGCCGCGTCCGGCCCTCCGGCTGAAATCCGGGACGTCGCTACCGTCGCGGTCCGGGTCCGTCGAGGCCCACGACGAGCACGGCGGCGTCGTCCTCGTGCCCGACGCTCTCGGCGCCCTTGATCACTGCGGCGGCCAGCGCCTGGCTCTCCAGGCCGGCGACCGCGGCTATGCCGGCCAGGCGCACCACCTGTTCGAGCCCGTCCTCGACGGACAGCGAGGGTCCCTCCACCACACCGTCGGTGAGCAGCACGCACAGCCCGCCCGAGGTCAGGCGGTGCCGGACCACCGGGTACCGGACGCCCCGCTGGATGCCGAGCGGGGGCCCGCCCTCGTCCTCGACGACGCCGGACTTGCCGTCCGCCGTGGCCCACACGAAGGGGATGTGCCCGGCCCGGGCGCTCTCCAGCACCCCCGTGGCGGGATCGACCCGCACGAAGGTGCAGGTGGCGAAGAGCTCGCTGCCGAGGGAGAGGAGCAGGTCGTTGGTGCGGGCGAGCAGTTCGCCCGGCTCCCCGGTGGCGAACGCGAGGGCACGCAGCCCGGCGCGGACCTGGCCCATGAAGGCGGCGGCCTCGATGTTGTGCCCCTGGACGTCCCCGATGGACAGCCCGACCCGGCCGTCGGGCAGCGGGAAGGCGTCGTACCAGTCGCCGCCCACGTTGAGGCCGTAGCAGGCGGGCGCGTAGCGGACCGCGAGGTGCAGCCCGGGGGCGCTGGGCAGGTCCCGGGGCAGCATCCCGCGCTGGAGGGCGATGGCGAGTTCGACCTGGGTGCGCTGGAGTTCCGCGCGCTCGCGCGCCTGGGCGGTCAGCGAACCGAGCCTGGCCAGCAGCTCGTCGCCGTCATCGGTGGAGCGCTTGCGGGGCATCGGCTCACTTCCGGCGGAAGGCGCCCGCGGCGGACACCTTCCTTGCGTTCTTGAATATCGGGCAAACGCCTAGATTTTACCCAAATCACACGAACGAGGCACGCGCCGGAAGGTCACCCTAACCGCCGTCAGCCCGCGTCCGAGTCGATGCCCGTGATCACCGCGGGGCCCAGCGGTGCGCTGCGCTCGTCCAGGCCGGCGCCGCGCAGCGCGGAGTCCGCGAGCCGGCGGGCCTCTTCCTCGGCGTGCGGGCCGGTGTCGGCCTCGACGGAGAGCCGGAGGGTGAAGGTGTTGTCCTCGTTGACGTTGAGCACGTCCAGGTCCTCGCTGCTGCCCATCCGGGTGCCGTGCGGGTCGGCGGGGCGCAGCGCCCTGGTCAGACGGGTCCGGGTGTCCGCCCCGATCCCGGTGGTGAACGTGCCGGGGACGCTGATCAGGTAGGTCGTCATGACAGTCCTTTCCTCGGGCGTCCCCTCGACTACCCCGTTTCCCGTCCTTCGCACGGCGGTCCCGGCCGCGAGGGGTTTCTCCCGGACTCCTCACCGGCGCCGCCGGCTTCACAGCGGGGAGCGGGCCACCGCCGTCACGTAGGCGCCGAACATCAGGGAGACCAGGGTGAGGGCGCCGTAGACGAGCACCGCCTGGCCGGGGCGCACCCGCCAGGTCCGGGCGAGGGCGCGGGCCAGGGGGACGAGGAGGGGGAAGGCGGGCAGCAGGAAGCGCGGCTTGGAGGAGAAGGAGCCGGAGCCGGCCACCACCAGCAGGACCAGGATGCCGGCGAAGGCCACCAGGACCAGGGGGGCGCCGTCCAGGCACAGCAGCGCGAACAGCAGCACGCCGGCCGCGACGACGAGCAGGGCGACGGTGTAGACGACACCGCCGCCGTGCAGCAGCAGCGCCTTGACGAAGCGGGCCGAGCCGGCGCCGAAGTCGAAGCGGGAGTCCCAGGCGCTCTGCACCGTGAAGTAGCCGCCGAACAGATCGCCGACCCGGGTGCCCACCCAGAGCACATAGCCGAGGAAGCCCAGCGGGGCGAGGACGGCCCCGGCCCACAGGCGCCAGGGGACCCGGCCGCGCCGGTGCCATGCCTCGTACCCGGCGGCGAGCACCACGGCGCCGGCCATCGCGAACCCGCTGGGCCGTGCCAGGCCGGCGAGCGCGGCCAGCGCCCCGGCCCACAGCCAGCGGCCCTTGAGCACGCAGTACAGCGACCAGATGGCCAGCGCGGCGAACAGCGACTCGGTGTAGGCGATGGTGAGTTCGACCGCGTGCGGCATCACGGCCCACAGGCCGACCAGCGCGGTGGCGACGCCCCGGCCGTAGAGCAGGTGGCCGATGACGTAGACGCCGTACGCGGCCACCGCGGCCGCGATCCAGGCGACGAGCAGCGCGGCCTGGCCGGGGGTGAGCGGCAGGACGGTGTCGAGCGCCCGGATCAGCGCCGGATAGAGCGGGAAGAACGCCCAGTCGGTCTGGACGGCGCCGTGCGGGGTGAGCCAGATCTTGTGGCCGTAGCCCTCGGCCGCGATGTGCAGGTACCAGCGCGAGTCCCAGGAGTGGGCGAGCGTTCTGAGCGGCGGCCGTCCGCGCAGGGTGTTGGTCAGGATCACCGCGACGATCCCGGCGAGCCGGACGGCCGCGAACAGGGCGAGGGCCGGCACCGCCCCCTCGGGGGTCCCGCGCCGGGCGAACCGGGGCAGGCCGAAGGGGCCGCTGGGGCGGGACGGGGCGGCCGGCTCGGGCCGCGGAACGGAGGAGGTGCTCACTCTGCTGACCTTGGGCACGCCGGGTAAGACGTGCAATGCACGACTCGGGTTTCTCCTGCACTTCCACCCTGAATCAGGAATTGGGCAAGCAATGGGTGTAAATCCCTTACTTCCGCAGGTCGTCGCCGCTTCGGGCACCCCCGTGCGGATCCGCCCCGGGCTCCCAGTAGGGTGTGGTTACCATATGAGCGCTGCCTAGCTCGAAAGATAGATGTTGTGACTGTCAACGACGACTCGTTCACCAACTGGAAGAACCGCGAGGAGATCGCGGAGTCGATGATCCCGCTCATCGGGAAGCTGCACCGCGAGCGGGACGTGACCGTCCTGCTGCACAGCCGCTCCCTGGTGAACAAGTCGGTGGTCAGCATCCTCAAGACGCACCGCTTCGCCCGGCAGATCGCCGGCGCGGAGCTGTCCGTCACCGAGACCATGCCCTTCCTCAAGGCCCTGACCACCCTGGATCTCGGGCCCTCCCAGATCGATCTCGGCATGCTCGCCACGATGTACAAGGCCGACGAACGCGGCCTGAGCGTCGAGGAGTTCACCGCCGAGGCGGTCGCCGGGGCCACCGGCGCCAACAAGATCGACCGGCGCGAGCCGCGCGATGTCGTGCTCTACGGCTTCGGCCGCATCGGCCGGCTCGTCGCCCGCCTGCTGATCGAGAAGGCCGGCTCCGGCAACGGGCTGCGCCTGCGGGCCATCGTGGTGCGCGGCGGCGGCGCCCAGGACATCGTCAAGCGCGCCTCGCTGCTGCGCCGCGACTCCATCCACGGCCAGTTCCAGGGCACCATCACGGTGGACGAGGACAGCAGCACGATCGTCGCCAACGGCAACGCCATCAAGGTGATCTACGCCGACGACCCGTCGTCCGTGGACTACACGCAGTACGGCATCCGCGACGCCATCCTCATCGACAACACGGGCAAGTGGCGCGACCGCGAGGGCCTGTCCGAGCACCTGCGCCCCGGCATCGACAAGGTCGTGCTGACCGCGCCCGGCAAGGGCGACGTCCCCAACATCGTGCACGGCGTCAACCACGACACGATCAAGCCGGACGAGCAGATCCTTTCCTGCGCCTCGTGCACCACCAACGCCATCGTCCCGCCACTGAAGGCCATGGACGACGAGTACGGCGTGCTGCGCGGGCACGTGGAGACGGTCCACTCGTTCACCAACGACCAGAACCTGCTGGACAATTACCACAAGGCCGAGCGCCGGGGCCGCTCCGCGCCGCTCAACATGGTGATCACCGAGACCGGTGCCGCCTCCGCCGTGGCGAAGGCGCTGCCCGACCTCAAGGCGAAGATCTCCGGCAGCTCCATCCGCGTCCCGGTGCCGGACGTCTCCATCGCGATCCTCAACCTCCAGCTGGCCCGCGAGACCACCCGCGAGGAGGTCCACGACTACCTGCGCGAGGTCTCGCTGACCTCGCCGCTCAAGCGCCAGATCGACTTCACCACGGCGCCGGACGCGGTCTCCAGCGACTTCATCGGCTCGCGCCACGCCTCGATCGTGGACGCCGGCGCGCTGAAGGTCGACGGCGACAACGCGATCCTCTACCTCTGGTACGACAACGAGTTCGGCTACTCGTGCCAGGTGGTCCGGGTCGTGCAGCACGTCTCGGGCGTGGAGTACCCGACGTACCCGGCCACGGCGGTCTGACGCCTGGCCCCCGGCACCGAACGGCCGCCGACCGGAGCTCCGGTCGGCGGCCGTTCGCGTTCCCGCACTGCTTTGGAATTTGCCTAATGGCTTTAGGAAGCCCCATAATCTCTTTCGGATGCAGGGAGGAAACCGATGGTGCGTGCGGGACTCACCACCGAGCGGCTGGTCCGCGCGGGCGCGGAGCTGGCCGACGAGGTGGGCTTCGACCAGGTGACGGTGTCAGCGCTGGCCCGCCGGTTCGACGTCAAGACCGCGAGCCTGTACTCGCACCTGAAGAGCTCCCAGGACCTGAAGACCCGGATCGCGCTGCTCGCCCTGGCGGAGCTGGCCGACCGCGCCGCCGAGGCGCTCGCCGGACGGGCCGGCAAGGACGCGCTCGTCGCCTTCGCGGACGTCTACCGCGACTACGCCCTCGCCCACCCCGGCCGCTACACGGCGGCCCGGTACCCGCTGGACCCCGAGACGGCCGCCGCGAGCGCGGGAGTCCGGCACGCCCAGCTGACCCGGGCCATCCTGCGCGGCTACGACCTGGCCGAACCCGACCAGACCCACGCGGTACGGCTGCTGGGCAGCGTGTTCCACGGCTACGTCAGCCTGGAGGCGGCCGGCGGCTTCAGCCACAGCGCACCCCCCTTGTTATGACAGCCGTCATAGCGCACTCTGGTGCCGGACGGCACGACACGCGGTGGGAGGCGGCAGTGGTGGACGCGACGGCGCGGGCCCTGTGGCAGCGCTATGAACCGGTGCACGATCTCGTGTACTTCGCGCCGCAGGCCCGCCGCGCGGCGGACGCGCTCGGGCTGCGCGGGTTCTGGATGGGCTACTTCGCGCTGCGCGCGGCCCCGCTCGGCGAGGTCTCCCCCGCCGTCGTCACCAGCGGTTTCTACGTCTTCCACCCCGCCCGGGTGGCCCGGGCGCTGCCGGACGCGTGGGCGTACGCGGCGCCCGCCAAGGTGCTGGCGGCCCGCGAGGACGCCATGGACGCGGCGATGACCGAGCTGTTCGGACCGGACGTCACCGGTTCCGCCGGCTTCGCGGAGGCCGCCGACCTCGCCTGGCGGGCCGCGTCGGCCGCGGACACCTCGGGCCGGGTGCTGGCCGCCGCCAACCAGGCGCTGGAGCGCCCGGCGCGGCCCACGGCCCGGCTGTGGCAGGCGGTGACGACCCTGCGCGAGCACCGGGGCGACGGGCACATCGCGGCGCTGGTGAGCCAGGGGCTCGGGCCTGTCGAGGCGATGCTGCTCAAGGCGGCCGCCGGCGAGTCGGACGGGGCCTTCCTGCGGGAGACGCGCAGGTGGGAGCAGACCGACTGGGCGGCGGGCGGGGCCCGGCTGCGGGCCCGGGGGCTGCTCGCGGCGGACGGCTCGCTCACCGCGGCCGGGGCGGCGGCGCGCGCGGAGGTCGAGGCACTGACCGACGCGGCGGCCGAGGGCCCGTGGGCCGCGCTCGGCCCGGACCGCACCGCGCGCCTGGCCGCCCTGCTGGACCCGCTGGCCGACGCGGTCGAGGACTCGGGTCTGCTGCCGCCCGGCAACCCGGTGGGCGTGACCCCGCGCCGGCGGCCGGCCGGCGGCTGAGGGTACGGCGGGCGCCTCGTGTGACCACTCGGCGCACTCGCGCCGCCGGCGCGCGCCCGACCGGGTGGGCGACCGCTGCCGATCGGCCGAAAAGAGTCGTATCAACGGTCGAAGTACCCTCTCCTGGCCGGGTGTTGTGAGCCGTACTCTGAAGCCGTGGTCACGCGAGACGAGGATCCTGGACAGGCCGCGGCCCGGCTCACCGGGCGCGCGGTCAGCGGCACGTATGCGGTGTCCGCCTCGCCCGCCGAGGTGCGGCTGGACGACGGCACACCGGTGATGGTCAAGCGCGCCGACGCCCCCGGGGCGGTGCGCGCCGAGGCGGCGGGGCTGCGCTGGCTGGCCGCGGCGGGCACCGTACGGCTGCCGGCGGTGCTCGGCTGCGACGAGCGCTGGCTGGTGACCGAGCGGGTGGCGACGGGACGACCCGACGCGAAGGCGGCGTTCCGTTTCGGTCAGGCGCTGGCCGCCCTGCACGCGGCGGGCGCGCCCCGCTTCGGGGCGGCACCGCCCGGTGGCCCCGAGGAGGCGTACATCGGGCTCGCCCCCATGCGCAACGTTCCCGGCGCCGAGTGGAGCGGCTGGTACGCCGAACGGCGGGTGCTGCCGTACGTGCGGGGCGCCGTCGAGCGGGGCACGCTGCGGCCGGGCGAGGCGTCGGTGTTCGAGCGGCTCTGCGCCCGGCTGCCGGAGCTGGCGGGGCCCGCGGAGCCGCCCGCCCGGCTGCACGGCGACCTGTGGAGCGGCAATGTGCTGTGGGGCGCGGACGGCGAGGTGCGGCTCATCGACCCGGCCGCGCACGGCGGCCACCGGGAGACCGACCTGGCGATGCTTCAGCTCTTCGGCTGCCCCCATCTGGACCGGATCCTGGCGGGGTACGAGGAGGCGGCACCGCTCGCCGACGGCTGGCGCACCCGGGTCGGGGTACATCAGCTGTTCCCGCTCCTGGTACACGCGGTCCTGTTCGGACGCGGATACGCGGAGCAAGCACTGGCGGTGGCGCGCGGGGCGCTCACGGCGTGAGCACCGGCGCGCGGCGGACCGGTGGAACGCCTCCCTCCGCGCCACCGTCACGCAGCGTAAGGAAACCATTCACCCGTTCGAATCGTATAAGGACGTGAAAGCCGAACCAGGGAGAGACCATGCAACCGTTCACGCTCAACTACGCGCGCCCGGCTGTGCAGTTGGATGTCACCGTTCCGTACGCGTACGACTCCGGACTGCAGTTGAACGTCCTCCCGGACGGGCGGATCGCCGCGACCGATCACGCGACCTTGCGCGCGCTGGGAACCACGACCTCGACCGCCGGTTCCAAGACGCACTTCGACGACTGAGCCGCGGACCCGCAGACGATGACCGTGCTCATCCTGACCAGTGAAGAGGACGTGACGGCGGACATGGTGGTCCTCCGGCTGGGCGAGGCCGGCGTGCCCGTCGTCCGGCTCGATCCCGCCGATCTGACGAACGGGGTGGCGCTGTCGGGCGAGTACGCGCGGGGCGCCTGCCGCGGACGACTGTCCGTCGGCGGGCGCCTGGTGGACATGGACGGCCTGCGTTCCGTCTGGCTGCGCAGGCCCGGGACCGCGGCCGCCCGTGCCGCCCAGCCGTCCGCCTGGCTGACCGAGGAGTCCGCGCAGGCGCTGTACGGCATGCTCCGCTGCACCGGCGCCCGCTGGATGAACCATCCGGACGCCGCCCGCCGCGCCCGGTACAAGCCCTGGCAGCTGCGCCTCGCGCAACGCGCCGGGCTGCCGGTGCCGGACACACTGATCACCACGTTCCCGCAGGCGGCGCGGGAGTTCGCGGGGCGCCATCCGGACCTGGTGGTCAAGCCGGTCTCCGGGGCGCATCCGCAGGAGCCGCCCCGGGCGGTGCCGACCAGCCGGGTCGCACCGGACACGGACTTCACGGCGGTGGCCTACGGGCCGACGCTGCTGCAACGGCGCGTGCCCAAACGGGCCGACATCCGGCTGACCGCGGTCGGCGGCACCCTGCTGGCGGCGCGCAAGCCGGTCGCGCCGGACGCCCATCCGGACGACGTGGACGTCCGGTTCGCCCCGTCAAACGCCCCCTGGGCTCCGGCACCGGTGCCCCCACCGGTCGCCGAGGGGGTGCTGCGGTATCTGCGGGGGGCCGAACTCGCCTATGGTGCCTTCGACTTCGCGGAGGACGCCGAGGGTGTCTGGTGGTTCCTGGAGTGCAATCAGTCCGGCCAGTTCGGCTTCGTGGAGATGGACACCGGGCAGCCGATCGCCGCCACCATCGCCGACTGGCTCGCGGGCAGCGGGAGTCCGCAGGCCGGACTCCTCGACGACGAAGAGTTCTCGGGCTTTTGAGCACGCGGGCCACGGTCCGCCGAAAGGAACGTCTCATGCGCATCGGACTGCTGGGAACGGGCCCGTGGGCCCGGGCGGCGTACGCCCCCGCCCTCGCCGGGCACCCCGGCCTGGAGTTCGCCGGGGTGTGGGGCCGCAGGCCGGAGGCGGCGGGCGCGCTCGCGCGGCGGTACGACGTCACGGCGTACGACGAGGTGGACACGCTGCTGGCCGATGTGGACGCGGTCGCCGTCGCCCTGCCGCCGTCCGTGCAGGCCCCGCTGGCGGTGCGCGCGGCGCGGGCCGGGCGGCATCTGCTGCTGGACAAGCCGCTGGCGCTCACGGTCGCCGACGCGCGGGCGGTCGCGGAGGCCGCGGAGCGTGCCGCAGTGGCGTCGGTGGTGTTCTTCACCGCGCGGTTCCAGAAGGAGCCGGAGGCGTGGATCGAGGAACAGGCCGCGGTGGCGGGCTGGTTCACGGCGCGGGCCCAGTGGCTGGGCGCGGTGTTCACCACCGACAGCCCGTTCGCGGCCTCGCCGTGGCGCCGGGAGAAGGGCGCGCTGTGGGACGTGGGTCCGCACGCGCTCTCGGTGCTGCTGCCGGTCCTCGGCGACGTCACCCGGGTGGTGGCCGCCGGACAGGGTCAGGGCGACAGCGTGCATGTGGTCCTCGACCATGCCGCCGGGGCCTCCAGCGCCCTCACCCTGAGCCTGACGGCCCCGCCCGCGGCGGCCGGGGCCGAGGTGGAACTGCGCGGCGAGGCCGGGGTCACCGCCCTGCCGCCCGGCACGGAGGACGCGACCGCCGCCCTCACCCGGGCCGCCGACGCGCTCCTGAGCGCCGCCGCCACGGGCCGCCCCCACCCGTGCGACGCGGCCTTCGGCCTCCGGGTCACCGAGATCCTGACGACCGCGGAGGCCCGCCTGACGGCCGCCGGGAACTAGTTTCCGGGACGCCGCTGCGAACGCGGTCGGGTCGTCCGGGGTGCGGGGGCGGGGCCCTCCCGGGTGTGGGTGGCGGCCGCGAAGATCCAGCGGTTGGCGGCCAGGGCGTCGTGGGGTTCCGGCAGCGGGCCGCGGCCGTGGCGGCGGGTGAACTCGTAGGGGGTGCGGACGGTCACCGTCCAGCCCCGGCCCGCGAGTTCGCCCGCCGAGTCGGGGCGCGGCTCGCCGTCGAAGAGGGCGAGCAGGTCTATGCCGACGCGCCGGCGCGCATCGGCGTAGACGGGGCTGGACCGCACCTCGGGTGACTCCGCGATCTCCTTGATCTCGTAGGCCAGGGTGCTGCCCGCCGCGCTGAGCCGGTCGACCGTGGCGACGAGACGCCGCTCGGCCGCCGCGGGCAGGTAGAGCAGCAGTCCCTCGGCGAGCCAGGCGGTGGGCGCGCCGGGGTCGAAGCCGGCGTCTTGCAGCGCCCCGGCCCAGTCGTGCCGCAGGTCGGCCGCGAGCGGGCGGCGCTCGGTCACGGGGGTCGCCCGGACACGGTCGAGCACCGACTGTTTGAACGCCAGCACCTCGGGGGTGTCCACCTCGTACACCGCGCACCCGGGCGGCCAGTCGAGCCGGTACGCCCTGGAGTCCAGGCCCGCGCCGAGCAGCACCACCTGACGGGCGCCCAGGTGCGCCGAGCGGAGCAGATGGTCGTCCAGGACGCGGGTGCGCAGGGCGAAGTACCGGCCGAGCCGGCCCCACAGCGGGTCGGCCTCCCCGTCGGGCACCTGTCCCGGGCGGACCGGCCAGCCGGCCGAGGCCGGGGCCGCGCGCACGAAGTGCTCGGCGAACGGGTCCCGGGCCAGGGCGTCGGGGCGGTGGGTCTCGATGGCGCGGGCCGCGGCCACCAGCAGGGCGGTGCGCCCCACCCCCCGGGCCACCCCGTCGGTCAGCCCGGTGGCAGCGGGCACGGCTCCTCCTCGCTGCGGTACGCGGGCGCGGTCCAGGCCGCGGGATCGTCCGCCGTGGTGGTCCGGGCGCCGTACACCACGCGCATGAACCGCAGGGCGGCGTCGTACGGCAGATGCAGGGCGGTGGTGCAGTCCGTCAGGACGGTGACGTGGAGGCCCTGCTGGAACGCGGTGCGGGCGGTGGTGTCCACGCACACGTCGGCGTAGAGGCCGGCGAGGACCAGATGACCGGTGCCCCGCGCGGTGAGGTGGGCCCCGAAGCCGTCGGCGCGGAAGGCGTCGAAGCGGGCGCGTTTGGTGAAGACGCGCTCGCCCGGGGCCGGGCGGACCGCGTGGAACTCGGCGCCCCAGGTGCCCTCCAGGCACTTCGGCCGTTTGCCGAGGGTGCGGTCGCGCAGCCGCCAGGCGGGGCCCTGGTGCCCGGGATCGCCGGTGAAGCGTACGAAGATCACCTCCACGTTCCGGGCGCGGGCCTCGGCCACCGCGCGGACGGTGCCGGCGACGGCCGCCTCCAGGGCGGTGGGGTCGCCGGGGAAACGGGCCAGGGCCGCCGGGCTCGCGCAGAAGTCGTTCTGCACATCGACGACGACCAGGGCCGTCCCCTTGCCCGCCGCGCCGGTCATGACCCGCCGACCAGGGCGGCGTCCGCCGGAGTACCGCCGGTCCCGGACGCGCCGAGGGTGGCGAGCAGGGCGTCGGTCACGGCACTGGTGGAGTGCCGTCCGCCGAGGTCGGGGGTGCGTATGCCCCGTCCGGCGAGGGTCCGCAGGGCCTTCTCCACGGCCGCCACCGCGCCGGCGCGTCCGGCGTGCCGCTCCGCGACGAGCGCCGCCGCGCGGAACGTCGCCACCGGGTTGACGAGGTCCCGCCCGGCGAGGTCGTCGGCCGAGCCGTGCACCGTCTGGTACTCGGTCAGGCCCGACAGCGCGGGGTCGAGGAAGACGTTCTCGGTGCAGCGGTTTTCCTGCCGGTCGGAGCCGAACCGTTCCAGCAGCATGACGTGCATGATGTCGGCCCATTCGTTCCCGGCGATCAGCAGGGTGCGGTCGGGCAGGCCGTGGGTGATCAGGTCGCGGTTGACGGTGTCCGGCTGGAACAGCCCGATCTCGACGCCGAGCCGGTCCGCGAGGGCGCTCACCCAGGCGTCGAGCGCGCCGTCCAGCAGATGGAACTTGTAGGCCATCACGATGCGGCCGATCCGCCCGTCCGGCCACTCCCGCCGGGCCCGGCTCAGCGCGTAGGAGACGACGGCCTCGGTGAGTTCCCGGCTGAAGGTCGTGGTGCGGGTGACCTCGCCGGGCGTGTGCCGGTTCTCGCCGGTGTAGAAGCCCTGGGCCTGGTCCCGCACCAGCAGCAGGGAGCGCCGGCGGGTGCCGAGCAGGTCCACCTTGACGGCGCGCAGCCGTCCGCGGACGAGGTACAGGGACTGGGCGTTGATCGCGGTGCGGAACACCGCGGTGGTGCCCTGCTCGGCGCTGGTACGGCAGAACCGCTCGTAGTGGTCGGCGTCCTCGGCGGTCAGCGCGCGGATGCGGGCGATGTCCCGTTCGCCGCGCAGCGAGACGTAGGAGTGGTAGAGGCGCGGGGAGCGCTCGATCGTCACGCCGTGCGGGTGGCCTGCGGTCAGCGCGCCGAGCACCCGCTCGAAGACGTCCGCCAGTTCGGGCCCGGTGCCCCGGCCCACGGCCAGGCCGACGACGGGGGCGCTGTGGGCGCGGGTCACCGGGTGCCGTCCGTGACGAGGTGGTCGCCGGGGATGCCGGACTTCTCGGGACGGTAGTAGTCGCGGATGCCGTCGGCCCAGGTGACCACGGGGATGCGGTCGCCGTGGACCGGTTCGAAGGCGTCGAACAGGGCCTCGATGTTGGGGCGGCGGAAGCCGATGGCCGTCATCAGGGCGACGAAGTGGGGGCGTTCGACGTAGCCGTCGCCGTCCGGGTCGCCCAGGGCGGCGAGCGCCTCGGCGAACTCGTCGACGGTGACGTCGAACCGCTGCGGGTCGAGCACGATGGCGTTGAACTCCTCGGGGCTGACCTGCCCGTCGCCGTCGGCGTCCAGTTCCGTGCGCAGGGTGTCCCAGTAGCCCTGGAAGGCCTGGAGCATCCTGTTCTTCGCGCTGTCGCCGGCCTCGGGCACGGCCTCGACCACCCGCCTGCCCATCAGCTCGAAGTCCCCCGGGTCCAGTACGCCGTTGCCGTTGGCGTCGAACAGGGAGAAGACGAGTTCGACACGGTTGTTCGCCTCGCTGGTGGCCATGGTTGTTCCCCTCCGGTCACGCGGTTCACCGAAACACCGCCGGACCCGGGCCCGGCGGCGGCTCCACTATCGGCTCGCCACCGGCACCCGGGCGGGGAAAGACCGCCACCTGACCCCGAAGGAAGGAATTCCCCGCCGGGCGGCATGAAGCCCCAACTCCCTGGACAGTACGCTGGGTTCGGGCTGTCGGCCCGAGCTGCTCCCGTCTCCTCGAACGGCTCGCCCCTCTCCCGCTCCGGCGTCGGTCACCGGGCGGTCAGCGGGTCACCCGGCACCGCCGACGCGCTCGGCCCAGAAGTTCACCCGCTCCCGCACCACCGGGTAGCCGGCCGTCGCGAAGTGGGCCGCCATCGGGAAGTTGCCCTGGTCGGTGGCGGCGGCGATGAACTCGGCGCCGTGCGCGGCGAGGAAGTGGGTGCATTCGGCGAGGAGGTCGTAGGCGTACCCGTGGCCGCGCTGCCCGGGGACGACGCCGATGAAGCCGACGCAGGGGCCCGCGGGGTTGCGGCCGGGGATGTGGACGCCGACCGGCTCGCCCGTGCGGGTGCGGGCGATCTGCCACCAGGAGCGGGGCGAGGGCATCCAGTGGAAGAAGTCCATCTCCTCCTGGGCGGCCTGCTCCACCCCGCCCGCGGCGATGGCCCGGCGGGCGTGGGCGTCGAGGGTGACGGAGTGGATGCGGCGCAGGAGGTCGTGGAAGACGGCGTCGTCCGGCTCGGCGGTGAAGACCAGGCGGCCGGGGCGTTCGGGCAGGCCGCACTGCGGGGTCCAGCGGTAGAGGAAGCGCTCGACGAGGGGCTCGTACCCGGCCGAGCGCGCGGCGGCGGCGCGGGTGCCGGCGGCGGCCCGCAGCCGGGGGTCGTCGCGCCAGCCGGGCGGCAGGTCGAGTTCGAGTTCCTCGGGGTGCCACGGGGCGGTCCGCAGCAGCTCGGCCCCGGCCGCCTCCTCGCCCTCGGCGACGTCGAACCAGTTGATCAGCAGCGGCTCGGCGTCCTCCGGCCGGGCCCACCAGGCGGCTCGGGCCACGGTGCGGCCGTCGCGCACGGCGATGCGCTGCCACTCGGGGCGGAAGCCGATCAGCCGGTGCCGCTCGGCGAAGTGCAGCGGGTCGGGCATGGTGTCGAACAGGTGTGCACTACTCGCGTCGAGCGTGCGGATGACCAGATCGGTCATGAAACGGATTCCTCCGGGATGCGGGGGCGCTCCCGGTCAGGCCTGGCACACCCGGGCGACGGGGAGGGGGGAGCGCATGATGACAGTGGCCATGACACGCGCCTCCTTCCGTCGGTCTCGGGCGTGCGGCCTCACGCTATGCGGGCCACGACCGCGGTGTCCACAGGATTTTCCGTGCCACCCGTCGTCGGGCCCGCCTCGCGCAGGCGGCGTAGCGTGGGCTTGTGCGATCGGTGCGCGGGTGGTCGTCGCGCGGGAGCCAGGAGGATCGCGGCTGGTTGCGGGGCGCGCCACCGCCGTGGTGGGTACGGCTGCTGCCGGTGCTGCTGCTGGCCGCGGTGACCGCCGCCGCGACCGTCACGCCCCACGCGAGCGACCTCGGTTTCCTGCTCGGCGCGATCCCGCCGCTGGCCGTCCTGTCGTACGGCCCCGCCGGCACCGCCCTGCTCGGCGCCCTGGTGGTCGTGGCGCTGAACGTGCCGGGCACCCATCTGAACCGGCCCGGCAACACCGACCTGCTCACCATCACGTTCGTCGCCCTGCTCAGCGTGCTCGTGGCGTTCGTGAGCAGCCGCCGCGACGCCCAGCTGCGGGTGGAGCGCGCCATCGGGGAGGCGGTGCAGCAGGCCGTGATGCCGCCACTGCCCCAGCGGGTCGGGCGCATCCGCTGCACGGGCTTCTACCGGGCCGCCGAGAACGGCACGCTGGTCGGCGGGGACTTCTTCGACGTGCGCGAAGGGCCGTACGGCGTACGGGCGGTGATGGGCGATGTCCGCGGGCACGGGCTCGCGGCGGTCGCGACCGTGGTGGCGCTGCTGGGGGCGTTCCGGGAGGCGGTCCTGGACGAGCAGGACCTGGAGCAGGTGGCGGCCCGGCTGGACCGCCGTCTCGACGTGGACGCGGCGGGAGTGCCGAACGGGGAGATGTTCGCGACCGCCCTGCTCGTGGAGTTCGAGGGCGACGCGCGCACGATGCGGGTGGTGGCCTGCGGTCATCCGGCGCCGGTGCTGCTGCGCGAGGGCGACGCCCGGGAGATCACCGTCATGCCGGGCACCCCGCTGGGGCTGGGCCTGGTCGGGGTCGATCCGCCGAAGGAGGTCACGGTGCCGCTGGAGCCGGACGACCGGCTGCTGCTGGCCTCCGACGGCGTCTGGGAGGCGCGGTCCCGCTCCGGGACCTTCTACCCGCTGCCGGACCGGCTCGCCGCCCTCGCGGACACCGGGCACGGCGGGTTGCCCGACGCGGTGTGGGCCGACCTCGCGCGGCTGCGCTACGAGGTCCGCGACGACGCGACCATGCTGGTGCTGGCCCCCGAACCCGGCGGCCAAGCCGCCTGAGACGTCGGCCCGCGCCCCGCGGGAAGCGGTGGCCGCCCGCGCGGAGTTCCGACGTCCCACCTCAAACGCCAGGGCGCGCCACCCCTTCCGCCATGTAGAAATATCTAAGAGCATGCATATGCCGGGTTGCTGTGCTTGGGCACGGAGTGCCCGGCCACGGCCGTTTCCTGCGCCCATGGCAGGCGAGCGAGAACACGCGGAGCAGTGCATGACGAACACGATGTGGACGCGGGGCGTGGAATGGCTGGCGGCAGCCGCGGCCGATCCACGGGCGTGCAAGTGGGAGTGGGACCACGGCGAGGGGATCGCGCTGCTGGAGGCGGGGCGGTTCTGGGACGTGCTCAGCGTCCCCGAGCGGCTCGGGCTGCTCACCCTCGACCTGCTGTGGCAGCCCGCGCTGCCGGTGCCGGGCCCGACCCTGGTGGACCTCACGGCGGGCCGGGTCGGCTTCTTCCTGCCGCCGGACCCCTCGGGGGGCTGGGTGGGGGCCGGGCTGCGCCACGCGACCAAGGGCTCCTGGGTCGCCGTACCGCCCCCGTACCGGCCCGCCCGCTCCCTGGAGTGGCTGGTGCCGCCGGACGGCACCGGCACCCTGCACTCCCCGGGCACCCTCGAGGACGCGTTGCGCCAGGCCAACGGCACGCTGGCGGTCCTGGCGGCACAGGGAGGCGGGCGCTAGCGGGGCGGGCGACCGCGGGACTCAGAAACGCCCGGACGGCTCGGTCCCGGACCCGGTGCGCAGGGCGAGTCCGGCGAGATCGGCCAGGCCCGCGAGGGAGGTCCACGGCACCTCGGGGCCGGTGGGCACGGTCCTGCCCTGCGCCCGCCACTCGGCGACGAGCCGGGCGTAGATCGGCTCCCGGGTACGCGGCACGCGGGCTGCTTCGACGCGGTCCATCCGATCCCCCCGTGGCATCCGGTCCATCGGGTCCACCCGATCCATTCGATCCGTCCGGCCGATCCGGTCCCAGTGGTTCCTGCCGGGGCAACGCCCGTCGCCCGCCGCCGGTACGCCCGGCGCGGCGGGCTCACCGGGTCGGGTGAGGACATCGCTCGAACGGGGTCTTCCGCCTGTCCGACAAACAGCCCGTCTCCGACGGGGGCCGAACGGCATGAGGGGCGGGGCCCCGACCGGCCCCCCGTTCCGGTCGTGCCCCGCGGGAACTGAACTTACGTGCGACGCACGGTCCGGACCAGCGCACCGGTGCCCGGCACGCGGCGTCCGGGACTCACCTGTGCACAGCCGCGTCCGCTTGGTCCGCATTCGCCGGTCCCCAGGCGGGCACGGGGAGTTCACCGGTGACGAGGTGGGCGAGGACGACCTCGTACAGATCGGTGCCCCCGGTCAGCAGCCGGCGCTCCAGGACCGGTTCGGCGGCCCGCACGTGTTCCCGCACGGTCTGGGCGTGCACACCCCGCGCGTCGGCGGCCGGCCCGGCGTTGGCGTCGGCCGCCAGCCAGGCGCGCAGGGTGCCGCGCAGGTCCCGGCCGTCCTGGTCGAGACGTCCGAGCAGGCCCTCGGCCCACGAGCGCAGCGCGGCGGAGCCGAGCAGGTCCGCGAACCGGACCGGCGGGACGGGGGCCGTGCCGTCGGGGTCGTACGGCCCCTGCGCCGCCTCGGTGTTCAGCGCGACGTGCGCCACCGCGCGGACGGTGAGGGCGGAGAAGTCGGCGCCGATCAGCGCGGCGACCCGGTCCATCCGGGCGCGCACCGTGTTGCGGCTCACGCCGAGCACCTTGGCCGCGCTCACCGCGGTGAACTCCAGGCCGAGCCGGGTGGTGGCGAGCAGTTCGGCGCGGATGTGATGGGCCAGGGTGTCGAGCGGGCGCAGCACGGCGGCCGACCAGGCGCGCAGCGCGACGGGGTCCATCAGGCGGGCGGGGCGCGTGCGTTCGGCGTACACGGCGGCCCGTTCCGGGCGGAAGCGGGCCACGGCGAGGGCGCTGACCGCCTGTCCGTAGGCGGTGGCGGTCAGGGCGAGGCGCTGGCGGGGGCTGCCGCCGAGGTAGGTGCCGGGCCGGGCGGCGACCAGGGAGCGCAGCCGCTCCCCCACCTCGGTGGCCGGGCCGAGCACGATGACGTGTCCGTCCATCGCGGGGCAGCGCACGACGAGCGCCCCGCCGCCGGTGGCCACGCCGCACTCGTCGGCGATCCGGGCGCGTTCGGCGGCGGAGCCCTCGATGACGTAGACGCGCGCGGTGTCCTTCTCCAGCAGCCCCGGCCACAGGCCCGCGGCGACGCGGCGGGCGGAGACGGTGTCCTCCACCATCAGCAGTTGCAGGATGGCGAGGCGCAGATCGGCGGTGGCCCGCCGCAGCCGGTGGTCGGCATGGGCCAGCTCGCGCTCGCGCAGCAGCAGTTCGAGGACGCCCGCGGTGTGCCCGAGGATATCCGTGGTGTGCCGGTCGAAGGGGTCCCGGCGGGCCACGGCCAGCACGGCGGAGGCGGCCGGGTCCGGTCCGGGGTGCCGTATCCCGACCAGGCGGGCATGGCGAGTGCCGTCGTCCAGCGCCGCGGCGGAGACCCGGCCCGCGGCCACGTCGGCGACGACGGAGGCGTCGAGGGACAGCCGCTCCCCCGCCTCGGCGAGCAGGGTGCCGCGCGCGTCCCGCAGGCACACCGAGGAACCGGTGCCGCGGGCGAGCCAGGCCACCAGCCGGTTCACGTCGCGTCCGGCGGGGCGCAGTTGGTCGAGCAGTTCCCGCGCCCAGCCGTCGCTCCCGTACGGCTGCGGCTCCTCTTCCGCTCGGCGCGCCACGTGCCCCTCTCCCTGTCGTCCCGGTCGGTCTCGGTCTGCGCAGCGGGACGTTACCGGAGAGTTCATCCCCCCGTCCCCTCCGGACATGGCTCCGCCGGCGGTCCGGAGGGCGGACCGCCGGCGAAGGTGCCGCGCCCGGACGGGGGACTCCGGGCGACTCGCCCTTCGGGTGCCCGGGAATCCGGTCTGTACACCCCAGGTTTCGCGGTCTTCCCCGCGGACGCCGGGCGGGCCACGCCCCCGGCTGCCCGTCGTGCCGGCTCCCACCGCATAAGCTCGACGAATGGCGAAGTACTTCGACGTGCACCCGGAGAACCCGCAGGCCCGCAGCATCGCGCAGATCGCCGACGCGGTGCGGTCGGAGGCGCTCATCGCGTATCCGACCGACTCCTGCTACGCGCTGGGCTGCCGGCTGGGCAGCCGCGACGGGATGGACCGGATCAGGGCGATCCGACATCTGGACGACCGGCACCACTTCACCCTGATGTGCCGGGACTTCGCGCAGCTCGGTCAGTTCGTGCGGGTGGACAACGACGTGTTCCGGGCCGTGAAGGCGTCCACGCCCGGCAGCTACACCTTCATCCTGCCGGCCACCCGCGAGGTGCCGCGCAAGCTGATGCACCCGAAGAAGAAGACCGTCGGCGTGCGCATCCCGGACCACGTGGTCACCCAGGCGCTGCTGGCCGAGCTGGGCGAGCCGCTGCTGTCCAGCACGCTGCTGCTGCCGGACGAGGAGGAGCCGCTGACGCAGGGCTGGGAGATCAAGGACCGCCTCGACCACGTGGTGGACGCGGTGGTCGACTCCGGGGACTGCGGCACCGAGCCGACGACGGTGGTCGACTTCTCCGGCGGGGAGGCGGAGATCGTCCGGCGGGGCGCCGGGGACACCTCGCGGTTCGAGTGAGCGCGGCGGCGGTACGGCGGACCGGCCGCGAGCCCGTGGATCTTGCGTGGCAGCATGAGACGTGCCCGGCGTGCCCCGCGCAGCCGCGTGCCCGCGGGACGCCGGGGCACCCGCCGTCCGCCACCGACTCCCCAGGAGGCCCGTCAGCATGACCGACGTACAGGGAACATCCGTCGACATCACCACCGAGGACGGCACCGCCGACGCCTACCTCGCCCGTCCCGCGGACGGCGAGCCGCATCCGGGCGTGCTGTTCTACCAGGACGCCTACGGTCTGCGCCCGCAGCTGCGGTCGATGGCCGACCGGCTCGCGGCCGCCGGCTACACGGTCCTGGTGCCGAACGTCTTCTACCGGCACGGCCGTACCCCGCTCGGCGAGCTGCCGGAGTTCATCGACCCGTCGGCCGACCCGACCATCTGGCAGCGGATCGGCCCGGTGATGGGCTCCCTGACCCCCGAGCAGAGCCGGCGCGACGCCGACGCGTTCCTGGGCTTCCTGGCGGACAGCCCGTTCGTCGCCGCGGGTCCGGTGGCGCTGACCGGCTACTGCATGGGCGCCCGGCTCGCCCTGCGCACGGCCGCCACCCATCCGGACCGGGTGGCGGCGGCGGCCGGCTTCCACGGCGGCAGGCTGGTCACCGACGCCCCGGACAGCCCGCACCGCGGCGCCGGGAACGTCACCGCCGAGCTGTACTTCGGCTTCGCGGACCAGGACGCCTCCATGCCGGAGGAGCAGATCCGCGAGCTGGGCGAGGCGCTGGACGCGGCCGGTGTGCGCTACACGTCCGAGGTGTACCGGGGCGCCCAGCACGGCTACACCCAGGCGGACACCCCCGCCTACGACCGGCAGGCCGACGAGCGGCACTGGGCGGCGCTGCTGGCCCTGCTCGACCGCACCTTCTGAGCCGTCCGCACCGCGCGGCAGCGGCCCGTGGCGCCCGCCGCGCAGGCGGGCGCCGGGCGGCGCGGGCGAAGTGCCTTTTGCGGCCCGCTCATTGACATGCACGCAACTTCAGCCCCACGCTGAGAGCGCTCTCACACAGGTACGGACCAAGAAACGGAGTCCGTACGACCCCGCCCCCCACACGGAGGTGAAGAGTGCCGTACATCCCGACTCGCCCCGCGGCAGCGCTGGTTGCCACGGCGGCACTCCTCGGCGGAGCGCTCGCGTTCGGTTCCCCCGACCGTGCCGCGGCCGCCGTACCGGACACCATCGCGCTGACCGTCACCAACAACTCGGGCCGCACCGAGCCCGTTTACCTCTACGATCTCGGCACCCAGCTGTCCTCGGGACGGCAGGGCTGGGCCGACGCGGGCGGCGCGTTCCACGCCTGGCCCGCGGGCGGCAATCCGCCCGTTCCCGCGCCGGACGCGGCGATTCCCGGCCCGGCCGCCGGCCAGTCCCTCACGATCCGCGTTCCGAAGTTCTCCGGGCGGATCTACTTCTCCTACGGCCGCAAGCTGGATTTCCGGCTCGCCACCGGCGGGTTGGTGCAGCCGGCCGTGCAGAACCCGTCCGACCCCAACCGCGACACCCTCTTCAACTGGTCCGAGTACACGCTCAACGACTCCGGGCTGTGGCTCAACAGCACCCAGGTGGACATGTTCTCGGCGCCGTACTCCGTCGGCGTGCGGCGTTCCGACGGCACCGTGAGCACCACCGGCCGGCTGAAACAGGGCGGCTGGTCGGGCTTCTTCAGTGCCCTGCGCGCCCAGCCGGGCGGCTGGTCGGGGCTGGTGCAGACGCGGTCGGACGGCACGGTGCTGCGGGCGCTCGCGCCGCTGTACGGCGTGGAGACCGGGGCGCTGCCCGCCAACGTGATGGACGACTACGTCAACCGGGTCTGGCAGAAGTACACGACGTCGACGCTGACCGTCACCCCCTTCGCCGACCAGCCCGGCAAGAAGTTCTACGGCCGGGTCTCGGGCGGTGTCATGAACTTCACCGACTCCTCGGGCGCGGTCGTCACCACCTTCCAGAAGCCCGACGCGGACAGCGTGTTCGGCTGCCACAAGCTGCTGGACGCGCCCAACGACGCCGTCCGCGGGCCCATCTCCCGCACGCTGTGCGCCGGTTTCAACCGCTCCACCCTGCTGACCCGTGCGGACCAGCCGGACACCACGCCCGGTGACTTCTACCAGGACGCGGTGACCAACCAGTACGCGCGGGCGGTCCACGGGCAGATGGCCGACGGCAAGGCCTACGCGTTCGCCTTCGACGACGTCGGCAACCAGGAGTCCCTGGTGAACGACGGCGCCCCGCAGCAGGCGTACCTCACCCTGGATCCGATGAACTGAGCACGAGAAGGGTCCCGTTCCCCGGCCGGCTGCCGGGGAACGGGACCCTCGGGTCTTCAGGTGGTGCGGATCAGCCGGTGGTCAGGGACGTGTCGTCCACGACGAAGCTGGTCTGCAGCGAGACGTCCTCGACGCCGTTGAACTTCAGGGTGACCGTCTGGCCCGCCAGCGAGGACAGGTCGAAGGTCTTCAGGGCGTAACCGGAGGCCGCGTTGACGTTGGAGTACGTCGCCAGGGTCGTCGAGCCGGCGGTGACCGTCAGCTTGTCGTAGGCGGTGCTGCCGCTCTCCGCGGTGTCGATGTGCAGGTAGAAGGAGAGGGTCGCCTTGCAGCCCGCGGGGATGGTCACCGACTGGGACACGGTGTCGGTGTGCGAGGTGCCGTACCCGTCCATCCAGGCCTTGTAGGAGCCGCCGTGCGCCGGCTCACCGGTGTCGGTGGTGATCACGCCGCTGCTCGCGGTCCAGCCGGTGTTGCCCGACTCGAAGCCCGGGTTGGCCAGCAGCTGGGTCGAGGTGCAGCCGCCACCGCCGCCGCCGGTGCCGACGGTCCAGGTGAAGGTCGCGGTGCCGGTCGCGCCGGTGGAGTCCTTCACCGTGACGGTGGTGCTGTAGGTCCCGGCCGTGGTGGGCGTGCCGGAGATGACGCCGGTGGAGGCGTTGATGGACAGGCCGGTGGGCAGGCCGGAGGCGCTGTAGGTGAGGGCGCCGCTGTTGGTGCTGGACGCCTGGACCTGGAGGCTGACCGCGGTGCCCACGGTGGAGGACTGGCTGCCCGGGTTGGTGACCGTCACGCCGTTGCTGGGCGGGGTGATGTGGCTGCCCACGTTGATGCCCGCGAAGGCGTTGCCGACGCCCGCGTACTGCGCGGAGTTGGCGCCGTACAGCGCGGAGGCGGCGTTGAGGGCGGCGGTGCGGGCACCGGCGTAGTTGGTGCTGGACGTCATGTAGGACGTCAGCGCCTTGTACCAGATCTGCAGGGCCGCGTCGCGGCCGATGCCGGTGACGGCGACACCGTCGGAGGTCGGGCTGTTGTACGTGACACCGTTGATCGTCTTGGTGCCGCTGCCCTCGGACAGCAGGTAGAACATGTGGTTCGCCGGACCCGAGGAGTAGTGCACGTCGAGGTTGCCGACGCCCGAGTACCAGCTGTCCGCCGAGCCGCCGTCCTTGCTCGGCTTGTCCATGTAGCGCAGCGGGGTGCCGTTGCCGTTGATGTCGATCTTCTCGCCGATGAGGTAGTCACCGGGGTCGGACGAGTTGTTCGCGTAGAACTCCACGCCCGTGCCGAAGATGTCCGAGGTGGCCTCGTTCAGGCCGCCGGACTCGCCGCTGTAGTTGAGGCCCGCGGTGTTGGAGGTGACACCGTGGCTCATCTCGTGGCCGGCCACGTCCAGCGCGGTCAGCGGGTCGTTGTTCCCGCTGCCGTCGCCGTACGTCATGCAGAAGCAGCTGTCGTCCCAGAACGCGTTCACGTAGGCGTTGCCGTAGTGGACGCGGGAGTAGGCGCCGACGCCGTCGTTCTTGATGCCGCTGCGCCCGAAGGTGTTCTTGTAGAAGTCCCACGTCTCCTGCGCGCCGTAGGCGGCGTCCGCGCCCGCGGTGGCGGCGTTGGAGTTGGTGCCGTCGCCCCAGGTGTCGCTGGTCTGCGAGAACAGGGTGCCGGTGCCGGAGGAGCCGTGGTTCAGGTTGTACGTCTTGTGCCCGCCGCGCGTGCCGTCGGTCAGGGTGTACGACGAGCCCGACTGGGTCGTGGTCAGCGAGACCTGGCCGCTGTAGCGGGTGTTGCCGACGCCGGTCTCGATGCCCTGGTACCGGTACAGCTCCTTGCCGGTGGTGGCGTCGGTGATGACGTGCAGCTTGCTGGGCGTGCCGTCGTCCTGGAAGCCGCCGATCACGGTCTCCCAGGCGAGCTTCGGGGTGCCGCTGCCGGCCCAGATCACCTTGCGGGCGCTGTCGGCGGCGGGCTTGGCGGCGTCGAGGGCCTTGGCGGTCTTCAGCGCCTTGCTCTCGGCGGCCGACTTGGCGACGGTCGCGGTGGTGGAGGACACCGCCATCTTGTGCTTGTTGTTCCAGGTCGTGGTCACGGTCCCGGCGGCCAGCGAGGCGGGCGGGGTGTGCACGACGAGGTCGCCGCCCAGGACGGGCAGGCCGTCGTAGGTGCGCTCGTAGCGGGTGTGCAGCGTGCCGTCGGCGTCCTTGACGACGTCCCGGACGACCAGCTTCTCCTTGGCGCCGAGGCCGAGGGTGCGCGCGGTGTCGGCCGTCTTGTCCTGGGCGCTCTGGATCAGGGCCTTGTGCTGGGCCGGGCTGAGCTTGGCCTCCAGGGCACCGGTGCGCAGCGGGCTGAGGTGGTGCGCGGCGGGCGTCGCGGTCGCCGGGACGGCCTGCATGCCGATCGCGAGGAAGGCCGCGGTGGAGAGCAGGGCGGCTCCGACCGTGGCCCGCTTGCGGGAGGGACGTCCTTGGGACGGACGCCCGTGAGAAACGGATCTGTGGGGTCTCACTCTTACTCCTCCTGCAAAGGCCGCCGGGTCGCGGCCGGTGAGGGACCGGGCAGCCGGGTCTGCTGTCCGGAGGGGTGCGCTGTGCGGGGACCGTGGTGCGTGATCCGACCGTGGGGGATCAGCGTGCGCTGGGAGAATGACAGCCTTGACCCGTCCATGTCACCAGGCCGGAGGTCAATCGAGGGTTTTCCCTATGACGTCGCTGTGTGCTTCCCGGGTCGCCAATTCACGTTCATGAAACACGGGTTGGGAGCCGTCGCGGCCGGGCCGGCCGGCCGCCCCGGCACCGCCCTGGCATGATCGACCGCATGGTGGACGACGCGGTGCGGACGATCTTCGACCGGGCGGGGCGCACGGGCTCCCGGTCGGTCCGTTCCCTGGCCCGGGACGCGGAGTTCGGGCCGCGCGCCGGCGAGACCGTGGTGCCGTCCCCGGTCGTCGAGGCGGCCGCCCGGCCGGGACCGACCGGCTCGGTGGTGGTCCGCGATCCGCGGAGCGCGACCGGCTCCATCGGGCAGGAGGGCGGGCACACGGGCCGGGCCGAGGCGGTCCCCCGGTCGGCCCGCGCGTCGGCGAAGGAGTCGGCCGGCGTCGGCGCACGGCTGCCGGCGGCATGGCCGCCGACACCCGACACGGTCACCCCGCTCCGGCTGCTCCGGACCGGGCGGCCGGGCCCCCTCGGCGCCTGCGTCCCGGTGGGCGCCCGCGCGGCCCGGCAGCTCACCCGGCACCGGATCGCGAGCGCGTTCCGGACGCCCGTGCGGGTGGCGGCCGAGAGCGGCGGCCCGGCCGGGATCGTACGCAACGAGGTCGGCGTCGTCTCCTTCCCGGACGGCCGCCGGTACGCCGCCGCCGTGTTCACCAGGTCCCGGCCGGGCTCGGACGACGCCGCGGCCGACGCCGCCGTCGGAGCCGTGACCGCGCGGGCCATCGCCTCGCCGGCGCACCGGACCATCTGACGGACCCGCTGTTTTCGATCCGCCCACAGGAGGGCACATGCCGCACCACCCCACCGAGTTCACCCACCGGCTGGTCCCGTCGCCGGGCGGCCGGACCCACCTCGTGGAGCAGGGCAGCGGACCGCTGGTGCTGCTCGTGCACGGTTTCCCGGAGTCCTGGTACTCCTGGCGCCACCAGCTGCCGGCCCTCGCCGCGGCCGGGTACCGGGCCGTCGCCGTCGACGTGCGCGGCTACGGCCGTTCCTCCAAACCCGCCGAGACCGACGCGTACCGGCTGCTCGACCTGGTCGAGGACAACGTCGCGGTGGTGCACGCGCTGGGCGAGGAGTCGGCGGTGATCGTGGGCCACGACTGGGGCTCGGCCATCGCCACGGGCTCCGCCCTGGTCCGGCCGGACGTCTTCTCGGCGGTGGGGATGCTCAGCGTTCCCTACTCCCCGCGCAGCGGGCCCCGCCCCAGCGATGTCTTCGCCGCGATGAGCGGCGGCGACGAGGAGTTCTACATCTCCTACTTCCAGCGGCCCGGCCGCGCCGAGGCCGAGATGGAGCCCGATGTGCGCGGCTGGCTGGCGGGCTTCTACGCGGCCCTGTCCGCCGACACCATGCCCGGACCCGGCGCCCCCGCACCGTACTTCGCGAGCCGGGGCGGCACCCTGCGCGACCGCTTCCCCGCCGGCCGGCTGCCCGGGTGGCTCGGCGAGGACGATCTCGACTTCTACGCCGGGGAGTTCGAGCGCACCGGCATGACCGGAGCGCTCAACCGCTACCGTGCCATGGACCGCGACTGGGAGGACCTCGCCGCCTACGACGGCGCGCCCCTCACCCAGCCGTCCCTGTTCCTCGGCGGCGCCCTGGACGCCACCACGTCATGGCTGGCCGGCGCCATCAAGGCGTTCCCGGTCACGCTGCCCGGCCTGGTGTCCTCCCATGTCCTGGACGGCTGCGGCCACTGGATTCAGCAGGAACGCCCCGACGAGACCAACCGGCTGCTCATCGACTGGCTCGGCGCGCTGCCCCGCTGACAGCGCGCCCGGTCCGCGGGAACCCTCCGGTGGGCCGGCTCGTTGTGCGGGGGCCCGTCCGCCGTCCCGTGCCGAGGAGCGTCGTGTCCGAGACCGTGCCCACCGCCACTTCCCTTCCGCCGCTCCCCGCCCTGAGCGCACAGGCCGAGCGGCTGATCGAGAGCGGGGTGCCGGAGATCGCCGGGTTGCCGCCCGCCGGCGTCCGCGCCTTCGCCGCCCGCGCCGAGACCCTCGCGGGCGGCGCGGGCGCGCTGCTCGCCGTGCACCCGGACCTGGCCCCCGCCTCGGCCCTCGCCCCGCTGCTGCGCCGCGAGGGCCGACCGGGATTCGTCGTCGCCGACATGACCGACGTCGACCTCTTCGCCCCGCTCGACGCCCGCACCCTGCCCGAGGCCCCGCTCTACCTCCTCACCGGCCTCGACCGGGGCGACCACCTGGCCGACTGGAGCCCGGCGGAGGCGCTGCCCGCGCTGACCGCCCGGCGCCGCACCCCCCTGCTGGTCACCGAGGGCATCCACTGGGTGCTCCAGCAGCCGGCCGCCCTGGAGCGCAACCACTGCTTCATGACCATCGGCTCCCGGCTGCGCAAGGCCGACGGCACGCTGGACTCCCGCACCCCGGCGCTCTGGATCAGCAACGGCACCGGCCGCGACGGCCGGGAGCGTCGCGACGCCCCCAAGGTGGGCTGGTGCTGGTGGCGCAACCGCCACCCCTGGCTGGGCTTCGCCTCGGCGGCGGGCCGCGAGGTGCCCGGGGCGTAGCGGGCGGCCGGGCGCGGCGGGCCGGGACCGGTCCGCCGGCGCCGATTGAACGCGCCTTGCCCTCCATGTCAGCATCGAGGCATGACGACACCCCGTGCGCAGGAGGCGGCCGCGGTGTCCGCGTATCCGCGCCGCTTCCGCCGGGGCGAGGAGCGGGGGCGGCGGATCGGCCGGATACTGCGCCGGGTGGCCGGGGTGCGGCACGTGGACGAGGAGTTGCTCGACCGGATCGGGCGCCGCATGTACGCCCGCGACGAGCCGGGGGCGGCGCTGGCGCGCGCCATGCGCCGGGACGGCCGCCCCGGTGCCGAACGCGTCACCATGGCCCAGTTCGACCGGGCGCTGAACGAGGGGATCCAGGCCGTCCCCGACGCCCCGCCGGAGCTGGTGCGGTTCTTCGCGCTGGTCGACGCCGTGCCCGCGTGGGTGGACTTCGACCTGATCGAGCGGGGCGCCGGCGTGGTCCGGCGGCTCGGGCGCACCGCGAACGACGTGCTGCTGCAACTGTCCCTGATCGGCGGCTACCGGTTCGGTGGTCCGGCCGAACTGCTGGTCGCCACGGGCGGGTTGTCCGGCGCGACGGCCATGCGGCGGCTCGGCGAGACGGAGACGTGGACCCACGCCGTGGCCCGGCCGGGCGGGCTGCGGCGCGACGGGGAGGGGTTCCGGCTCACGGTCCACGTGCGGGTGATGCACGCGCTCGTCAACGACCGGTTCGAGCGCAACGGCCGCTGGGACGTCCACGAATGGGGGCTGCCCGTCAACCAGTCCGACCGGGCCGGCACGCTGGGCCTGTTCAGCAGCACCCTGCTGCTCGGCGCCCGCGCGCTCGGCTGGTGGGTGAGCGCCGCGGACGCGCGGGCCGTGATGCACCTGTGGAAGTACGTCGGCCTGCTGCTCGGGGTGGACGAGGACTGGCTGTTCGACACCGAACGCGAGCAGAACGTCTTCAACTACCACGTGCTGCTGGCGCAGGACGGCCAGACCCCGGCGGGCGCCGACCTCACCGAGGCGATCCTGCGGGGACAGCGCCGGCTGACCGAGGCCCGCACGAACCCGCTGCGGGCGGCCTACGCGCGGGCCCGGCTGCTCGGCATGCTCCGGTGCTTCCTGGGCGGGGAGTGCCTCGAAGAGCTCCGGATCCCGGTGACGCTGCCCTGGGCGGTGCCGCCCGTGCTGGCCAAGAACCTCGCCGCCTCACTGCTGCTCGGGCGCACCGAGCGCGGCCGCCTGGTCCTGGAACGCGCGGGCGAGCGGTTCCGGGAGCGGCGCGGCGCCCTGCTCTTCGCCGGAGCCCGCCCACGGGTCGGCCCGCTGCCGCTCTGAACCGGGGGCACCGAGTTCACCGTGCTCGCGAGCGGCGTCGGCGCCGGTGCGGGAAAACCGATCACACGGTTGTCACATTCGACTGTCAGACTCGAGACGGAACCGAACCGATGTACGACCGCCGGAGGAGCCCGTGCCGTCCGTCCCCCGCCCTCTGCGCAAACTGGGCTTCCTCACCATCGGCCTGTTCGATCCGGCGGACCCGGCGCGGGGTCACGAGTCCACTCTGGAGCTCGTCGAACTGGGCGAGCGGCTCGGCTTCGACAGCGCCTGGGTCCGCCAGCGCCACCTCCAGTACGGCATCTCGTCTCCGGTCGCCGTCCTCGCCGCCGCCTCCCAGCGCACCCGCCGCATCGAACTCGGCACGGCGGTGATCCCGCTGGGCTGGGAGAACCCGCTGCGGCTCGCCGAGGACCTGGCGACCGTCGACGTGCTGTCCCGCGGGCGGCTGAACCCGGGCGTCAGCGTGGGCCCGCCGATGCACTACGAACGGGTGCGGGACGCGCTGTACCCGGACACCGCCGGCGCCGAGGACTTCGGGTACGCGCGCGTGCGGCGGCTGCTGGACCTGGTGCGCGGCGAGCCCGCCAGCGACTTCAGCGGGACGGAGGGCTTCGAGGTGTTCAGCGACGCCGTCCAGCCGCACTCCCCCGGGCTCGGCCGGCGGCTGTGGTACGGCGGCGGCAGCCTCCGCTCCGCGCGCTGGGCGGGCGAGCACGGGATGAACTTCCTGACCAGCAGCGTCGTCAAGGCCGAGCACCCAGAGGGACCGTACGACTTCGCGGAGCTGCAGCTGTCCCTCGTCCGGGAGTTCCGGGCGCACCACCCCGACGGCGCGGCGGCCCGGGTCTCGCAGGGCCTGGTGGTGATCCCCACCGACTCGGCGACCCCCGCACAGCGCGCCAAGTACGCCGAGTACGCCGCCCGGCGGCTGCCCCGCACCGGTGCGCCGCAGGGCCCGACCCGGCTGCTGTTCGCGCCGGACCTGGTCGGCACGTCCGAGGAACTGGCCGAACGGCTGCGCGCGGACGCCGCGTTCCGCGAGGTGGACGAGGTCGCCTTCGCGCTGCCGTTCACCTTCGGACACGAGGACTACGTGCAGATCCTCACCGACATGGCGACGAAGCTGGGCCCCGCGCTCGGCTGGCGGCCGGCCGGCTGACGCACCGGCGGGCCGGTGCTCGGCGCGCAGCCGGTCGGGCGCCGCTCCCTCCCGTCCGTCCGGTTGATCGCCACTCGCCCTGTCGGTGAGGCTGGAGGCACGACACTGTCGAGGGAAGGTCCCAACGTGAACGGCATACCGGCGCACACGCTCAACGACGGCACGGCGATCCCCGCCATCGGCCTCGGCACCTGGCCGCTGGACGACACGGCGGCCGAGCGGGCCGTACGCGGCGCCCTCGGCCTGGGCTACCGACTGGTGGACACCGCGGCGAACTACCGCAACGAGACCGGCGTCGGCCGGGCCCTCGCCGGCAGCGGGGTGCCCCGCGAGGAGGTGGTGGTGACGACCAAGCTCCCGGGCCGCCACCACGGCTACGAGGAGACCCTGGCCTCCTTCGAGGAGTCCCGGCGGCGCCTCGGGCTGGAGTACGTGGACCTGTACCTGATCCACTGGCCCAACCCCCGGGTCGGCAAGTACGTCGACTCCTGGAAGGCGATGATCGAACTGCGGGAGGAGGGGCTGGTCCGCTCGATCGGCGTCTCCAACTTCACCCCGGAGCACATCGTGCGCCTGGAGAAGGAGACCGGGGTGCTGCCCTCGGTCAACCAGATCGAGCTGCACCCGCTGTTCCCGCAGGAGGAGCTGCGCGCCTTCCACGCGGACCAGGGCATCCTCACCGAGAGCTGGAGCCCGCTGGGCCGGGGCGGCCATCTGCTGGCCGACCCGGAGGTCGCCCGGATCGCCGCGGCGCACGGCGTGAGCCCCGGGCAGGTGCTGCTGCGCTGGCACCTCCAGCTGGGTGCGCTGCCCGTCCCCAAGTCGGCCGATCCCGAGCGGCAGCGCGCCAACCTGGACGTCTTCGGCTTCGAGCTGGACTCGGACGAGATGGCGGCGATCGCCCGGCACGCCGCGCACCGGCTCGGCGGGGACCCGGAGACCCACGAGGAGTTCTGAGCCTTCCACCGGGGAGGGGGTACCCGGGGCCCGTGAGGCGGACGCACGGAAGGAGCCGCACGTGGCAGCGGAGGACAGGCTGCGGACGTACCGCGGCAGGCGTGACTTCGAGCGGACCCGGGAGCCCTCGGGCGGGCAGGCGTCCGGGGGCGGCGGCCGGCCGCGGTTCGTGGTGCAGATCCACGACGCGCGCCGGATGCACTTCGACTTCCGGCTCCAGGTGGACGACGTGCTGAAGTCCTGGTCGGTGCCGAGGGGACCGTCCGCCGACCCCGGGGACAAGCGGCTCGCCGTACCGACCGAGGACCACCCTCTGGCGTACGAGGACTTCGAGGGCGTGATCCCGAAGGGCGAGTACGGCGGGGGCACCGTGATCGTGTGGGACCGCGGGACGTACGAACCGCTGAGCCATGACCGGCGGGGGCGGCCGGTGGACTTCGCCGAGTCGCTGGCGCGCGGGCACGCCACGTTCCGGCTGCACGGCGCCAAGCTGCGCGGCGAGTACGCCCTGACCCGCTTCCAGAGCAGGGACGGGGAGGACGCCTGGCTGCTGGTGCGCAAGGGCCCGGCCGGCGCGGGGCACGGCACCCCCGACCCCCGGCGGGCCCGCTCGGTGCGCACCGGACGCACCCTCGCGCAGGTGGCGGCGGACGGCGGCGAGGGGTGAGGGACGGTGGCAACGCGCGACCCACTGAAAGGGATTGACCGGTTCCGGCCACAACGTGATCGCTTTGCGCCTATGTTCGCGCCGACATCCTTCGCTTCGCTGGAGGCTTCCGTATGCGCACAGCACTGCGCGGCGCCCTGATCGGCGCCGTGACCGCGGCCACCGTACTGACCTGTGGCACGGCCGGGGCGACCCCGCCGGGCCCCGGGGTGACGGCCCGCACGATCACCGAGCGGACCGTCGACGGCACCGACTACACCCTGCGCGAGATCACCGTCCCGCCGGGCCAGAGCACCGGTTGGCACTACCACGACGGCCCGCTGTACGGCGTGGTCAGACAGGGCACGCTGAGCCACTTCGACTCCTCCTGCGCCTCGGACGGCGTGTACCGGACGGGCTCGCGCGTCCAGGAGCCCGCCGGGCCCGGGCATGTGCACATAGGCCGCAACCTCGGTGACACGCCGGTCGTCCTCGACGTGTGGTACGTGCTGCCGCACGGCGCCCCCTTCTCCGAGGACGCGCCGAACCCGGGCTGCTCCTTCCAGTAGGACGGCGGCCGGCCGCCGGGGAGCGGTCCTCCGGCCCCGCCCGTCGGACGAGGGCGGGGCCGGGGGTCAGCCCCGGTGGGCGCGCAGGGCCGCGAGGGCCTTGTCGGCGTGGGTGTTCATGCGCAGCTCGCTGCGGACGATCTCGACGACGGTGCGGTCCGGGCCGATGACGAAGGTGACGCGCTTGGTGGGGGCGAGGGTGAAGCCGCGCCGGACCCCGAACCGCTCGCGGACCGCGCCGTCGGCGTCGGACAGCAGCGGCATGCCGAGGGTGTGCCGCCCGGCGAACTCCCGCTGTTTTCCCACCTCGTCGCCGCTGATCCCGACGGCCCGGGCGCCGAGCGCGGCGAACTCGGCGGCGAGGTCACGGAAGTGGCAGGCCTCGGCGGTGCAGCCCGGGGTGAGGGCGGCGGGGTAGAAGAAGAGCACCACGGGGCCGTCGGCCAGCAGGTCGGTGAGCCTGCGGACGGTGCCGGTCTCGTCGGGCAGGGCGAAGTCCTCGACCCGGTCTCCGACCTCGATCCGCGCGCTCATGACCGCGCCCTCGCGGGTCCGGCGGCGGGTGGCGGCAGCGGGCGTTCACAGCGGGGCACGGTTCCTCCTCGGATGGCCTGCCGCCGGATATTACTGGACGGTACGGCGCCGTGCGGCCCGTGCGCACGGCCGCTTCCGCGGGAGCCGCTCAGCCGGCGCCCTCGGCGCTCGCCTCCGGCCCGGCGCCGACCTGCGCCGAGTACGCGAGGAAGTCGTCGACCATGCGGTGGAAGAGCGTGGCCAGCTGCCGCAGTTCCTCGGGCCGCCAGCCGGTGAGGGCGAGCCGCATCTCGTCGGCCCCGGCCGCCCTGATCCGTTCGACGGCCCGCCGCCCGGCGTCGGTGAGCCGGATGCGCTGGGCGCGCCGGTCGTCCGGGTCGGGGACCCGGGCGACGTAGCCCGCCCGCTGGAGCTGCTGCACCGTCCGCGTCACGTGCGAGGCCTCCACGCCGAGCCGGTGGGCGATCTCGCCCGGCCGCAGTGACTCGCAGTCGGCGATCTGCCGCAGCAGTGCCACGGCGGCCCGGTCCAGGGTGATGCCGGTCAGCGCGCGCATCCGGTCGTGGTGCCGGGTGCGCATGCCGAGGTAGGTGATGCGGTTGAGGGCGCGCTCGATCTCGGCGATCTCCGGGCAGGGCGCGGGCGGTCCGGACGGCGAGGGCGCGGGCATGCCTCCGAGTGTACGCGGACATTGCCCGACTCAACCTTTTCGTCCCGGTACGACTGGCGGCACGATCCTCGTCCGCGCGGCACGCCCACCGGGTCCCGCGCGGCCCGGCAGGCGAGGCGCACGGGACCTCGGCGCCCGTGTCCCGGGACGTCCCGGGCCGTCCCGGGGGACGCCGGACCGGCATGGTGACCGCTGGTCACGGCAAGGCTGGGCGGCGTGATCACTGCTCGTGGTCACGAGATCGACAGCCGGAGGTTTCCATGATCCGACGGGCCCTCAAGAGCGTCCTGCCGGCCGCGGCCGCGGTGCTCGCGCTCCTTCCCGTGACGGCCGGTGCCGCCGCGGCGAGCACGGTCGCCGCGCACCCGGTGGCCGCGGTCGCCGCCCCGCACCCCGACCGCACCCACCACTACCTCACCGGCCGGGTCGCCACCCAGCGCGGCCGGCTCAACGTCCGCTCCGGACCGGGTACCCGCTACCGGATCGTCGGCCACCGGGACGCCCGCCGGCTCATCTCCGTGAGCTGCAAGTCCCACGGCTCCCGGGTGCACGGCAACCGCCTGTGGTACCGGCTCCCGGACCACCGGGGCTACGTCTCCGCCCACTACGTGCGCACCGGCCGGTACGTCCCCTGGTGCTGACGTCCGAACGCCGCATCGACCACTGACCGCCGAGGGCCTGTCCGGGAACCGCGTCCCGAACAGGCCTTCGGCACAGGGGTGCTTGACCCCGCCCATACCTCGTCCGGTGTTGCAGCCGCCGCTCGGCAGGGAAGCCATTCCGGCAACAGGGGCGAAACGCCCATACAGGAATGGGAGTCGAGGAACGCACGATGCGGCACCCCCAAGGATCGACCGCGCCGGACGAGTCACTGGTGGTGAGACTGCGCGAGCTGAAGGACCGTACGGGGCTGAGCCTGGCGGCGCTGGCCGCGCGCACCCCCTACAGCAAGTCCGCCTGGCACCGCTATCTTTCGGGCGGCAAGCGCCCGCCGAGGCCCGCGGTGGAGGCCCTGTGCCGGCTGGCCGACGCCGATCCCGCGACCGTACTGGCGCTGTGGGAGGCGGCCGACGTGCCCGCTCCCCCGGACCCGCCCGACCAGGCGCCCCGCGGCAGGCGGCCCTCCTGGCTGCCGCTGTGGCTCCCGGTGTCCGCGCTCGCGCTGTTCGGCGCGGCCACGGCGGTGGCCGCCACCGTGGCCCTCTCCGGGCGCCCGGGGTCCGCGCCCGCGCCCGCGGCCCGGCCCCTGGCCTCGGTGCCGCGCTGCCACGGCCCCTCCTGCCAGGGTGTGCTGCCCGGCGCGTCCTTCTGCGCCCGGGACGCGCAGACCCCCAGCGAGGTCACCGACCCGGCCTATGTCGTACGGCTGCGCTACTCGCCGTCCTGCGGCACCGCCTGGTCCGAGGTGCGGATGCGCGTCCGTCACGCCCGGGAGGTGTCGGTGCGGGCGGGCGAGAACGTCCTCACCGCGAACTATCCGGCGGACGACACCACGGGGACCAACAGCCCGATGCTGCCGGTGACTTCGCCCCGGGGCGTGGCGGCCTGCGCCGAGGTGGACGGGGAGGTGGTGTGCACGGGTCTGGAGGCGGACGGGCCGCCGGGCGACCGGGACTGAGCCCGGCGGTCCCCGCACCCCGTTCAGGGGAACCGGTGGCCGAAGGCGCGTGAGGCGGGCGGGAACGGTCGACATCTTCTGCCGTGACCGCCGCAGCCCTGCCGCTCATCGCGCCCATGCTCGCCACCCCCGGCTCGCTGCCGCCCGCCGCGCAGGACGCGCGGTGGGCGTACGAGACCAAGCAGGACGGGCAGCGGGTGATGGTCTATCTGCCCGGGGACGGCGGTGTGGTGCTGCGCGCCCGCTCGGGCGAGGAGATCACCGGGGCCTACCCGGAACTGAGGCCGCTGGGCGGCGCGCTCGGCGGCACGCCCGCGATCCTGGACGGCGAGGTGCTGGCCCTGGACGCGCACGGCCGGGCCGACTTCCAGCTGCTGCAGAGCCGGATGGGGCTCGCCCACGCGCCCGCGCGCGCCGCCCACCGGGCCGCGCGGGTGCCGGTGCACCTGGTGCTGTTCGACGTGCCCTATCTGGCCGAACCGCTGCTGCGGCAGCCGTACGAACGGCGCCGGGCCCGGCTGACGGAGCTGGGCCTCGCCGGGCCGCACTGGTCGACGCCGGGCGCGCTGACCGGGCACGGCGCCCAGGCGCTCGCGGCCACCCGGGAGCACGGCCTGGAGGGCCTGGTCTGCAAGCGGCTCGATTCCGTCTACGAGCCCGGAGTGCGCTCCCGCGCCTGGATCAAGATCCGCAACACGCGGGCGGAGGACGTGATCGTGGGCGGCTGGCTGCCCGGAAAGGGACGGCTGACCGGGCTGCCCGGCGCGGTGCTGGTGGGCCAGCGGGACGCGGCCGGCCGGCTGCGCTACGTCGGCGGGGTGGGCACCGGCTGGAGCGAGACCGAGCGGACGGCGCTGGCGGAGCTGCTGCGGGACGCGGCGAGCGAGCGGTGCCCCTTCGAACCGGTGCCCCGCGTCCTCCGGGCCCGCTGGGTGCGGCCCCGCCTGGTCGGCGAGGTCTCCTACAGCACCCGTACCCGCTCGGGGATGCTGCGCCAGCCGTCCTGGCTGCGGCTGCGCCCCGATCTCACCCCCGAGGACTCGGCCGCGGACCTGCCCGGGGGCGCCGACTGAGGGTCACGGGTCTATCGTGTGCGCATGCCGGTTCCCGAACTGATCCGAATCGTCTCCCGTGACTCGCCCATGGCCCTGGCCCAAGTCGAGCGAGTCCGCGCCGAGTTGGCGGCCCTTCACCCCGGGGTGCGCACCGAGGTCGTCCCCGTGAAGACCACCGGCGACAAGTGGCTGGGCTCGCTGTCCACGGTGGAGGGCAAGGGGGCGTTCACCAAGGAGGTGGACGCGGCCCTGCTGGCCGGCGAGGCGGATCTCGCGGTGCACTGCGTCAAGGACGTGCCCGCGGACCGGCCGCTGCCCGCCGGGACGGTGTTCGCCGCGTTCCTGAAGCGGGACGACATCCGCGACGCGCTGGTGCACCCGGGCGGGCTCACCCTGGACGAGCTGCCGGCCGGCACCCGGATCGGCACCTCCGCGGTCCGCAAGATCGCCCAACTGGCCGCCACGCACCCGCACCTGGAGTGCGTGCCCTTCCGCGGCAACGCCAACCGCCGGCTCCAGAAGCTGGCCGACGGCGAGGCGGACGCGCTGCTGCTCGCGGTCGCCGGGCTGGAGCGCATCGGCCGGACCGACGTGATCAGCGAGGTGCTGTCGACGGAGACGATGATGCCGGCGATCGGCGCGGGCATCCTCGCCCTCCAGTGCCGGGAGGACGACACCGAGCTGATCGACGCGGTCAGCGGGCTCGGCGACCCGGACACCCACCGGGAGGCGACGGCCGAACGGATGTTCCTGCATGTGCTCCAAGGGCACTGCAACAGCCCGATCTCCGGATACGCGCGCGTGGAGCGCAGCGGCGAACTCTCCCTGCGCGCCTGCGTGTTCACGCCGGACGGCAAGACCCGGCTGAACGCCCACGAGTGGGCGGGCCGGCTCGACCCGGCGACGCTCGGCACCTCGGTCGCGGTGGCGCTGCTGCGGCAGGGCGCGCGGGAGATCATCGACGGCATCGCGCACTGAGCGCGCACCTACTGGCCGCCGGGCGCCGGTTACGCGGTGCCCGGCTCCGTCTGCTCCTTCAGGAAGGCGCTGACCTGGTGGGCCAGGTCGGCGGCGGGACCACAGCCCGCGAGGGCGGCCGTCCCGGCCGGTTCCGCCAGACCGGTGCCGCCGGCCCACAGCCTGCGGTCGGTCCACTCCTCGTCCACCCGCAGCTGCACCTGCACATCCACGTGGGTGAGGGCGGCCTCGGGGGCGGCGGCGTAGAGGACGGCGGTGGCGCGGCGCAGCGGATGGACGTCGAAGCCCTCGATGAACTGCGAGTTGCGCCAGTCGATGAACGCGCCCTCGCCGTCCGGGCCGACGCGGATGTCGACCTGTCCGTCCTCCAGATGGACGCCGAAGGGCCGCACGCCGCGGTTCTCGACCGTCACCCGGACACTGAAGTACGTCAGCCCGGCAGCGGCGTCATCGCGTCCGCGCGGCGGCTCGCCCGCCGCCAGGCGGTGGACGCGGACCCGCAGACCGGCATGCTCCTCGTACTCCTGCCAGTCACCGACCACGTTCGGCTCGTACACACTGCCCCTCTCGACCCCGGAGTGTCTATCTGTGGGCTCAGCGCACTGTCAAATGAGCGGAATGCGCCGGGGCCAGGGGGTTCGCACCCTTTGATCGACGATCAAGCGCTGCCCAGGAGGAATCCCTCCGGGCGCCTTCGGGCGCGGCCCCGGCGCGTGCCGCACATCACGTTCGGAGCAAGATCACCGAAGGGGGATCACCGAGCCAGCCGGCCGAGCAGTGAGGAGGCCGCCGTGATGCCGAGCGCCGCGGCGATCACCAGCACCCCGAAGTCGGCGCCGAGATGCGCGGGCGTGCCGAGCAGCAGCCCGCGCAGCGCGTCGACCTGATAGCTCAGCGGGTTGACCTTGCTGACGGCCTGCAGCCAGCCCGGCATCACCGAGACGGGATACAGGGCGTTGGAGCCGAAGAAGAGCGGCATGGTGATCGCCTGTCCGAAGCCCATCAGCCGGTCGCGGCTGAGCACGATGCCCGCGATGGTCATCGAGAGGCAGGAGAAGAACACCGAGGCCAGCACCACGGCCACCGCGACGCCGAGCAGCTTCAGCGGGTTCCAGGTCAGGGCGACGCCGAGCAGGGCGGCGATCACGATCACGACGATCGCCTGCACCAGCGACTTCACGCCGGCCGCGAACGCCTTGCCGGTGATCAGCGCCGAGCGCGGGGTCGGGGTGACGAGGAGCTTGTTGAGGATGCCGGCGTCGCGTTCCCAGATGATCTGGATGCCGTAGAAGATCGCGATGAACATGGCGGACTGGGCGATGATGCCGGGCGCCATGTAGTCGATGTACGGGATGCCGCCGGTGGGTATCGCCCGGATGCGGGTGAAGGTCTGACCGAAGATCAGCAGCCAGAGGGCGGGCTGGACCGCGCGGGTGTACAGCTCGGTGCGGTCGTGGCGCAGCTTCTGCAGTTCCACGGCGCACATCGCGAAGACCCGGGCGGGCAGCAGCCGCCAGCCGGCGCGCGGCACCGGGGGCGTGAGCAGCAGCGCGGCGTCCTTCCCTGGAGTGCGGTCAGCCGACGCGGCGCGCGGTGCGGCGGGTGCTTCGGACATCACGGAAACCTCCTGCGGTGTTGTCGTCGAGGCCACTGCCGGCGATGTCCCGGAAGACGTCCTCCAGCGTGGGCAGGGTCTCGGCGCCCTGGCGTTCGGCGAGACCGCGGCGCAGTTCGACCGGGGTGCCGAGGGCGCGGACGCGGCCGCGGTGCATCAGGCCGACCCGGTCGCAGTACTGGTCGGCCTCGTCCATGTAGTGGGTGGTGACGAGGACGGTCATGCCGGTGGCCTCGCGCACCGCGTTGATGTGCTCCCACACGCCGGTGCGGGCGATCGGGTCGAGGCCGATGGTCGGTTCGTCGAGGATCAGCAGCCGGGGCGCGCTGACCAGGGCCTGGGCGAGTTCGAGGCGGCGGACCATGCCACCGGAGTAGGTGCCGGCGAGCCGGTCGGCGGCGTCGGCGAGGTCGACGGCGGCGAGGGCCTGGTCGACGCGTGCGGCGCGCTCCCGGCGCGGCACATCGAACACCCGGGCGAACAGGGCGACGTTCTCGCGCCCGGTGAGCCCGCTGTCGGCGGACAGCTGCTGGGGGACGTAGCCGAGCAGGCGGCGCACCCCCATCCGCTCCTTGGCGGCGTCGTGCCCGAAGACGCGGACCATGCCCGCGGGGACCGGCAGCAGGGTGGTGACGCAGCGGATGGCGGTGGTCTTGCCGGCGCCGTTCGGCCCGAGCAGCCCGAACACCTCGCCCTGGCGGACGGCCAGGTCGAGCCCGTCGACGGCCACGGTGTCGCCGAAGGCGTGGGTGAGCCCGGTGCAGCTGACGGCCTCGACCGGGGCGTCGGCCGCCTCCGCCGGGTCGGCTGCCGTCGGTGCCGGGGTGGCGGGCAGGTCCGCCGGGTCGGTCGTCATGATGGCGTGCCCTTCGTCCAGGGTGCCTCCGGGGCCCGCGTCGTCCCGGCCGGCGCGCTCACGGGCTCCTCGATCTCCTCGCGCAGATGGCCGGCCAGCCTGCGCAGGGCCGGCAGGGCCGCGTGCAGGGCCTCCCGGTCGGCCTCGTCCAGCCGGTTCAGCTGCCGCCCGACCAGGTCGGCGCGGCGCCGGTGCCAGTCCTCCAGGCGCTTCTCCGCGGCCCCGGTCAGCCGCAGCCGCGCGGCCCGCCGGTCCGCCGGATCGGTCTCCCGGACCAGGTAGCCGTCCCGCACGAGCTGGTTGACCAGCGTCGAGACGGAATTGCTCGCCAGATGCAGTTCCCTGGCCGCCTCCGAGACGCCGATCCCCGGCCGGGACTCCACCAGCCGCAGCAGCTCCACCTCGGCACCGCGCAGCCGTGGCCCGGCCAGTCCGCCGCGCAGCCGGCGCCGGATCAGCCGCTGGATGCCGACGAGCGCGTCGGTCAGCTCGGTCTCGAAGGTCCCGGGCGGCGCCTGGCCGCCGCGGCCTCGTATCGCTTCGTCTTCCACGCCTGAAGATTACCTCTGCTACAGAGGTAACTGCCCGCCGCGCGCATCCAAGAGGAGGTCAAGACGACAGGCCGGTCGACCGGCGAATTGTTTTGCCCGATATGAACCGAATTGTTTGTTGATGCCCGGGCGTGGGAAAATCGATGTATGTGCTTCGGACAGGAGGCACTTCCGTGGGAGCCGGCCGCGATGCGGCCGGACGCCCCAGTGTCCGTCATATGACCAAGCGCGCCCTCCCACGGTGTCTGTCCAGCCAGCACCGGCCGAGATGAGGTGCGCGCCATGCGTGTCACTGCCAGCACCAAGCCCCGCCCCCACCCGCACGACGACGCGCCCGACACGGGCGAGTCCTTCGAGCGGCTCGCGGAGCTTTCCGACGGCCCCGAGCGCCGGGCGCTGCGGGACGAACTCGTCCGGCTCTGGCTCCCCATGGCCGAGCGGATCGCCGTACGGTTCCGGGGCCGCGGGGAGTCCCTGGAGGATCTCTACCAGGTGGCCGCACTGGGCCTGGTGAAGGCCGTCGACCATTACGACCCCGCGCGCGGGCGCGCCTTCGAGGCGTACGCGGTGCCCACCATCACCGGCGAGATCAAGCGGCACTTCAGGGACCACATGTGGACCCTGCACGTGCCGCGCCGGGTCCAGGACCTGCGCAACCGGGTCCGCACCGCGGTGAAGGAGCTGTCCCAGTCGTCCGCCCCGGGCCGGCCGCCGACCGTGGCCGAGATCGCCGCGTACACCGAGCTGGACGAGGACGAGGTGCGCACCGGGATGGAGGCGCTGGAGTGCTTCTCCGCGCTGTCGCTGGACGCGGAGGTGGCCGGCACGGACGGCTACGCCCTCGGGGACTCGCTGGGCGGTCCCGACCCCGGGTACGACCTCGTCGTGGACCGGGCGGCCGTCAAGCCGTGTCTGGCGGCGCTGCCCGAGCGCGAACGCACCATTCTCTACCTGCGGTTCTTCGGCGGGATGACGCAGAGCCGGATCGCCCAGCAGCTCGGCATCTCGCAGATGCACGTCTCGCGGCTGCTCAGCGGCTGCTTCGACCGGCTGCGCGAGGAACTGCTCACGGAGGTCCGCTGAGGCGGGCTCAGGCCCGCTCCGGCCGGCCGGGCAGGGGTGCCGGGTCCGTGTCCCCGCCGGGTATCCGCGTGGGACCGTGCCGGTCCAGGGCGCTCTCCAGCGCCGCGGCGATCTCGGGCGGCATCTCCCCCAGACGGCCCCAGATCAGGACCAGCTCGGCGACGTCGCGCAGCTTGATGTTGGTGTGCTGGGAGACCTCCCGCAGCACCTCCCACCCCTGCTCCGGGGTGACCCGGCCGAGGGCCACCACCATCCCGATCGCCTGGTCGACGACCGCGTGCGAGGACACCGCCTGCCGCAGCTGGTCGATCTCCGCCTGCATCGCGGCGATCCTGTCCGGCTCGCTCTGTGCCATCTCTCCATCCTGCTCAGCGGCCTGCCTCCATGCCACCGGGGGTACTCGACAGGCGTTCCACCCGCTTCCGGTCGGACACTGGAGCCAGACCGGTGTCCGGCCGGTCCACGAAAGCAGGACGCGACTGCCATGAACCAAGACACCCCTGTCAGCGGCGGCACGAACGGCGCGGGGCACGGGCCGCGCCGGGGGGACGTCGTCTCCACGCACTCCGTCTTCGGCGCACCGTGCTGGGTGAGCCTGACCAGCCGCGATCTCCAGGCGACCCAGGACTTCTACACGGCCGTGCTGGGCTGGCGCTGGCGCGGGGCCAAACTCGGCGAGCACTTCCGGATCGCGCTGGCGGACGGGGTGCCGGTGGCCGGGATCGCCGCCGTGGCCGCGATGTGGCAGATGGCGGTGGCGTGGACGCCGTACTTCGCCGTGCAGGACGCCGATGTCGCCGTGGCCCGGGCCCGGGAGCGGGGCGGTACGGCGGCGGTGGGCCCGCTGTCCTTCCCGCCGGGCCGGGCCGCGCTGCTCGCCGACCGGGACGGCGCGACCTTCGGGATCTGGCAGGGCGAACTGGTCTCCAACTGGGAGGCGTGGCGGCGCGCGGCCCCCACCTTCATCCGGCTGCACACCCGCGACGCCTTCGACTCGGCGATCTTCTACGGCGAGATCCTCGACTGGGCCTCCGGGAAGCCGGGGTGCTGCGAGGTCGAGTACGACGGCGACGAGGTCGTCCTGCGCAGCCAGGGCGACGCCGTGGCGCGCATCGACTCCGGCGCGGTGGAGGCCGCCCCGGACCCCTCCGTACGACCGCACTGGCAGATCCACTTCGCCGTCGCCGACGTCACGGGGTGCGCGCGGGCCGCGGAGAAGCACGGCGGCAGCGTGCTGCGGGAGGACGAGACGGAGGCGATCCTGCGGGACGCCGACGGCGCCCAGTTCACGGTGACGTCCCGGCGCACGCACTGAGGCCGAACCGGTCCCTCACGCACCCCTGATGCGCGACGGACGCGTCAGCAGCACCAGACTCCGGGCCTCCACCCGCACCCGCGTCCCCGCCTTCCGTTCGCGTTCGTCGGGGACCCCCTCCGGGTCGGCCGTGTCGACGAGCGTCGTCCAGCGTTCCGCGAAGGTGTGGTCGGGCAGGCGGAAGTCGACCGGTTCCCAGTAGCCGTTGAGCAGCAGCAGGAAGGAGTCGTCGATCAGCCTCCGTCCGTACTCGTCCCGTTCGGCGATCGCGTCGCCGTTGAGGAAGACGCCGACGGAGTGCGCGTCCCCGCGCTGCCAGTCCCGCCCGGTCATCTCGCGGGCGTCGGGCCGCAGCCACATCAGGTCGGGCAGCGGCTGCGCGGCGTTGGTCGCGGTCTCGCCCCGGAAGAAGCGGCGCCGGCGCAGCACCGGGTGCGCGGCGCGCAGCGCGATCAGGTGCCGGGTGAAGTCGGCGAGGCCGCGCTGCTCGTCGGTGAGCTTCCAGTCGATCCAGGAGATCTCGTTGTCCTGGCAGTAGGCGTTGTTGTTGCCCCGCTGGCTGCGCCCGAGTTCGTCGCCGTGGCAGAGCATGGGGATGCCCTGCGACAGCAGCAGGGTGGCGAGGAGGTTGCGCTGCTGGCGGGCGCGGAGTTCGAGCACGGCGGGATCGTCGGTGTCGCCCTCCGCCCCGCAGTTCCAGGACCGGTTGTGGCTCTCGCCGTCCCGGTTGTCCTCGCCGTTGGCCTCGTTGTGCTTCTCGTTGTACGACACCAGGTCCCGCAGCGTGAAACCGTCGTGCGCGGTGACGAAGTTGACGCTCGCGCGGGGCCGGCGCCTGCTGTGCTGGTACAGGTCGGAGGAGCCGGTCAGCCGGGAGGCGAACTCGCCCAGCGAGCCGGGCTCGGCGCGCCAGAAGTCCCGTACGGCGTCCCGGTACTTGCCGTTCCACTCCGACCACAGCGGCGGGAAGTTGCCGACCTGGTAGCCGCCCTCCCCCACGTCCCAGGGCTCGGCGATCAGCTTGACGCGGCTGATCACCGGGTCCTGCTGGATCAGGTCGAAGAACGCGGACAGCCGGTCCACCTCGTGGAACTGCCGGGCCAGCGTGGCCGCCAGGTCGAACCGGAAGCCGTCGACGTGCATCTCGGTGACCCAGTAGCGCAGCGAGTCCATGATCAGCTGGAGCACGTAGGGGTGCCGCATCAGCAGGCTGTTGCCGGTGCCCGTGGTGTCGTAGTAGTGCGCCCAGTCGCCGTCCACCAGGCGGTAGTAGGAGGCGTTGTCGATGCCCCGGAAGGACAGCGTGGGGCCGCGTTCGTTGCCCTCGGCGGTGTGGTTGTAGACCACGTCGAGGATGACCTCCAGGCCGGCCGCGTGCAGGGCCTTCACCATCGCCTTGAACTCGTTGACCTGCTCGCCCCGGCTGCCGAAGGCGGCGTACGCGTTGTGCGGGGCGAAGAAGCCGATGGTGTTGTAGCCCCAGTAGTTGGACAGTCCGCGGTCCTGGAGCACCCCGTCCTGGACGAACTGGTGCACCGGCATCAGCTCCACCGCCGTCACCCCGAGCGAGGTCAGGTGCTCGATGACGGCGGGGTGGGCGAGCCCGGCGTAGGTGCCGCGCAGCCGCGCCGGCACCTCGGGGTGCAGGCGGGTCAGCCCCCGCACATGGGCCTCGTAGATCACCGAGTCCGCGTACGGTGTGCGCGGCGGCCGGTCGTCGCCCCAGTCGAAGTACGGGTCGGTGACCACGCCCAGCATGGAGTGCCCGGCGCTGTCGGCCGGGGCCGGTCCGTCCGGTGAACGCTCGTACAGCGAGGCGTGGTTGTCGATCTGACCGGCCACGGCGCGGGCGTACGGGTCGAGCAGCAGCTTCGCCGGGTTGCAGCGGTGGCCGAGCGCGGGCTGCCAGGGGCCGTGCACCCGGTAGCCGTAGCGTTGGCCGGGCACGACGCCGGGCAGACAGGCGTGCCAGACGAAGCCGTCGACCTCGTGCAGCCGTACGGGGGTCTCCCGGCCGTCGTCGTCCACGAGGATCAGGTCCACCCGCTCGGCCACCTCGCTGAACAGCGCGAAGTTGGTGGCCTGTCCGTCGAAGACGGCACCCAACGGGTAGGGCTGCCCGCTCCACACGGGCAGCCCCTTCCGGACGGTGCGGCGGCTCACCGGCGGCCCTCCAGGGTGGTGTCGCCGGCGGGCACGGGCGCGGCCAGGACGGCCACCCGGTGCCGGCGCGGCTCGGTCAGGCCCGTGCTCAGGAAGGGCTCGGGCGGCAGCGGCACCAGCGGGACCCGCTCGCCGGCCCGGGCCCGCTGCGAGAACCAGATGATCTTGCTGCCGGTGTCGGGGGCGCAGCAGCCCCAGCCGTCGCTCATGGCGGCGATGTCCGCGAGGGCGGCCCGCAGATCCTGGTCCGGGCGCAGGTCCGGGTCGTCGTCGCCGAACGCGGTGATGAGGTGCTGCCCGTTCCACCACATCTCGATGGACGTGTGCTTGTCCCTGGCGTGCTGGTCGATCGCGTGCAGCAGCAGTTCCGCGCCGCGGCAGACCGGGTCCACGAGGTTGTCGAGGTCCCAGTAGCGCAGGTGGGCGGCCAGGATGCGGCTGACCTGTCCCACCCGTTCCGGGCTGACTTCCACATCGAGGTGGTAGTAGCAGGGCACTGCGGTCTTCATCGTCGCTTGCTCCTCACCGGCGCGGCTCTCGCTCCCCTCACCCTGTCCGGGAGGGATCCCGGACACACAGCGTGAGCGTTGATCGCTTCTGAGTCACCTCCACGGTGCGGGCGCTACGCCATTCGTGCAACACGAACGCCCGCCGCCCCGATTGATTGAAGCTCCAACAAGACGCTGCGTCGTCGCCCGTGCACCATGAGTGAAAGCCTCGATCGCCGTAACGGTGCCGCGCCCACCCCCGCGCGGTCATCACCCGACCGTCGGGAACGCGCCCAGTCGAGAGCGTGGAAGGTGAAGAGGGCCATGCTGCTACCCGCCAAGGCCGAAGTGGCCCGGCAGTTGCGGCGTTACCGGGCGTGGGAGCGCGTGATGCTCGCCTCGCCGTACGACCGCAGGGTCCGGGCCACGTTCGAGGACTCGGGGTACACCCTGTGCGTGCTGATGGGCAAACGCTGCGCCCGCGAGGCGGCGGACGCGGCGGAGCGCTATCTGCGCACGAGTCTGGTCATCTACCTGCGCGAGCAGGACGGACGGCCGAAGGCGCGCCATTCGGCACGAAGGACGCCGACATCGGAGCGGCGTTCCACGGCGCCGAGCTCCTGAGCTGGCACCGTACAAGGCGTTCCCCCGGGGACCGGCAGGGGCCGGCCCCGCTCTCGGATCGCGGAGCCGGGCCGGTGCCCGGCTCCGCGCACGGCGGAGGTGAGATACATGCGCAGGACCCCGGCCATCGGCCGTGTACCGGTACGCGACGTCCGGCCGGCCGTGGAGTGCGGCAGGCGCCCGGCGAAGGCGGTGGCCGGGGAGACCTTCCAGGTCACCGCCACCGTGTTCCGCGAGGGGCACGACGCCGTCGGCGCCAATGTGGTCCTGCGCGATCCCCGGGGCCGGCGCGGCCCCTGGACCCCGATGCGCGAGCTGTCCCCGGGCAGCGACGTGTGGGGCGCCGAGGTCACCCCGGACGTGACGGGCCGTTGGACCTTCCGGGTGGAGGCCTGGAGCCATCCGCTGGCGACCTGGCGGCACGCCGCCTCGGTCAAGGTGCCGGCCGGGATCGACACGGGGCTGGTCCTGGAGGAGGGCGCCGAGCTGTACGAGCGCGCCGCCGCCGGGGTCCCGAGGGGCCCCGAGCGGGACCTGGTGGCCGCCGCCGCCCGCGCCCTCGGCGACGACTCCCGCTCGGTCCACGACCGCCTCGAGCCCGCGCTCCGCCCGGAGGTCCAGGACGTTCTCGCGCGGTATCCGTTGCGGGAGTTGGTGACCGCGTCGGACCCGATGCCGCTGCTGGTCGAGCGCGAGCGCGCGCTCTACGGCTCCTGGTACGAGTTCTTCCCGCGCAGCGAGGGCACGGCCGAGCAGCCGCACGGCACCTTCCGCAGCGCGGCCCGCCGGCTGAAGCCGATCGCGGACATGGGCTTCGACGTGGTCTACCTGCCCCCGATCCACCCGATCGGCAGCACCTTCCGCAAGGGCCGCAACAACAGCCTCACCGCCACCCCCGACGACGTCGGGGTGCCCTGGGCCATCGGCTCCCCCGAGGGCGGCCACGACGCCGTCCACCCCCAGCTCGGCACGATCGAGGACTTCGACCACTTCGTCGCCCAGGCCCGCGCCCTGGGCCTGGAGATCGCCCTCGACTTCGCCCTCCAGTGCTCCCCCGACCACCCCTGGGTGCACAAACACCCCGAGTGGTTCCACCACCGCCCCGACGGCACCATCGCCTACGCCGAGAACCCGCCGAAGAAGTACCAGGACATCTACCCCATCGCCTTCGACGCGGACATGGACGGCCTGGTCAAGGAGACCGTGCGGGTGCTGCGGCACTGGATGGACCACGGGGTGCGCATCTTCCGCGTCGACAACCCCCACACCAAACCGGTGCTCTTCTGGGAACGGGTCATCGCCGAGATCAACGGCCGCGACCCCGACGTGATCTTCCTGGCCGAGGCCTTCACCCGCCCCGCCATGATGCACGCCCTCGCGCAGATCGGCTTCCAGCAGTCCTACACCTACTTCACCTGGCGCACCACCAAAGACGAACTCACCGAGTACTTCACCGAGTTGAGCGGGGACGCGGCCGCCTACATGCGGCCCAACCTCTTCCCCAGCACCCCCGACATCCTGCACGCCTACCTCCAGCACGGCGGCCGGCCCGCCTTCGAGGTCCGCGCCGTCCTCGCCGCCACCCTCTCCCCCAGCTGGGGCGTCTACAGCGGCTACGAACTCTGCGAGAACACCCCCCTGCGAGAGGGCGGCGAGGAATACCTCGACTCCGAGAAGTACCAGCTCAAGCCACGCGACTGGGAAACCGCGGCACGCGAGGGCCACACCATCGCCCCCCTGATCACCGAGCTCAACCACATCCGGCGCCGTCATCCCGCGCTACAGCGCCTGCGGAATCTCCGCTTCCATCAAACCGACAACGACGCCGTGCTCGCCTACAGCAAGAGCACGGGGGCGGACACGGTCATCGTGGTCGTCAATCTCGACCCGCGTCACACCCAGGAGGCCACGGTCTCGTTGGACATGCCGCAACTCGGCCTGGACTGGCACGCCGACCTGTCCGTACACGACGAACTGACGGGCGAGACGTACCACTGGGGCAGCACCAACTACGTGCGGCTGACACCCGGCCGGGTGCCCGCGCACGTGCTCCACGTCCGGCGATCGACGCCCGAGAACGGAGGGCCCGCAGCGTCATGACCGTCAACGAACCCGTACCGGACACCTTCGAGGACACCCCTGCCCGGGACCGTGACCCGCGGTGGTTCAAGCGCGCCGTCTTCTACGAGGTCCTGGTCCGCTCCTTCCACGACAGCAACGGCGACGGCGTCGGCGACCTCAAGGGCCTGACCGCCAAGCTCGACTACCTCCAATGGCTCGGCGTGGACTGCCTGTGGCTGCCGCCATTCTTCAAGTCGCCACTCAGAGACGGCGGTTACGACGTCGCCGACTACACCGCCGTGCTCCCGGAGTTCGGGGACCTCGCCGACTTCGTGGAGTTCGTGGACGCCGCCCACCAACGCGGCATGCGCGTGATCATCGACTTCGTCATGAACCACACCAGCGACCAGCACCCGTGGTTCCAGGAGTCCCGCCGCGATCCGGGCGGCCCCTACGGGGACTACTACGTCTGGGCCGACGACGACAAGCAGTACCAGGACGCCCGGATCATCTTCGTCGACACCGAGGCCTCCAACTGGACGTACGACCCCGTGCGCGGCCAGTACTACTTCCACCGCTTCTTCTCGCACCAGCCGGACCTCAACTACGAGAACCCGGCGGTGCAGGAGGAGATCCTGGCCGCCCTGCGCTTCTGGCTGGACCTGGGCATCGACGGCTACCGGCTGGACGCGGTCCCCTACCTCTACGCGGAGGAGGGCACCAACTGCGAGAACCTCCCCGCGACCCACCAGTTCCTCAAGCGGGTGCGCAAGGAGATCGACGCCCAGTACCCGGACAAGGTGCTGCTGGCGGAGGCCAACCAGTGGCCGGAGGACGTGGTCGACTACTTCGGGGACTACACCTCGGGCGGCGACGAGTGCCACATGGCCTTCCACTTCCCGGTGATGCCGCGGATCTTCATGGCCGTACGGCGCGAGTCCCGCTACCCGGTGTCCGAGATCCTCGCCAAGACGCCCGCGATCCCGTCGGGCTGCCAGTGGGGCATCTTCCTGCGCAACCACGACGAGCTGACCCTGGAGATGGTCACCGACGAGGAACGCGACTACATGTGGGCCGAGTACGCCAAGGACCCCCGCATGCGCGCCAACATCGGCATCCGCCGACGGCTCGCCCCGCTGCTCGACAACGACCGCAACCAGATCGAGCTGTTCACCGCCCTGCTGCTGTCCCTGCCCGGCTCGCCGATCCTCTACTACGGCGACGAGATCGGCATGGGCGACAACATCTGGCTCGGCGACCGCGACGCCGTGCGCACCCCCATGCAGTGGACCCCCGACCGCAACGCCGGCTTCTCGTCGAGCGACCCGGGCCGCCTCTTCCTGCCCACGATCATGGACCCGGTCTACGGCTACCAGGTCACCAACGTCGAAGCCGCCATGTCCTCGCCGTCCTCGCTGCTGCACTGGACCCGGCGCATGATCGAGATCCGCAAGCAGAACCCCGCCTTCGGCCTCGGCACGTACACCGAACTCCAGTCGAGCAATCCCGCCGTGCTCGCCTTCCTGCGCGAGTACGAGGACGACCTGGTGCTGTGCGTGCACAACTTCTCCCGCTTCGCCCAGCCCACCGAGCTGGACCTGAGCCGGTTCGGCGGGCGCCACCCGGTCGAGCTGTTCGGCGGGGTGCGGTTCCCGGCGGTGGGCGAGCTGCCGTATCTGCTGACCCTCGCGGGACACGGCTTCTACTGGTTCCGGCTGCGCCGGGAGGCGGTGTAGTCCCACCGCTCGCGCCGCGGGGCGTTTCCCTCGCCCCGCCCCGGGCACGCGACAGTGACACCCCGACGACCCGGGGAAAGGACGTGACGCCCATGACGGAAGCGGTCACCCCTTCGACGAGCACCACCCTCGACTCACTGGCCCCCTTGCTGCGCGCCTGGCTGCCCCGGCAGCGCTGGTTCGCGGGCAAGGGCCGCCCGGTCACCGGGTTCACCCCGGTGGCCGTCACCCCACTCCTGCCGCCCGGCGGCCGGTTGGGTCTGTACCACATCCTGCTGCGGGTCCATCAGCCACCGGGACGGCAACCCGGCCACTGCTACCAGCTCCTCATAGGCGTGCGCGAGGCGCTGCCGCCCCGGCTGGCGCCCGCGCTGATCGGCCATGTGGACAGCGGCCCGCTCGCCGGACACACGGTGTACGACGCCCTCCACGACCCCCGGCCCGCCGAAGTGCTCCTGGAGGCCCTGCGCTCCCGGGCCCGCGTCGGCGGGCTGGTCTTCGAGCGGGACCCGCGCCGGGAGATACGGCCGAACCTGGTGGCCCGGTTGCTGGCCGCCGAGCAGTCCAACTCCTCGGTGGTGTACGGAGACACGTTCATCCTGAAGGTGCTGCGCCGGGTGGTCCCCGGGATCAACCCCGATCTGGAACTGCCGCTGGCGCTGGCCCGCGAGGGCTGCCCCCGGGTGCCCGCGCCGACGGCGTGGCTCCGTACCGAACTGGACGGGGAGCCGTACGTGCTGGCGGTGCTCCAGCCGTTCGTGAGCGGTGCCGCCGACGGCTGGGAGCTGGCGCTGCGCGGGCTGGCCAAGGGCGAGGACTTCGCCCCCGAGGCGCGGGCGCTGGGCCGGGCCACGGCCGAGGTGCACACCGCGCTCGCCCGCGCCCTGCCGACGGTCACCCTCGGTCCGGCCCAACTGGGGCCGCTGGTCCAGGGGATGACCGAGCGGCTGGCGGCGGCCGTCCAGGCGGTGCCCGCGCTGCTGCCGTACGAGGAGGGGCTGCGCTCGGCGTACACGGCGCTCGGCGAGCTGGTGGCCGGGGGCCGGACCTGGACGGCGCAGCGGGTGCACGGGGACCTGCACCTCGGGCAGTGCCTGCGCGCGCCGTCCGGCGACTGGTCGCTGATCGACTTCGAGGGGGAACCGGCCCGGCCGCCGGCCGAGCGGCGGCTGCCGCAGCCGCCGGTGCGGGACGTCGCGGGGATGCTCCGCTCCTTCGACTACGCCGCCCGCTCCGCGAGCCCGCCCGCACCGCGCTGGGCGCACGACTGCCGGGCCGCCTTCTGCTCCGGGTACGCGGAGGTGACCGGGCACGACCCGCGCACCGATCCGGTCATGCTGCGCGCCTACGAGACCGACAAGGCCGTCTACGAAGTGGTGTACGAGGCCCGCCACCGCCCCGACTGGCTGCCCGTGCCGCTGTCGGCGGTCCGCCGCCTCGCCGCGTCCGACCCGAACTGACCCGATCCACGCCCGGGAGACTCGCTCGTGACGTCGAAGAAGCACGTATCCGCCGGGACCGCCGCGCCCTGGGAGGCCGGGGACCGCGACCGGCTGCTGCACGGCACCCACCACGACCCGCACGCCGTCCTGGGCGCCCATCCGGCGCCCGGCGGCGTGGTGTTCCGGGCGCTGCGCCCGGGCGCCCGCTCGGTCACCGTCGTCACCGGCGACCTGCACGCCGAACTGCGCGGCGACGGCGACGGCTTCTTCTCCGGCCTGGTCCCGCTGTCCGCGGTACCGGCCGCCTACCGGCTGCGGGTGGTGTACGACGGCGTCGTGCACGAGACGGAGGACGCCTACCGTTTCCTGCCCACCCTCGGCGAGCTGGACCTGCATCTGATCGGCGAGGGCCGGCACGAGCAGCTGTGGCGGGCCCTCGGCGCCCGTGTCCTGACCCACCAGGGGGTGACGGGCACCCGGTTCACGGTGTGGGCGCCCGACGCCCGGGGGGTGCGGGTCGCCGGGGACTTCGACTTCTGGGACGGCACCGGCTTCCCGATGCGTTCGCTGGGTTCCTCCGGGGTCTGGGAGCTGTTCGTGCCGGGGATCGGCGAGGGCGAGCTGTACAAGTTCGAGATCACCCGGCCCGACGGCTCCCGGACCCTGCGCGCCGACCCGCTGGCCCGCCGCACCGAGGTCCCGCCGGCCACGGCGTCGGTCGTCGACGTCTCGCACCATGTGTGGGACGACGCGGAGTGGATGGCCCACCGGGGGGACACCCCGGTGCACGAGGCGCCGTTCTCGGTCTACGAGGTCCATCTGCCGTCCTGGCGCCCCGGCCTGACCTACCGGGACCTCGCGGAGCAACTGCCCGCGTACGTCACGGAGATGGGGTTCACCCATGTGGAGCTGATGCCGGTCGCGGAGCACCCCTTCGGCGGCTCGTGGGGCTACCAGGTCACCGGCTACTACGCGCCGACGGCCCGCCTGGGCACCCCGGACGACTTCAAGTACCTGGTGGACCGGCTGCACCAGGCCGGCATCGGGGTGCTGGTGGACTGGGTGCCGGCCCACTTCCCGCGCGACGAGTGGGCGCTGGCCGAGTTCGACGGGCGTCCGCTGTACGAGCACCCCGATCCGCTGCGGGCCGCGCACCCCGACTGGGGCACGCTGGAGTTCGACCTGGGCCGGCGCGAGGTGCGCAACTTCCTGGTGGCGAACGCCGTCTACTGGTGCGAGGAGTTCCATGTGGACGGCCTGCGGGTGGACGCGGTGGCCTCCATGCTCTACCTGGACTACTCGCGCGAGCCGGGCCGGTGGACGCCGAACGAGCACGGCGGCCGGGAGAACCTGGACGCGGTGGCCTTCCTCCAGGAGATGAACGCCACCGTGTACCGGCGCTGCCCGGGCGTGGTGACCGTCGCCGAGGAGTCCACCGCCTGGGAGGGCGTGACCCGGCCGACCGACAGCGGCGGGCTGGGGTTCGGGCTGAAGTGGAACATGGGCTGGATGCACGACTCGCTCCAGTACATGTCCCACGACCCGGTGCACCGCGCGTACCACCACCACGAGATGACCTTCTCGATGATGTACGCGTACAGCGAGAACTACGTCCTGCCGGTCTCCCACGACGAGGTGGTGCACGGCAAGCGGTCCCTGGTCTCCAAGATGCCGGGCGACTGGTGGCGGCAACGCGCGGACCTGCGTGCCTACCTGGGCTTCATGTGGGCCCACCCGGGCAAGCAACTCCTGTTCATGGGGCAGGAGTTCGCGCAGGGCGCCGAGTGGTCCGAGGCGCACGGCCCCGACTGGTGGCTCCTCGATCCGTCCTACCCCGCCGAGCCCGACCACCGGGGCGTCCGCGACCTCGTGCGCGATCTCAACGCCCGCTACCGCACGACTCCGGCCCTGTGGCAGCGGGACACCGATCCGTCCGGTTTCCGGTGGATCACCGGCGACGCGGCCGACGACAACGTCCTCGCCTTCCTCCGCCTCTCCCCCGCCGGCGCCCCCGTCCTCGTCGTCTGCCACTTCTCCCCGGTGCCCCGCCCCGACTACGCGATCGGCGTCCCGGACGACGTCCCGGCGTGGTCGGAGATGCTGAACACGGACGCCGGACGCTACGGCGGGAGCGGCGTGACCAACCCGGGGCCGCTGAAGGCGGAGCCCCGGGCCGCCCACGGCCACCCGGCCTCCGTCCGCCTGACCCTGCCCCCCTCGGCCACGGTGTGGCTGCGGCCGGCCTGACGGCCGAGCGCCCCGGAGCACGCCGCTCCAAAGCGCTCGGCCTCGGACGCCGGGCCCGCTACCCGGGCTGCCCGGCCAGGGCCGCCGGCGGCTCGCCGGTGTACAGCACCCCCAGCCGCTGGGTCGCCCGGGTCAGGGCCACGTAGAGGTCGCTGGTGCCGTACTCGCCCGGCTCGACCACCAGGACCGAGTCGAACTCCAGCCCCTTGGACTGGCGGGGGTCCAGCAGGACGACCGCCCGGGTGAGGTCGGGTTCCGCGCCGGCCGTGACGCCGTCGAGGCGGGCGGCGACGGCCCGGTGCAGGCGGCGCGGGGCGATGACCGCCAGGCGGCCCTCCGCCGGGGCGAGTTCGGCGACCGCCTTGGCCACCGCGCCGGGCAGGTCGTCGTCGGCCCGGCGCACCCAGGGCCGTACGCCCGTGGAGCGCACCGAACTCGGCGGCCGGAACCCGGGGTCCTCGGCCCGGACCACGGCCGCGGCGAGGTCCATGATCTCGGACGGGGTGCGGTAGTTGACGCCGAGGCGCGTGTGCTCGTAGCGGTCCTCGACGTACGGGGCGAGGATCTTCGCCCAGGAACCGACACCGGCCGCCTCCGCGGTCTGCGCGGGGTCGCCGACCAGGGTCATGGAGCGGGTCGGGCAGCGCCGCATCAGCAGCCGCCAGGCCATCGGCGACAGCTCCTGCGCCTCGTCCACGATGATGTGCCCGAACGCCCAGGTCCGGTCGGCGGCGGCCCGCTCGGCCGCGCTGCGGTGGTCGCCCTCCTCCTGCCGCTCGGCGAACCGCTCGGCGTCGATGATGTCGTGCGCGGACAGCACCTCCGACTCCTCGTCCTCCTTGTCGTCGAACTCGTAGGTCCGCGAGGCGTACGACACGTCCAGCACGCCCTGCGCGTACGCGATCTGCGTCTCGCGCTCCTGCTCCGCGCGGGAGCGGGCCGGCCGGTCGTCCTCGCCGAGGAGTTCGGCGGCCTCGTCGAGCAGCGGCACGTCGGCGACGGTCCACGCGCGGGTCACCGGGCGGCGGATCGCGGCGGCGTCCTCGTCGGAGAGGTACCCCTCGGGCTCGGCCAGGAAGTCGGCGACCAGCCGCTGCGGGGTGATGCGGGGCCACAGCCGGTCGATGGCGTCCCAGACCTCGGGGTTCTCCGCGAGTTCGTCGCGGATCTGGGTGATGTCGGCGGCGTCCAGCAGGCTGCCGCCGTCGTACGGGTCGGTGCCGACCCGCTCGGCGTACAGCTCGGTGAGGGTGTTGAGGATGTGGCCCTCGAAGTGCTCGCGGGCCGCGTTGTGCGGCAGCTTCGCGGCCCGGGTGCGCTCGCGGGCGACGCTCACCAGGCCGTCGTCCAGCATCAGCACCTCGCGGTCGTGCTCGATCGCGATGACCGGGTCGGGCAGCGCCTGCCGGTCGCGGACCACCGCGGCGAGCACGTCGGCCATCGCGGCGCCGCCCTTGACGGCGGCCGCCTCCGGGGTGTCGGCGGCGGTGGCCTTCACCCCGGGGAACAGCTCGCCGACCGTGGCCAGCAGCACACCGGTCTCGCCGAGGGAGGGCAGCACCTCGCCGATGTAGCCGAGGAAGGCCGGGTTGGGCCCGACGATCAGCACGGCCCGGCGGGCCAGCAGCTCCCGGTGCTCGTAGAGCAGGTACGCCGCCCGGTGCAGGGCCACGGCGGTCTTGCCGGTGCCGGGGCCGCCCTCGACCACCAGCACGCCCCGGTGCGGTGCCCGGATGATGCGGTCCTGGTCGGCCTGGATGGTCCGCACGATGTCGCCCATCCGGCCGGTGCGCGCCGAGTTCAGCGCGGCCAGCAGCACGGCGTCGCCGTTGTGGTCCTCGTGCCCGGTGCGGGTGGCGTCGCCGAGGTCCAGGATCTCGTCGTGCAGGGCGGTGACGGTGCGGCCCTCGGTGGCGATGTGGCGGCGCCGCCGCAGCCCCATCGGGGTGTGCCCGGTGGCCAGGTAGAACGGCCGGGCGACCGCGGCCCGCCAGTCGACCAGCACCGGGGTGTGCTCGGCGTCGTCCTTCCGCAGCCCGATCCGCCCGATGTGGTGGCTCGCGCCGTCGGCGAGATCGATGCGGCCGAAGCACAGCGATCCGTCCACGGCGTTCAGCGCGGCGAGCAGCCCGGACCGCTCGGCGACCAGGATGTCCCGCTCCAGCCGGGCCTGCATGGGCTTGTCGCCCTGCGCGAGCGCGTCCCCGACCGAGGCCTCGGCCTCACCGCGCAGCACGTCCACGCGCGCGTACAGTCCGTCGATGAATTCCTGTTCGCGGCGCAATTCATCGTCTGGAAATTCGGTGTTTGACAATTCCGCTCCCGCCCGGATATACTGTGCCCACAAAGCTTTTCGTGACCCTGCGACCAGGAAGTCACGAACCACCGAATATACGCAAAGAAATCCCCCGGGCGCAATTGCCCGGGGGATTTCTCCGTCTCTCGGCCCGCTTTACAGCGCGTCGGCCAGCTCCGCGAGCAGCCGCCGCTTCGCCCGCGCCCCCACCATCGACCGCACCGGCTCGCCGCCGCGGAAGACCATGAGCGTGGGCGTCGCCAGCACCCCGTGGGCCATGGTGGTCCGCGGACTGCGGTCCACGTCCACCTGTACGACCTTCAGCCGGTCGCCCTCCTCGGCGGCGATGTCCCTCAGCACCGGCGCCAGCTGCCGGCACGGCCCGCACCACTCGGCCGTGAACTGCACCAGCACCGGCAGCTCGGCGCCGAGCACCTCCGTCTCGAAGTCGGCGTCGGTCACCTCGGTCAACCCGCTCGTCACACTCACAACCGCTGCCCTCCCAGTTCGCACACGGGCTCCGGACCCCCCGGAGCCGATGCCTCGGCGGCCAGCTCGTCCCGGGCCCGCTCGGCCCGGCGCAACTGCCCCGCGACCGTCTCCCGCACCGCCGTCAGCTGCCCGATCAGCGCGTCCAGCTCCGCGAGCTTGCGCCGGTAGACCACGAGCGACGCGGGACACGCGTCGCCCTGCGGATGCCCCGCCCGCAGACACTCCACGAACGGCCGCGTCTCCTCCAGCTCGAACCCGAAGTCCTGGAGCACCCGGATCTGCCGCAGGAGTCGGAGGTCGTCCTCGTCGTAACTCCGATGGCCCTTCTCGTCGCGCCGCGCCGGAAGCAGCCCGCGCGCCTCGTAGTAACGCAGGGCACGCGTCGTGGTCCCGGCCCGGGCGGCCAGCTCGCCGATTCGCATGTCCGTGACGGTAGGCGTTGACGCCGGGGTCAAGGCAAGCGGCCGGACGTCAGACCAGCACCCCCGCCGACTCCTCCACCTCCAGCAGGGACGCGCTGTGGCGTTCCTCGTCGAATTTGCGGCGGCCGCCGCGCAGGCCGAACAGGCGTTTGGCGAGGGCGATGTAGAGGACGGCGAGGATGTTGAGGGTGAGGGTGGCGATCTTGAGGTAGCTGATCTTCTCCGTCAGCTCGTAGATCTCCAGCGGGAGGAACGCGGCCGTGGCGACGACCGTGAGGTATTCCGCCCAGCGCTTGGCGCGCCACAGGCCGACCGCCTCGACCAGTTCGATCAGGGCGTAGGCGAGGAGCACGCCGGCGACCAGGAGCAGCGTGGAGTGCCGGTAGCCGAAGGCCTTCTGTATGGAGCCGACCACGGGCGAGTGGTCGAGGTCGTAGTGGAAGTGGCGGAAGACCGGGCGCAGGACGGTCAGGTACTCGTTGAACAGCCGCCGTACCGCGTCCTGGCTGTTGCTGAACTTCCACACCGCCACCGCGACCAGCACGATGAACACCCCGCGCACGGCCCGCTCGACCGCGAGGAAGCGCAGGATGAACAGGTCCCGCAGCACCTTGCCGCGCGGCACCAGCGGCGCGTCCTCGGCGGGCCCCGAGCCCTGCGGCTCGCCGAGCACGAAGTCTCCGCAGCGCAGACAGCGCCAGACGTCCCCGAGCCCGGTCCGCGCGTGCAGCCGCACCCGCAGCCGGGGGTCGTCGGGCGCGTAGGTCACGTGCCCCTTGCGGGCGCAGGTGCGCCGGTCCCAGTCGATCTTCATCCCCCGTGCCTCCATGCTCTTCCTGACGCCACGCACCGGCGTGCCGTTCCGGTCGGTCCGGAACGGCACGTTAATCGATGCGGGTGAGAAGACCTCAGCGAGCCGAGGTGTCCGCCGGCTCCTTCTCCGTCTCCTTCACCTCCGCCGCCTCCGCGCCGGCGCGGCGCGGCAGCAGGAGGGCGACCAGGACCGTGCCGACGCCGAGCACGACCGCGCCGACGAGGCTGGTGTGGGCGACGGCGTCGGAGAAGGACGAGCCGACCGCGTCGGCCATCTGGCGGGCGCCCGCCGCGAGTTCACCGGCCTGCTGCTTGAGCTGGGCGGCCTGCTGGGGGCTGCTCGCGTGGGCGGCCTGCGCGGCGACCTGGTGCGCCTTGTCGGCGATGCCCTGCGCGACGGCGTACCCGGCGCCGACCGAGTCCCGGGCGGTGTCGAGGGCGCTCGGCGGGAGCTTGCTGCCGGCCGTGGCGTCGCCGAGGTGGTTGCCGTACGACGTCGCGAGCAGCGAGCCGAGGATGGCGATGCCGAGCGAGCCGCCCAGTTCCAGCGAGGTGTCGTTGACCGCGCCGCCGACGCCCAGCTCGGACTCCGGGAAGGCGCCCATGATCGCGTCGGTGCAGGGCGAGAGGGCGAGGCCGATGGCGAGGCCGAGGATGATCAGCGGGGCCAGGAAGTCGCCGTACGTGGAGCCCGCGTCCACCCGGGTGAGCAGGGCCAGCGCCACCGTGCCGAGGACCATGCCCGCGCTGACCGTCCACTTCATGCCGGTGCGCGGGGTGAGCCAGCCGGTCAGGGCGGAGCCGACGAAGACCGCGCCGGCCAGCGGCAGCATCCGCACGCCGGTCTGGAGGGCGTCGTAGCCGAGGACGAACTGGAGGTGCTGGGTGAGGAAGTAGAACGCGCCGAAGACGGCCAGGAAGAACAGGGCGACGGCCAGGTTGGAGCCGGCGAAGCGGCGGTGCGCGAAGCGGCGGACGTCCAGGATCGGACGCGGGTGGCGCAGCTCCCACAGCACGAACGCGATCAGTCCGGCGCCCGCGATCACGGCGGCCGTGACGGCCTTGGCGCCCCAGCCGAAGTGCGGGCCCTGGATGATCATGTAGACGAGCGCGCCGGTCCAGAGCACGGACAGCAGGCCGCCCACGTAGTCGATGCGGTCGTGGTGGCCGGCCTTGGACGGCGGGACCAGGACGAAGGCGGCGACCAGGGCCACGGCCGCGATCGGCACGTTGATCAGGAACGTCGAGGACCAGCCGTGGTTGCGCAGCAGGGCGCCGGCGACCACCGGTCCGGCGGCGATGGCGAGGCCGGCGGTGGCGGTCCACAGCGTGATCGCCTTGGCCCGTTCGGCCCGCGGGAAGGTCGCCGCGAGCAGCGACAGCGTGGCCGGCATGATCAGCGCCGCGCCGACGCCCATCACCGCGCGGGCGGCGATCACGGTCGCGGCGCTGTCGGCGAGGTAGCCGAAGACGGCGCCGCCGCCGAAGACGAGCAGGCCGAGCACGAGCGCCCCGCGCCGGCTGTACTTGTCGCCGATCGCCCCGAGCAGCAGCATCAGCGCCGCGTAGGGGACGGTGTAGCCGTCGATCACCCACTGGAGGTCGGCGCTGGAGAGCCCGAGGTCCTTCGTCATGTCGGGCGCCGCGACCGTGAGGGCGGTGTTGGCCATCACGATGATCAGCAGGCTCAGGCAGAGCACCAGCAGCGCCCACCAGCGCCGGGCGTACGGGCGCTCCATCTTCTCGACCGGTTCGGTCATGACGAGTCGCATGGCAGCGGTTTGCCTTCCTCGGATTCGCGTCGGGACTTGCACAGCAGCGTGCAATTGCACAACGATGTGCAATGTACGCCGTTGCACAGTGCTGTGCAACTCGCGAGAGGACGTGCAGAATGACTGCCATGACCACGGGTAACCCCAGCCGCGCCGACGCGAACCGGCGCCGCATCCTCGACGTCGCCCTCGCCGAGCTGCTGCGCGACCCGGATGCCTCCATGGACCAGATCGCGCGCGCCGCCGGAGTCGTACGACGGACCGTCTACGGCCACTTCCCGAGCCGCGAGGCGCTGATCAGCACCCTCACCGACGAGGCCGTGCAGGCCCTGGCGGACGCGGACGCGGCGGCGCGCACGGGGGCGGACGACCCGGCGAGGGCCCTGGCCCGCTCGGTGCTGGCGCTCTGGGCGACCGCGGACCGCTACCGGCTGCTGATCGCGCTCGCCCAGCGTACGGTCACCGTCCAGGGCATCCGCGAGCGGCTCGCCCCGGTGCGCGCGGCCAAGATCAGGGTGCTCCAGCAGGGCCTGGACGAAGGGGTGTTCACCTCGCCGCTGCCCGCGCCGGCACTGGCCTACGTGCACGAGCAGACCCTGTTCGCGGTGATGGAGGCCGTCAACGACGGTCTGCTGCCGGCGCGGGAGGCGGGCCGTTGCGCCACGGTCACCGTCCTGACCGCGGCCGGCGTGCCCGCCGAGTCGGCCACCGCCCTGGTGGCCGAGGTGAGTTCCGGCTCCTGACGCCGAAACGCCGGATGCCCGGCCCCGGTTCAGGCGGGGCCGGACATCCGGAGAACAGGGGGCTCAGGCCTTGGCCAGCCGCTCCTTGCGGGGCTCGGGGACCTCGGCGACCGTACTCGCCTGCACGTCGAGCGTCGTCTCGTCGAACGGCAGCTCGCCGGCGAGCACCTGCCGCACCCGCGCCTTGTCGATCTCCTTGGTCCACGTCCCCACCAGCACGGTGGCGATCGCGTTGCCCGCGAAGTTGGTCAGCGCCCGCGCCTCGCTCATGAACCGGTCGATGCCGACGATCAGGCCGACGCCGTCCACCAGCGCGGGCTTGTGCGACTGGAGGCCGCCGGCCAGGGTGGCGAGGCCCGCCCCACTCACACCGGCCGCGCCCTTGGACGCCAGCAGCAGGAACAGCAGCAGCGGGATCTGCTCGCCCACCGACATCGGGGTGCCCAGCGCGTCCGCGATGAACAGCGACGCCATGGTCATGTAGATCATCGTGCCGTCGAGGTTGAAGGAGTACCCGGTCGGCACGGTGATGCCGACGACCGGCTTGCTCACGCCCAGGTGCTCCATCTTCGCGATCAGCCGGGGCAGCGCGGACTCGGAGGAGGACGTGGACAGGATCAGCAGGAACTCCCGCGCCAGGTACTTGCACAGGGAGAAGACGTTGACCCCGGCCACCAGGCGCAGCACGGCGCCGAGCACCACGAAGACGAAGAGGACACAGGTGATGTAGAAGCCGAGCATCAGCACGGCGAGGCTCTTGAGCGCGTCCAGGCCGGCCGAGCCGGTGACCGCCGCGATCGCGCCGAACGCGCCGAGGGGCGCCGCCCACATCACCATGGACAGGATGCGGAAGACCAGCCGCTGGAGGTGCTCGACGCCGCGCAGCACCGGCTGCCCGGCCGCGCCCATGGCCTGGAGGGCGAACCCGGCGAGCAGGGCGACCAGCAGCGTCTGGAGGACCTGGCCCTCGGTGAAGGCGGACACGAACGTCTTGGGGATGATCGACAGCACGAAGTCCACGGGCGGCAGCGCGTCCTGGCCGACCTGCGCCTGCCCCGTCTGCTTGAGCGCGTTCGTCAGGTGGAGCCCGGAGCCCGGGTGCAGCACATTGCCGACGACGAGCCCGATGGCGAGGGCGACCAGCGACATCACGAGGAAGTAGCCGAGGGCTATGCCGCCGACGGCGCCCACCTTGGCGGCCTTCCGCACGGACCCGATGCCGAGCACGATGGTGCAGAAGATGATCGGCGAGATCATCATCTTGATCAGGTTGACGAACCCGGTGCCCAGCGGCTGGAGCTTCACCGCGGCGTCCGGCCAGATCAGACCGACCGCGATGCCGAGCACGACCGCCACGATGACGGCGATGTACAGGTAATGGGTCCGGTCCCGCTTGGCGCGGGGTGCGGCAGGTGCCGTATCGGGAGTGGTGGCGGCCACGGCTGCCCTCCTTGACGTCTTCGTCGGTGCACGACCGGCGTGCGGCTCACGTCCGGGATGGTGCTGGGGAACGCGGTGACTATCTCCCGGCCTGTGAGGGCGGTCACGCTTGCGTTCATTTAGTTCACGCCACGACCGGGGGGCACACTGGCTGGCATGCGTCTTCCGTCCCTGACCCGTCCCCGCAGCCTGGCGGGCCAGCTGTTCGCCATGCAGGCCGTGCTGATAGCGGTGGTCGTGGCCGGATACGCGCTGTTCACCTACGTCAGCGACCGACGGCAGGCCGAGGACGCGGCCGCCCGGCAGGCCACCGCGGTGGCCCGTTCGATCGCCGACACCCCCACGGTCCGTGACGCGATCCGCACCCCGGACCCGACCGCGGCCCTGGAGCCGTACGCCCTGAAGGTCACCCGGGACGCCAACGTCGACTTCGTCACGATCATGAATCCGGACGGCATCCGCTGGACCCACCCGGACCGCCGCCAGATCGGCAAACGCTTCCTCGGCACCACCGCCCCCGCCCGGCGGGGCCGCACCTTCACCGAGACCTACACCGGCACCCTCGGCCCCTCCGTGCGCGCGGTGACCCCCGTGACGGACGGCGGCCGGATCGTCGGCCTGGTCAGCGCCGGCATCACCGTGGACCGGATCAGCGAGCGCCTCCAGGACCAGGTCACGGCGCTGCTCGGGGTGGCCGGCGGGGCGCTGCTGCTGGGCGCGGTCGGCACGTACGTCGTCAACGCCCGGCTGCGCCGCCACACCCACAACATGAACGCCACCGAGCTGAGCCGGATGCACGACTACCACCAGGCGGCGCTGCACGCGGTCCGCGAGGGGCTGCTGATGCTGGACGGACGGTACCGGGTGGCGCTGATCAACGACGGCGGGCGGGAACTGCTGGGCGTGGGCGAGGACGTGGTGGGCCGCTCGGTCGCCGGACTCGGCCTGCCCGCCCCGCTGACCGGCGCGCTGCTGTCCTCGCGCCCCCGGGTGGACGAGGTGCACCTGACCGCCTCCCGGGTGCTGGTGGTCAACACCTCTCCCGTCTCCGGCGGCGAGCACCGCGGTACGGTCGTCACCCTGCGCGATGTCACCGAACTCCAGTCGCTGATGGGCGAGCTGGACACCGAGCGGGGCTTCACCCAGGCGCTGCGCTCGCAGGCCCACGAGGCGGCGAACCGGCTGCACACCGTGGTGTCGCTGATCGAGCTGGGCCGGGCCGAGGAGGCCGTGGAGTTCGCCACCGCCGAGCTGGAGCTGGCGCAGGCGCTGACCGACCAGGTGGTGGCGGCGGTGAGCGAGCCGGTGCTCGCGGCACTGCTGCTGGGCAAGACCTCCCAGGCCAACGAGCGGGGCGTGGAGCTGGTGGTGTCCTCCGACAGCCGCCTGGACGACGGCCTGCTGCCCGACGACCTGCCCGCCCGGGACCTGGTGACCATCCTCGGCAACCTGATCGACAACGCGGTGGACGCGGCGCGGGGCAGCGCGCGGGCGCGGGTGACCGTGACGGCGTACGCCTCGGCGGCCGAACTGGTGCTCCGGGTCACCGACACCGGCCCCGGCGTCGACCCCGGCCACGCCGACCTGGTGTTCGAGCGCGGCTTCTCCACCAAACCGGCCGGGCCCGGCGGGCGCGGCCTCGGGCTCGCCCTGGTGCGCCAGGCGGTCACCCGGCGCGAGGGCACGCTGACGGTCTCCGACGCGTCGGCGGACGGGGGCGCGGTCTTCGAGGCGCGGCTGCCGCTGCGCCCGGCGCCCGCCCCTGCCAAGGGCGGTGCGGCGTGAGCGACGGCAGACCGATCAGAGTGCTCGTGGTGGAGGACGATCCCGTCGCCGCCGACGCGCACGAGCTGTACGTGGGCCGGGTGCCGGGCTTCGTCGCGGTCGCCAAGGCCCGCACGGGCGCCGAGGCCCGGCGCGTCCTGGACCGCACGGCGGTGGACCTGCTCCTGCTCGATCTGCACCTGCCCGATGTGCACGGCCTCCAGTTCGCCCGCTCGCTGCGCGCCTCGGGGCACCACGCGGACGTGATCGCGGTGACCTCGGCCCGGGATCTGGCGATGGTGCGCGAGGGCGTCTCGCTGGGCGTGGTGCAGTACGTGCTCAAGCCGTTCACCTTCGCCACCCTGCGGGACCGGCTGGTGCGCTACGCCGAGTTCCGGGGCGCGGCGGGCGAGGCGAGCGGGCAGGACGAGGTGGACCGGGCGCTCGCGGTGCTGCGGGCCCCGGCGCCGGCCGCGCTGCCCAAGGGGCTCAGCGGGCCCACCCTGGAGCGGGTGACCGGCGCGCTGCGCGAGGCGGCCGACGGTCTGACCGCGGCCGGGGTCGCCGAGGTGGTGGGCATCTCCCGGATTACCGCGCGCCGCTACCTGGAGCACCTGGTGGACACCGGCCGGGCCGCGCGCAGCCCGCTGTACGGCCAGGTGGGACGGCCGGAGCTGGTGTACCGCTGGGTGCCGCAGCGGCACTGAGCCGGGAGAGATCGCGAACTTCCTTACCGTGCACACGCATTGACCCGGCCGGACCGCCGCTCTTACCTTCACGGCTACCACCAGGCCACTTTCCACGTGTGCCCGCAGGAGGTCATGCCCGTGCGCCCCACCGCCGCTCTCTCCGCCCTCCTCACCACCGTCCTCGCCGCCTGCGCCCTCAGCGCGTGCGGCACCGGTTCCGACTCCGGACCGAACACGCTGAAGGTGTCGTACAAGCAGTCCACCGACAACTCCGTCAAGGTGATGGACACCTACCTCGCCGGGATCAAGAAGCAGTTCGAGCGCGAACACCCGGGCAAGAAGGTCGAGTTGGTGCCGATCAAGGCGCCGGACTCGGAGTACTACACCAAGCTCCAGCAGATGCTGCGCTCCCCGCGCACCGCCCCGGACCTGGTCTACGAGGACACCTTCCTCATCAACTCCGACATCACCAGCGGCTACTTGAAGCCCCTCGACGCGTATCTGCGCACATGGCCGGACTGGGGGCGCTTCATCGACACGGCGACGGCCGCGGTCAAGGGGGCGGACGGCAGGACGTACGGCGTCCCGGACGGCACCGACACCCGCGGACTCTGGTACGACAAGCGGGTGTTCCGCGCGGCGGGGCTGCCCACCGACTGGCAGCCGAGGACCTGGGACGACATCCTCGCCGCCGCCCGCACCATCAAGCGGAAGGTCCCCGGTGTCACCCCGCTCAACGTCTACACCGGCAAGGCGGCGGGCGAACAGGCCGCCATGCAGGGCTTCGAGGAGCTGCTCTACGGTACGAACGACGGGAAGAGCGACCCGTTGTACGACGCCACGAGCAAGAAGTGGATCACCGGCAGCCGGGGGTTCCGGGACTCGCTCGCCTTCCTGCGGACGGTCTTCGCGGAGAAGCTCGGCCCGGACGTCTCCGACGCCCTCGACCCCAACCACGCCACCACCGTGCGCGGTGAACTCCTCCCCCAGGGCAAGCTCGGCATCGACCTGGACGGCTCCTGGCTGCCGCAGGACTGGCTGCCCGGCAGCGGCCACGAATGGCCCGGCTGGTCCAAGGAGTTGGGGCTCGCCCACATGCCGACCCAGCACGGGCAGGCGCCCGGCAAGGTGAGCATGTCCGGCGGCTGGGCCTGGTCCGTGCCGGCCCGCGCCGCCCACCCCGGCCTCGCCTTCGACTTCGTCAGGACGCTCCAGACCAAGGACAACGCGCGCAGGTGGTACATCGCCAACTCCGGCATCGCCGTGCGCGAGGACGTCGCCGCCGACCCCGCCTACATCGGCGCCCAGCCCGGGATCAGGTTCTTCACCGAGCTGGTGGCCACGACCCACTACCGGCCAGCGTTCCCCGCGTACCCGAAGGTGTCGACGGCCATCCAGGAGGCGATGGAGAGCGTGACGACCGGCGACCGGTCGGTGGCGCGGGCGGCGGGTGACTACGACGCCGCGCTCAAGGACGTCACCGACGGCCAGGTGGTGGTCCGCAGGTGAGGCAGCGGCTCACCCGGGCCCTCCCGCTCGCGCCCGCCGTCGTCCTGCTGCTGCTCTTCCTCGCCGGACCCATCGCCTACTGCGTCCTCATCGCCTTCACCGACCTGCAACTGACCGGCCAGGCGCACTCCTCCTTCGTCGGGTTCGCCAACTTCCGCCGGGCCTTCACGGACGCCGACTTCCGCAACGCCGTGTGGCTGACGCTGGTGTTCACCGTGCTGTCCTCGATCGTCGGGCAGAACACCCTGGGGCTCGCGCTGGCCGCGCTGATGAAGCGGGCGTCACGGCCGGTGCGGGCGGTGGCCGGCGCGGTGGTGGTCACCGCGTGGGTGCTGCCGGAGGTGGTGGCGGGGTTCCTGCTGTACGCGTTCTTCCGGCGCGAGGGCACCTTGGACGCCGTCCTCGGCTGGCTCCACCTGCCGCGCCAGAACTGGCTGTACACGCTGCCGATCCTCGCGGTGTCGTTCGCCAACGTGTGGCGCGGGACCGCGTTCTCGATGCTGGTCTACTCGGCCGCGCTGGACGAGATCCCGGCCGAGATCACGGAGGCCGCCGAGGTGGACGGGGCGGGCGGCTGGCGGCGGCTGTGGCACGTCACCCTGCCGATGATCCGCCGTTCCATCGGCACCAACCTCATGCTCAACACCCTCCAGACCCTCTCGGTGTTCGGGCTGATCTGGGTGATGACCCGGGGCGGCCCGGGCAACAGGAGCCAGACCCTGCCGCTGTTCATGTACGAACAGGCCTTCCAGAACAGCATGATCGGCTACGGCACCGCGGTCGCCCTGCTCCTGCTGCTGGTCGGCTCCCTGTTCTCGGTCGTGTACCTGCGGCTGCTGCGGACGGAGGTCTGATGGCCCGCTCCCGCCCCGCCCGAAGGCTCGCCGCGGACGCCTGTCTGCTGCTGGTGGCCGCCGCGTTCGCGCTGCCGCTGGCCTGGGTGGTCCTGTCGAGCGTGGACCCGCGCGCCGGTCTGCGGGTACGGCTCCCGCACGCGCTCACCCTGGGCAACTTCCGGGCGGTCCTGACCCCGGAGATCACCTACACCCCGCTGCTCAACAGCCTGATCCTGTGCGGGTTCGCCACCGCCCTGACCGTCGCCTGCGCCGCGCTGGCCGCCTATCCGCTCTCCCGGTTCCGCTCCCGGCTCAACCGGCCGTTCCTGCTGACGATCCTGTTCGCCACCAGCCTGCCCATCACGGCGATCATGGTGCCGGTCTACGCACTGTTCGTCCGGGTGAACCTGATCGACACCTTCCAGGGCACGATCCTGTTCTTCGCCGCCACCCAGCTGCCGTTCGCCATCTGGCTGATGAAGAACTTCATGGACGGCGTGCCGAGGGAGCTGGAGGAGGCGGCCTGGACCGACGGGGCCTCCCCGCTCCAGTCGCTGCTGCGGATCGTGCTGCCCCTGATGGGTCCGGGCCTCGCCGTCGTCACGGTGTTCTCGTTCGTGATGATGTGGGGCAACTTCTTCGTCCCCTTCATGCTGCTGCTCAGCCCGGACCGGATGCCCGCCTCGGTCAGCGTCAACGACTTCTTCGGCAACCGCGGCATGGTCGCCTACGGGCAGCTGGCCGCCTTCTCCGTCGTCTACTCGACCCCGGTGATCCTGCTCTACGCCCTGGTCGCCCGCCGCCTCGGCAACGGCTTCGCACTGGGCGGCGCGGTCAAGGGGTGACGCCGGGGAACCGCCGGGGGAAGGCACCCCCGGCGGCGCGGGCCGGTCAGAAGACCGACTCCGCCTCCTCCATCCGGCTCTTCGGGACCGTCTTCAGCTCGGTGACCGCCTCCGCCAGCGGGACCATCAGGACGTCGGTGCCGCGCAGGGCGGTCATCTTGCCGAAGTCGCCCCGGTGGGCGGCCTCCACGGCGTGCCAGCCGAAGCGGGTGGCGAGGACGCGGTCGTAAGCGGTGGGCACGCCGCCGCGCTGCACATGGCCGAGGATGACCGGCTTGGCCTCCTTGCCGAGGCGCCGCTCCAGCTCGTACGCCAGCGCGGTGCCGATGCCCTGGAAGCGCTCGTGGCCGTACTGGTCGATCTCGCCCTTGCCGTAGTCCATGGTGCCCTCGGCCGGGTGGGCGCCCTCGGCGACGCAGATGACGGCGAACTTCTTGCCGCGGGCGAAGCGCTCCTCGACCATCTTGACCAGGTCGGCCGGGTCGAAGGGCCGCTCGGGCAGGCAGATGCCGTGGGCGCCGGCGGCCATGCCGGACTCCAGGGCGATCCAGCCGGCGTGCCGCCCCATGACCTCGACCACCATCACCCGCTGGTGGGACTCGGCGGTGGTCTTCAGCCGGTCCATCGCCTCGGTGGCGACCCCGACGGCGGTGTCGAAGCCGAAGGTGCGGTCGGTGGAGGAGATGTCGTTGTCGATCGTCTTGGGCACGCCGACGACCGGCAGGCCCGCGTCGGAGAGCATCCGGGCCGCCGTCAGGGTGCCCTCGCCGCCGATCGGGATCAGCGCGTCGATGCCGAACTCCTCGACCATGTCGGTGGCCCGCTCACAGGCCTCCCGGAGCCGGTCGCGCTCCAGGCGGGACGAGCCGAGGATGGTGCCGCCGAGGGCCAGGATGCCGCCGACCGCGTCCAGGTCGAGGGTCCGGTAGTGACGGTCGAGCAGACCCCGGTAGCCGTCCTCGAAACCGATGATCTCGTCGTCGTACTGCGTCACCGCCCGGTGCACGACCGAACGGATCACGGCGTTGAGGCCGGGGCAGTCGCCGCCTGCGGTGAGTACTCCGATGCGCATCGTGCTGTGTCTCCTGCTCGCTGTGGTCCGTGCGTGCGCCGTCTCCGATTGTTTCACGTCCGCCGGGAAGGACAGGGATCCTGACGGGCGCCTTATCCCGGCCGAGGGGTACTGTCAAGAGGGTTCTGCTCACCTTGGTGGGCGATTTTTGTGCCGACCCTTTTGTGCCGGCTTTGTGCCGACAGGAGAAACGGAGTGGACACGTGACGCGCAGCGTGTACGTGACCGGCATCGACCGGGGCGACGGCCGTCAGGTCGTGGAGCTGGGGGTCATGGAACTCCTGACCCGGCAGGCCGACCGGGTGGGCGTCTTCCGTCCACTCGTGCACGACGGACCCGACCGGATGTTCGACCTGCTGCGGGCGCGCTACCGCCTCTCCCAGGACCCGGCGACCGTGGTCGGCCTGGACTACCGGGAGGCGTCCGCGCTCCAGGCCGAGCGGGGCACCGACGAGCTGGTCTCCACGCTCGTCGACCGCTTCAACCGGCTGGCCCGCGACTACGACGTGGTCCTCGTCCTCGGCACCGACTTCGCCGCCACCCAGCTCCCCGACGAGCTGGCCCTCAACGCCCGCCTCGCCAACGAGTTCGGCGCCCTGGTGCTCCCGGTGGTCGGCGGCCGCGGCCACACCGCCGAGTCGGTGCGCGCGGAGGTCCGCAACGCCTACCGCGCCTACCACGGCCTCGGCTGCGACGTGCTCGCGATGGTCGCCAACCGGGTGGCCCGCGAGGACCGCGACGACATCGCCGCGCGGCTGTCCTCCCGGCTGCCGGTGCCCTGCTACGTGCTGCCCGACGAGCCCGCGCTGTCCGCGCCGACCGTCGCCCAGATCGCCCAGGCCCTCGACGCCCGGGTGCTGCTCGGCGACGACTCCGGGCTCGCCCGGGACACCCTCGACTTCGTCTTCGGCGGTGCGATGCTGCCGCGGTTCCTGCCCGCGCTGACGCCGGGCTGCATGGTCGTCACCCCCGGGGACCGCGCCGACCTGGTCGTCGGCGCGCTGGCCGCGCACAGCGCCGGCACCCCGCCGATAGCCGGTGTGCTGCTCACCCTGGACGAGGTGCCGAGCGAGGAGATCCTCACCCTGGCCGCCCGGCTCGCCCCCGGCACCCCGGTGCTGTCCGTGCGCGGCAACAGCTTCCCGACCGCCGAGCGGCTGTTCTCGCTGGAGGGCCGGATGACGGCGGCCACCCCGCGCAAGGCGGAGACCGCGCTGGGCCTGTTCGAGCGCCACGTCGACACGGTGGACCTGGCCGGCCGGGTCGCCGCGTCGAGCGGCGACCGGGTCACCCCGATGATGTTCGAGCACAAGCTGCTGGAGCGGGCCCGCGCCGACCGGCGCCGGGTGGTGCTGCCGGAGGGCACCGAGGAGCGGGTGCTGCACGCGGCCGAGGTGCTGATGCGCCGGGGCGTGTGCGACCTGACCCTGCTGGGGCCCGCCGACCAGATCCGCAAGAAGGCCGCGGATCTCGGCATCGACCTCGGCGACACCCGGCTGATCGACCCGGCCACCTCCGAGCTGCGCGACGCCTTCGCGGAGAAGTACGCGGCGCTGCGCGCCCACAAGGGCGTGACGGTGGAGCTGGCGTACGACGTGGTCACGGACGTGAACTACTTCGGCACCCTGATGGTCGAGGAGGGCCTGGCCGACGGCATGGTCTCCGGTTCGGTGCACTCCACCGCGGCCACCATCCGCCCGGCCTTCGAGATCATCAAGACCCGCCCGGAGGCCTCGATCGTCTCCTCGGTGTTCTTCATGTGCCTGGCCGACAAGGTGCTGGTCTACGGCGACTGCGCGGTCAACCCGGACCCGGACGCCGAGCAGCTGGCGGACATCGCCGTCCAGTCGGCCGCCACCGCGGCCCGGTTCGGGGTGGAGCCGCGGATCGCGATGCTGTCGTACTCCACGGGCACCTCCGGCTCGGGCGCCGACGTCGACAAGGTGCGCACGGCCACCGAGCTGGTGCGGGCCCGCCGGCCCGACCTGAAGATCGAGGGGCCGATCCAGTACGACGCGGCGGTGGAGCCGTCCGTCGCCGCCACCAAGCTGCCGGGCTCCGAGGTCGCCGGGCAGGCCACCGTGCTGATCTTCCCCGACCTCAACACCGGCAACAACACCTACAAGGCCGTGCAGCGCTCGGCCGGCGCGATCGCCGTCGGACCGGTCCTCCAGGGGCTGCGCAAGCCGGTCAACGACCTGTCCCGGGGCGCCCTGGTGCAGGACATCGTGACGACCGTGGCCATCACCGCCATCCAGGCCCAGACATCCGCCGACCGAGCAGAGAGCGTGCCCGTACCGTGACCGCGACCCGTGTCCTCGTCCTCAACTCCGGTTCCTCGTCGCTGAAGTACCAGCTGCTCGACATGCGGGACGCGAGCCGGCTCGCCGTCGGGCTGGTCGAGCGGATCGGCGAGCAGACCTCCCGGATGGAACACACCTGCGTCCCGAGCGGCGAGCGGCGGGAGCAGAACGGCCCGATCGCCGACCACGACGCGGCGCTCAAGGCGGTCGCCGGGGAGCTGGCCCGGGACGGCGTGGGCCTCGACTCGCCGGACCTGCTCGCGATCGGGCACCGGGTGGTGCACGGCGGGATGTTCTTCACCGAGCCCACGGTCGTCGACGACGGCGTGCTCACCGAGATCGAGCGGCTGATCCCGGTCGCCCCGCTGCACAACCCCGCCAATCTGACCGGCATCCGCACCGCCCGGGCGCTCCGTCCCGACCTGCCGCAGGTCGCCGTGTTCGACACCGCGTTCCACACCACCATGCCGGAGTCGGCGGCGCGCTACGCGATCGACCCGAGGATCGCCGACCGCTACCGGGTGCGCCGCTACGGCTTCCACGGCACCTCGCACGCCTACGTCTCGCGCGAGGCCGCGCGGCTGCTGGGCAAGGACCCGTCCGAGGTGAACGTGATCGTGCTCCACCTGGGCAACGGCGCCTCCGCCTCGGCCGTGGAGCGGGGCCGGTGCGTGGACACCTCCATGGGACTGACGCCTTTGGAGGGCCTGGTGATGGGTACGCGATCCGGTGATCTGGATCCGGCCGTCATCTTCCATTTGGCCCGGGTTGGCGGAATGTCCATGGACGAGATCGACACTCTTCTCAACAAGAGGAGCGGACTGTTCGGTCTGTGCGGGGACAACGACATGCGCGAGATCCGCCGCCGGATCGACGAGGGCGACGAAGAAGCCGCTCTCGCCTTCGACATTTACATTCACCGGCTCAAGAAGTACATCGGCGCCTATTTCGCCGTCCTCGGGAAGGTGGACGCGATCGTCTTCACCGCCGGGGTCGGCGAGAACGCGGCGCCCGTGCGGGAGGCGGCGATCGCGGGCCTGGAGGGGCTGGGCGCGGCGGTCGACCCGGAGCTGAACGCCGCGCGCGGCGGGCCGGCTCGGCTGATTTCACCGGCGTCCGCGCGGGTGGCCGTGGCCGTGGTGCCGACGGATGAAGAACTGGAGATCGCGACGCAGACCTATGCGCTGGTCGGAAAGAGCAATTGAGCAGCACCTGAGCAGGACGCCTCTCATTTGTATCTTCCGCCAGACGGAATATTCCGTAGCGAAACAAACCGATAGGATCGCCCCATGCGCCGTTCGAAAATCGTCTGTACTCTCGGCCCCGCGGTCGACTCCCACGAGATGCTCGTCGCCCTGATCGAGGCCGGCATGAACGTGGCCCGCTTCAACTTCAGCCACGGCTCCCACGCCGAGCACCAGGCGCGGTACGACCGCGTCCGGGCCGCCTCCAAGGAGACCGGCCGGCCCATCGGCGTCCTCGCCGACCTCCAGGGCCCGAAGATCCGGCTGGAGACCTTCGCCGAGGGCCCGGTCGAGCTGGAGCGCGGTGACGAGTTCGTCATCACCACCGAGGACGTGCCCGGTGACAAGCACATCTGCGGGACGACGTACAAGGGGCTGCCGGGCGACGTCTCGCGCGGCGACCAGGTCCTGATCAACGACGGCAACGTCGAGCTGAAGGTCGTGGACGTGGAGGGCCCCCGGGTCCGCACCATCGTCATCGAGGGCGGTGTCGTCTCCGACCACAAGGGCATCAACCTGCCCGGCGCGGCCGTCAACGTGCCCGCGCTGAGCGAGAAGGACGTCGAGGACCTGCGCTTCGCGCTGCGCATGGGCTGCGACCTGGTCGCCCTGTCCTTCGTGCGCGACGCCAAGGACGTCCAGGACGTGCACCGCGTCATGGACGAGGAGGGCCGCCGGGTCCCGGTCATCGCCAAGGTGGAGAAGCCGCAGGCGGTGGAGAACATGCAGGACGTCGTCGCGGCTTTCGACGCCGTGATGGTGGCCCGCGGCGACCTCGCGGTGGAGTACCCGCTCGAGAAGGTCCCCATGGTGCAGAAGCGCCTGATCGAGCTGTGCCGGCGCAACGCCAAGCCCGTGATCGTGGCGACCCAGATGATGGAGTCGATGATCACCAACTCCCGTCCGACCCGCGCCGAGGCCTCCGACGTGGCCAACGCGATCCTGGACGGCGCCGACGCGGTGATGCTGTCCGCCGAGTCCTCGGTGGGCGCCTACCCGATCGAGACGGTCAAGACGATGTCGAAGATCGTCCAGGCCGCCGAGCAGGAGCTGCTCTCCAAGGGCCTCCAGCCGCTGGTGCCGGGCAAGAAGCCGCGCACCCAGGGCGGTTCGGTGGCCCGCGCGGCCTGCGAGATCGCCGACTTCCTCGGCGGCCGGGGCCTGGTGGCCTTCACCCAGTCCGGCGACACCGCGCGCCGGCTGTCCCGCTACCGCGCCGCCCAGCCGATCCTCGCCTTCACCACCGAGGAGGCCACCCGCAACCAGCTCACGCTGAGCTGGGGCGTGGAGCCGCACGTGGTGCCGTTCGTGAACACCACCGACGACATGGTCGAGCAGGTGGACCAGGAGCTGGCCAAGCTGGGCCGCTTCGAGACGGGCGCCACCGTGGTGATCACCGCCGGTTCGCCCCCCGGTGTCCCCGGCACCACCAACCTGATCCGGGTCCACCACCTGGGCAGCGACAACTGACGTACCCCGCAGGCTTCGCACGGCGCTGAGGGCGCCCCCCGCGAACGGGGGGCGCCCTCTGCTGTGTTGCGGCTCCCGGACGGGACCTGGGGACCGGTCAGCCGGTCGTGTACACGTGCATCCCGGGCACGTGCAGGGTGCCGCCGAACTGGGCCGCCTGGGTCACCTTCACATTGGTGAAGTAGATCAGCGGCAGGTTCAGCGGGGGCGGGCTGTCGGGGCTGAACGTCATGGGGATCAGCCCGAACAGATTGCCCGAGATCTTCTCGGTGTACATCACCGTCTTGCCGTCGCGGATCGTCGACGTCGAGCCCTTGGCGGCCTGGACGTGGTACGTCTTGCCGGTGAGCTTGTCCTCCACCGTCTGGTGCAGGTCGCCGATGTCGGTGCCGTCGGAGACCACGTACTTCAGCGCCTTCTTGGTGGTGCCGTTCGCCGCCCTGACCTCGACGATGCCCTGGTAGTCGGCGCCCTTCAGCAGCAGCGAGCTGGCGCTGAGGTACCAGGGGTCGTCCGCCACCGGCACCTGGTTGTCGACGCCGCCCTCGTCGGTGGTGGCCACCGGGCAGTCCTGCGCCGAAGGGGTCGCACTCGCGGACGGGTCGGCGCCGGCGGTCGGGCTCGCGGTGGCCGACCCGGCCGTGTCCTTGACCGTCCTGCCCGCGTCGTCGGCCGCCTTGGAGACCTTGTCGGTGGTGTTCTTCACCGTGTCCCCGACCGTCTTGACGGTCTTGGACGTGGTGTCCTTGACGGTGCCGGCGGGCTTCGAGGCCGAGGCCGAGGCCGACGGGGTCGCCGTGGGCGTGGGGCTCGCGGACGCCGTGGGGGTGTCCTTGGCGCCGCCGGTGAGGATGTTCCCGAGCGTGTCGCCGATGGTGCCCAGCAGCCCGCCGCCGCTCTGGCCCGCCGTCGTACCGGGCGTCGTCGCACCGGAGTCCGAGCCGGCGGACCCGGAGGTCCCGGCCGGCTTCTGCTCGGTCTTCCCGGCCGAACCCGGATCGGCCGAACCTGAATCGGCCGAACCTGAATCGGCCGAGCCCGAGCCGGCCGAACCCGAGCCGGCGGAGCCGGAGTCGGAGGACGGCGATCCGGACGTGTCCTTGCCCGTGTCCTTGCCGGAGTCCTTCCCGGCGTCGGCGCTCGCCGAGGACGAGGGCGTCGGCGTCTCGGACCGGTCCGCCGAGGCGGACGGCGAGGGCGAGGCCGACGGGTCCTTGGCGTCGTCCAGCGCCTTCACGCAGTCCTTGTACTCGTCGGCCGTCAGGCTCTTGGCCGAGGTCGACGGGGACGGGCCGTCGCCGCCGCCCGCCGCGATGGCGAGCGTGGAGGTGAAGCCCATGCCCATGAGCACGGCCGTCGGCATCGCCACGGTGGCTATCGCCTTGCCGGCCGGCATGTGGAATCTGGTGAACAGCGGCTTTCTGGGGGCCGCGTGGCGCGGTCCGGTTCTGGCGCGGGGCTCCTCCGTATCGCTCCCGCGCGTCACCTCGTCAGCCGGCACTGTGCCTCCCGTTCGCCCCGTTGGCCGGGCTCGTTCCTGACAGGTCGGTCGGCTCGCCCATGCGCTGGTCCGGCAGCGGTGCGGCCTCGGGGGCGCCGCCCGCGCCGGGGACCGCCCCGGCCGGCGGCTGCGGCTGCGGCGGCGCGCCGGGCGCCCAGGCCACGGCCATCGCCCCGCCGATCAGCGCGGACAGGAAGCCGACGATGAAGCCGCCGATGTTGGACAGCGGAATGGACACCAGCGCCAGCAGGATCGCCGCGATGCCCGCGAAGACCCGGATGTGCTGCTGGACCCAGAGGGTGATGCCGAGAACGATGAGCAGCACACCGATGATCAGGGAACTGGAGCCGCCGGGAGTCCCCATCGTCATCGAGAGATGGCCCAGCTGGAGGTGTGCGTACGGGAAGTACAGGATGAGAAAGCCGCCGAAGATGACGAGCACACCGGCCCAGAACGGACGCGTGCCCCGCCAGGCGCGGAACTGCTGCCTCCGGCGGGTGAACTGGCCGGGGTCGGCGGCAGGGGTCTCGGCGCTCATGGAAAACAGCTCCCTGGTGCAGCGTTGCTGTGGTGGTGATGTGTGCCGCGTGTGAAAACGCGGTCCAACTGGCGCGGGCGGGGGCGCCGTCGGCTCCCCCGCCCGTCATCGAGTGCCTAGTAGCACTCGTGCGTGCCCGCCGAGACGGACATGTGCAGACCGCTGAGCTTGAAGGTGCCGGCCGTGGTCGCCCACGCCGTCTGCTTCACGCCGGTCAGCGTGGCCGAGTCGGCCTGCTGCGCGAAGCCGAACGGGTTGGCCTGCTCCTTGCCGCCCTTCATGCCAGGACCCTTGCCGGCGTCCTTGGCCGCAACACCGATGTCGATGTTCTTGAAGGTGGCGTCGGCGCTGAGGTCATCGAGGTCGATGTACAGCTGACTGGCCTCGACCGGCTTGTTCGCGCCCGCCTTCAGCACGAGGCTCACCGAACCCAGCACCGGGATGTTCGGCGTGACGACCGACTGGCACATGTTGGTGATCTCGGCCGAGTTGAAGGCCGAGACCGCCACCGGGTGGGCGGTCTGATCACCGCTGAGGGTGTAGCCGTTGTCGAGCGCGCCGTACTGCTCGAAGCCCTGACCGACCAGCTTGTCCGCGGTCACCTTGAAGGACTGACCGGACACGCTGAACGAGGCGGCGAGCGCGCCCTGCGCGAGGGCGACACCTATGCACGCAGTGGCGGCCACGCTGGGCACCATGACCACAGCGAACCGCTTCCATCTGGTCCCGCCACGCACCTGGGACTCCATATTTCCTCCTTCTCGGACGTACATCTCCTGGCCCGGTCTCGCCCACGGTCGGCGGCTCAGCCGGGCAGGGATGGGAGAAGTGCTACGTCCTCGGGAAGGAGAGCGCCCGCGCTCGGCGGCGCGTACCGCGCCCGAATCACCGGCGATCACCCCCGAGCGACAACCACTGGTCGCGCCTGACGCACATCACGCACAACCTTGCTGGACAGGCTTCGCCGGCCGGCGAAGACCCCCCTGCCCAAGACCCGGCGCCACTGCCGCCGGCTCTGCTCGGTGGGGACCCAGAGTCTCCCTCGCCCCGACCGGATGCCGGGGTACGGGAATGGACCGAGCGTCGCCGATCGTGGTGCAAATTGGCCGCCTGCACAAGGGGGTTCGTTACTGGCTAGTAACGGCCGGATAACCGAGAAACGTCCGCGTGATCTCGGAGCGCGACACTCGGTCGCATCCCAGGGCAGAACAAAGCCGTTGATCCCTGTACGAAACCAGACAGATCAACGGCCTTGATTTACTCGGAGTAACAGCCGCCCCGATTACCAAGATTTGGTAAAGCGGAGCGGCCTCAACGCCTTGTCGGCAAACCTTTCACCCCGGCGTCACAGGCCGTGGCGTTTACGGACTGGTCAGAAAAGCGCCCGCGCCAGCGCCCGGCGGGCACCGACCACCCGCGGGTCCTCGGGGCCCACGACCTCGAACAGTTCGAGCAGTCGGCGTCGCACCGCGTCCCGGTCGTCACCCACCGTGCGCTGCACCGTCTCGATCAACCGCCCGAAGGCGTCCTCGACATGACCGCCCACCAGATCCAGGTCCGCGGCGGCGATCTGCGCCTCGGCGTCCTTCGGCTTCTCGGCCGCCTCGCGACGGACCTTCTGCGGGTCCATGTGCTGCACCCGGCGCAGCAACTCGGCCTGCGCGAGGCCGAGTTTGGCCTCGGGGTGGCCCGGGTCGTCGGCCAGTACGTTCTGGTACGCGCGCACCGCGCCGTCCAGGTCGCCGGCGTCCAGCGCCAGCGCGGCGGCGTTCAGGGCCGCGTCGTACGGCCCCTCCGGCGCCTCGGCACCGGCCGCGCCGCCCGGCTCCGCGTCCGGGTCGACGGTCAGACCGGTCAGCCCGAAGCGCTGCTCGGCCACCTGCACCAGCTGGTCGAGGGTTCCCCGGATCTGCTCCTCGCTCGCCGCCCCCTGGAACAGCGGCAGGGCCTGACCGGCGACGACGGCGAACACCGCCGGGATGCCCTGCACCCCGAACTGCTGCATCAGCATCTGGTTGGCGTCGACGTCGATCTTGGCGAGCAGGAAGCGCCCGTTGTACTCGACGGCCAGCCGCTCCAGGACCGGGCTCAGCTGCTTGCAGGGCTGACACCACTCGGCCCAGAAGTCGATGACGACCGGCACCTCTGCGGAGCGCTGGAGGATCTCGCGTTCAAAGCCGGCTTCGTCGACGTCGATGACGAGATCGGCCGGGGAGACGGCACCCGTGCCGCCCTGCCGGGCGGCTTCGGCGCGCGTCTGCTCGGCCTTGGCCTTGGCCTCCTGGGCCGCCTTCACCGCGGCGAGGTCGACCACGCCGCTCATGGACATGTTCCGTGGCTGCATGCGTCTATCCTCCCCCGATACCGCGTCTGAAGAAAAAAGCGTCGATGTCCGGCGCCGGGTCCCCACCCGCGCCGAGTCGTCCCGCCCGCGAACGTCCCTCGCGAGCTTTCCGCTACGACCCGTAGCGTAATGGCTGTGGGCGGGCGGGCGACACCTCTTTCCGGTGATCTCCCTCACGGCCCCGCAGAACCCGCCGGTTATGGTCATGGGATGCAGAGTCGCACCCCCGCCGGCCGTCCCGGGCGCCCGCGCAGCGCCGCCGCGGACGCCGCGATCCTGGCCGCGACCAGGCAGGCGCTGGTCGAACTGGGCTGGTCCAAGCTCACTCTGCAGGACGTCGCGACCCGCGCCGGGGTTGCCAAGACCACCCTCTACCGCCGCTGGGCCGGCAAGAACGAACTGGTCGTCGACGCCGTCGCGGAACTCTTCGACGAACTGCGCCTGCCCGACCGGGGCAGTCTGGCCGCCGACATCGAGGGCGTCGTCCTCCAGTTCGCGGCGCTCCTGGACCGCCCCGAGTGCCGGAGCGGCCTGATGGCGGTCGTGGCCGAGTCCACCCGCGACGACCCGCTGCGCGAACGCATCCGCACCTCCATCGTGGAACGCCAGAAACGGCTGGTCCTGGAGGGCCGGGCCCGGGCCGCCGAACGCGGTGAACTGCCGCCGGAACCCGAGGACGCCGAGGAGGCGGCCCGCACCGTCGACCTCACCTTCGACGTGGTGGCGGGCGCGGTGGTGCACCGCACCCTGGTGAGCGGCAAACCCGCCGACGAGGACTGGGTGCGCAGCTTCATCCGGGTCCTGCTGCTGGGCCTGGCCGCCCCGTCCTGAACCCGGTCAGAATCCCGCGGGCTCCGTGTAGACCCCCCACTCCTCGCGCAGCACCCCGCAGATCTCGCCCAGGGTCGCCTCGGCGCGCACCGCGGCCAGCATGGGCTCGATCAGGCCGGAGCCGTCCCGGGCGGCGGCGAGCAGCCCGTCCAGGGCGGTGCGCACGGCGGCGCCGTCCCGTTGCGCGCGGCGCTCGCCGAGGATCTTCACCTGGTCCCGCTCCACCTCGTGGCCCACCCGCAGGATCTCCAGGTCGCCGGTGACGGAGCCGGTGTGGACGTTGACGCCCACGATCCTCTTCTCGCCCTTCTCCACGGCCCGTTGATGACGGAAGGCCGACTCGGCGATCTCCCCGGTGAACCAGCCGTCCTCGATCCCGCGCAGGATGCCGGAGGTCATCGGCCCGATCGGGTGGCGCCCGTCCGGATGCGCCCGCAGCCCCCGCTCCCTGATCCGCTCGAAGATCTCCTCCGCCGCCGCCTCGATCCGGTCCGTCAGCCGCTCGACGTACCACGAACCACCGAGCGGGTCCGCCACGTTGGCGACGCCGGTCTCCTCCATCAGCACCTGCTGGGTGCGCAGCGCGATCTCCGCGGCCTGCTCGCCGGGCAGTGCCAGCGTCTCGTCCAGGGCGTTGGTGTGCAGCGAGTTGGTCCCGCCGAGCACCGCGGCCAGCGCCTCCACCGCGGTGCGCACCACGTTGTTGTACGGCTGCTGCGCGGTGAGCGAGACCCCGGCCGTCTGCGTGTGGAACCGCAGCCACTGCGCCTTCTCGCTCCGCGCGCCGTACACGTCCCGCATCCAGCGCGCCCAGATCCGGCGCGCCGCGCGGAACTTGGCGATCTCCTCGAAGAAGTCGACGTGGGCGTCGAAGAAGAAGGAGAGACCGGGCGCGAAGACGTCGACGTCCAGCCCGCGGCTCAGCCCCAGCTCGACGTACCCGAAGCCGTCCGCCAGCGTGTACGCCAGCTCCTGCGCGGCCGTCGCCCCGGCCTCGCGGATGTGGTACCCGGAGACGGACAGCGGCTTGTAGGCGGGGACGCGGGCCGCGCAGTACTCCATGAGGTCGCCGATCAGCCGCAGATGCGGCTCCGGCCCGAAGAGCCATTCCTTCTGGGCGATGTACTCCTTGAAGATGTCGGTCTGGAGCGTGCCGTCGAGCACCGCCGGGTCCACGCCCTGCCGCTCGGCGGCGACCAGGTACATGCAGAAGAGGGGCACGGCGGGTCCGCTGATCGTCATCGACGTGGTGACCTCGCCGAGCGGGATGTCCCGGAACAGGACCTCCATGTCGGCGGCCGAGTCGATCGCGACCCCGCAGTGGCCGACCTCGCCGAGCGAGCGGGGGTCGTCGGAGTCGCGGCCCATCAGCGTGGGCATGTCGAACGCCACGGAGAGCCCGCCGCCGCCCGCGGCGAGGATCATCTTGTACCGCTCGTTGGTCTGCTCGGCGTTGCCGAACCCGGCGAACTGCCGGATGGTCCAGGCCCGGCCGCGGTAGCCGGTCGGATGCAGACCGCGGGTGAAGGGGTACTCCCCCGGCCAGCCGATCCGCTCGAATCCCTCGTACGTGTCACCGGGCCGGGGCCCGTACACCGGCTCCACGGGGTCCCCGGAGAGGGTGGAGAAGTCCGCGTCACGCTTGCGCGCGGCGTCGTAGCGGGCCTGCCAGCGCCGGCGGCCCTCCTCGATGGCGTGAGCGTCCATACCGTCGAATTTACTTGGACGTCCTAGTATCTGTCGACGGCAGACCGCCGTACGGCACCCGTACGGCGGTGAGAGCCCGGCGAAGGGCCGCCCCGGTGGGGACTACGCCTCGGCGACGGCCGGGGCGCGGTCGGCGACCTTGCCGTCCAGCTCCCGGCTGATCTTCCGCTCCACGAAGAACGCGGCGGTGGGGATCGTGCCCGCGAGCAGCACCCACAGCTGCTTGCCGACCGGCCACTTCGCCTTGGACCCCAGGTCGAAGGCGAAGACCAGGTAGACGACGTACAGCCAGCCGTGGGCGATGGCGACGACGCGGGTCAGGTCGGCCGCGCCGCTGATGTCCAGCCCGTACTTCGCGATCATGCTCAGGCACAGCAGCACCAGCAGGACACCCGTGGTGTAGGCCATGACGCGGTAGCGGGTCAGCACGCTCTTCTTCATGGAGTCGAGCGTAACCACCCGTTCCGGGAGATCTTGGCCGGGGTCACCCCTCGTCGAAGTCGAGCGCCGCGACCCGCAGCGGGCGGAACATCGCGAAGATCTCCCGGCACTCCTCCGCGTCGTACACCCCGAGGCCGAAGTCCATGGCCATCAGGTCGCGGGTGGCCGCGTCGACCACCTCGCGGCCCTTCTCGGTGATCACGGCGAGGGTGCCGCGCCCGTCGTTGGGATTGGGCCGCTTCGCCACCAGGCCGGACTTCACCAGCCGGTCCACGGTGTTCGTCACGGACGTGGGATGCACCATCAGCCGCTCGCCGATCTTGGACATCGGCAGTTCACCGGCCTTGGAGAAGGTGAGCAGCACCAGCGCCTCGTAGCGGGCGAACGTCAGCCCGTACGGCTTGACCACCGCGTCCACCTCGGCGAGCAGGATCTGCTGGGCCCGCATGATCGAGGTGATCGCGGCCATGGACGGCACGTTTCCCCAGCGCTGCTGCCACAGCTCGTCGGCGCGGGCGATGGGGTCGAACGGGAGGCTGAGTGGCTTGGGCACGTCATCAGACCCTACCGGCCGGTCATATGCCGGTCAGCTCCGTCTCGCCTTTCGGATGCCGGACGATCACCACGCGTCCCGGGACGCTCACCGCCCCGCCTTCCGCAGCCGGTGCCGCACCGCCCGCTGCGCCACCGGCCCCAGCTCCTCCACCGCGGCCACCAGCGAGGCGAGCTGGTCCAGCGCGTCCAGCGCCGCCCGCGCCCCCGCCTCGTCGGCGCCCTCGTACAGCTCGATCCCCACGAAGGACGCGGCCACCGCGCGCGCGAGCCCGGCGGGGTCGACGAATTCGGCGAACGGGGTCGCGGCGAGCAACCGGGTGAGCACCTGTTCGATCTCGGCGATCCACAGCCGTAGCCCCGCCGCGGTCGCGGGTCCGAGCGCCGGGTGGGTCGGGGCGCCCGCGAGGAGCTGACCGAGGAGGGCGACATGGCCGCCGTCCCGCTCGCCTTCGTGGATCTCCCGGCCGACGGCGAGCAGCTCGGACAGCGAGGTGACCGCGGCGAGCCGCTCCCGGTAACGGGCGACGGCCTGCTCCGCGCCGTACCGGCAGGCGGCGGCGAGCAGCTCGTCCACGGTGCCGAAGTGGTAGAAGACCAGCGCCTGGTTGACGCCGGCCGCGGCGGCCACGGTACGGGCCGAGGTCTTGGCGATGCCCTGCTCGGTGAGCGTGCGCAGGGCGCCCTCCAGCAGCCTGGTCTTGGTCTGGCCGGCCTTGGCCGTCTCGGGGCTCATACGGGGGTCTCCGTGCGGTTCTGGAGGGCGCGCAGCAGGCGCGGCGCCGGGGTCTGGGTGGCGGGGGCGCGCAGACAGCGGCGGGCGGCCGGGGTGCCCTCCAGCGGGGACTTGAACAGGGCGACGCAGACGGCGGCGAGCAGCAGCACCGGGCACAGGTAGGCCATGGCGGCGGAGAACGGGCCGAACAGGCCGAGCAGCGGCTCCAGACCGCCGAGTCCGGCCAGGCAGATCGTGAGCAGCAGGGCGCGCACGGCGAGTTCGGCGAGCCAGTTGCGCAGGGCGCGCTCGGGGGTGATGCCGCGCTCCAGCCAGAGCCGGAGCCGGTCGAAGGACCAGGCGGTGGCCCAGCCGAGCAGCGGGCGGACCAGCAGGCGGTCGGCGGCGGCGCCGAGGATCTTGCCGCGCGGGCGGTAGCCGTAGCCGGCGAGGAAGCGGACGCCCTGGGCGTCGGGGACGTAGCGCCAGTAGCCGGCGCCCTCGGCGATCAGGCCGAGGGGGTGGGTGGAGGAGAAGCAGAGGGCCGAGGTGCGGGTGCCGTCGGGGCGCTCCTTCTCTCCGGCCGAGACGCCGGTGCCGCTGAGGGCGAGGAAGGGGGGCAGGCGCGCGGTGAAGCGGAACGGGCGCGGCTCGCCCTGGACGTGCGGGAGGTGGTGCAGCTCGGTGACGAGCAGGTCCCAGCGCCGGTGCCGGGCGGGGTCCTGGGTGTGCGCCCACAGCTCGTCCAGGTCGGCGCGTATGTGTGTCTCCGTATAGAGACCCATGTGTTCCCCCACGTCAGGCCGCCGTTTGAGCGAACGCTCAAAGGATCTTCGACAAGAAGATACTCCTTGTGAGCGGTCGCTCGAAGGGGTCAGCCGGCGAGGTGCCGCTCCACGGTCTCCACCTTGGAGGTCAGGCCGTCGGTGACGCCGGGCCGGATGTCCGCCTTGAGGACGAGCGAGACGCGCGGGGCGCGCTCCTCGACGGCGGCGACGGCGCGCCGCACGACGTCCATGACCTCCTCCCAGCTCTCGCCCTCGATCGAGGTGAACATGGCGTCGGTGCGGTTCGGCAGGCCCGACTCGCGGACCACGCGCACGGCCTCGGCGACGTACTCCCCCACGTCCTCGCCGACGCCGAGGGGCGTCACGGAGAAGGCGACGATCATGCGTTCACGACTCCTTCCTTGCGGGCGCGGGCCGCGATCACGGCGTCCTCGGCCTCGCGGCGCAGCTTGCGCTCCGCGAAGAAGCCGCCGGTGGGCAGCACGGAGAGGACGAAGTAGAGGGCCGCGGTGCCCAGGCTCCACTTGGCCTTGTTCCAGGCATCGGCCCAGAAGAGAACGTACAGGACGAAAAGGACACCATGGATCGCGCCCATCACGGGCACCGCGTTGAAGTCCGTGGTCCGCTTCAGCACCGAGCAGACGAGCAGGACGATGAAGGACACGGCCTCGGGTGCGGAGACCAGGCGGAGGCGGCGGAGGGCGGTGGCGGTCTTGATGTCCACGGGTCACCTTCGGTGGGAGTTGCGAGGAGTGGCTGCCGATTTGTGAACGTACGCACAAGCGTCCCGCCATTGTGGCAAACGGTGCCCTCAGGGGTCCGCTCAGGGTGCGAGTCCACCTGTGGGTGCTGTTCGGCCCACCCGTCGGGCCGATACGTTCCCAGCGTGGCGATGTTCCGATTGCAGGGCACCAGAGTGCTCGCCGTCGACATGACCGGGGACGCCGTGAAGGCGAAGAACGGCTCGATGGTCGCGTACGACGGGCAGATGTCGTTCAAGAAGCTCACGGGCGGCGGCGAGGGGCTGCGCGGCATGGTGACGCGGCGCCTCACCGGCGAGCAGATGGCGGTGATGGAGGTGAAAGGGCACGGGACCTGCTGGTTCGCCGACCGGGCGACCGAGATCAATCTGGTGGCCCTGCGGGGCGACAAGCTGTACGTCGAGTCGAGCAGCCTGCTGGTGACGGACGCCGCGCTGCGCACGGGCACCGCGTTCACCGGGCTGCGCGGCGCCTCCCAGGGCAACGGTCTGTTCACCACCACGGTGGAGGGGCACGGGCAGGCGGCGATCATGTCCGACGGGCCGGCGGTGGCGCTGCGGGTCAGCCCCCAGTACCCGCTGACGGTCGATCCGGGGGCGTACATCGCCCACCAGGGCAATGTCCGGCAGTCCTTCCAGTCCGGTGTGACGTTCCGCACCTTTCTCGGGGAGGGCGGCGGCGAGGCCTTCCAGATCCGCTTCGAGGGGGACGGACTGGTGTATGTGCAACCGAGCGAGCGGAACACGATCGCGGGGGATCTGTAGATGGCCTTCCGGGAACTCAACTCCAAGATGGTCGAGGCGACCGTGCTGCCCGGGCAGCGGCTGTTCAGCCAGCGCGGGGCGATGCTCGCCTACAAGGGGGACGTGTCGTTCACGCCCAACATCCAGGGCGGCCAGGGCGGGGTGATGTCGATGCTCGGGCGCCGGGTGACGGGCGAGGCGACCCCGCTGATGACCGTCGAGGGCAGCGGCACGGTCTTCTTCGGGCACGGCGGCCATCACGTCCATGTCATCCACCTCACCGGCGACACCCTCCACGTGGAGGCCGACCGCCTGCTCGCCTTCGAGGGCACCCTGCGCCAGGGCACGATGTTCATGGGCTCCCAGGGCGGCGTCATGGGCCTGGTCCGGGGCCAGGTCACCGGCCAGGGACTGTTCACCACCACCCTCCAGGGGCAGGGCTCGGTGGCCGTGATGGCGCACGGAGGCGTCTTCGAGCTGCCGATCACCCCGCAGCGCCCGGTCCATGTGGACCCGCAGGCCTACGTCGCCCACCACGGCGAGGTCCGCAACAGGCTGTCCACCGCGCTGGGCTGGCGCGAGATGGTGGGCCGCGGCTCCGGCGAGGCCTTCCAGCTGGAGCTGAGCGGCAACGGCACGGTGTACGTCCAGGCCTCGGAGGAGAAGCTATGAGCGCGTACGGCACCCCCGTGCCCGGGGGTCCGGTGGTGTACGACCCGATGACCCTGCCCGCGGACGACAACGTGAACAGCTACACGTTCTGCGTCGAACTCAAGGACGGGCAGTGGTTCCTCCAGAAAGGGAAGATGATCGCCTATTACGGGGCGATCGAGTTCAACGGCGTCGGACACGGACGACTCGACCACCTCGTCCGCACCTCGTTCCATTCGCCACTGCACGCGAGCGACTGGGTCGTGGCGCAGGGCTCGGGCAAGATGCTGCTCGCCGACCGGGCCTTCGACGTCAACTCGTACGACCTGGACGACGGGAACCTGACCATTCGCGCGGGCAATCTGCTCGCTTTTCAGCCAAGTCTCTCGCTCAAGCAGTCGATCGTGCCGGGCTTCCTCACGCTCCTGGGAACCGGGAAGTTCGTGGCCGCATCCAACGGTCCGGTGGTGTTCATGGAACCTCCCCTGCGGGTGGATCCCCAGGCGCTCGTCGGCTGGGCCGACTGTCCCTCGCCGTGTCATCACTACGACCACGGGTACCTGACCGGAGTACTGGGCGGTCTACGTGCGATGACGGGCCTGGGCGGGGTTTCCGGCGAGGAGCACCAGTTCGAGTTCGCGGGCGCGGGGACCGTGCTCCTGCAGTCGTCGGAGGCGCTGATGGCCGAGGTGGAGACGGGGGCCGTCCCGTCCGAGCCGGGGGTTCCGGGCGGTGGCGCACCGGCACCGGGTGGACACGGTCCGCAACCGGGCGGTGCACCGCGCCTTCCCGGACAGCTGGGAGACCTCCAACGTCGCTTCGGGCTGTGAGCGGTAGTCTGCGGAGTGTGACGTCGAACGCGTGCGCACTGTCACACCACCCGAAGTAGTTCGCCATTCAACTTCTTAGGTAGACTTCATTCATGGAGACCGAGACGGCCACGCGCTGGCTGACCGATGCGGAGCAGTGCGCCTGGCGCACCCACCTGGAGGTCAACAGGCTGTTGACGTACCAGCTGGAGAAGGATCTGCAGCCGTTCGGCCTGACGATGAACGATTACGAGATCCTCGTGAACCTGTCCGAGTCGGAGGACGTACGGATGCGGATGAGCGACCTCGCCTCCGCGACGTTGCAGTCCAAGAGCCGGCTCTCGCACCAGATCACGCGGATGGAGAACGCGGACCTCGTGCGCCGCGAGAACTGCGAGTCCGACCGGCGGGGGCTGTACGCCGTGCTCACCGAGCACGGCCTGGAGACGATGAAGAAGGTGGCGCCGCACCACGTCTCGTCGGTGCGGCGGCACTTCATCGATCTGCTCTCGCCGGAGGCTCTGCTGGAACTGGACAAGGCCCTGAAGCCGATCGCCGAGCACCTGCGGGGGCAGCGGGGACGTCCCTAGCGCTGTGGCCGGAAGGGTTTGCCGCGAGCCGGTGAACCTTTCCGGTCGCAGCCCAGCTCAGCGGGGCGAGCGCTCCTCGGCCCCGGTGAGGGGCCGCGGCGCCCGCTCCGCCCCGGTGGTCCGGCCGCCGGCGGCCAGGGCGGCGGAGGCGAGGGCCGTCGCGCCCGTCACCAGGAAGCAGACTCCCAGCGGCAGCCGGCCGATCAGCAGCCCCGCCGCCAGCGCCCCGGCCGAACTGCCGCCGTTCACCCCCATGTTGACCCAGGCCCCGGCCTGGGTGCGGGACTCCGGCGCGGCCACTTCGTCCGCCGCCAGGTACGCCGTCGTCAGCGTGGGGGCGATGAACGCGCCGGCCAGGGCCAGCGCGGTGGTGAGCAGCCACAGGCTCGGGGCCAGGCCCGCCACCGCGATGACGCAGCCCAGCGCCACCGCGAAGAGCACCAGCCGCGTGCGGGCCGGTGTCCGCCACGCCACCGCGCCGTTCACCAGGCCGCCCACCGCGCTGCCCGCCGAGACCGCGCCCAGGACCCAGGGAACGAGTCCGGTGTCGTAGCCGTGCTCCGTGGCGAACGCCATGGTCAGCAGCTCCACCGCGCTGACGGCCAGCCCCGCGCCCAGCGCCACGACGAACGGCGGCACCAGCCCCGTGACGGCGCCTTGGCGGCCGCGCGGCGCGGCGGGACGGGGGCCGGGAATCACCGGGGAACTCAGGAAGACACTCGCACCGCCCACCACGAGCAGCGCGCTGAACACGACCCCCGAGGCCGGCGGGGCGAACCCGGTCAGCACACCGACCAGGACGGGTCCGGAGACGAACAGCAGTTCCTCGGCTACCCCGTCCAGGCTGTAGGCGCGCTGCAACATCTGCTGGTCGGGGGCGAGTTCGGCCCATACGGCCCGCATCACCGGCCCCAGCGGCGGCGCGCACGCGCCGGCCAGCGCGGCGACCGCGGCGATCGGCGCCACCGGCGCCCCGGGACGCCAGGTCAGGACGGCCAGGAGGGTCAGCAGGGCGCCGTACAGCACCGCCATGGGCAGCACGGCCCGGCGGGCGCCGTGGCGGTCGCTGAGGGCGGCGCGCAGCGGGGTCAGGAAGACGGTGGTGGCGCCGAACAGGGACATCACCGCGCCGGAGACGGCGTACGAGCCGGTGGCCCGGGTGACGGACAGCATCACCGCGAGCCCCACGGTGCCGTAGGACAGCCGGGCGGCCAGGGCGGCGGTGAAGGTGCGGCGGACGTGCGGAAGGCGCAGGACGGCGGCGTACGAGGGCCGCACGGGAGCAGGCGTGGACACGCTGGAGTTCCTCTGGCGGAGGCGGAAAAGGGGACGCCGAAGTGCGCGAGTGCCGTGGTGTCACCGGCCTCGCGCGGGGCGCGCCCTATGCCAAGAGGAGGAACATGGGGGTCAACCTACCGGGTCGCATCCGGAGTCGGCCAGGGTCAGCCTTCCGTCAGGCCCGCGATCAGTTCGTCCGCCGCGCGGTAGGGGTCGAGTTCGCCCGCCGTGATCCGCTCGGCGAGCGCGCTGAGGCGGCGGTCGCCGTGCAGGTCGCCGATGCGCCGGCGCAGGGCCGTGACCGCGATGGTCTCCACCTCGTGGGCCGCGCGGGCGCGTCGGCGCTCGGCGAGCACCCCGCGCTCCTCCATCCACGCGCGGTGCTTCTCCAGGGCCTCGACCACCTCGTCCACGCCCTCGGCGCGGCTGGCGACCGTCTTCACGATCGGCGGCCGCCAGTCGCCGGGCCCGCGGGCCTCGCCGAGGCCGAGCATGTGGCCCAGCTCGCGGGCGGTGGCGTCGGCGCCGTCCCGGTCCGCCTTGTTGACGACGTAGACGTCGCCGATCTCCAGGATGCCCGCCTTGGCGGCCTGGATGCCGTCGCCCATGCCGGGGGCGAGCAGCACCACGCTGGTGTCCGCCTGGGCGGCGATCTCCACCTCGGACTGGCCGACGCCCACCGTCTCGACCAGGATCACCTCGCAGCCCGCCGCGTCCAGCACGCGGACGGCCTGCGGGGCGGCCCAGGCGAGGCCGCCGAGGTGGCCCCGGGTGGCCATGGAGCGGATGTAGACACCGGGGTCGCAGGCGTGCTCCGACATCCGGACGCGGTCGCCGAGCAGGGCGCCGCCGGAGAAGGGCGAGGACGGGTCGACGGCCAGGACGCCGACCCGCTTCCCCCGCTTGCGGTAGGCCGCGACGAGCGCGGCGGTGGAGGTCGACTTGCCGACGCCCGGTGAGCCGGTCAGGCCCACCACATAGGCGTTGCCGGTCAGCGGGGCCAGCGCCGCCATGACCTCTCTGAGCTGCGGGGACGCCCCTTCCACCAGGGAGATCAGCCGGGCCACGGCCCGCGGCCGGCCTTCCCTGGCCTGGGCCACCAGCAAGGAGACGTCCTGCATCACAGCTCCGTTCGCTTCACCGGCCCGACCAGGGGCCTCAGGCCTTCGGTACCCGCACGATCAGCGCGTCGCCCTGGCCGCCGCCACCGCACAGCGCGGCCGCGCCGGTGCCGCCGCCCCGGCGCTTGAGCTCCAGCGCCAAGTGGAGCACGAGCCGGGCGCCGGACATGCCGATCGGGTGGCCGAGCGCGATCGCGCCGCCGTTGACGTTCACCTTTTCCGTGGACACGCCGAGGTCCTTCATTGACTGCACGGCGACGGCGGCGAAGGCCTCGTTGATCTCGATGAGGTCGAGGTCGGAGACCTCCAGGCCGTCCTTCTTCAGGGCGTGCAGGATGGCGTTGGACGGCTGGGACTGCAGGGAGTTGTCCGGGCCGGCCACATTGCCGTGCGCGCCGATCTCGGCGAGCCACTCCAGACCCAGCTCCTCGGCCTTGGCCTTGCTCATCACGACCACGGCGGCGGCGCCGTCGGAGATCTGCGAGGAGGAGCCGGCGGTGATGGTGCCGTCCTTGGCGAAGGCCGGGCGCAGCTTGGCCAGGGACTCCACGGTGGTCTCGGCGCGGATGCCCTCGTCCTTGCTGAACAGGATCGGGTCGCCCTTGCGCTGCGGGATCTCCACCGGGGTGATCTCGGCCTCGAACAGGCCGTTCTTCTGCGCGGCGGCGGCCCGCTGGTGGGACAGCGCGGCGATCTCGTCCTGCTCGGCGCGGCCGATGCCGAGGCGGGTGTTGTGCTTCTCGGTGGACTCGCCCATGGCGATGCCCTCGAAGGCGTCGGTCAGCCCGTCGTACGCCATGGCGTCGAGCATCTCGACGGCGCCGTACTTGAAGCCCTCGCGGGACTTCGGCAGCAGGTGCGGGGCGTTGGTCATGGACTCCTGACCGCCGGCCACGACGATGTCGAACTCGCCGGCGCGGATCAGCTGGTCGGCCAGGGCGATGGCGTCGAGGCCGGAGAGACACACCTTGTTGACGGTGAGGGCCGGGACGCTCATCGGGATGCCGGCCTTGACGGCGGCCTGGCGGGCCGGGATCTGGCCCGCTCCGGCCTGGAGCACCTGGCCCATGATCACGTACTGCACCTGGTCGCCGCCGATGCCGGCGCGGTCGAGGGCGGCCTTGATCGCGAAGCCGCCCAGCTCGGCTCCGGAGAAGGACTTCAGGGAGCCCAGCAGTCGTCCCATGGGCGTACGGGCGCCCGCGACGATCACCGAGCTGTTCGTTCCAGAAGACATGAGGTGCGATCCCCTTCCAGCTGCGCAGAGCCGAGGAGTGAACGAGGGTTTACTTCGAATGTACTGAGCGGCACTCAGTGCCGTCATCGCTCTGTCGGTGTGATCGCGCGCACGTTGCGTAACCACCGCGGTGGCGCTGCACTGAAACCATGCTGACGCGAATCGACCACATCGGGATCGCCTGCCACGACCTCGACGCCACCGTCGAGTTCTACCGGGCCACCTACGGCTTCGAGGTGTTCCACACCGAGGTCAACGAGGAGCAGGGCGTGCGCGAGGCCATGCTCAAGATCAACGAGACGTCGGACGGCGGCGCCTCCTACCTCCAGCTGCTGGAGCCGACCCGCGAGGACTCGGCGGTGGGCAAGTGGCTGGCGAAGAACGGCGAGGGCGTGCATCACATCGCCTTCGGCACGGCGGACGTCGACACCGACTCCGAGGAGATCCGGGGCAAGGGCGTCCGGGTGCTCTACGACGAGCCGCGACGCGGTTCCATGGGGTCGCGGATCACCTTCCTGCACCCCAAGGACTGCCACGGAGTCCTCACAGAACTGGTGACTTCGGCGCCTGTTGAGCCCTCCGAGCACTGACCCCCGTACATAAGGGCCGGTAGGGTTGGGGGCGGTCGTCCCGGAAGCGGGGCGGCCGCATGCCGGGGTCCGGGTTTCGGGGGACGTGCGTCGGGGCAGCAGGCCGTGCTCCGCCGTTGATCTGACACCATTTCCCCGGGGGCCCCGTTCGGCGGTTGGACGTGGCTCGTTGGAGAAGCTGACCAGGGGACGGATGGGACCGCGCAGTGCGGGGCTACGAGAGCCAGGAGCGAGAGCCGGCGGCTGACGTCGACCACCTCTCTCGGTTCGAGGCCGAGATGAAGCGGCTGAGGACCGAGCGGGAGAAGGCGATCCAGCACGCCGAGGACCTCGGCTACCAGGTCGAGGTGCTGCGCGCCAAGCTGCACGAGGCGCGCCGCACCCTGATGACCCGTCCCGCCTATGACGGCGGCGACATCGGCTACCAGGCCGAGCAGTTGCTCCGCAACGCCCAGATGCAGGCCGAGCAGCTGCGTCAGGACGCCGAGCGGGAGCTGAGCCAGGCCCGCGCGCAGACGCAGCGGATCCTCCAGGAGCACGCCGAACAGGCGGCGCGGCTCCAGGCGGAGCTGCACCAGGAGGCCGTGACCCGGCGCCAGCAGCTCGACCAGGAGCTGGCCGAGCGCAGGGCCACCGTCGAGTCGCACGTCAACGAGAACGTGGCGTGGGCGGAGCAACTGCGGGCCCGCACCGAGCAGCAGGCCCGGCGGCTGCTGGACGAGTCGCGCGCGGAGGCCGAGCAGGCGATGGCCGCCGCCCGCGCCGAGGCGGAGCGGCTGACCCGGGAGGCCCGGGACCGGCTGCGCGGCGAGGCCGAGGAGGCCCGCGCGGAGGCCGAGCAGATCCTGCGCCGGGCCCGCGCGGACGCGGAGCGGCTGCTGAACGCGGCCTCCACGCAGGCGCAGGAGGCCACCGACCACGCCGAGCGGCTGCGCACCACCACGGCCACCGAGTCGGACGCCGCCCGCCGGCAGGCCGCCGAGCTGAGCCGGGCCGCCGAGCAGCGGATGGCGGACGCGGAGGAGGCGCTGCGCAAGGCGCAGGCCGAGGCCGAGAAGCTGGTCACGCAGGCCGAGGAGGCCGCCGCCAAGACCCTGGCGAGCGCGGAGAGCGCCAACGAGACGCGCACCCGCACCGCCAAGGAGCAGGTCGCCCGTCTGGTCGAGGAGGCCACCAAGGAGGCGGAGAGCACCCGCTCGGAGGCCGAGCAGCTGGTCGCCGACGCCCGCGCCGAGGCCGAGAAGATCGTCGCCGAGGCCGTCGAGAAGGCCCGTACGGTCACCGCGGAGGAGACCGCCACCCAGCTGTCCAAGGCGGCCAGGACCGCCGAGGAGGTCCTCAACAAGGCGTCGGAGGAGGCCCGGAAGACCACCCGGGCCGCCACCGAGAAGGCCGAGCGGATCCGCAAGGAGGCCGAGGAAGAGGCGGACCGGCTGCGCGCGGAGGCGCACGACATCGCCGAGCAGCTCAAGGGCGCGGCGAAGGACGACACCGAGGAGTACCGCGCCAAGACGGTCGAGCTCCAGGAGGAGGCCCGGCGGCTGCGCGGCGAGGCCGAGCAGCTGCGGTCCGACGCGGTGGCCGAGGGCGAGTCGATCCGTGCCGAGGCCCGCCGCGAGGCGGTGACGCAGATCGAGGAGGCGGCCAAGTCCGCCGAGGAGCTGCTGGCCAAGGCCAAGGCGGACGCCGACGAGCTGCGGCAGAAGGCGACCGCCGACAGCGAGAAGGTGCGCACCGAGGCCATCGAGCGCGCCACCTCGCTGCGCCGGCAGGCCGAGGAGACCCTGGAGCGCGCCCGCGGCGAGGCCGAGCGGCTGCGCACGGAGGCCGACGAGGCGGCCGAGACGGTCCGCGCGGACGCCGAGAAGGCCGCGCGCGAGCTGCGCGAGGAGACCGACAAGGCGGTCGAGGCCCGGCGCCTGGAGGCGGCCGAGGAGCTGACCCGGCTCCAGGGCGAGGCCCAGGAGCGGCTGGCGTCGGCCGAGCAGGCGCTCACCGAGGCCCGCGAGGAGGCCGGGCGGATCCGCAAGGAGGCCGCCGAGGAGGCCGAGCGGCTGCGCGCCGAGGCCGCCGAGCGGATCCGGGCGCTCCAGGAGCAGGCCGAGACCGAGGCCGAACGGCTGCGCGACGAGGCGGCGGCGGACGCGTCCGCCTCCCGTGCCGAGGGCGAGGCCGTCGCCGTACGGCTGCGTTCGGAGGCGGCGGCCGAGGCCGAGCGGCTGAAGACGGAGGCGCAGGAGAGCGCCGACCGGGTGCGCGCGGAGGCGCAGGCCGCCGCCGAGCGGCTGGCCGCCGAGGCGTCCGAGACGCTGGCGGCCGCGCAGGAGGAGGCCGCCCGGCGCCGCCGCGAGGCCGAGGAGCTGCTCGGCGCTGCCCGCGAGGAGGCCGACGAGGAGCGCCGGCGGGCCCGCGAGCAGAGCGAGGAGCTGCTGGCCTCGGCGCGCAAGCGGGTGGAGGACGCGCAGGCCGAGGCGGTGCGCCTGGTCGAGGAGGCCGACCGCCGGGCCGGCGAGATGGTGTCCGCGGCCGAGCAGCACGCGCAGCAGGTGCGGGACTCCGTCGCCGGGCTGCACGAGCAGGCGCAGGAGGAGATCGCCGGGCTGCGTTCGGCCGCCGAGCACGCGGCGGAGCGGACGAAGCGGGAGGCCGAGGAGGAGGCCGGGCGGCTGCGTGCCGACGCCCACGCCGAGCGGGAGCGGGCGTCGGAGGACGCCGGCCGGCTGCGGCAGGAGGCGCAGGAGGAGACGGAGGCCGCCAAGGCGCTGGCCGAGCGCACCCTCGCCGAGGCCGCGACCGAGGCCGAGCGGCTGCGCTCGGACGCGGGCGAGGACGCCGGCCGCATCCGGCAGGAGGCGCACGAGGAGTCCGAGGCCGCCAAGGCACTGGCCGAGCGCACCCTCGCCGAGGCCGCGACCGAGGCCGAGCGGCTGCGCTCCGACGCGGGCGAGTACGCGCAGCGGGTGCGCACCGAGGCGTCCGACGCGCTGGCCGAGGCCGACCAGGCGGCGGCGCGGACCCGGGCGGACGCCCGCGAGGACGCCAACCGCATCCGGTCGGACGCGGCGACCCAGGCCGACACCCTCATCACGGAGGCGCGCAAGGAGGCGGAGCTTCTCCAGACGGAGACGGCCGCGGAGGCCGAGCGGGTGCGCACCGAGGCGATCACCGAGGCCGAGCGGCTGCGGGCACAGACCGCGGCCGAGGCCGAGCGGGTGCGCGCGGAGGCGCGGGCCGGCGCGGACCAGCTCGTGGGGGAGGCCACCACGGAGGCGGAGCGGCTGCGTGCCGAGGCCGCCGAGACGGTGGGTTCCGCGCAGGCGCACGCCGAGCAGCTGCGCACCGAGGCCGAGCGGACCAGGACCGAGGCGCAGGCGGAGGCCGAACGGCTGCTCAACTCGGCCCGCGAGGAGGCCGAGCAGACCCTGGACGAGGCCCGCAAGGACGCCAACAAGCGGCGTTCGGAGGCGGCCGAGCAGGTCGACAAGCTCATCGGCGAGACCACTGCGGAGGCCGACAAGCTGCTCACCGAGGCGCAGCAGCAGGCGCAGCAGACCACCGCGGAGGCGGAGGCGCAGGCCGACACCATGGTGGGCGCGGCCCGCAGCGAGGCCGAGCGGATCGTCTCGGAGGCGACCATCGAGGGCAACTCCCTGGTGGAGAAGGCCCGTACGGACGCGGACGAGCTGCTGGTGGGCGCCCGCCGGGACGCCACGGCGATCCGGGAGCGGGCGGAGGAGCTGCGCGAGCGGGTCACCGCCGAGATCGAGGAGCTGCACGCGCGGGCCCGCCGCGAGGCCGCCGAGACGATGAAGTCCACGGGCGACCGCTGCGACGCGCTCATCAAGGCCGCCGAGGAGCAGCTGGAGAAGGCCCAGGCGAAGGCGAAGGAGATCCTCTCGGACGCCGACTCCGAGGCGGGCAAGGTGCGGATCGCGGCCGTCAAGAAGGCGGAGGGCCTGCTGAAGGAGGCCGAGCAGAAGAAGGCGCGGCTGGTCAAGGAGGCCGAGGAGCTGAAGGCGGAGGCGATCCGGGAGGCGCGGGCCTCGGTCGAGGAGGGCAAGCGCGAGCTGGAGGTCCTGGTGCGCAGGCGGCAGGACATCAACGCCGAGATCTCCCGCGTCCAGGACGTGCTGGACGCGCTGGAGTCCTTCGAGGCGCCGGGTTCCGGCAAGGACGCGTCGGTCAAGGCGGGTGCGACGGTCGGAGCCCCCCGTTCGGGTGGCAAGTCGTCAGACGGCTAGCATCCGAGGGGTGTTCGGGTGTCGACTGGGGGCTTTGCCCTGCTCGTTGGCAAGCCCTCCTGCGGTCAGCCACTCAAAAGAGGTGTCATTCTCCAGATCAAACACGTATCCGCTCGATGACACACCGCTTCGGCGCCTAGGATTCCCCCTATCACCTCACCGGTCTCATTTGACAGGAACCCCATGAGCGACACTTCCCCCTACGGCTTCGAGCTTGTGCGGCGTGGGTACGACCGCGCTCAGGTGGACGAACGTATCTCCAACCTCGTCTCCCAACGTGACCAGGCCAACGCCCGTATCACCGCCCTGGAAAAGCGGATCGAGGAGCTGCACCTCGAGACGCAGAACGCCCAGGCCCAGGTCAGCGACGCCGAGCCGTCGTACGCGGGTCTCGGCGCCCGGGTCGAGAAGATCCTGCGCCTGGCCGAGGAAGAGGCCAAGGAGCTGCGTGAGGAGGCCCGCCGCGCCGCGGAACAGCACCGCGAGCTGGCCGAGTCGGCCGCCCAGCAGGTCCGCAACGACGCCGAGTCCTACGCCGCCGAGCGCAAGGCCAAGGCCGAGGACGAGGGCGTCCGGATCGTCGAGAAGGCCAAGGGCGAGGCCTCCCAGCTGCGCGCCGACGCGCAGAAGGACGCCCAGTCCAAGCGTGAGGAGGCGGACGCCCTCTTCGAGGAGACCCGCGCCAAGGCCGCGCAGGCCGCCGCCGACTTCGAGACGAACCTCGCCAAGCGCCGCGAGCAGTCCGAGCGCGACCTGGCCTCCCGTCAGCAGAAGGCGGAGAAGCGGCTCGCGGAGATCGAGCACCGCGCCGAGCAGCTGCGCCTGGAGGCGGAGAAGCTGCGCACCGACGCCGAGCGCCGCGCCCGACCGGCAGGCGGCGCACGGCGGCTCGTACCCCGGCTACACCTCGCCGATCCCCGTCGTGCGCACGCACCTGGGGCACGCGGTGACCTCCGAGTGGACGAAGATCAGGTCCGTCCGCTCCACGATCTGGACGCTCGGCGTCTTCGTGGTCCTGGTCGTCGGCATCGGCCTGCTGGCCGGGGCGCTGGTGAGCGAGAACACCGACGAGGCCTCGCTGCACGGCACCAACCCGCTCTCCTTCGGGTTCTTCGGGCTGCTCGTCGGCAATATGTGCGTCATCACCCTGGGCGTGCTGACCACCGCGTCGGAGTACGGCACCGGGATGATCCGTACGACGATGACGGCGTGCCCGAGCCGGGGCCGGGTGCTGGCCGCCAAGGCGATCGTGTTCTTCGTGGTCGCCTTCGTCGTGACCCTGGTGTCGACCACCTTCGTGGCCATGGTCCAGGCGTCCATGCTGTCCGGCAGCGGCGCGCGCACGCCCTCGGGCGGGGACTGGGCCAAGGCCACCCTCGGCGTCAGCCTCTACATCGCCCTGCTCGGTCTGCTCGCGCTGCTGGTCGGCTCCATGATCCGGCACTCCGCGGGCGGCATCACCATCATGATCGGCCTGGTGCTCGCCCCGCTGGTGCTCGCGCTGTTCATGGCCACGGACTCGCTGCGCTCGGTGCGCAACTTCCTGTTCGAGTACTCGTTCCCGAGCCAGCTCAGCGTCTTCTACGACAACGCCATCAGCAGCTCCGGACCCACCGGCTGGGACCCGCTGTGGATCATGCTGGGGCTGACCGCGGTGGCCGGCGCCGGCGCGTACGCCCTGCTGCGCGCCCGGGACGTCTGAGCCCCGCCCGCCGGAACGCTAGAACCTCGGCGCGTTACGGGACCGCTGCACCCGCGTGGTGCGGCGGTCCTTCGCGTTCCAGCAGGCCTTGTGCCAGTGGCGGCGGTCGTCCACGCCCGCGTGGTCGGGCCAGGCGACCACGTGCGGGACGGCGGAGGGGATCAGCTGGTCGCAGCCGGGGCAGCGGTAGGTCTTGCCCTCGGCGCTCGCGCCCGCGACATGGCGCACGCTCCACTCCTCGCCCTGCCAGCGCTCCGTGGACTGGAAGCCGCCGTACCGGCCGGTGCGGTCGTCCTCGGCGCTGGGGCCGGACGAGCCGGCGGCCTTCGGTCGGTTGCGGCGCGGGGACACGGGACACCTCTCGGGGCTCGGCGGCAAGCAAGGACTGCGCCCAGCCTACGCGCCGCCGACCGGGGTACGCGAAGGGTGCCAACCGGCGCAAGTCCCCCTGTGGGACGGCGGATTCTGCAGACAATCCGTCAATTACCCCACCGGGCCGTGTCCTGCGCACGTGTCAGACGGTTATGCCGGTGGGGAGCTCGGGTCGGAGCCGAGGAAGCGGGAAACGCGATGTACGTAGGAAGCTTTGTGCTGGGCGCCCAGTTCCCGGGCCAGGGCCAGGGGGAGGCACTGCACCGGGCGGTCCGCTCGGCGGAGGTCGCCGAGGAGGCCGGTCTCGACTCGGTCTGGCTGGCCGAGCACCACTTCGTGCCGTACGGCACCTGTCCGTCGGCCGTCACCCTGGCCGCCCTGCTGCTCGGCCGCACCCGCCGCATCCGGGTGGGCACGGCGGTCAGCGTACTGCCCACCGCCCACCCGGTCGCCCTGGGCGAGCAGGCCGCGCTGCTGCACCTGACGAGCGGCGGGCGGTTCACCCTCGGGGTGGGCCGCGGCGGCCCCTGGGTGGACCTGGAGGTGTTCGGCAAGGGACTGGACGCGTACGAACACGGGTTCCCGGAGTCGCTCGATCTGCTGCTGCGCTGGCTGCGCGAGCCGGCCGTGGCGGCCTGCGGCGAGCGGTTCAGCTTCCGCGAGGTCCCGGTCGTACCCCGCCCCGCCGAGGCGCTGACCGACGCCCCGGGCCCCGAGGTCGTCGTCGCCTGCACCTCCCCGGCGACCGTGCGGCTGGCCGCCGAGCGCGGGCTGCCGATGCTGCTCGGGATGCACGCGGGGGACGAGGAGAAAGCCGAGATGGTCGCCCTGTGGCGGCGCTGCGCCCGCGCGGCGGGCCGGCCACCCGAGGAGATCGCGGACGCCGGACATGTCGCGGCCGGGGTCTGCCAGCTCGCCGACCGCCGGCAGGACGCGGTGGAGACCCTGCTGAAGGCGATGCCGGGTTGGCTGAAACAGGGGCTCGACGCGCATGTGACGGTCGACGGCCGCAGGCGCGTGATGCGCGATCCGCACGCCTACACGGAACTGCTCTGCGGGCTGCACCCGGTGGGCACCCCGCGGCTGGCCGGCGACCGGCTCGCGGCCACGGCGGAGCGCACGGGCATCTCCCGCTTCGCCCTGCTGGTCGAGGGCTCGGGCGATCTCGCGGCGACGGAGGAGACGCTGCGCCGCCTGGGCGCCGAGGTGCTGCCCGGGCTGCGCTGACCGACGGACGTGGACAAGGGGCGAGCCGCCTGGGGGGCTTGCCGCCCCAGCACCGGATGCACCTCCCGCGGGTGGAGCGGCAAGCAGGCGACGCGCTGCCCCGGACGTGCCGGAGCCGCGGGTCAGCAGTCCCGGAGTTCCGGCGACTGGTTGAGCAGCTGGGCCCGCACCGAGGTGAACCGGGCCAGCCTCTCGTCCACCGAGGGGTCCAGCGGGAACACCGCCACCCGGTGGCAGTTCTGGAAGGCAAGCCGCACACCGAAGTGCCGTTGCAGCGCGCCGCGGATGGCGTCACTGGCGAGCGCACGCAGCAACTGGCCGCGCGCCTGCTCGTCCGGCGGCGGCGTCTGGTTGTCGGCGAAGGGCCCGCCGTCCACCTTCAGCTGGGCCACCAGGGAGCTGATCATCTCCCACGCGTAGGGCAGGGAGGTCCGGACGCAGTCGACGAATTCTGCTTCGTCGACCTCGCCTCGCTCGGCCGCTTCGAGTAGGGCCGGTGAGACGTCGAGCGACATGGGTTCTCCTCTCGCACCCCCGATGAACAGGGGTTGCCGGACGGACAAAGGGAGTTCGGCCGTCAAACACGCTGAGTACATGGACCGCGACCTCCCGTTCCTACGGTAGGCAACGGTCGGTGACCACACCACCAGAATGGGTATATGGAACGGTCGGGTTGTGCCCACAATCGGCCAAGGACGAACAAGAGTTTCCAGGGACAAAGCAGGGGCAAGTGGGGCGATCCGCTACCGGCGGGACCTGCGAATCGCGTGGGGCGACGGGTGTCGAGTAGCGTTGCGGACCATGCGTCTCGTCATTGCCCGGTGCTCGGTCGACTACGCCGGCCGGCTCACCGCCCACCTCCCCTCGGCGCCGCGCCTGATCCTGGTCAAGGCGGACGGCAGCGTCTCCATCCACGCCGACGACCGGGCCTACAAGCCCCTCAACTGGATGTCGCCGCCCTGCACGCTGAAGGAGGGCACGGGCGCCGACGAGGGCGTGTGGACCGTCGTCAACAAGGCGGGCGAGAAACTGATCATCACGATGGAGGAGATCCTCCACGACTCCTCGCACGAACTGGGCGTGGACCCCGGTCTGATCAAGGACGGCGTGGAAGCGCACCTCCAGGAGCTGCTCGCCGACCGCATCGAGACGCTCGGCGAGGGCTACACGCTCATCCGCCGCGAGTACATGACGGCCATCGGCCCGGTGGACATCCTGTGCCGGGACGCGAGCGGGCAGACGGTCGCGATCGAGATCAAGCGCCGGGGCGAGATCGACGGCGTGGAGCAACTCACCCGGTATCTCGACCTGTTGAACCGCGACCCGCACCTCGCCCCGGTCCGCGGGATCTTCGCCGCCCAGGAGATCAAGCCCCAGGCGCGGGTGCTCGCCACCGACCGGGGCATCGACTGCCACATCATGGACTACGACGCCCTGCGCGGCATCGAGGACGACAAGCTGAGGCTGTTCTAGTACGGCTTCAGGACGCCCGCCTGGCCATGTGGCCCGGTTCCGCGGCCGTGCAGGTGTAGTCGCCCATCGCCTCCTCGACGGCCTCCCGCGCCTGGCCGGCGAGCCCGGGCGCGAGCCGCGGCCCCGCGGCGACGATCACCGGCAGATGCCGGGCGGGCTCGGGCAGCCGCCCACGCGGGACGACGGGCAGGTTCCAGCGGTCCTCGGCCGCGGCGAACAGCAGGCTGACGCCGACGCCGGACCGGCAGACGCCGACGACGTCCTCCACGCCGACCCCCTTGTAGACCACGTGCCAGGGGCGGGACGCGCAGGTGAGGGTCTCCTCGGCGAGCTGCCGCAGCGGCGTGGTGCGGCCCGCGAAGACGGCGAGGGGCAGGGAGGCGTCGTCGAGCAGGGCCCTCTCGCCGAACCAGGCGCACTCGATGGCGCCGATGACCCGGTCCGCGTCCTTGCCGGGCTCCCCGACCTTGAGGAGCATGTCGATGGCACCCTCGGCGAGCTGGTCGGTCAGCTCGTCGCCCGGTCCCGCGAGCACGCTCGTGTCCACCAGGGAGACATGGGCCTTCAGCTCGGCGAGCAGGGTCGGGATCACGCCGACCAGGGTCTCGCAGACGCCGAGCGCCAGGCGTCCGGTGGAGCGGTGGGCGGACAGCCGGGTGACGAGTTCGTCGTTGGTGCGCACGAGCTGACGGGCGAAGCGCAGCAGTTCCTCGCCGCCGGCGGACAGGACCAGGCTCGGTCCGGTCTCGCGGAAGACGGGCTCCCCGATCAGGGCGTCCAGGCGGCGGATGTGCTGGCTGACCGCGGGCTGGGAGATGCTGAGGACCCGGGAGGCCCGGCGGAAGCCTCCGACGTCCACGATGGTGACGAGCGTGCGTAACGGACGTATGTCGAGATCGCGTCGCACAGTGTTTCCCCCGTTGTGCTGTTGCGTCAGAGGCGGCACCCCGCCAGGGGGGCGCCGCCGTCTGCGTACCTAGACCGCCTCCGGGTCCGGAGGCAGCGGTGAACGGCGCAGCATCGCGTTCACGAGCAGGTCCAGGGCGTCGGCGACCTGGTGCTGCTCGGCTTCGGAAAGCTGGGAGAGAAGGTCCGCCTCCAGGGCGAGGCGCTTGGGGAAGACGGTATCCGTCAGCTGCTCCCCGGCGTCGGTGAGGCGCACCAGGACGGCGCGGCGGTCGGCGGGGTTGGGCTCCCGCACGACGAGGCCGCGCTTCTCCATCTTGGCGAGGATGTTGCTCATCGCGGCGCGCGAACAGCCGCGCAGGGCGGCGATGTTGCGGGCGATGAGCGGTGTGTCGGCGTGCCGCAGGGTGACCATCACGTCGAGTTCGCTCGAGGTGAGCTGGACTCCGGCGAGGGTCGTGGAGGCCTCCAGTTCCACCAGGACCTGGAGGCGGCGCAGGCGTCCGAAGACATCCATGGAATGGGTGTCGAGATCCGGACGGGCCTGCCGCCACCACAGGGTGACTTGGTCGCTGGGGGTGGACGGGATCACAGAGACCTCCATATTGTTAATCACTGAACCATAGTGTAACTATCTCGGGGCCGACCGAGAACCGGCGGCCCGCGGGACCGGCAACCCACACCACGAAAGGCTCGTCGGATGCAAGCTCGTCCGCTCCACGGCACGCCTCCGGCCCGGGGCGGGGCCGTGATCCTGCTGCTGGCGTCGCTGACCGCGATCACTCCCCTGGCCACCGACATGCTCTTACCGGCGTTCCCGGACATGGGCCGCGACCTGCACGCCGCCGATTCCAGCATCCAGCTGAGCCTGACGGCCTACCTGCTGGGCATGCTGGTCGGACAGCTCCTGATCGGCCCGGTCAGCGACTCCACCGGCCGCCGCAGGCTGCTGATGTGGGGCTCCGCGCTGTTCGCCGTGTTCTCGGTGCTGTGTGCCGTCGCCACCAGCACGGAACTGCTGAATGCGGCCCGCGTCCTGGAGGGCGTCTCCGGCTCGGCCGGCATGGTCCTCGCCCGCGCCGTGGTCGGCGACTGGTACCGGGGCCAGGAGGCGGCGAAGCGGTTCTCGATCCTGTCGGTCATCTTCGCCGTGGCCCCGATCATCGCGCCCGTGCTCGGCGGTCTGATCACCAACGTCTTCTCCTGGCGGGCCCTGTTCGTCGTCCTGGCCGCCCTCAGCGTGGTCCTGCTGATCGCGGTCGCCGCCGCCCTGCCGGAGTCCCTCCCGCCCGAGCGGCGCCACTCCGGCGGCGTCGCGACGGCGTTCCGGTCCATGCGGGGCCTGCTCGCCGAGCGCCCGTTCCTCGGCTACGTACTGGTGTTCTCCTTCGCCAACGTCGCCCTGTTCTCGTACATCTCCGGCTCCAGCTTCGTCTTCCAGGACGTCTACAAGCTGTCGGCGACCAAGTACAGCCTGTCCTTCGCGGTCACCGCGGTCGGCATCCTGATCGGCGGCGCGATGGTCGGCAACCTCGCCGCCAAGGCCGGGCTGAACCGGCTGCTCACCATCGGCGTCACCGTCGGCCTGGTGGCCTCGGCCGGCCACGCGATCGTCGCCGTGACCGCGGGCAACACCCTGACCACCTCGCTGGTCTTCATGTTCCTGTGCATGTTCGCGATGGGGCTGACCATCCCCTCCATCATGACCATCGGCCAGGAGATCGGCCGCCGGGCCGGCGGCGCCGCCTCGGGCGTCATCGGCGCCGGGCAGTGCCTCTTCGGCGGCATCGCCGCGCCCGTCGTCGGCGCGCTGGGCACCGGCAGCGACAAGCCCATGGCCGCCCTGATGGTCATCGGGTTCGGGTGCGCGTTCCTGTGCCTCGTCCTCATCGCCCGTCCGTGGCAGCGCCACGGCGAGAACACCGTCCTCGGCGGGCAGGCGCCGCAGAGCGCCGCCACCGTGCACTGAGCCCGGCACGACTCGCCGCACGACTCACAGGGGGAACCGCTCATGACCGTCACCGAGACCCGCACGGACAGCGCCGCACCACCGCCCTGGGACACCCCGCCCGCCTCGGCGGCCGACGTCCTCGACCGGGCCCGGCGGACCGTGCCGTGGCTGCGGCGGGCCGCCGACGAGATCGAGGAGGGGCGCCGGCTGCCCGACCACGTCGTCGAGCTGCTCCGGGGGGCGGGGGTGTGGCGGGCGGCCATGCCCGCCGACCGGGGCGGCCCCGACCTCACCTCCGCGCAGCAGGCGCGGCTGCTGGAGATCCTCGCCCAGGGCGACGCCTCGGCCGCCTGGTGCGCGATGATCGGCATGGACTCCGGCATCTACGCCGGCTACCTGCCGGACGCGACGGCCCGCACCCTGTACGCGGACCTGGACACGATCACCGCGGGGGCGCTGCTGCCGACCGGCACCGCCGAGAAGACGGACGGCGGCTACCGGATCGGCGGCAGGTGGCGGTTCGCCTCCTGCGTCAGCCACTGCCAGGTGCTCATGGCCTCCTGCACGGTCCAGGAGCGGGGGCGGCCCGTGCCGGACCCGCTGACCGGCGAGCCCCGGCAGTGGCGGGTCTTCGCCGCCCGCCCCGAGCAGTTCGAGGTCCTCGACACCTGGCACACCACCGGGCTGGCCGGTTCCGGCAGCCACGACTACCGGACCGAGGACCTGTTCGTCCCCAACGACCACGTCTTCACGCTCGCCCGGCCCCGCCGGGACCGCGTCCTGCTGCGCACCCCGGACGCGGTGCAGCGCAAGATGCCCGGCATCCCGCTCGGCCTGGCCCGCGCCGCCCTCGACCATGTCATCGGCCTCGCGGACGGCCGCCGCGACCGGGAGACCGGCGTCCCCTGGCTCGACGATCCGCGGGTGCACGAGGCGATCGGCCGCAGCGAGATGGAGCTGGCCGCCGCCCGGGCCGGCGTCTACGAGACGCTGCGCGTCCAGTGGGAGCTGCTCGACTCCGGCGGCGGCGATCTGCGGGCCGCGCGCGTCGGCACCGCGCTGGCGCGCACGTACGCCTTCCAGACCGCCCGGCGGATCGTCCAGCGGCTGTACGACCTCGTCGGCGGCTCGGCGGTCTACCGCACGAGCCCGCTGGACCGCTGGCTGCGGGACGTCACCACCATGTGCCAGCACGCCGTCGCGCAGGACGCCGTGCTCCAGATGGCCGGGGTCATCGCCCTGGGGGGCGAGCCGCCGAACCCCGTCAACCCCGCCCTCGCCGTGTCCCTCCCGGCCGCCGGGGAGGAGGCGCCGTGAAGGTCGCCGTGATCGGGCACACCGGGATGACCGGCCGGGCCCTGACCGAGGTGCTGCTGCGCCGCGGGCACCGGGTCACCGGGGTCTCCCGCGGCCGGCTCGCCGGGCCCGCCGGGCAGCTCGCCGAGGCCGCCTGCGACGTGTTCGACGTACCGGCCCTCACCGAGCGGCTGCGCGGGCACGACGTCGTCGTCTCGTGCTTCTCCGGCGGCCACGAGGTCGATCTGGAGGTCTACTACCGGCAGGCCGAGGGCACCCGGCGCATCCTCCAGGCGCATGTCCGCTCCGGCGCCGGCTACCTGATGTACGTCGGCGGCGCGGCCAGCCTGTACGTCGAGCCCGGGCTCCAGATGTTCGACGATCCCCGGTTCCCCTCCTGGTACTTCGGCGTGATGCCCGCCGAGCACCTCACCTGGCTGGGCGAGATCACCAAGGAGTCGTTCTTCCACGAGGCCGCCCGCCGCAAGCTGAGCGGCGCGATACCTGCGGGGGCGACCGATCCCGAGCTGGAGGAGCGGGTCGGGAACTGGAGCCGCGTGCCGCTCCTGGAGGGCTGCCGGATCGCCCTGGACCTGTTCGAGCACCGGCGCGACCTGCGCTGGTCGTTCCTGTCGCCGCCGTGGCTGTACCGGCCCGGCCCGGGGACGGGCGACTACCGCCTGGGCGTCGACTTCATGCTGTTCGACCAGGGCGTGCCGGCCGGGATCGACCTGCCGGACCTGGCGCTCGCCCTCGCCGACGAGGTGGAGCGGCAGGCCCTGGTGCACAGGCACTGGACCGTCGCGGGACGCCGTCCCTGAGACAGTGCGCCGGCCCCGCGCCCGGAGCGCGGGACCGGCGCACGACGGACGGCCCCCCCCGGTCAGGTGTCCGACGTGTCCGACGGCGCCTCACGCGCCAGCCGGGCGACGAGGTCGGTGCGCCGGATCTTCCCGGTGGGGGTGCGCGGCAGCCGGGGCACGAAGCGCACCGACCGGGGCACCTTGAACGCGGCCAGCTCGCCGCGCAGCCGCTCCCTGATCTGCTCCCCGGTCAGCCGGGCGCCCTCCTCCAGGACGACGAAGGCGGCCCCGACCTGCCCCCACTCGGCGTCGTCCACACCGACCACGACGCTCTCCCGGACCCCTTCCAGGGCGTCGAGACGGGCCTCGACCTCGGCCGGGTACACGTTCTCGCCGCCCGAGATGAACATGTCCTTGACCCGGTCGACCACGTACACCTGGCCGTTCTCCAGGCGCACCGCGTCGCCGGTTCGGAACCAGCCGTCGTCCATGGCCTCGGCGGTCGCCTCGGGCTGTCCGTGGTAGCCGGTGAACAGGTGCGGGCCGCGCACCCACAGCTCGCCCGCCCCGCCCCGGGCGGTGCGCACGCTCAGGTCGGTGAAGAAGTGCGGGACGCCCGCGGACCGGGGCTCGGCGGCCGCCGTGCGCTCCGTGGCGAGGGTGACGCCCGGGGCGGCCTCGGTCATGCCGTAGCCCTGGAGGAGGGTGACGCCCTTGGCCCGCCAGGCGTCGACCACCCGCGGGTCGGCCGGGGAGCCGCCGTGGACGACGTAGCGCAGCGCGGACAGGTCCGCCTTCTCGAAGGCGGGGTCGGCGCTCATCATCCGCAGCATGGTCGGCACGGCCGTGAACGCGGTGATCCGCCGCTCCTCGATGGTCTTCAGCGCCTTGCCGGCCGAGAACCGCTGGACCAGCAGGCTGCCGCCCTTGAACAGGGTGGGCAGGCCGACCTGTCCGAGCCCGGTGGCGTGGAAGAGGGGGGCGATGACCAGCGCCCGGTCGGTGGACAGGACGTCGACGTGGGCGAGTTGGTTGACGGTGTTGAAGAGCAGGCTGCCGTGGGAGAGGACGGCGCCCTTGGGCATGCCGGTGGTGCCGCTGGTGTAGAGGATGACGGCGGGGTCCTCCAGGGTGACGTCGCGGCGCGGCGGGGTGTCCCCGGCCTCGGTCATGGCGTGCTGGCCGCCGGGGCCGCAGACGAGTGCGATGCCCCCCGAGGCGACCTCGGCGGTGGTGCGCTGGTCGTCGTCGTGGAACAGGGCGGCCGGGGCGCAGTCCTTGAGGACGTCGAGGAGTTCGGGGAAGGCCAGGCGCGGGCTGACCGGCACGAACACGGCGCCGAGGCGGCAGACGGCGAAGAACAGCTCGAACGCCTCCGGCCGGTTCCAGCCGAGGTAGGCGACCCGGTCGCCGTGCCGGATGCCCGTGGAGGCGAGCCGGTCGACGCGGGCGGCGAGTTCGCCGTAGCCGATCGGGTCCCCGTCGCCGCCGAGCGCGGGAGCGGTGGGGTCGATACGGGAGCGGCGGTACGGCCAGCTCCCGGTTCCCTGGTCGCTCACCGGGCGTCTTCCCCGGGCCGGCCCTCGACGGACAGCAGGCGCCCGATGTCGAAGAACTCCCACTGGTTGGGCGGCATCATCGCGCTGACGTGGATCGTCCGCTCGGCGAGGTCGAGGAGGAGGGTGACGTGGATGCCGGGCTTGACGGTCCAGGTCACCAGATACAGACCGGAGCGGATCAGCCGGGCCCGGTAGGGCAGGGTGACGGTGTGCGGCGGGGCGGAGCCCGCCAGTAAGCGGAAGGTGAGGGTGTCCGCTCCGAATTCCATCCGGTAATGGTTTCCGGTGGAGTACACGTATTCGACGGACATGCCGTCGAGTTCGGTGGTGGACGGCCCCCCGATCTTGTCTTCCTGTGCCGGAGGGGCGAATTCACTGGCCGTCATGATGCCTTTTCCTGTCGATATCCGGGAACCCTGACCCCGGCGAATTCGGTGATGTGCCGGGCCATGATCTCCAAATGGCTCTGGGTGTGCGGGTCCTGGCACGCCCCGGCCGGGCCGAAGCGGACGCGCGAGCTGTCGACGGCGACCCCGAGCGGGGTGGGCCAGCCGCGCAGCGCGTGGACGGTGGCGCGCAGGGAGGCGAGCGCCGAGGCGGCCCCCTGGGCTCCGTAGGCGGTGGCGAGACAGCCGACGGGGCGTGCGCTGAAGTACGGCTGCGGCCGCCGGCGGAGGTCTTCTGCGTGGTCGAGGGCGTTCTTCACCAGGCCCGACATGCCCCCGTGGTACGCGGGGGTGGCGATGACCAGGCCGTCGGCCGAGGCCATGAGGTCCACCAGGCGCCGCCGCCGGGGGTGGCCGGTGTCGTCCGGGGTGTAGTGGGGCAGGTCGAGGTCGTGCCCGCTCAGGCACACGGTGCGGGCGCCGAGCCGCTCGATCTCCTTCAGGGCTGCCCGGAGCGCCTGTTCGGTGGAGGAGCCGGGCCGAGTGGAGCCTCCGATTCCCACGATCGTCACATGATCGAGCGTCACCTGTTCTCCCTGTCGGCAAGAGGAATGAAGGCCTCCGTGGGCCGCTGAAAGGCGCGGGTGCGCATACGGAACCTTATGCGGATGACGCCGCCGGATGCGATCGCCGGCCCTTATCGGGCCGATAAGCAGTCACTGTTGGCTCCCGGCCGACGGTCGAACGTAGTGTCGTTCGCACCCACTTGAGTCCTGGCACTCATCAGCGTGTCCGCAAGCGGAAAGGCACCCTTGTGAAGGACGTCATCATCGACGGAAAGTCCCTCACGCTGGACGACGTGGCGGCCGTCGCCCGCCCGGGCCGTGCACTCGGCCTCGTCCACACCGATGTCGCGCAGAAGGCGGTCAAGCGCTCCCGCGACCTCAAGCTGGACCTCATCGCCACCGGCCAGCCGATCTACGGCGTCACCACCGGCTTCGGCGACAGCGTGGTCAACCAGATCGCCCCGCAGAAGGCCGCCGAACTCCAGCGGCACCTGGTCACCTACCACCTCAACGGCACGGGTCCGCTGGCGCCGGCCGAGGTCGTCCGCGCCACCCTCCTCATCCGCGCCAACTGCCTGGCCCGCGGCAACTCCGGCGTCCAGCCGGACGTCATCGGCCTGCTGCTGGACTTCCTGCGCCACGACATCCTCCCCCGGGTGCCCGAGCGCGGCTCGGTCGGCGCCTCCGGCGACCTCGTTCCTCTCTGCTACGTCGCCAACACCCTGTTCGGGGAGGGCGAGGTCGAGTACCGGGGCGAGGTCCGGCCCGCGGCCGACGTCCTGGCGGAGCTGGGGCTCACGCCCGTCGTGCCCGAGGCCAAGGACGGCCTCGGCCTGATCAACGGCACCAGTTTCTCGGCCGCGTTCGCCGTCCTCGCCACCCAGGACGCCGCGCAGCTCGCGCGGGTCGCCGATCTCGCCACCGCCCTGGCCAGCGAGGCCCTCCTGGGCAACCGCGGGCACTTCGACTCCTTCATCCACGAGCAGCGCCCCCACCGCGGGCAGCTCGCCTCGGCCGCCCACCTCGGCCGGCTCCTCGACGGCTCCGGCCTGTCCCTCCCGCACGACCAGGTCGTCGGCTCCAACGACCCGCTCGACGGCAAGGGCCACGGGAAGCTCAAGCGCTCCATCCAGGACCGCTACTCGCTGCGCTGCGCCCCCCATGTCGCCGGGGTGCTGCGGGACACGATCGAGTGGGTGGACGGCTGGCTGGAGACGGAGATCAACGCCTCCACCGACAATCCGCTCTTCGACGCCGAGAACGGCCGGGTGCACTCGGGCGGGAACTTCTACGCCGGCCATGTCGTGCAGGCCATGGACGCGCTGAAGGTCGCCGTCGCCTCCGTCGCCGACCTGCTGGACCGCCAGCTCCAGCTCCTGGTCGACGCCAAGTACAACAACGGCCTGACCGAGAACCTCATCCCCCACACCGCGGGCGACGCCTGGGAGAAGGGCCTGCACCACGGCTTCAAGGGCATGCAGATCGCCTGCTCCGCGCTGACCGCCGAGGCGCTCAAACACGCCGGGCCCGCGACCGTGTTCTCCCGCTCCACCGAGGCCCACAACCAGGACAAGGTGTCCATGGCGCCGATAGCCGCCCGCGACGCCCGCCGCATCGTGGAACTCACCCAGGAGGTCGCCGCGATCCAGATCCTGGCCGCCTGCCAGGCCCTCGATCTGCGCGGCACCGCCGAGATGGCCCCGCGCACCAGGGCCGTCCACGCCCTGGTCCGCACGCGGGTGCCGTTCGTGGACGCCGACCGGCGGATGGACGGCGACATCGCCGAGGTCGTCGCGCTCATCCGCTCGGGCGCCCTGCTGGCCGCCACCGGCACGGAAGGGGAACTCCGGTGACGCGCACGGCGCAGGCCGACCCGGTCCTGCTGGGCATCGCCGCCGAACTGCCCGCGTCCGCCTTCACCACGGACGAACTCCTGGATTCCAGCCGTCACCTGATGTCCGACCGACTCGCCGCCATGCTCACCACCCTGGGCATCGACAAGCGGCACTCGGTCCTCGTCAACTACCCCGACGTCGTCTTCAAGGGCGCCGAACCCGAGACCGGCGTCCTCACCGCGGACCTCGCCGTCGCGTCGGCGCGGGCCGCCCTCGGCAAGGCGGGCACCGACCCGGCCGGCATCGGGCTCGTCCTCGGCGTCACCTCCAGCCCCGGCCGCCTGCTGCCCTCGCTGGTGTGCGACGTGATCGCCAAAATGCCCGAACTCCCGCGCGACTGCGCCAACCTCGCGATCGAGTACATGGGCTGCTCGGCCATGGCCAAGGTGGTGGACACCGCCCGCTGGTACCTGACCGCCAACCCGGGCCGCCGGGTGCTCGCGGTGTTCACCGAGGCCATCACGCCGCTGTCCCCGCCGCTGGACGGCACCCTGTACCGGCACTTCTCCGAGACCGCGCCCGCCGAGCGGCAGCGCACGGTCGACGCGCTGCACTCGTTCCTGTTCGCCGACGCCTCCGTGGCCATGGTCCTCGGCGACGAGGGCGAGGGCCCGGTGTTCGGGCCGGTCGCCAACCTGACCAACGACCTGCCCGAGGACACCGAGCTGGGCACGGTCCCCGACGGCGGCTCCGACATCCCCGTGGTCATCGCCGACCACGGCCGCCGCCTCTACACCCTCTCCCCCGACGTCACCCCACGCGGCGGCCACTACGCCACCACCACCGCCGCGGCCGCCCTCGCGGGCTCCTCGCTGGCGTCGGCGGCGGACGCGTCGGTGCTGCTGATGCACACCGGCAGCACCCGCATCCTGGACTCGCTGTGCGCCGGGTTCGGCGTCGACCCGCACGGCGCGAAGGCGGCGTCGTCGTACCGGGTGCTGCGCGACCACGCCAACACCCTCGGCTGTTCGGTGCCGTTGATGTTCGCGGAGGACACCCCGCGTCCGGCCGGGGAGGGGCTGGCGATCGCCTTCGGCCTCTCCTTCTCCGCGGGCGCCTTCACCGTCCGCTTCCCGGACGGCGGCTGGCGCCCCTGACCGGCCGGGCGGCGGCCCCGCCCGGCCGAGCGCCCCTACAGCGCGGGCCCCGCGTCCGTCGGGGCGCCGGCGGCCGTCTGCGGCGGCGCGGGCGGGGGGGGGGCGGGCGGCGGGGGGGGGGGGCGGGGGGGAGGGGGGGGCGGGCGGGGGGGGGGGGGCGGGGGGGGGGGGCGGGGGGCGGGGGTGGGCGGGGCTGGGGGGGGCAACAGGGCGGGGAGGGTCGG
>NZ_VOGW01000177.1:0-9721 GCF_007896895.1 Streptomyces misionensis | reverse complement strand
CGGCTTGGTCGGCGGGTCCGTCGGCTTCGTCTTGGTCGGGGTCGGCGTCGGCGTCGGGGACGCGTCCCCGCTGCCGGTGCTCCCCGTCTCGCTCGGGTCGGCCGGCGCGCTGTCGGACGCGGACGGCCGCGGCGGGGCGCTGGTGCCGGTGTACGTGCCCGCCGGGCCCGAGGCCGAGGGCCGGACCACGGGCGGCTGCGCGGGCGTCCCGGTGTCCTGGCCCGGGTCGGCGTCCACCGTGGAGTCCCCGGCGTCCTGGCTCGCCGACGGGTTGACGTCGGCCCGCCCGGCGGGGTTCTTGTCGTCGCCCTCGTGGGACGTCATGCCCAGCGTCACCACGGTGCCCAGCACCGCCGCGAGCAGCGCCCCGGAACCGGCCGCCACCATGTTGCGGCGGGCGAGCCGGCGGATGCCGAGCCCCCGGGCGGGCGGCGCGGACACCTGGGGCGTGACCAGGGTGTCGGGGACCGGGACCGGCGCCGGTGCCGCCGGTGCGGCGCGGCGCGGCTCGGGCTCCTGCTCCCCGGCCACCGCCGGTACCGGCACCCCGGGCAGTTCCCCGGCCCGGTCCGCGACCAGTGCCAGGGCCCGCCGTCCGGCGACGGTGCCGCGCTTGTCGGCGAGCGCGCCGCGCAGCCCGATCGAGGTCTCCAGCTCGGTCCGGGCCCGGTCGAGCCGGCCGGCGCAGAGCGCGAGGATGCCCAGCTCGTGGTGGAAGTAGGCCTGCTCGGTGACCTCGCCGGTGTGCAGCGAGGCCTCGGCGCCGTACCGCAGGGCCCGTTCCCAGGCGCTCCAGTTGAGCCCCGCGGCGAAGGCGGGCGCGGCGGTGCGGGCGAGCCGTACCGCGTGGTCGTCCTCGCCGCCTGCGGGGGGCACCACGGCCGCGAGGGCCGCGAGCACCGCGTCGGCCTCGGCGCCCACCCGCTCCGGGGTGACCGAGGGGTGCCCGGCCCACCAGGCGTAGTGCTCGGCGGCGGTACGGGCCCGCTCCGGGGCGTCGTCGCCGTACCCGGCGGCCTCCAGCTGGGTCTGGACGCCGGCCGCGAGCCGGTAGCGGGAGCCGACCGGGGAGACCAGCCCGCAGGCCGCCAGCTCCCCGAGGGCCGCGTCGGCGTGGGTGTCGCCGACCAGCGCGGGCAGGTGCGCCTGGTGCGGCACCTCGCCGCCGAGGGCGACCGCGAAGCGCAGGGCGGCGCGGGCACAGGCGCTGAGCCGGGAGGCGAGCAGCGGGGCGGGCGCGGCGGCCTCGCCGAGCGAGGGCAGCGGCACGGCCGCGCCGTCGAGGCCTTGCACCTGGCCGACCACCGGGCGTACGTCCTCGAAGACGCCGTACTCGTCCACCGCGCCGGTCTCGGCGCGCAGGTGGTCGCGCTGCCGCAGCAGGGCGCCCGCCTGCACGAAGCGCAGCGGCAGCCCCTCGGACTCGAACCAGAGGTCGCCCGCCCAGTTGGCCTCCTCCTCGGTGAGCACCCGCCCGGCCGTGCGCTCCAGGATCTCCACCCCGCCGGCCCGGTCGAGCCCGGCCAGGAAGACCTCCTCGACGTCGGCTTCCGCGGAGGGCGCGGGCACTTCGGGGGTGGCGGCGAGCAGGAAGGCGCACTCGGGGGTGGCGTCCAGCAGTTCGTCCAGTTCGGCGCCGCCGAACTGGAGGTCGTCCAGCACGACGACCGCGCCGATCTCCGCGAGCGGCGCCCGCAGTTCCTGGCGTTCGGGGCGGTGGCGGGGGGCGTCGTGGACGGCGTGGAAGAGGTCGTGCAGCAGGTCTTCGGCGGTGCGCTGGAAGCCGTTCAGGCGCACCACGCCGTCGGGCGCGAGGTCGTGGCAGTCCTCGGCGACCAGGTCGAGCAGGGCGGTGCGGCCGGAGCCGCCGGGACCGGTCAGCCGTACGGTGCGGCCCCGGGCCAGCAGCCGGACCAGCCGCTCGCGCACGTCCTGGCGTTCCAGCAGCGGCAGCGGCTGCCGGGTGGGTCCGGGCGGCACCGGGGGCCTGGCCGCGCGCTCGGCCCCGGCGCGCTCGGCGGCGGTGCGCTTGCGCGGGCTGCCGGGGCGCTCGGCCGGCGGGCACGGCTCGATCTCGCTGCCGTCCACGGGGTTGACGGTCAGCAGCAGGTCGCCGCAGACGAGGTGCTCCGTGCGGGCGGGCGCGGGCGTGTGCGGGCCGAAGTCGGCGATGAGGGGGTCCCGGGGCGGACGGCGGCTGCCCGCCGCCATGTGCTCCTCGGGTCCCGGGCTGCTGATCGGGTCCATGGGTTCAAGCCCCCCATAAGCGTCGTGTGCTCGTGATCCGGCCCCTCCCGGTCTGCCGCACACCGCGCTGTCGCTCCGGTCCGGACCCGCTCGGTCGAGGGGTGCGAGTCAGGCGGGCGACTCGGGCGGGCGAGGGAACCCTAAACCGTCGCCCAGTATCCATGACAGGGCGGGGGTGCCGTATCCCGTCGTGGGAGGCGCCGTACGGTCCGACACGTCACGGTCCGGCGCGGATTGCGCCCCGGGCCCCGCCCGCGGACCGCCCTCGAACCCCCGGCCGGGGGATCAGACGCGCGGCAGCGATTCCACGCCGATGCCGCCCTCGATGGCGAGGATGCGGTGCAGCCGGGTGGCCACCAACAGGCGCTGCATCTGCGGCGGTACGCCGCGCAGCACCAGACGGCGACCGCAGCGGCCGGCCCGCCGGTGGGCCCCCATGATCACCCCGAGTCCGGTGGCGTCCCAGGAGTCCAGTTCGGACAGGTCGAGCACCAGGTCGCCGGCGCCGTCGTCGACTGCCGAGTGCAGGGCCGTACGGGCGTCCGCCGCGCTGCGGACGTCGAGGCGCCCCCCGACGACCAGCTCGGCGTGGTCGCCCCTGATGTGCATATGCGCTCCCCGTTGAGTGCGGTTGTGGCGTTCTCCGTGTCGATGCTGTGCACCGTCTGACTGAATGCGTGGCGGTGCGGTTGCTGCTTGTAAGCGAACCGATACCGAATTCACCCCTGGGAGTGATGTTCTGGGGGTGAATTCGGTGACGATCCGCTTTCGTACTCGCTCAGTACCTGCTCAGTACGGGCTCAGTACGTGTAGAAGCCCTGCCCGCTCTTGCGGCCGATGTCACCGGCATCCACCATCCGGCGCATCAGCTCCGGCGGGGCGAACTTCTCGTCCTGGGTCTCGGTGTAGATGTTGCCGGTGGCGTGCAGCAGGATGTCCACGCCGGTCAGGTCGGTGGTGGCGAGCGGGCCCATGGCGTGGCCGAAGCCCAGCTTGCAGGCGAGGTCGATGTCCTCGGCGGTGGCGACGCCCGACTCGTAGAGCTTCACGGCCTCCACGACGAGGGCGGAGATGAGGCGGGTGGTGACGAACCCCGCGACGTCCCGGTTGACCACGATGCAGGTCTTGCCGACCGACTCGGCGAACTCCCGCGCGGTGGCGAGGGCTTCGTCGCTCGTCTTGTACCCGCGGACCAGCTCGACCAGCTTCATCATCGGCACCGGCGAGAAGAAGTGCACGCCGACGACCCGCTCGGGCCGCTCGGTGGCCGCCGCGATCTTGGTGATCGGGATGGCGGAGGTGTTGGAGGCGAGCACGGTGTCCTCGCGCACGATCTTGTCGAGCGCGCGGAAGATCTCGTGCTTGACCTCCAGCTTCTCGAAGACGGCCTCCACCACGACGTCCGCGTCGGCGGCGGCGTCCAGGTCGGTGGTCGGGGTGATCCGGCCGAGGGCGGAGTCGGCGTCGTGCGCCTCCAGCTTGCCCTTGCTCACGAACTTGTCGTACGACGCCTTGATGGCGTCGGTGCCGCGCGTGAGCGCCTCGTCGGTGACATCGCGCAGGACGACCTCCCAGCCCGCCTGCGCGGCGACCTGAGCGATACCGGACCCCATGAGACCGGCCCCGATGACGGCGAGCTTCCCTGCCACTCCGACTCCCTCTTCCCGCTGTTACCCGCTGTGGACGTGTGCCTCTTCGGCGGACGATAGCGCTCGTGAGGCCGGATGAGTACGGTAAGTAACGCGCGTCACTGTCTCAGGGGCTGAGACTCCGGTCACGTCAATTCCTCGTGGACTCAAGTGTTTTGTCCCCCTGTCGGCGGCCGTGCCGATACGCTGCGTGGCCAGATCGCTACGTTTCCCATCGGGGGTGTGCCATGCCACCGCGAAAAGTGGTCACGGGCCGCAGCCAGGAGCCTCGCCGGCGGTACGCGGAGGAACTGCGCCGACTGCGTCTGGCCAAGGGCCTGAGCCTGCGTGAACTGGCCGCGCTGGTCGGCTGGGACGCGTCCCTCTTCGGCAAGCTGGAAACGGGCAGTTCCCTGGGCAGCCCGGAGGTGGCGGAGGCGCTGGACCAGTTCTACGGGACGCCGGGGCTGTTGCTGGCCATGTGGGAGATGGCGCTGGGCGATCCGACGCAGTTCAAGGAGAAGTACCGGCAGTACATGGCGCTGGAGGCTGAGGGGGTGAGCCTCTGGCACTACGGGGTGAGCGCACCGCCGGGCCTGCTTCAGACCGCCGGCTACGCACGCGAGACGCTGTCCGCGGGCCAACTCGAAGACGATGAGCTGGATCAGCAGGTCGCGGCACGACTGGGGCGGCGTCAACTACTGGAGGGCAAAAACCCTCCACTGTTCCGGTCCATCCTGTCGGAGGCGGTACTGCGAACCTCGCTACGCGACGCGGCAGCGTGGCGGGAGCAGATGACGTACTTGGCAGAGGTCGCAGAGCGGCCGCGCATCACCGTGCAGGTGGTGCCGTTCAGTGCAGGTCCCCACAGCCTGATGAACACAACCGTCATGTTCCTGCGACTCCCGGACGGCCACACGGTGGCCTACACGGAGAACGATTTACGCGGCGAACTAGTCCAGGACAACGCCTCAGTTGAGCTATTGCAACGTAGGTACGATGCGACGCGTGACCTCGCGCTGAGCCCGGCCGAGTCGCTCAAGCTCATCCTGCGGACGTTGGAGGAATTGCCGTGCGAGCCATAGACCTGAGCAGCTTGACGTGGCGCAAGAGCAGCTACAGCAACACCGACGGCGGCGAATGCCTCGAAGTCTCCGACAACCACCCCACCACCACCCCCGTCCGTGACAGCAAGACCCCCCACGGCCCCGTCCTCCTCTTCACGGACCCGGCCTGGGCGGCCTTCGTCGGGGCGGTCGGGCGCGGGGTGCTGGACTGACGGAAAAGCCCCCGGCGCCGTCCTTTCGGGACGGCGCCGGGGGTCGTGTCCGACTGCCGGGGCCTCAGCTGTCGGCGCGCTGCTTCCCACGGTCGTCACAGCCGTAGTCGCAGGGCTTCCCGGGCTTCCCGGGCTCCCCGTTGACGGTGATGCTGGCCCGCGCCGGCTCGCTGACGACCTGGTTGCCGTCCGGGTCCGTGCCGGTCGCGCGGGCGGTGTTGGTGATGACGCACTCCTTGCCGCCGTAGCCGTCCTTGCCGCCCTTGCCGCCGTCCGCGCACTTGTCCAGGTCGGCCTGGGTGACCGTGAACGTGCCGTGGCAGGTGGTGGAGGCGCCGGGGGCGAGCGTGGTCGCGTCACAGGTGACGCCGGTGACGAGGTCGTCGTTCACCCGGACGTCGTGCAGGGTGGTGCTGCCGGTGTTGGTGACCGTGTAGGCGTACTCCACCCTGGACCCGACCTCGAACGGGCCCGGCGAGACCACTCGCTTGCGCAGGGTGATCTGCGACTCCCCGAGGGGGACCGTGACGCTGGCCACGGCCGGCTCGCTGACGACCTCGCGGCCCTGCGGGTCGGTCGCGCTGGCCCGGGCCACGTTGACGATGACGCACTGCGTGGTGTCACCGCTGTTCCGGCAGGCGTCGATGTCCGCCTGGGTGATGGTGTACGAACCGTGGCAGGTGGTGGAGGCACCGGGGGCCAGCGTGGTCGTGCCGCAGGTGACGTCGCTCACCCGGTCGTCGCTCACCCGCACGTCGTGCAGGGTGGTGTTGCCGGTGTTGTGGACGGTGTACGTGTACTCGACCGTCGAGCCGACCTGGTACGGACCGCTCGACGTCACCCGCTTGTCCAGGGTGAGCCGGGGCTCGGTGATCGGCACGGTGACGCTGGCCTCGGCGGGCTCGCTGACGATCTCCCGGCCCTGCGGGTCGGTGCCGCCCGCCTGCGCCACGTTGGTGATGACGCACTCCGTGGTCGCCCCGGCGTCCCGGCAGTCGTCGATGTCCGCCTGGGTGATGGTGTACGAACCGTGGCAGGTGGTGGAGGCGCCGGGGGCCAGCGTGGTCGCGTCACAGGTGACGTCGCTCGCGTGGTCGTCCAGGACCATCACGTTGTGCAGGGGGGTGCTGCCGGTGTTGGTGACGGTGTACGCGTAGTCGACCCGCGAACCGACCTGGTACGGGCCGCTCGACGTCACGCGCTTCGTCACGGTGATGTGCGGCTGCCCGACCGGGAGGGTGGCCTGGGTCTCCGGAGAGGTGACCGTCTCGCCGTCCGTCGTACCCGTCGCCGTGGCGGTGTTGGTCACCGAACCGGCCGTGCCGTCGGCGGCGGTGATGGTGTAGGTGCCGGTGCAGGTGGTGGTGTCACCGGGCTCCCCCGCGGGGGCGAGTGAGGTCGCCTCGCAGGTGATGTCCGTGACGCGGTCGTCGTGCACCGTGATGTCGTTCAGCCGCGTACCGCCGGTGTTGCGCACGGTGTAGCGGTAGGTGACCGTCTGCCCGACGGAGTAGGGGCCGGGGGTCGTCACCGCCTTGTCGACCTCCAGGGCCGGTGGCCGCTGGATCGGCACCGTCTCCGAGGACGGCGGCGAGGTGACCTCCTCGTCGTCGGAGAGCCCGGTCGCCACGGCGGTGTTGTCGATCGAGCCGCTGGCCGCGTCGGCGGCCGTCACGGTGTACGTCGCGGTGCAGGTGATGGTCTGTCCCACCGCGAGGTTCGTCGTGGGGCACGACACCGGGCCGATCTTCGGGTCGTTCACGGCGAGATCGGTGATGTCCGTGTTGCCGGAGTTCGTCACCACGAACTCGTACGGCACCTGCGACCCGACCGTCAGATCGCCGGGCAGCGGCTGCCGGACCTGCTTGACCAGGTTCAGCTGGGGCAGCGGCTCGGCGCTGTGGACGACCACGTTGCGGATGAGGTGGACGTCGGTGTTCGCCCCGGTCGAGGACGCGAAGCCGAACTTGAAGGTGGAGGGCATCGGCTGGGGCGCCGGCGCGGACAGGACCTGGTGCGGGCCGGTGCCGTCGTTGAAGTCGACGGTCACGGTCACCACCGGGTTGGGCGCCGGGGTGATGTGCACGTTGACCCGGCGCCGGTCCGGCTCCAGCAGCTGCTCGGCCTCCTGCGGGGTGACGCCCGGCGGCAGCTCGGTGGTCGGGCCCTGGAGGTTGCCCGGAAGGGTCGACGGGTAGGGGCCCGTGCCGGTGAAGTTGGTCGTCGTGGCGGTGATGAAGCAGTAGCCGATGTCGCCGTTGCCCGGCCCGCGCAGGGTGATGATGTTGGGCCCCGGCGGCGGCCAGGACTCCATGGAGGGCGCGCGGTTGGGACAGCCGTTGCCCCGGCCCTCCCCGTCCCCGAAGAAGTTGCCGTACACGTCGAGGCCGACGCCCAGGTAGCCGTGGTCGACGCCCGGCTGGAAGGGCAGGTCCGGGTTGTTGTTCTCGCGGAGCTGGGCGTAGCCGAGGCTGCCGCCGAAGGCGCCCGGGTGGGTCAGCGAGGCCGCGCCGTCGACCAGGAAGAAGGAGATCCCGTCCGCGGGGCGCGCCGGGGTCGTGCTGCCGTACTGGTACTGGTCGAAGGTGACGTCCAGACCCTGCCCCGCCGGGATGGCGTGGTTGTACAGCACGGCCGAACTCTGGAAGTGGGCGGCGTCGGTCAGCCGCAGGAAGCCGTGCGGCGCCGCGTTGTTCGGCGGGACCGGTCCGATCGCGGTCGGCGCACAACCGCCCAGCGGGTGGCTCCCCGACGGCGGCGGCGTGGCCGCGGTCGGTGCGCCGGTGAGGCAGGATGCCCCCACGCCCGTGAACTCAGGGGCCGTGGCCTCGGTGAACGTCTCGTTGACCAGGGGAGAACCGGTGGCCCGCGGCTGCGGCGCGGCACTGGCGGTGCCGCCCAGCGCCAGGGGTACTCCCGCGCCGACGACGAGGGCCAGCGCCGCCGCGGCGAGTCGGGAAGCGCGCCCGCGCGGCACGGGCCGGCCGGGCGACGTAGGGGGTCGTCTTCTGCTCATGAACCGCATCAGTAGCAGTCACCCGTCCGCCTCCCCCGCTTGACAAACCGGCATATGCCCCCAATGGCCCCCGCAACCTACCCCACTGCCGCATCCCCGGCGGACCCGCCCCGGGCGCGCTCGCGCACCGCGTACCCGAGCACCCGCTCGCTCAGCAGGTCCTCCATCTCGTCCAGCAGCGCCAGCACCTCCCGCGAGACCTCCGCGGGCGCCCGGCCCTTGACCATCTCCCGGCCGATGACCCCCATCACCGTGCCGTGCACCCAGCCGATCTGACCGGCCATCAGGTGGGGCAGGTCGTCGCCGTCGGCCGCGCCGGTCTCCTCGCGCAGGGCCTCTTCGAGGCTCGCCTGCACCTCCTGGGAGATGGCCCACAGGCGGGAGCGCAGCGCCGGGGCGGCCTCGATGACACGCATGAAGACGGCGTAGTCCGGGAGCAGACCCAACCGCGGGGACACCGCCTCGACCTCCTCGCGCAGTTCGCGCAGGACGGCCGCCGCCGCCGACTCCCCCTCGCGGCGGCCGCGGACCCAGCGGGCCAGGCGGTCCACCACCCCCGCGGAACGGTCGAAGAACAGGTCCTCCTTGGTGGGGAAGTAGTTGTAGACCGTGTTGACGGAGACGTTCGCCGCGTCGGCGATCTCCGCGATCGTCACCGCGTCGAAGCCGCGCTCGACGAACAGCCCCGTGGCGACATCCGAGATGTACTGCCTGGTCTGCCGCTTCTTCCGCTCCCTGAGCCCCTCAGCCATGCCCCGATCCTAGCTTCGCTGGACCTCCTGAAAACTTGGGGTCATTGCAAATTTTCAGAGACTCTGTTTTTCTGGGGGCATGGCAGCAGTCATCAGCGCGGCGGGACTCGCCCGCACCTTCCAGACGAAAGCCGGCCCCGTCGACGCCGTGCGCGGCATCGACCTCACCGTCCACGAGGGCGAGATCCTCGGCTTCCTGGGCCCCAACGGCGCCGGCAAGACCACCACCCTGCGCATGCTCACCACCCTCCTGAAGCCGACCGGCGGCACGGCCACCGTCGCCGGGCACGACCTCGCGAGCGACCCGGCCGGGGTGCGGCGGGCCTGCGGGTACGTCGCCCAGTCCGGCGGGGTCGATCCGCAGATCACCGTGCGGGAGGAGCTGGTCACCCAGGGGCGGTTCTACCGGCTGGCCAAGGCCGACGCCGTCGCACGGGCCGGGGAACTCGCCCGCGACCTCGACCTCACCGGCCTGCTCGACCGCAAGGCGGGCGCGCTCTCCGGCGGCCAGCGGCGGCGCCTGGACATCGCGATGGCCCTCACCCACCGCCCCGCCGTGCTGTTCCTGGACGAGCCGACCACCGGCCTCGACCCCGGCAGCCGCGCCGACCTGTGGGACCTGGTGCGCGGGCTGCGCGACGAGGGCACGACCGTCTTCCTGACCACCCACTACCTGGACGAGGCCGACGCCCTCGCCGACCGGCTGGTGATCGTCGACCGGGGCGTGGTCGCGGCCGAGGGCACCCCCGCGGCGCTCAAGCTGGCGTACGGCGGTTCCCTGGACGCCACCCTCCAGGAC
>NZ_VOGW01000176.1 GCF_007896895.1 Streptomyces misionensis | reverse complement strand
AGCACCTGCCAGGAGCTGCCCGCCCCGCCCAGCGGCAGACCGGTGAGCAGCGGGCCGAAGAAGAGCAGGTAGAGCAGCGGGGTGAGGACCCCGAAGAGAAGGGCGAAGCGGGAGCGCAGGGACTGGCGGAGGTAGCGGCCGTAGACGAGGGCCGTGTCGTGCAGCAGCATGCCGGGGGTCTCCTGGGGCTAGACGGCGACGCCCCCGTCGCCGTCTAGCCCCAGGAGACCCCCGGCATGCTGCTGCACGACACGGCCCTCGTCTACGGCCGCTACCTCCGCCAGTCCCTGCGCTCCCGCTTCGCCCTTCTCTTCGGGGTCCTCACCCCGCTGCTCTACCTGCTCTTCTTCGGCCCGCTGCTCACCGGTCTGCCGCTGGGCGGGGCGGGCAGCTCCTGGCAGGTGCTCGTACCCGGCCTGCTGCTCCAACTCGGCCTGTTCGGCGCCCTGTTCGCGGGCTTCACGGTCATCATGGAGAACGCCCAGGGGGTGGTGGAACGGATGCGGGTCACCCCGGTCAGCCGGCTCGCCCTGCTGCTCGGCCGCGTGCTGCGCGACGCCACGGTGTTCGTGTTCCAGGCGGTGCTGCTGGTGCTGGCCGCGCTGGTGATGGGCCTGCGCGCACCGCTGGCGGGCGTGCTCATCGGCTTCGGGTTCGTCGCACTGCTCACGCTGTCCCTGGCCTCGGTGTCGTACGCGCTGGCCATGAAGGTCCGCACCCCGCAGGAGTTCGGCCCGCTGATCAACGCGGTGTCGATGCCGTCGATGCTGCTGTCCGGGCTGATGCTCCCGATGAGCCTCGCGCCCGGCTGGCTCGACGTGCTGTCGCACTTCGTCCCGTTCCGCTATCTGGTGGACGCGATGCGCGACGCCTACGTCGGCCACTACGCCACCGCGCACATGCTCTACGGCGTCCTCGTCGCCGTCGGCTTCGCCGCGCTGGCCGTGACGGCGGGCACACGGGTGTTCCGGACGGCCGGGGCGTAATTACGCTGGGCACATGGTCAATCTGACGCGCATCTACACCCGGACCGGCGACAAGGGCACCACCAGCCTCGGCGACATGAGCCGGGTGCCCAAGACGGACCTCAGGATCTCCGCGTACGCGGACAGCAACGAGGCAAACGCGGTGATCGGCACCGCGATCGCCCTGGGCGGCCTGGACGAGGAGGTCGTCGCCGTCCTCACCCGCGTGCAGAACGACCTGTTCGACGTGGGCGCGGACCTCTCGACCCCGGTGGCGGAGAACCCGGAGTACCCGCCGCTGCGGGTCGAGCAGTTCTACATCGACCGGCTGGAGGCGGACTGCGACCGCTTCAACGAGCGGCTGGAGAAGCTGCGCTCCTTCATCCTGCCCGGCGGCACCCCCGGCGCCGCCCTGCTCCACCAGGCCTGCACCGTCGTGCGCCGCGCCGAGCGCTCCACCTGGGCGGCCCTGGAGGTGCACGGCGACCTCATGAACCCGCTCACCGCCACCTACCTCAACCGCCTCTCCGACCTGCTGTTCATCCTGGCCCGCATCGCCAACAAGGCCACCGGCGACGTGCTCTGGGTGCCCGGCGGCGAGCGCTAACGAGCCCGCTCGCGCTTCGGGAACAGCGTGTAGCTCCCGGCGATGATCACATTGAGGCCGATCAGCCACACCATCCGCAGCTGCCACGCCCGCAGCGAGCCGGTGTCGCCGTCCGCGCCGACGTACCGGATCGCCGCCTGGAGCAGCGCCAGCGCGACCACGCAGGCCAGCGTCCAGCGCGCCGCCACCCTCCATTCGTGGCGGGCGCGGGCCCGGCCGTAGCGGGGCGGGCGCACCGGGGGCGGGCCGGCGGCGAACCGGTGGGCGACCCGGGCGTCGGCCCACTTGACGGCAGAGTGGCCGAGGCCGACGGTGAAGCCGATGTAGACGGCGGCCAGCCCGTGCCGCCAGTCCGCCCGGCCACCGTGTTTCAGATCGATCGCGGCGACGACGAGCAGCACCACCTCCAGCAGCGGCTCGCACAGCAGCAGCGCCAGCCCGGTGCGGGGCATCCGCAGCCCGTACCGGACGCCCAGCCCGGCCGCCAGCAGCACCCAGAAGGCCACCTCGCAGGCGACGATCAACCCGACGATCACGGCTCGCTCCCTTCCACGCCCTCCAGGCTCGCGCCGCCCCGGCAGCGGATCGTCGTCGCCGGGAGCGATCCGGGGTAAGCGAAAGTCGCAGTCCCGAACCCTTCCCGGGGAGCAGCCGGGGGCGGCGCGAGCCTGGAGGGCGTGGAAGGGAGCGAGCCGTGATCGTCGGGTTGATCGTCGCCTGCGAGGTGGCCTTCTGGGTGCTGCTGGCGGCCGGGCTGGGCGTCCGGTACGGGCTGCGGATGCCCCGCACCGGGCTGGCGCTGCTGCTGTGCGAGCCGC
>NZ_VOGW01000175.1 GCF_007896895.1 Streptomyces misionensis | reverse complement strand
GTGTACCTCGCCGGCGCCGGGCTGGCGGGCGGGGTGGTGCTGTGGGCGCTCGGGCTGCACACCTCGGGCAGCGGGGTGCTCGACGCGCGGTGGGGGCTGATCCCGCTGGTGGTGACGGCGGGGCTCGAACTGCTGCGCCGCACACGACCCCAGTTCGCCTTCGTGTGCGGCACGTTCGCCCTCGTCTTCGACATGTTCACCCCGGGCAACGTGGCGACGATCCTGATGTTCACCGATCTCGCCTACACGGCCGTGCTCTACGGCTCACCGGCCGCCGCCCGCCGCATCCCGGTCACCACCGGGCTGGTCAGCCTCGGGGTGACGCTCGGCTTCCTCGTCTGGTGGGGCGAGCCCCAGGCGATCCTGGTCGGCCTCGGCTGTGCCGTCGTCTCCTTCGGTCCCGCCGCCACCGGGGCCCTGGTGCGCAACCACCACGAGGCCGCCGAGGCCGCCCGGCTGCGGGCCGAACAGACCGCGCTGCTCGCGGAGATGGACCGGACCCAGGCGGTCACCGCCGAACGGGCCCGGGTGGCACGGGAACTGCACGACATGGTCGCGGGCCATCTGTCGGCCATCGCCATCCACTCCACGGCCGCCCTCTCCCTCGACGACCCGGCCGCCTCCCGCGAGGCCCTCACCGTGATCCGGGAGAACAGCGTCGCCGGGCTGGCCGAGATGCGGCGGCTGATCGGCATCCTGCGGGACAGCAGCGGCGACATCGAGCCCGCGGTCACGCCGACGCTCGACGGCCTGGGCGCGCTGGTCGACGGCGCCCGCGCGGGCGGCCTGGACGTCACCCTGGACGCCGGGCACGGCACCGTCCCGGCGCCCGTCGAACTGGCCGCCTACCGGATCGTGCAGGAGTCGCTGACCAACGCGCTCAAGCACGCGGCCCAGGGCCCCGTCCGGGTCGCGCTGCGCCAGGCGGACGGTGCCCTGCGGGTCCGGGTGAGCAGCCCCTACCGGCCGGACGCGGCGTCCCGCGCCCCCGGCTCGGGCGCCGGGCTGCCCGGGATGCGGGAGCGGGCCGCGCTGCTCGGGGGCACCCTGAGCGCGGGCCCGGACGGCGACCGGTGGCTCGTGTGCGCCGCGCTCCCCCTGGCCGACGACACCGACGCCCGCGAAGGAGAGGCCCCCGCATGATCCGTGTCCTGGTCGCCGAGGACCAGTCGGCCGTCCGCGCCGGACTGGTGCTGATCCTGCGCAGCGCCCCCGGCATCGAGGTGGCCGGCGAGGCCGCGGACGGCGAAGGGGCCGTCGCGCTGGCCCGACAGCTGCGGCCCGACGTGGTGCTGATGGACGTCCAGATGCCGCGCCTCGACGGGGTGTCGGCGACCCGGCTGATCGCGGCGGAAGGACTCGCCGACGTCCTGGTGCTGACCACGTTCGACCTGGACGAGTACGTCTTCGGGGCGCTGCGGGCCGGGGCGGCCGGGTTCCTGCTGAAGAGCGCGGAGGCCAGGGACCTGATCGACGCGGTGCGCACGGTGGCGCGCGGCGAGGGGATCGTGGCACCGGCCGTGACCCGGCGGCTGATCGCCGAGTTCGCCGCCGGACCGGGGCCGGGCGCCCGGCCGGACCCCGCCGTACTGGCGGGGCTGACCCCGCGTGAACGCGAAGTGCTCTCGCTGCTCGGCGAGGGGCTGTCCAACGCGCAGATCGGCCTGCGCCTGGAGATGGCGGAGGGCACGGTCAAGTCCCACGTCAGCCGGTTGCTGGGCAAACTCGGGCTGCGCAGCCGCGTCCAAGCGGCGGTTCTGGCGCACGAGTTGGGCGCCTAGGCGCGCTACGGCCAGATTGGTCCAGACCTATTGACCCGTGGTCCAGACCTTTCTACCCTCGGGGCACCGTGGGCATGAAGGCTCAGTCATGCCCCCTGTCACCCCCACTACCAAGGGAGGCGCAGCGTGCGCTTCAGACACAGAGCCGCGGCAGGACTCGCGACCCTGATACTCCCCCTGGCCGGACTGGTCTCTCTCGCGAGCCCCGCCCCGGCCGCGAGCGACGCCACGGCGGCGAGCGGTGTGACCGCCAGCTTCACCAAGTCCAGCGACTGGGGAACCGGGTTCGGCGGTCAGTGGACCATCAAGAACTCCGGCACCGCCAGCATCAGTTCCTGGACCGTCCAGTGGGACTTCCCCTCGGGGACGTCCGTCACCTCCGCCTGGGACGCCGACGTCACCAACTCCGGCAACCACTGGACGGCGAAGAACAAGTCCTACAACGGCACCCTCGCCCCCGGCGCCTCCGTGAGCTTCGGCTTCAACGGCTCCGGCCCCGGCTCCCCGAGCAACTGCACGCTCAACGGCGACAGCTGCGACGGCACCTCGGTCCCGGGCGACGCCGCCCCGAGCGCCCCCGGCACCCCGACCGCCTCCGGCATCACCGACACCTCGGTCAAGCTGACCTGGGGCGCGGCCACCGACGACAAGGGCGTCAAGAACTACGACGTGCTGCGCGACGGCAAGGTCGTCGCCACCGTGACCGGCACCTCGTACACCGACACCGGGCTCACCGCCGGCACCGACTACTCCTACTCCGTGCAGGCCCGTGACACCGCCGGCCAGACCGGCCCGGTCAGCGCCGCGGTCGCCGTGCACACCACCGGGGGCGGCGGCACCACTCCCCCGCCGACCAGCGGCAAGATCAAGATGGGGTACTTCACCGACTGGGGCATCTACGGCCGCAACTACAACGTGAAGAACCTGGTGACCTCCGGCTCCGCCGCCAAGATCACCCACATCAACTACGCCTTCGGCAACATCACCGGCGGCAAGTGCGCCATCGGCGACTCCTACGCCGACTACGACAAGGCGTTCACCGCCGACCAGGCCGTCAACGGCGTGGCCGACACCTGGGACCAGCCGCTGCGCGGCAACTTCAACCAGCTGCGCGAGCTGAAGGCCAAGTACCCGAACCTCAAGGTGATCTGGTCCTTCGGCGGCTGGACGTGGTCCGGCGGCTTCGCGGACGCGGCCAAGAACCCGGCGGCCTTCGCCCAGTCCTGCTACGACCTGGTCAACGACCCGCGCTGGGCCGATGTCTTCGACGGCATCGACATCGACTGGGAGTACCCCAACGCCTGCGGCCTGACCTGTGACACCAGCGGTCCCGCGGCCTTCAAGAACGTGGCGGCCGCGCTGCGCGCCAAGTTCGGCAGCAAGCTGGTGACCGCCGCGGTCTCCGCCGACGGCTCCAACGGCGGCAAGATCGACGCCACCGACTACGCGGGCGCCGCCCAGTACCTCGACTGGTACAACGTGATGACGTACGACTTCTTCGGCGCCTGGGACGCGAAGGGCCCCACCGCCCCGCACTCCCCGCTCACCTCGTACAGCGGCATCCCGCAGGCCGGCTTCACCACCGCCGACGCGATCGCCAAGTACAAGGCGGCCGGCGTGCCCGCCACCAAGCTGCTCATCGGCATCGGCTTCTACGGCCGAGGCTGGACCGGCGTCACCCAGGACGCCCCGGGCGGCACGGCCACGGGTCCGGCGACCGGCACCTATGAGCAGGGCATCGAGGACTACAAGGTGCTCAAGTCGTCCTGCCCGGTCACCGGCACCATCGCGGGCACCGCGTACGCCCACTGCGGCACCAACTGGTGGTCGTACGACACCCCGTCGACCATCGCCGGGAAGATGAGCTGGGCCAAGACCCAGGGCCTGGGCGGCGCGTTCTTCTGGGAGTTCAGCGGTGACACCAGCGACGGCGAGCTGGTGAACGCCATCAGCAGCAACCTCTGAGCCGGACGGCTCCGCACGACATCGCCCCTCTCCCGGCGTCCGGGAGAGGGGCGACGCGATTACGCCACGTTCACCCGCTGGCCGGGCGGCGCCGCCTCCAGCCACGCGAGAAATCCGGTCAGCGCGTCCTCGCTCATCGCGAGTTCGAGGCGGGTGCCCCGGTGGGTACAGGCGAGGACCACCGCGTCGGACAGCAGCGCCAGTTCCTCCTCGCCCTCCGGCAGCCGGCGCCCGGCCACCTCGATCAGGGCGCGTTCCAGCACCCGGCGGGGGCGCACGGCGTAGGAGAAGACCCGGTACCACTCGATCCGGTCACCGTTGTAGCGGGCGACGCCGTAACTCCACCCTTTGCCGCCGGCATCCGGTTTGTCGGCCACGTCCCAGCGCAGCGAACAGTCGAAGGTCCCGCCCGAACGCTGGATCAGCCGGCGCCGCAGGCCGAACAGGAACAGCCCCAGCACCACGAGCGCGACCACGATCCCGCACACAGTCAGAGCGAGGACCATCGGCACCGACCTCCTCGTCTCCTAGGTAACGGAACGGAAAAAACACCCGGATCTGCCTCAGCCGCGGCCAGGACCCTGAGGTCCCAGCCGCGGCTGAGGTTACGTCATCACACGGTGCGCGGTGTCAGCGCGCCGTCGCCGCACGAAGCCGGACGTCCGCACGGCGCTCGGCGGCGGCATCGCCCTCCGCCTTCGCGCGTTCGAGCTCCCGCTCGGTGCGCTGGACGTCGATCTCGTCCGACAGCTCGGCGATCTCGGCCAGCAGCGACAGCTTGTTGTCCGCGAACGAGACGAAACCGCCGTGCACCGCGGCGACGACCGTGCCGCCGTCACTCGTACGGATGGTCACCGGGCCCGACTCCAGCACACCGAGCAGCGGCTGGTGACCGGGCATGACGCCGATGTCGCCGGAGGTGGTGCGCGCGACGACCAGGGTGGCCTCGCCGGACCAGACCTGGCGGTCCGCGGCGACCAGCTCGACGTGCAGCTCAGCAGCCAAGGGTGGCTCCTCGGGTCACCACCCGGCAGGGGCGCCGGGTGTTGGGGTCAATTCTAGTGGGCGTTGCGGAGGGGGCGGGACGCGCCCGCCCCCTCACAAGAGCACGGGGCTCAGGAGACGCCCAGCTCCTTGGCGTTGGCCTTGAGGTCCTCAAGACCACCGCACATGAAGAACGCCTGCTCCGGGAAGTGGTCGTACTCGCCGTCGCAGATCGCGTTGAACGCGGCGATCGACTCGTCCAGCGGCACGTCCGAACCGTCCACGCCGGTGAACTGCTTGGCGACGTGGGTGTTCTGGGACAGGAAGCGCTCCACGCGACGGGCACGGTGGACGACGAGCTTGTCCTCCTCGCCGAGCTCGTCGATACCGAGGATCGCGATGATGTCCTGGAGGTCCTTGTACTTCTGCAGGATGTTCTTCACGCGCATGGCCGCGTTGTAGTGGTCCGCCGAGATGTAGCGCGGGTCCAGGATGCGGGACGTGGAGTCCAGCGGGTCCACGGCCGGGTAGATGCCCTTCTCCGAGATCGGACGGGAGAGAACCGTCGTCGCGTCGAGGTGGGCGAAGGTGGTCGCCGGGGCCGGGTCGGTCAGGTCGTCGGCGGGGACGTAGATCGCCTGCATCGAGGTGATCGAGTGACCGCGGGTCGAGGTGATGCGCTCCTGGAGGAGGCCCATCTCGTCGGCCAGGTTCGGCTGGTAACCCACCGCGGACGGCATACGGCCGAGCAGGGTGGAGACCTCGGAACCGGCCTGCGTGAAGCGGAAGATGTTGTCGATGAAGAACAGCACGTCCTGCTTCTGGACGTCACGGAAGTACTCGGCCATGGTGAGGCCGGCCAGCGCGACGCGCAGACGGGTGCCCGGGGGCTCGTCCATCTGACCGAAGACCAGCGCGGTCTTGTCGATGACGCCCGAGTCGGTCATCTCCTCGATGAGGTCGTTGCCCTCACGGGTGCGCTCACCGACACCGGCGAACACGGAGACACCGTCGTGGTTGTTGGCGACACGGTAGATCATCTCCTGGATGAGCACCGTCTTGCCGACGCCGGCGCCGCCGAACAGACCGATCTTGCCGCCCTTGACGTACGGGGTGAGCAGGTCGATGACCTTGACGCCCGTCTCGAACATCTCGGTCTTCGACTCGAGCTCGTCGAAGTTCGGGGCCTTGCGGTGGATCGGCCAGCGCTCGCCGTCGTACTGCTCGTCGACGTTCAGCACCTCACCGAGGGTGTTGAACACCTTGCCCTTGGTGAAGTCGCCGACCGGCACCGAGATCGGCGCGCCGGTGTCGACGACCGGGGCCTGGCGGACCAGGCCGTCGGTGGGCTGCATGGAGATGGTGCGGACCAGGCCGTCACCCAGGTGCTGGGCGACCTCCAGGGTCAGCGTCTTCTTCTCGCCGGCGTTGGCCGGGTCGGCCACCTCGACGTGCAGCGCCTGGTAGATGTCCGGCATCGCGTCGACGGGGAACTCCACGTCGACGACCGGGCCGATGACCCGGGCGACGCGGCCCGTAGCCGTCGCGGTCTCAACAGTGGTGGTCATTTATCGGTCACTCCCCGCGGTCGCGTCGGCCAGGGCGCTCGCGCCACCGACGATCTCGCTGATTTCCTGGGTGATTTCGGCCTGGCGGGCCGCGTTGGCAAGGCGGGACAGCGTGTTGATCAGCTCGCCCGCGTTGTCGGTGGCCGACTTCATCGCGCGCCGCGTGGCGGCGTGCTTCGAGGCGGCCGACTGGAGCAGCGCGTTGTAGATACGGCTCTCCACGTAGCGCGGCAGGAGGGCGTCGAGGACGTCCTCCGCCGAGGGCTCGAAGTCGTAGAGCGGAAGGATCTCGCCCTCGTGCTTCGTCTCCTCGGCGACCTCTTCGAGGCGCAGCGGAAGCAGCCGTGCGTCCAGCGCGGTCTGCGTCATCATCGAGACGAACTCGGTGAAGACGATGTGGAGTTCGTCCACGCCGCCCTCGGCCGTGTCCTTCTCGATGGCCTCGATCAGGGGCGCCGCCACCTTCTTGGCGTCCGCGTACGACGGCTCGTCGGTGAAGCCCGTCCACGACTCCGCGACCTTGCGCTCACGGAAGTTGTAGTGGGCGACACCGCGCCGGCCGACGATGTACGTGTCGACCTGCTTGCCCTCGCGCTCCAGGCGCGCGGTCAGCTGCTCCGCGGCCTTGATGGCGTTGGAGTTGAAGGCGCCGGCCAGACCGCGGTCGCTCGTGAGGAGCAGGACCGCGGCACGGGTCGGGGTCTCGGCCTCCGTGGTGAGCGGGTGCTTGGTGTTCGACCCCGTACCGACCGCCGTGACCGCGCGCGTCAGCTCGGTCGCGTACGGCGTGGAGGCCGCCACCTTGCGCTGTGCCTTGACGACACGCGAGGCGGCGATCATCTCCATCGCCTTGGTGATCTTCTTGGTCGCGCTGACGGATCGGATGCGACGCTTGTAGACCCGGAGCTGGGCTCCCATGAGTCAGGTCCCTTCCTTACGTCACTTGGCGGCAGCGGCAGGAGTGTCCTCGCCGAGCAGCTTGCCGTCCGAGGTCTCGAACTGCTTCTTGAACTCGGCCACCGCGTCGTCGATCGCCTGGATCGTGTCGTCCGACATCTTGGCGCCCTCCTTGATGGAGGTCATCAGGCCCTGGTGCTTCCGGTGCAGGAAGTCGATCAGTTCCTTCTCGAAGCGGCGGATGTCGGCGACCGGCACGTCGTCCATACGGCCGTTGGTACCGGCCCACACGGAGACGACCTGGTCCTCGGTGGCCATCGGCTGGTACTGGTCCTGCTTCAGCAGCTCGACCATGCGCTGACCGCGCTCCAGCTGGGCCTTGGAGGCCGCGTCCAGGTCGGAACCGAAGGCGGCGAACGCCTCCAGCTCACGGAACTGGGCGAGGTCCACACGCAGGCGGCCGGAGACCTGGCGCATCGCCTTGTGCTGGGCGGAGCCACCGACTCGGGAGACCGAGATACCGACGTTCAGCGCGGGACGCTGACCGGCGTTGAACAGGTCCGACTCCAGGAAGCACTGGCCGTCGGTGATGGAGATGACGTTGGTCGGGATGAACGCCGAGACGTCGTTGGCCTTGGTCTCGACGATCGGCAGACCGGTCATCGAACCGGCACCCATCTCGTCGGAGAGCTTCGCGCAGCGCTCCAGGAGGCGGGAGTGCAGGTAGAAGACGTCACCCGGGTAGGCCTCACGGCCCGGCGGGCGGCGCAGCAGCAGGGACACGGCGCGGTAGGCGTCGGCCTGCTTGGACAGGTCGTCGAAGATGATGAGGACGTGCTTGCCCTCGTACATCCACTGCTGGCCGATGGCCGAACCGGTGTACGGCGCCAGGTACTTGAAGCCGGCCGGGTCGGACGCCGGGGCGGCGACGATGGTCGTGTACTCCAGGGCGCCGTTCTCCTCCAGCGCGCGGCGCACGCCGGCGATGGTGGAGCCCTTCTGGCCGATGGCGACGTAGATGCAGCGGACCTGCTTCTTCGGGTCGCCGGTGCGCCAGTTGTCGCGCTGGTTGATGATGGTGTCGACGGCCAGGGCGGTCTTGCCGGTCTGGCGGTCACCGATGATCAGCTGGCGCTGACCACGGCCGATCGGGGTCATCGCGTCGACGGCCTTGTAGCCGGTCTCCATCGGCTCGTGCACCGACTTGCGCTGCATGACCGTGGGGGCCTGCAGCTCGAGCGCGCGGCGGCCGGACGTCTCGATCTCGCCGAGGCCGTCGATCGGGTTGCCGAGCGGGTCGACAACACGGCCGAGGTAGCCCTCGCCGACCGCGACGGAGAGCACCTCGCCGGTACGCGTGACCGGCTGGCCCTCCTCGACGCCGCTGAACTCGCCGAGGACGATGGCACCGATCTCGCGCTCCTCGAGGTTGAGGGCGAGGCCGAGGGTGCCGTCCTCGAACTTCAGCAGTTCGTTGGCCATGGCCGAGGGAAGACCCTCGATCTTCGCGATGCCGTCGCCGGCAAGGGTGACCGTACCGACCTCCTCGCGCGAGGCCGCGTCCGGCTTGTACGACTGGACGAAGTTCTCCAGCGCGTCCCGGATCTCCTCCGGCCGGATCGTGAGCTCCGCCATCTGGGTTCCCTGCTCTCCTTGTTGGGCCCGAAGTTTCACTTTGGGGGGATGGGGACTCCCCCCAACAGGAGGTGAATCCTCTGCACGGCCCAACCAGGGCCGTAAGTACGTACTGCTTTTCTCGGTCTGTCGACTTGCTGCTGCGTGGCTAGCTCGCCATGCGGCGGGCGGCCTCGTCCAGGCGGTCCGCGAGCGAACCGTTGATGACCTCGTCACCGACCTGCACCCGCATTCCGCCGACGACGTCGGGGTCCACGTCCAGGTTGAGGTGCATGCGGCGGCCGTAGAGCTTGCCGAGGGCGGCGCCGAGGCGCTGCTTCTGGGTGTCGCTCAGCGGTACCGCGGAGGTGACGACGGCGACCACGCGGTCCCGGCGCTCGGCGGCCAGCTTGGACAGGGACTCCAGTCCCGCTTCCAGGCTACGACCACGCGGCGCGGTCACGAGGCGCACGACCAGTCGCTCGGTGGCGGGCTTGGCCCGTCCCCCGAGCAGCCGGTGCAGCAGCTCGGTCTTGGCCCGGCCGTCCGCGGAGCGGTCGGTCAGGGCGGCGCGCAGCTCGGTGCTGGAGGAGACGATCCGGCCGAACCGGAACAGCTCGTCCTCGACCTCGTCGAGAGTGCCGCGCTTCTCCGCGGCGGTGAGGTCGGCGATGTCCGCCAGCTCCTCCAGCGCGTCCACCAGGTCGCGGGGCTGCGACCAGCGGGCGCGGGCCATGCCGGCCACCAGGTCGGCGGCGGTACCGCTGACCTGGGCGCCGAGCAGGCGCTGGACCAGTTCCGCCTTGGCCTCTCCGGACTGCGCCGGGTCGGTGACAACCCGGCGCAGGCCGGCCTCGCGGTCGAGCAACGCGGTGACGGCCGCCAGCTCGTCGGCGAGCGTGACCGCGTCCACGGACGTGGAGTCCGTCAGCGTGTCAAGGCGCTCCCGTGCGGCTGCCAGGGCCTCGCGGCTCGCTCCGTTCATCGCGCGGCCTCGGCCTTCTCCTCGAGCTCGTCGAGGAAGCGGTCGATCACACGGCTCTGGCGGGCGTGGTCCTCGAGGGACTCGCCGACGAGCTTGCCGGCCAGGTCGGTGGCGAGCTTGCCGACGTCCTGGCGCAGCGCGGACGCGGCGGCCTTGCGGTCGGCCTCGATCTGGGCGTGACCGGCGGCGACGATCTCCTCGCGCTGCCGCTGGCCCTCGGCCCGCATCTCGGCGATGAGGGCGGCACCCTGCTCCTGCGCCTCCTGGCGCAGCCGTGCGGCCTCGTGCCGAGCCTCGGCGAGCTGCGCCTTGTACTGCTCAAGGACGCTCTGGGCCTCGGTCTGCGCAGCCTCGGCCTTTTCGATACCGCCCTCGATGGCCTCGCGGCGCTCTTCCAGAACCTTGTTGATGTTCGGGAGGAGCTTCTTGGCGAGGAAGCCGAAGACGATGACGAAAGCGATCAGGCCGATGACGAGCTCTGGGATCGGCGGAAGGAGGGGGTTCTCGGCCTCCTCAGCCGCCAGCTGAACCAGGGGGCTCATATCAGTGCCTTTCGTCTATTGGTGCGAGGCGGTCGGGTCAGGAGGTCGGGTAGACGAACGGCATGACCAGACCGATCAGGGCGAGCGCCTCACAGAAGGCGAAGCCGAGGATCTGGTTGGCGCGGATCAGACCGGCCGCCTCGGGCTGGCGGGCGAGGGCCTGCGTACCGTTACCGAAGATGATGCCGACGCCGACGCCCGGGCCGATGGCGGCGAGGCCGTAACCGATGGAGCCGAGGTTGCCCTTGATCTGGACGCCGGCGGCAAGGGTTTCGAGAGCGGACATGCCGGTTCTTCCTTCTCTTTCAAAGACCGGTGGGGGTTGGCCACCGGATGTCTGGGTGGGTGGTCGGGAGGCTCAGTGGTGCTCGGCGAGCGCGCCCTGGATGTAGCTGCAGGTCAGCAGTACGAAGACGTACGCCTGGACAGCCTGGATGAAGAGCTCGAAGGCCGTCATGACGATGACCATCACGAACGAGACGGCGGAGTAGGCGATGCCGATGCCGTTGAGCATGTACCAGCTGGCGATCGTGAAGAGCAGCAGCAGGGTGTGGCCGGCGAACATGTTCGCGAACAGTCGGACGGCGTGGGTGAACGGCCGCACGAGCAGGTTCGAGAAGAACTCGATGGTCATCGACAGCGGGAGGACCGGGCCGAGCGTCTTGTCGTAGCCGGTGAAGTTCTTGAACGCGCCGACGAAGCCGTGTCGCTTGAACGTCAGCGAGACCCAGAGGACGTAGACGACCAGGGCCAGCCCCGCGGGGTAGGCGATGATCGCCGTCACCGGGAACTGGGCGACCGGGATGATCGACCAGAGGTTCATCATCCAGACGAAGAAGAACAGCGAGACGACCAGAGGGACGTACTTCTCGCCCTCCTTCTTGCCGATCGTCTCGAAGACGACGCCGCGGCGCACGAAGTCGTAACCGGCTTCGGCCACCAGCTGGAGCTTGCCCGGGACGATCTTCGGCTTGGCGAAGGCGGCCCAGAAGAAGCCCACGATGATGATGGAACCGAGGAGCGCCAGCAGCATCGTCTTGTTGAAGTACAAGTTGCTGTCCGCGTCGCCGAAGAGCGGCTTGAACAGGAACGAGTGCAGGCCCGGAGCCGGGAAGCCGCACCCGTCGAACAGGTGACAGCTCGTGTCGAAAGCGAGCGTCTGCGACGGATCAGCACTCACCGCGGGCTCCTTCATCGTGGCGCATAGGTACGGCAACCTCGTTGTGTCGGCGCGGCGTGCAACCGCGGGTCGGCACGGGACTGGTGTTACGGATGTGGGGGCGGCTGGGGGGCATCTCGCCTCGCGATCGAACAGGCGTCAGCCGAGATGCCCGCGCCCGCGATGCCGCAGTTGGCACCGGACGATAGCAGCATGTCTCCTGCGCCTTTATCCCGGCCCTACCTCTCACGACGAGCGCCCTGTCTTCTCGGACTTTCCGCCCGGGGACGAGGCGTCGGGATCGACGTAGAGGGTCTTGGCCTTCATGTGCGCACGCGTCTGCGCGGCGATCCACGCGAGGGTGGCGACCACAAGCGTGATGGCGAAGGCACGCGGGTTGAAGAGCGTGGTGTTCTTGAACAGGGCGACGAAGATGACCAGCAGCAGCAGCTGAGCCGCGTAGAGCATCAGCCCCATCATCTGGAACAGCTGCGGAAATGACTTGGCGGTGCGCTGGAGCACATAGAGACCGAGCCCCATGAACAGGATCACGACCACCGTGGCGACGACGGCCCCGATCGCACCCTTGCCGCCCGCGACCACACCGCTGACGACGGCGGCGAGCGCGCCGACGGCAGCCGTGGGCACGGCGGCCTGGGCAAGAATCCGGGCGTCAGAAGACGGCATGGCGGCAACTCCGCTTTCACAGGGGGCAGGTGTCGTCATGGACGAGCGTAGTCCCGGGCTGAGTGATCGAGACCTCACACCAATGGACCGTCGCACTACGGTCCTTCGGCTCTATCCGGGGTTCTCGTGAACCGTATCACAAACTATTTGATGAGGTCTTTACCTGGTAGGTGTGCTTACTCTCACACATGAGAGCGACCTTGCACTTCTGTGCAAAATCCAGGGCCGTTTGTCTGGTATTAGGGGCTTTCGCTCCCCCACGACTTGGCAATGCTCTCGTCAGATTCTTACCTTGACCGTCTCAGGAACGATCGAGAAAACGCTCATGGGTGCCGATAGCGGTCGCTCCGTTGACGCCCGCCACACCGGCCGTGACCGGAGCCCGCTCGTCGTTCCCAGACGCTTCGCCGGCCTCGTCCGCGGCGTCCTCCGCCGCCGCCGACGACGCCTCCGCTTCCGCGCCGGTGCCCGCCCGACGGCGGTACCGGGGCGGCACGAAGCGCTGCGCCCACACCGGCACGCGCGGCGTGAAGCGCGGCAGCAGCAGGAGGACCAGGCCCACCGCGCTGAGGAACACCACACCCAGCACGATCCACATCGACGCGGAGTTCACCGAGTACGCCAGCGCCCCGAAGGCGATCAGCGCCGACCAGAAGTACATGATCAGCACCGCGCGGCTGTGCGAGTGGCCGATCTCCAGCAGCCGGTGGTGCAGGTGCCCGCGGTCCGCGGCGAACGGCGACTGGCCCCGCCAGGTGCGGCGCACGATCGCCAGCACCAGGTCGGCGGCGGGCACGGCGATGATCGTCAGCGGCATCAGCAGCGGGATGTAGACCGGCACCATCTGGTGGACGGTCTCGCGCTCGGAACCGGAGAACAGGTTCATCACGTCCGGGTCCACCTGACCCGTGATCGAGATGGCACCGGCCGCCAGCACCAGGCCGATCAGCATCGACCCGGAGTCGCCCATGAAGATCCGCGCCGGGTGCATGTTGTGCGGCAGGAAGCCCAGGCACATGCCCATCAGGATGGCCGCGAACAGCGTCGCGGGGGCGGCGGCCTCGATGCCGTAGGAGACCCAGACGCGGTAGGCGTACAGGAAGAACGCCGCCGCCGCGATGCACACCATGCCGGCCGCGAGACCGTCCAGGCCGTCCACGAAGTTCACCGCGTTGATGGTGATGACCACGAGCGCGACGGTCAGCAGCGTGCCCTGCCACTGGGTCAGCGCCACGTTGCCGACGCCGGGGATGGGCAGCCACAGGATCGTCAGACCCTGCATGACCATGACGCCGGCGGCGATCATCTGGCCGCCCAGCTTGATCAGCGCGTCGATCTCGAACTTGTCGTCCAGGACGCCGATCAGCCAGATCAGCGCGGCACCGGAGAGCAGCGCCCGGGGCTCGTTGGACTTCTCGAAGACCCAGTTGAGGCTGGACAGGTGGTCGGCTGCCAGCAGGCCCGCGCACAGTCCGAAGAACATCGCGATCCCGCCGAGGCGCGGAGTGGGTTCCCGGTGCACGTCCCGCGCCCGGATCTCCGGCATCGCCCCCGCCACGATCGCGAACTTCCGTACCGGTCCGGTCAGCAGGTACGTCACCGCGGCCGTGATGCAGAGCGTCAGCAGGTATTCACGCACGGGCTTCCCCACAGGTCTCGCTGGCCATCACAGCCCCACAGCCTAGCGGCGGGTGTATATGGATGGGGACTGACGGGTAGCCAGGATGGTTGCACAACTCGCCGCGCCCGCCGCCGTGCGGTGCCGTGTCCTGGTGCGCGCCTGCCCCCGATGGGCGCGATTTCCCCCGGTCAGCCGGGATACGGCGGAAACGCACCGGTCAGCTCGCGCACCTCGGCCCGCGCCCCGGCCGGCTCCGCCCGACCGCGCACCACCGCGGCCAGCAGGGCCCCGATCCGCGCCATCTCCGCCTCCCCCATGCCCTGGGTGGTCACCGCGGCCGTGCCCAGGCGCAGGCCCCTGCCGTCGCCGTGCGGCAGCGCGCAGCAGTCCAGGACGATCCCGGCGGCGGCGAGCCGGCCCCGGGCGGTGCGGCCGTCCGTGCCCAGCGGCGCCGGGTCCACGGTGATCAGGTGGGTGTCCGTGCCGCCGGTGGTGACGGCGAAGCCCTCGGCGGCCAGCCGGGCGGCCAGCGCCCGCGCGTTCACGACCACCTGGCGGGCGTACGCGGCGAACGCCGGGGTCGCCGCCTCGCCGAAGGCGACGGCCTTCGCGGCGATGGTGTGCATCTGCGCCCCGCCCTGCGTGAACGGGAACACCGCCCGGTCCACGCGCTCGGCCAGCTCGCTCCCGCACAGGATCATGCCGCCGCGCGGGCCGCGCAGCACCTTGTGCGTGGTCGCGCACACCAGGTCCGCGTACGGCACCGGGTTCGGCGCGGCACCCCCGGCGACCAAGCCGATCGGGTGCGCGGCGTCCGCGATCAGATAGGCGCCGACCTCGTCGGCGACCTCGCGGAAGAAGGCGTAGTCGATGTGGCGGGGATAGGCGATCGACCCGCACACGATCGCCTTCGGCCGGTGGTTGCGCGCCAAGTGGCGCACCTGGTCGTGGTCGATCAGCCCGGTCTCGGCGTCGACGCCGTAGGCGACGAAGTCGAACCAGCGGCCGGAGAAGTTGGCCGGCGAGCCATGGGTGAGATGACCGCCGTACGGCAGTCCGAGCGCCAGCACGGTGTCGCCGGGGCGCAGCAGCGCCGCGTACGCCGCGAGGACGGCCGAGGAGCCCGAGTGCGCCTGCACATTGGCGTGCCGGGCGCCGAACAGCGCCGCGGCCCGCTCGACGGCGAGCCGCTCGGCCATGTCCACGAGCTCGCAGCCGCCGTGGTGCCGGGCGCCCGGGTATCCCTCGGCGTACTTGTTCGCGAGCGGCGAGCCGAGCGCGGCGAGCACCGCGGGCGAGGTGAAGTTCTCGGCGGCGATCAGCTGCAACGACGTCGACTGCCGCCGCAGCTCCCCGGCGAGGATCTCGGCCAGCTCCGGGTCCTGCGCCCGCAGCACATCGGCCTCGTACGGGATGGTGACCGACATGACGGACTCCGGGCGGTCGGGGGTGACGTATCCCCCAATGTAGGCCGGGTGCGGGCGCGCCGCGCGCCGTCGCTACATGTGTGCGGGCACGCCGGTCAGCGCCGTCACCACCGGGTCCAGCGCGTCCCGTATCTCGTCCCCGATGGAGCGGAAGAAGGTCAGGGGCGCCCCGTAGGGGTCGTAGACCTCGTCCGCCTCCGCCGTGGGCGCCAGCAGCCAGCCGCGCAGGGCGGCCGCCGCGCGGACCAGGGCGCGGGCACGCATCACCAGGCCGTCCTCCAGGGGCGGCAGCGTCGCCGGGTCGATCGCCCGGACCAGCCGGGTGAACTCCTTGAGGGTGAACGTGCGCAGGCCCGCGGAGTGCCCCATGGAGATCACCTGGGCGCGGTGGTCGCGGGTCGCGGTCAGCACCAGGTCGGCGCGGATGACGTGCTCGTCCAGCAGCTCCCGCCCGGTGAAACCGGAGGCGTCCGCGCCGAACTCGGCCAGCACGGTCTCCGCGTTGGCCTCCATGGGCGCGCCCTCGTGGCCCCAGGTGCCCGCGCTCTCCACGATCAGCCCGCCGCCGAGCACGCCGAGCCGCTCGGCGACGAAATGCCGGGTCAGCCGCTCGGTGATGGGCGAGCGGCACACATTGCCGGTGCTGACGTGGAGGATGCGGAAGGTGTCGCGCGGAAAACCGAACGTGGTGGTCTGCTCCGCGACGCTCTCCCCGATGCCTATGCCACGCCCCGCTTCAGGGGCCGTCAATTCGCCACCTCAAGGTCGGGTACGACCTTGCGCAGCTCGTCCGCCAAGAGGGCGCCCTCGCGCAGCAGCACCGGCACGTCGCGGGAGACGTCCACGATGGACGAGGGCACGTTGGCCGGGGTGGGACCGCCGTCGAGGTAGACGGAGACGGAGTCGCCGAGCATGCCCTGGGCCTCGTCGCAGTTCTCCGGCGCCGGGTGCCCGGTGAGGTTGGCGGAGGAGACCGCCATCGGGCCGACCTCGGTGAGCAGCTCGATGGCGACCGGGTGCAGCGGCATCCGCACCGCGACCGTGCCCCGGGTGTCGCCGAGGTCCCACTGGAGGGACGGCTGGTGCTTGGCGACCAGCGTCAGGGCGCCCGGCCAGAACGCGTCCACCAGGTCCCAGGCCATCTCGGAGAAGTTGGTGACCAGGCCGTGCAGCGTGTTCGGGGAGCCGATGAGCACCGGGGTGGGCATGGTGCGGCCCCGGCCCTTGGCGGCGAGCAGATCGCCGACGGCCTCGGAGGAGAACGCGTCGGCGCCGATGCCGTAGACCGTGTCGGTCGGCAGCACCACCAGCTCGCCCCGGCGGACGGCGGACGCGGCCTCGCGCAGACCCGTCACGCGGTCGGTCGCGTCGTTGGTGTCGTATCGCCGTGCCATTCAGCGGGCCTCCTCGTACGGGTACTGCGGGGATGAAGACGTCGGGCTGCTCACGGCAGCGCCTTGCGGGCGGTGGCGAACCGCGGCCGGTTGTTGAGATCGGGATGGTCGGCCGCGTCGGCCCAGCCCCGCTCCTCGGTGAAGATCCACGGCACCTGGCCGCCCTGGGTGTCGGCGTGCTCAATGACGACGACCCCACCGGGGCGCAGCAGCCGGTGCGCGGTGCGTTCGATGCCGCGGATCAGGTCGAGGCCGTCCTCTCCCGAGAACAGCGCCAGTTCCGGGTCGTAGTCGCGGGCCTCGGGGGCGACGTACTCCCATTCCGTGAGCGGGATGTACGGCGGGTTGGAGATGACCAGGTCGACCTGGCCGTCGAGGTCGGGGAACGCGGTCAGGGCGTCGCCCTGGCGCAGGTCCACCCTGGACCCCTGCACGTTCTTGCGGGTCCAGCGCAGCGCGTCCTCCGACAGCTCCACGGCGTGCACCCGGGAGCGCGGCACCTCCTGGGCGAGGGCGAGCGCGATGGCGCCGGAGCCGGTGCACAGGTCGACGATGCACGGCTCGACGACGTCCATGGCGCGCACGGCGTCTATGGCCCAGCCGACCACCGACTCGGTCTCCGGCCGGGGCACGAAGACGCCCGGCCCGACCTGGAGCTCCAGGTAGCGGAAGTAGGCCCGCCCGGTGATGTGCTGCAGCGGCTCGCGCTGCTCACGCCGGGCGATGACCTCCCAGTACCGGGCGTCGAAGTCCGCATCCTTCACGGAGTGCAGTTCGCCGCGCTTGACGCCGTGCACGAACGCGGCGAGCTCCTCCGCGTCGTTGCGCGGCGAGGGCACGCCGGCGTCGGCCAGCCGCTGGGTGGCCTGGGCCACCTCTGCAAGCAGCAGGTTCACGCAAGTCCTCCGGAAGTCTGCAAGTCCTCGTGGTTGCCTTACGCCGCGGCGAGCTTCGCCGCGGAGTCGGCGTCGACGCAGGCCTGGATCACCGCGTCCAGGTCACCGTCCAGGACCTGGTCGAGGTTGTACGCCTTGAAGCCGACGCGGTGGTCGGAGATGCGGTTCTCCGGGAAGTTGTAGGTGCGGATCTTCTCGGAGCGGTCGACGGTGCGGACCTGGCTGCGGCGGGCGTCCGCGGCCTCCCGCTCGGCCTCCTCCTGGGCCGCGGCGAGCAGCCTGGAGCGCAGGATGCGCAGGGCCTGCTCCTTGTTCTGGAGCTGGCTCTTCTCGTTCTGGCAGGAGGCGACGACACCGGTCGGCAGGTGGGTGATGCGCACCGCGGAGTCCGTGGTGTTGACCGACTGGCCACCGGGTCCGGAGGAGCGGTAGACGTCGATGCGGAGGTCGTTGGGGTTGATCTCCACGTCCACCTCCTCGGCCTCCGGGGTGACGAGGACACCGGCGGCGGAGGTGTGGATGCGGCCCTGGGACTCGGTGGCCGGCACCCGCTGCACGCGGTGCACGCCGCCCTCGTACTTCAGCCGCGCCCACACGCCCTGGCCGGGCTCGGTCTGCCCGCGGGTCTTCACCGCGACCTGGACGTCCTTGTAGCCGCCCAGCTCGGACTCGGTGGCGTCGATGATCTCGGTCTTCCAGCCGACGCGCTCGGCGTAGCGCAGGTACATGCGCAGCAGGTCGCCGGCGAACAGCGCCGACTCGTCGCCGCCCGCGCCCGCCTTGATCTCCAGGATGACGTCCTTGTCGTCACTCGGGTCGCGCGGGACCAGCAGCAGCCGCAGCTTCTCGGTCAGTTCCTCGCGCTGCTGCTCCAGCTCCTTGACCTCGGCGGCGAAGTCGGGGTCGTCGGCGGCCAGTTCGCGCGCGGTCTCGATGTCGTCGCCGGTCTGCTTCCAGGAGCGGTACGTGGCGACGATCGGGGTCAGCTCGGCGTAGCGCTTGTTCAGCTTGCGCGCGTTCGCCTGATCGGCGTGGACCGACGGGTCGGCGAGCTTCTTCTCCAGATCGGCGTGCTCGGCGACGAGTTCCTCGACGGCCTCGAACATCTTTCGGCTCCTGTACTGCGGTGAAGGGAAGGGGCGGGCGACCAAAAACGCCGGTCCCGGACGCACGCCTCGCGGACGTGCGGCCGTGGACCGGCGGTCTGGGGCTCGCTACTTCTTGGAGCCGGCAGCCTTGCCGAAGCGGGCCTCGAAGCGGGCCACACGGCCACCGGTGTCGAGGATCTTCTGCTTGCCCGTGTAGAACGGGTGGCACTCGGAGCAGACCTCGGCCCGGATGGTGCCGGACTCGATGGTGCTACGGGTGGTGAACGACGCGCCACAGGTGCAGCTGACCTGCGTCTCGACGTACTCGGGGTGGATGTCGCGCTTCAAGGTGTCTCCTAGATTCCGGGAGGGCGCCGGGTCGCCGCCGCGGGCTGCGGGGACGTGAACCGGGGCCGACGTACCAGTCTGCCAGGACTGGTGCCATCCCCCAAAACCGGGGGCCGTCGCGATCTATTCCGCGGGCCCCGAAAGGGGTTCGGCCGGCCACAGCACTAGGAGGAGACCACGCCGTTCGCCTGGCCCGTCGCGGTGCCCTCGGTGGCCGACCGCGGGATCGGGCGGTCGTCGCGCAGGGCGTTCCAGACCAGCTGGGCCTTGGTCTTCTCCAGCAGCACGCGGTTGGGGTCGGCCGGGTCGTACCGGACGGGCATGGTGACCATCGTCATGTGCTTCGTGCTGACGCCCTTGAGGCCGTTCGCGAACTCGATGAGGGAGTTGACCGAGCCGAGGTCGGAGTCGGTGGTGACGGACTTGGTGGCGGTGTCGGCGAGGTCGTACAGCTTCTTGGGGTCGCTGAACACGCCGACGTTCTTGACCTGGCCGATGAGCGCCTTGACGAAGGCCTGCTGGAGCTGGATGCGGCCGAGGTCGGAGCCGTCGCCGACGCCGTGCCGGGTGCGGACCAGGCCGAGGGCCTGCTGTCCGTTCAGGGTGTGGGTGCCGGCCTGGAGGTCCAGGTGGCTCTGCGGGTCGTCGATGGCCCGCGTCGTGGTGACCGGGACGCCGCCGAGGTCGTCTATGAGTCTCTGGAAGCCCGCGAAGTCGACCTCCAGGTAATGGTCCATGCGGATGCCGGTGAGCGACTCCACGGTCTTGACCGCGCAGGCCGCGCCCCCGGCGGAGTACGCCTCGTTGAACATCACGCCGGTCGCGGCCGGGTGCGCGGTGCCCTTGGTGTCGGTGCACGCGGGGCGGTCCACGAGGGTGTCCCGGGGTATGGAGACCACACTGGCCTTCTTGTGGCCGGCGTAGACGTGCACGATCATCGCGGTGTCGGAGCGGGCGCTGCCGTCGTCCGTGCCGCCGCCGAGCTTCCTGTTGCCGCCGGCGCGGGTGTCCGAGCCCAGGACCAGGATGTTCTCGGAGCCGTTGTCGACCTTCTTGGGCCGGTCGCCTCCGAGCATCTGGTTGATGTCCACGCTGTGCAGGTTGCCGTTGAGCTTGAAGTACACGTAACCGGCTCCGGCACCGCCGAGCACCACCACGCCCGCGGCCACCCAGGCCGTCGCCAGCAGGGTCTTGCGGCCGGCGCTGCGGGGCTTGCGGCGCCGCCCCCTGCCCCGGCGGCCGGGGCCCTCGGCGCTCGGCTGGTTCATCGCGGAATCCGGCATGCTCTCGGCGGACACGGCACTCCTAGGTCTCGTCGATCGGTTACCCCCTGCTGTCAGGGACAGGCGCGGACATCACCGCTCCATCGTCCCTCCGTGCGCTAGGACGGAGAAACTCGGGACAGCGTTGCACAACGCACGGTGCCCACCGCGTGGGGCGGTGGGCACGCTGGGTAACCGAACGCATCGGACGTACGGCGCTCACCTGCGGTTTCGGCGCCAGTTGTCGTATGTGCCGAAACCGGCACGGAGCGTGCCCCTTGTGGCAAAGATCTCCCGCGGGGGCTTTACCGCCCCGGTACGGCGAAGAGGCCGCCCCTCGTCCGTGGACGAGGAACGGCCTCTTCGGGCAGTGCGCGGATCAGTCGCCGTTGCCGGGGGTCGGCGTGGTCTTCTGGATCTGCATCAGGAACTCGACGTTCGACTTGGTCTGCTTCATCTTGTCCAGCAGCAGCTCGATCGCCTGCTGCTGGTCCAGGGCGTGCAGCACCCGGCGCAGCTTCCAGACGATGCCCAGCTCCTCGCTGCCGAGCAGGATCTCTTCCTTACGGGTGCCGGACGCGTCCACGTCCACCGCCGGGAAGATGCGCTTGTCGGCGAGCTTCCGGTCGAGCTTGAGCTCCATGTTGCCGGTGCCCTTGAACTCCTCGAAGATCACCTCGTCCATGCGGGACCCGGTGTCCACCAGCGCCGTCGCCAGGATGGTCAGCGAACCGCCGTCCTCGATGTTGCGCGCCGCGCCGAAGAACCGCTTCGGCGGGTACAGCGCGGTCGAGTCGACACCACCGGACAGGATGCGGCCGGAGGCCGGGGCGGCGAGGTTGTACGCGCGGCCCAGACGGGTGATGGAGTCGAGCAGCACCACCACGTCGTGACCCAGCTCCACCAGGCGCTTGGCGCGCTCGATGGCCAGCTCGGCGACCGTGGTGTGGTCCTCGGCCGGGCGGTCGAAGGTCGAGGAGATGACCTCGCCCTTGACCGACCGCTGCATGTCGGTGACCTCTTCCGGACGCTCGTCGACGAGGACGACCATCAGGTGGCACTCGGGGTTGTTGTGCGTGATCGCGTTGGCGACCGCCTGCATGATCATGGTCTTGCCGGTCTTCGGCGGGGCCACGATCAGACCGCGCTGGCCCTTACCGATGGGCGAGACGAGGTCGATGATGCGGGTCGTCAGCACGCCCGGGTCCGTCTCCAGGCGGAGGCGGTCCTGCGGGTACAGCGGCGTCAGCTTGTTGAACTCCGGGCGGCCGCGGCCGTGTTCGGGCGCCATGCCGTTGACGGAGTCGAGGCGCACGAGCGCGTTGAACTTCTCGCGGCGCTCGCCCTCCTTCGGCTGGCGGACCGCACCGGTGATGTGGTCGCCCTTGCGCAGGCCGTTCTTGCGGACCTGGGCGAGGGAGACGTACACGTCGTTCGGGCCCGGCAGGTAGCCGGAGGTCCGGATGAAGGCGTAGTTGTCGAGGATGTCCAGGATGCCCGCGACGGGGATCAGGACGTCGTCCTCGGCGACCTGCGGCTCGGCGATCTCGTCGCGCCCACGGCGGCCACGGCGGTCGCGGTAGCGGCCGCGACGGCCACGGCGGCCGCCCTCGAAGTCGTCGTCGTCCTGCTGCCGGTCCTGCCGGTCCTGGCGGCCGCCCTGCTGGCCCTGCTGGCGCTGCTGGCCGCCCTGCTGGTCGTCGCCCTTGCTGCGGCGGTCGCGGTCGCGGTCACGGCCGCGCTCACGGCGGTCGCGGCGGCCGCGGCCCTCGCCGTCACCGGCGTCGTTCTTGGCGGAGTCGCCCTGCTGCGGCTGCTGGGCGGGCGCCTCGGTCTTGGTCTCGGTCTTCGCCTCGGCGGCGGCCGGCTCCGCGGTGGGGCTGCCGGCCTCGGCGGTGGCACGGCGGCGACGGCGCTCGGTCGGCGCGTCGTCCCCCTCGCTCACGCGGGCGGCGCCGCCACCGGGCTGGCCCGGGATCTCGATCTGCTGCTGGGCGGCCTTCTCGGCCGGCTTCTCGCTCTTGGCCGCCTTCTGCTCGCCGTCCGCGGCGTTCTCGCCGGTACGGGCCTTGGAGGTGGCCCGGCGCTTCGGCTTGGTCTCGGCGGCGGTCTCGGCCTTGGGGGCACCCCCCTGGGCCTGCGCCTCCTTGATGACCTCGATCAGCTGGCTCTTGCGCATCCGCGCGGTGCCCCTGATACCGAGGCCCGAGGCGACCTGCTGCAGCTCGGCCAGCACCATGCCCTCAAGGCCGGTACCCCGGCGCCGCCGGGAGCCGGCACCGGCGGCAGGCGCGGAGGCGTCCGTGGCGGGCGCGGCAGCGGTCTCCTCGACACGTGCGCCCATCAGATCGGTGGTGTCGCTCACGAAGGGTCCTTCCCTGGAGCGGACGTCGGCCTTCTGGCTCGGCGACCGGTTGTGCTGTCCGGCTACGGTCCTGTCTTCGGTGAACCGTGCCGGGGCGGTGGTCCGCCAACGCGGCGGAAGAAAAATGTGCGGTGACGGCGCTTCCGCGAGCCGTGACACCCGGTGTCACGTGGCGTGGTAGCGCCTGTTCCGGAGCATGCCCGGCGGCCCGCTCAGTGCTCGCATCCGACGTACTGCCCAGGTACGGCGCAAGGAACACGGAGTGGCGTGGGAGGCTCCCGGAAGAATGTCTGTCCCGGACGGGGACACGTGGCACCTCGCCATGGTGAGGTCGGGTGCAGACTTGAGATTAACACTACCGGATCCAACAAACATTCCCCCTCTCCAAATCCGGCAACCGTGTGTCAGGGCGCAAGCGGCAGCACGCTCGCTCCCTGCATGTCGAGGTCGAGCCGGTTGGCGGCCCAGCCCTCCCCCGCGAGGTGGGAGACCTTGTCGGCGGTGCCGGCGTCGGTGAGGGCCATGACGGTGGGTCCGGCGCCGGAGATGACGGCCGGGATGCCGTCCGCCCGCAGCCGCTCCACCAGCGCCGCGCTCTCCGGCATCGCCGGGGCGCGGTACTCCTGGTGCAGCCGGTCCTCGGTGGCGGGCAGCAGCAGTTCGGGGCGCCGGGTGAGGGCCTCCACCAGCAGGGCGGACCGGCCCGCGTTGGCGGCGGCGTCGACATGCGGCACGGTGCGCGGCAGCAGTCCCCGGGCGGTCTCGGTCAGGACCGGCTTCCCGGGCACGAAAACCACCGGAACGATGGAATCACTGGGGTCCATCCTGATCGCCCGGGCCGCGCCGGACTCCATCCAGGACAGGGTGAACCCGCCGAGCAGACACGCGGCCACGTTGTCGGGGTGGCCCTCGATCTCGGTGGCCAGTTCCAGCAGGGCCGCGTCGTCCAGACGGGCCTCGCCGCCTATCGTCACGGCGCGTGCCGCCACGATGCCGGCGCAGATGGCGGCGGAGGAGGAGCCGAGGCCCCGGCCGTGCGGGATGCGGTTGGCGCACACGATCTCCAGCCCCCGGGGCTGGCCGCCCAGCAGGTCGAAGGCGGTGCGCAGGGAGCGGACGAGGAGGTGGCGCTCGTCGCGGGGCAGGGTCTCGCTGCCCTCGCCCGCGATGTCGATGTGCAGCCCGGAGTCGGCCACCCGGACGACGACGTCGTCGTACAGCCCCAGCGCGAGGCCCAGGGCGTCGAAGCCCGGACCGAGATTGGCGCTGGTGGCGGGAGTGCGCACCCGGACGGCGGCGGCGCGGAAGGCTGGACCGGCCATCGCTCGAAGACTCTCCTTGAGCTGCGTGACTGTCAAAGACATTCGATACGTAACGGAAGACCCTCGGCCGCTCAGACGGCGCGGCGTTGCCCCTATGCGCAGTGCATATGCAACAAGTGGGTTCGGTACAGCGTATCGAAGGAAGGTTCAGTAGCGACATAGGGCGCACAGGAGGCGCACGATGCGTGTCGTAAGCCCCCTGTGCACCCGGTCAGGACCGCGTCAGGGCCTGACCGGGCGTATCGGGACCTCGGGGGCGTGTCGGGACCTCGGGGGCGTGTCGGGACCTCGGGGGCGTGTCGGGGAAATCCCCTGTGTGCCCCCGGGCCTCAGGCCAGCCCGAGGCGCTCGGCCGCGGTGGCCGCGTCGACCGGCACGGTGACCGGCTGCGGCGCGCCGGCCACGGCCCAGTCGGGGTCCTTCAGACCGTTGCCGGTGACGGTGCACACGATGCGCTGGCCCGGGTCCACCTTGCCCTGCTCGGCGGCCTTGAGCAGACCGGCGACCGAGGCGGCGGAGGCGGGCTCCACGAAGACGCCCTCCTGCGCGGCCAACAGCCGGTAGGCGCGCAGGATCTCACGGTCCGTCACCTCGTCGATGGCGCCGCCGGACTCGTCCCGGGCCGCCAGGGCGTACTGCCAGGAGGCCGGGTTGCCGATCCGGATGGCGGTGGCGATCGTCGACGGGTCCTTGACCACCTCGCCGCGCACGATCGGGGCACTGCCGGACGCCTGGAACCCCCACATGCGGGGCGTCCGGGTGGCGATCCCGTCGGCGGCGTACTCCTTGTAGCCCTTCCAGTAGGCCGTGATGTTGCCCGCGTTGCCGACCGGCAGGACGTGGATGTCGGGCGCGTCGCCGAGCATGTCCACGATCTCGAAGGCGGCCGTCTTCTGGCCCTCGATCCGCACCGGATTGACCGAATTGACCAGCGCCACCGGGTAGTTCTCGCTCAGCGAGCGGGCCAGCGTGAGGCAGTCGTCGAAGTTGCCGTCGACCTGGAGGATCTTCGCGCCGTGCACCAGGGCCTGGCCCATCTTGCCGAGCGCGATCTTGCCCTGCGGCACCAGCACGGCGGAGACCATGCCGGCCCGCACGGCGTAGGCCGCGGCGGAGGCGGAGGTGTTGCCGGTGGAGGCGCAGATGACGGCCTTGGCCCCCTCCTCCTTCGCCTTGGAGATGGCCATCGTCATGCCGCGGTCCTTGAAGGACCCGGTCGGGTTCGCGCCCTCGACCTTGAGGTGGACCTCGCAGCCCGTGCGCTCGGAGAGCACCTGCGCGGGCACGAGGGGCGTGCCGCCCTCACGGAGCGTCACGACCGGCGTGGTGTCCGAAACCGGCAGCCGGTCCCGGTACTCCTCGATGATTCCGCGCCACTGGTGGGTCATTGCTGGTTACTCTCCTTCAACCCGCATGATGCTGGCGACACCCCGCACGGTGTCGAGCTTGCGCAGCGCCTCGACGGTGCCGGTCAGGGCGGCGTCGAGGGCGCGGTGGGTGACGACGACGAGAGAGGCCTCGCCGTCCTTGCCCTGCTGCCGAACGGTGTCGATCGACACCCCGTGCTCGGCGAAGACGGTGGCGACCTGGGCGAGCACACCCGGTTTGTCCGCCACGTCCAGGCTGATGTGGTACCGCGTGACGACGTCGCCCATCGGGGAGACGGGCAGCGCGGCGTACGCCGACTCGCCGGGGCCGGTCGTGCCGTTGAGCTTGTTGCGGCAGACGGCGACGAGGTCGCCGAGCACGGCGGAGGCGGTCGGGGAGCCGCCGGCGCCGGGGCCGTAGAACATCAGCTGCCCGGCGGCGTCGCTCTCCACGAAGACGGCGTTGTACGCACCGCGCACGGAGGCGAGGGGGTGGCTCAGCGGAATCATGGCGGGGTGCACGCGCGCGGTGACGGACGCCCCGTCCCGCGCCCGCTCGCAGATGGCGAGCAGCTTGATGGTGCAGCCCATCTCCTTGGCCGAGCGGAAGTCGGCCGCGGTGACCTCGGTCATGCCCTCGCGGTACACGTCGTCGAGGCGGACCCGGGTATGGAAGGCGATGCCGGCGAGGATGGCGGCCTTGGCGGCGGCGTCGAAGCCCTCGACGTCGGCGGTCGGGTCGGCCTCCGCGTACCCCAGCGCGGTGGCCTCGTCCAGGGCCTCCTGGTAGCCCGCGCCCGTGGAGTCCATCTTGTCGAGGATGAAGTTGGTCGTGCCGTTGACGATGCCGAGCACCCGGTTGACCTTGTCGCCCGCCAGCGACTCGCGCAGCGGCCGGATCAGCGGGATGGCGCCGGCGACGGCGGCCTCGTAGTACAGGTCCCGGCCGTGCTCCTCGGCGGCGGCGTGCAGGGCGGCCCCGTCCTGGGCGAGCAGGGCCTTGTTCGCGGAGACGACGGAGGCGCCGTGCTCGAAGGCGGTGGTGATGAGCGAACGGGCGGGCTCGATCCCGCCGATCACCTCGACCACGACGTCGATGTCGCCGCGTTTGACGAGGGCGGTGGCGTCGGTGGTGACGAGGGCCGGGTCGATGCCCTCGCGCACCTTGCTCGGGCGCCGCACGGCGACCCCGGCGAGCTCCACCGGGGCGCCGATCCTCTGGGCGAGGTCGTCGGCGTGCGTCGTCATGATGCGCGCCACCTCTGAGCCGACAACCCCACAGCCCAGCAGCGCCACCTTCAGCGGACGCGTACGCATCATCCGACCTCGTTTCCTCTTACCGTCTACGGTTGGACCAGTCTCACTCACCGGACGGGAGTTTCTACCCTTCGTCCGGATCCTGAGACGTTTATTTCATTTACGCGGGGCTGGCAGACCGCAGATCTTCCACCCCCGCGGCGGGCGGTTCACCCGACGTCGAGACGCAGGAGGTCCTCCTCCGTCTCCCGGCGGACGATCACCTGGGCCTCGCCGTCGCGCACCGCGACGACGGGCGGCCGGAGCACGTGGTTGTAGTTGCTGGCCATCGACCGGCAGTACGCGCCGGTGGCGGGGACGGCGATGAGGTCGCCCGGCGCGAGATCGGCCGGCAGGAACGCGTCCTTCACCACGATGTCCCCGCTCTCGCAGTGCTTGCCGACGACCCGGGCGAGCATGGGCTCGGCGTCGCTGGCCCGGGAGACGAGGGCGACGCTGTACTCGGCGTCGTAGAGCGCGGTGCGGATGTTGTCGGACATGCCGCCGTCCACCGACACGTACGTGCGCAGACCCTCCAGCGGCTTGACGGTGCCGACCTCGTAGAGCGTGAACGCGGTCGGGCCGACGATGGCGCGCCCGGGCTCCACCGAGATCCGCGGGGTGCGCAGCCGCGCGGCCTCGCACTCCCGGCCGACGATCTCCCCCAGCGCCTTGGCGATCTCGTGCGGCTCGCGCGGGTCGTCGTCGCTGGTGTAGGCGATGCCGAGACCGCCGCCGAGGTCGATCTCGGGCAGCTCGACGCCGTGCTCGTCCCTGATGTCCTTGAGCAGCCCGACCACCCGGTGGGCGGCGACCTCGAACCCGGACATGTCGAAGATCTGCGAACCGATGTGGGAGTGGATACCGATCAGTTCCAGCCCGTCCAGCTGGAGGGCCCGCCGCACGGCCTCGGCGGCCTGGCCCCCGGCGAGCGGGATGCCGAACTTCTGGTCCTCGTGGGCGGTGGCGATGAACTCGTGGGTGTGCGCCTCGACCCCGACGGTGATCCGGATCTGCACCTTCTGCCGCTTGCCCAGCGACTGCGCGATGTGCGCGACCCGCACGATCTCCTGGAAGGAGTCGAGCACGATCCGCCCGACCCCGGCCTCGACGGCCCGGGTGATCTCGGCGACGGACTTGTTGTTCCCGTGGAAGGCGATACGCCCGGGCTCCATGCCCGCGGACAGCGCGGTGGCCAGCTCCCCTCCCGAGCACACGTCGAGATTCAGCCCCTCCTCGCTGAGCCAGCGCACCACGGCGCGCGACAGGAAGGCCTTCCCGGCGTAGAACACGTCGGCGTTCGCCCCGAACGCGGTGCGCCAGGCGCGCGCCCGGGCCCGGAAGTCGGCCTCGTCGAGGATGTAGGCGGGCGTGCCGAACTCCTCGGCGAGCCGGGTCACGGGGACCCCGCCGACGGTGACGACCCCGTCCTCGCCGCGGCCGACGGTCTGCGCCCAGACCTTGTGATCGAGCACATTGAGGTCGGTGGGCGGCGCGGAGTAGTGCCCCTCGGGGAGCACGTCGGCGTGGCGAGGCCCGGCGGGATGGGCGGAACGGCTCATGACGGTGGCTCTCAGACTCTCTGTCTTCCTCCGGGACGCATCTGCTCGCGGCCTCAGAGATGTTCGGGTGCGTCGATGCCGAGCAGGGACAGGCCGCCGGCCAGCACCGTCCCGGCGGCTTCGGCGAGCGCGAGCCGGGCGCGGTGGGCGGCCGAGGGTTTCTCCTCGCCGAGCGGAAGCACGCAGGTCAGAAAGGGCAGCACGGCATCCGCGACGGTGACGAGATGCCGGGCGAGCCGGTCCGGGGCACGTTGGGTGGCGGCCGCGGTGAGGATGCGGGGGTAGTCGGCGAGGGGGGACTGGAGGGCGTCGGAGTGGGCCGCGCCCTCCCCCAGGCGTCCCGGCTCGGCGTCGAAGCCCAGGCGGGCGGCGTTGCGGCCGGCCGCCCGGACCCGGGCATGGGCGTACCGCACCCGGAACAGCGGATTGGCCTCCCGCTGGACGAGGTGGTCGGCGGTGATCCGGGGCCGGTCGTGCGCGGCGGGATGGAGCAGGGCCCAGCGGGCGGCGTCGGGCCCGAGCGGCGCGGGGTCCTCGGGCGCGGGCACGGGCCGCACATTGACGGGCTCCCGGTGCTCGACGGTGGCGCGCCCGCCCTGACTGGCGACGATCCGCACGACGGCGTCGGCGACGACCTCGGCCCGCACCTCGTACGGCACCCGCAGCGCGACGACCTCCCCCGCGAGCGCGTCGCCGTGCCCGTACCGGGCACCGCACCGGCGGATCTCCCGGACCAGGCCGCCGAGCGGATCGGCCTGCTCTTCGAGCAGGAAGTTCAAGAACCCGGGCCCGGTGACGACGACGTCCCGGACACCGCCCACCCCGACGAGCCGGGCCCGCAGGATCTCGGCGACCTGGAGCGGCGGCTTCCCGGCGACCCGGGCGAGCCGGAGCGCGACATTGCTCGCGTACTCCCCGCACCCCCCGGCCCCCGACATCCCCTGCCCCTCACCGTCCGCGCTCGGGCGCCCGAGCCACGCCGCCTTCCACGCGGACTGTGCCGCGGCGACGTCCGCGACGGTCGGCGC
>NZ_VOGW01000174.1:66602-67124 GCF_007896895.1 Streptomyces misionensis | reverse complement strand
TCCCCGCCCTCTTCCCCTTCTCCCTCTCCCCCGCGCGCGGCCCGGCCACTGACGATCAGCCGCCTGACGACGCGCACGAGTTCAGCGGGTTCGAAGGGCTTGGAGAGAAAGGCGTCCACGCCGACGTCGAGGCCGGTCTCGACCTCGTAGGGGCTGCACGCGCTGATGATGGCGAGGGGCAGATGGTTCGTCCGGGGATCGGCCCGGAGCCGGGCGGCGGTGCGCAGCCCGTCCAGCCGCGGCATGACGACGTCGAGCGTCACAAGGTCGGGCCGCACTTGGTGCACCACGTCCAGACACTCGGCACCATCGGCCGCGGTCACGACCTCGAGCCCTTCCAGCTCAAGATTGACCCTGATCAACTGCCGGATGACCTTGTTGTCGTCCACAACAAGCACCCGACCCGAAGCGCCCGGCACAAGTCGAGAGTAGGTCCGCCCGACCCACCGCGTCCGGGTTTTCCCCACTTCCACCCCGTGCGGGGGACGGGACTTCCAGCGCGTGCGGGGGGATGCAGCGTCC
>NZ_VOGW01000174.1:62874-66329 GCF_007896895.1 Streptomyces misionensis | reverse complement strand
ACCCCGCGCGAAGCCCCTCTTCGGCCCCACCCCGGAAACGGGTTCCTGATCACCCCTCCGGACCTGCTAGTGTTCTACCCGTCGCCGCGAGCACAACCCACCGCGACCGACACGCCCCCGTAGCTCAGGGGATAGAGCAACGGCCTCCGGAGCCGTGTGCGCAGGTTCGAATCCTGCCGGGGGCACCCTGTATGAGGTGCCCAAAGACCCCGTCACCAGCGGAAACGCTGAGGCCGGGGTCTTCGCGTATGTGCAGGCGTGTGCCGCCCGGAGCGGCCGTATGTCGGGGTCTGTGGACTATTCGTGGACAGAATCTCGGTGCGTCTTCCCAGGTCAGCCAGCACATGTGAGGCCGACAGCCATCACCCGGCATCCGGCCATTGCTCAGGGAACCGGGGTGGCTCCGAGCCAGCCTCCCGTTCGGCTCGTCGCGCGTTCTCACCGCGGAGCGAGGTCAACCACGGCCAGAGATCCGGGAGCGGCTGTGCCGAGCACGCCAACCGGTGCTCGACACGGCACCGCTGATAAGGGTCTGGCGGACATACTCCGTAGACGGCCACTCGCCCATCTGACAGCTCGATCCACCGATGCTCCGCCGGCACCGTGTGGGCCAACGGGCTCATGTCCGGCTCCAGCAACACCCAGTCCTGCTCAAGCGTCGCCACTCGGTCTTGCAACAGGCCACAGTACGGACAGCGCGACTGCCCACCGCGCAGCCGACGTGGCTCCTCCTCCGAAAACCCCATACGGTGAGGGTCGACAGCCCTGCGGCATATTCGTAGAGATGAATTGGACGGAACCTGTGAGCCGTCCGATCGTCAGTGATACGAAAAGCGACGCGGCAGGTGCACTCAGCATCTACCGGCCGTCGGCATATGGCTGATACACGACGATGCCCTCCGCTCGTGTAAGCGGAGGGCATCGGTGTGCTTGCTTGGTCATTCGTATTCGCGCAACAGATCCTCGATCTTGCGGTTGGCGATCTCCTGCCGTCCGTCGATGCACTTGGCGTAACGGCTCAGCAGCACCTCAACACTGTTACCCGCACGCTCGGCCACTTCGGTCGGGTCCACCCCGGAGTTGAGCCACGTCGACAGCGCCGAGTGCCGCAGATCGTATGGACGCGCGGCAAGCGGGGAAGCAACCGCGGCCGGCGGAAGCGCCAGTACACGGGCCTCCTGCCAGACGCGGTAGTACGTCGAAGAGCCGACCACTCCCCCGCGCTCATTGGTGAACAGTCGCCCGTCCTCGGCGGTGCCGAAGGTATCGAGATGCTGCCGAAGGATGGCGACGAGCTGGGGCGGGATTGGTACGAGCCGGACCTCCTCCGCCGGCCGGTTCTTCAGGCCCCGGTCGTCGTGGGTCTCGCCAGAGTCCGTCCACCGCTTGCCGACACTGGGGCGCGTCCTATTCAGGAGGACCGTCCCCCAGCCAATCTCGGGCAGCTTCACGTCCGCGGCGGTAAGGCCGACGGCCTCAGCCGGACGCAGAGCGCCGTAGTACATGCAAGCGAACAGGCCGACGAGTCGGCGGCCGCGCGCACGGTCGTAGCCACCGACATACGAGACCGCGGTCAGCAGGGAACGAGCCTGCTCAGGATTGGCGACCACCCGAGGATCGACCTCCCCGGCGACCTTCGGCTTCTTCCAGCGGATACCCGTGATCGGGTTCTCCTTGAACTCCCCGAGATCAACCGCGTAATGCAGAGCGTTGACCAGTGTCCGCCGCTTACGTCGAACCGTCTCCGCAGCGGCCGGCGTCCCGTCGAGCTTCAGCTTGAGCGAGTCCAGAACCGCCCTGCCGATCGCGGCGTCACCGAGGTCCGAGAGCGGGCGCGACGCTTTTGCCACCCAGTGCAAGGCGTTCGTGATTTCGGCCGGTACTTCGCGCTCTTCCGGACCAGGAAGGACGAAGGCCCAGTTACGGAGCGCCTTCCTGATCAGTTCCTCGGACGGCCGTCCCGGACGCGCGTCGAGAAGGGCCATGGTGACAGCTGTCAGCGACTCGTTGATCCCGTTGCGCGTATTGGGCGCCGCGTGCGGCCACTTCATGGCCAGATACTTCAGCGCGAAGGCGTACCAAGTCATCGAGGCCGCCTTTTCGACCATGGATTCGGGCAGTCCCGTCACCGTGTCGAACTCTTCTCCGGCGTGGGCGGCGCGGAGCAGCTTGGAACGGTAATGGTCCGCCAATCCCTTGGTGCGGAACTGCTCGGAAAACACGTTCCCGGCGACAGTCCATCGGACGTCGTAGGAGGACTTCTTGGTGTTCCGCTTCCGGACGCCCCACACCTTCACGTCGAGAGACTTCATGCCACCTCCTCCAACTGCCCGAGCCAAGCGGTAAAGTCACTCCGCCACACACGGAGTTCACCGTTGGGCAGCTTGAAAGCAGCTGGCCCCTGCCCCAACTCGCGCCACCGGTAGAAAGTGCGGCGGGACACCCCGCCCAGTTCCGCAAGGATCTGCGGGACGGTCATCAGTTCGTCGCGGCGGCGGTCCATGTCGGTTCTCCTTCCGTTCCAGGGGCGGGTTCGAGGGATGCGGCCAGCCAGGCTTCGGTGTCGGACAGGCCGGTGCCAGCGAAGACCCAGTGGGCGAGGACGTACGTGGTCTCGGCCTCGGGGCCGTTGGGTGCTGTGGCTTGGGCCCGGCGCCATTGGGCGCGGGCGTCGCGGAGGGCGCCGAGGGTGACGGAGTAGCGGCGGGACTTGGTGGAGAAGTGGCCGCGGAAGCCGAGCATGTGGGCCCAGGCGCGCAGGCGGAGGTGTTCCAGGTCCTTGCGGGCGCCGAGGGACCAGGCGGTTCGGATGAGGCGGCGGGCGTGGTCGCTGATGTCGAGCTGGGCGAGTTCGGCGGCGAACTTCAGGGGGCGGTCGAGGGCGCCCGTCGCGGTCTCGGCGCCCTTGGTGGCGTACTTGGCGATGTACGCCGCTACGGCCCGCTCGGTCAGCTCCTGGCCGCCGTTGAAATCGGCGGAGCGGATGGTGCGGACGTCGAGCTGGCGGCCGAAGGTGAAGGTGTGGGCGCGGCCGTCGATGGCCGGGCCGTCGACGCGGGCCTTGGCGGCGGCAGCCTCGATGGCGTCGGTGAGTAGTTCGGCGGTTGCCCAGGCCGGGGGCGGGGTGTCGCCGCCGCTGGGGCCGTCGAGGCGGATCACGGCGTGGAAGTGGACGGCGCCGCGCTTCTGGTACTCGGCGACCTTGGCGAAGGAGACGCGGGCGTGTTCACGGAAGCGGCGCTGTGACAGGCCAGCACGCTTGGCGATCTCCCGGCGGAGGTGGATGGAGAAGCGGCGCCAGAGGAGACCGGCGTGCGCGTTCCACAGCACGGCTGCTTCGTAGTCGTACGTGTCCGGGTCGAGTGGGGTGCCAAGGGCGTGGTCGTCCTGGTCGTGGTGGGTGCCGCAGCGGCAGGGGCGGCCGTCGGTGCGGCGGTTGTGGACCGGGCCGAAGC
>NZ_VOGW01000174.1:11204-62610 GCF_007896895.1 Streptomyces misionensis | reverse complement strand
GGAGAGGGACGGGAGGCCGCGCCGGACGGGTGCCGGGTCGGTCGGGGCGTGGGTGTGGACGGGCGGCGGGGTGGGGTTGTCCGGGTACTTGGGCTGGAACACAGTCACCTTCTCCTTATCTACTCGTCTAGTCATGTGAGCCGTTTACGACACCCACGCCGGTCCGCGTGCCGGACTCGATGGCGGGGGCCAGGAAGCTGTGCGAGAGCCAGAAGCCGAACAAGGCGATGAGGGCTACGATCCAGGGGCGGACGCCGAGGAACTTGATCGCCCCCCAGGCGAAGAAGCCGAGGACGACGACGAGCGGCAGGCTGACGGTCACGGTGGTCCGGGTCCTTTCAGCGGATGGGGCAGCGGTGGGTGCGGGCGGCCAGTTCGGCGGCGGCGCGGCTGTCGTAGTCGGCGGAGAAGCCGCAGCGCGGGGCGGTGCAGGCGGCGGTGTGCTTCTCGCGGCCCCGGTTGTCGTAGGCGGTACCGACCTGGACGGGACCGATGCGGGTGACGTTGCGGAAGTTCCGGTTGGCGGTCACGGGGTCTCCCTCTCAGATGTGTGTGGCGATGGCTTCGGCCATGGGGGCCGGGACGCCGAGGCGGGCGCGGAGGGTCGGGGTGTCGATGGGGGCACCGGTGCGGGCGTGATGCTCGGCGGCGACCTTGCGGGCGTGTTCGACCAGGGCGGATGGGACCGGTACGGGTGGGGCCTGTGCCGGTGCCTCGATGGCCGGTTGGGCAGGCGGTTCGGGCGTGGTTTCGGGCTCGTCCTCTTGGTCCTCGATGACCCCGGTGCCGGGGTCTGTCTCGGGCGCGGTGTGGGCGAGGAGGGTTCCGCCGAGGAAGGCGACGGCAGGCCAGCCCGCGACGAGGATGCGCAGCCAGGCCGGGACATTGCCGAGGTCAAGAAGGCCGGCGGTGGCGACGTTGGCGCCGAGGGATGCGGCGAGTGCGGTGACAAACCAGCACCAGGCCGCCGCTTTGGTCGTACCGGAGCGCAGGCGGCGCCAGGCGGCGACCAGCAGGAGATCGACGGAGACGGGGTAGGCCCAGGCTTTCCATCCGTCCTGTCCGGCCGCCATGGCGAGGTCGTGGAGGTGGGCGAAGGACAGCGCGGCGGCGATGAGTGCTTGGACGAGTACCGCGTCGACGCGGGCCAGGCGGGCGCGCATGATGCGGCTCCTTCCGGAGTCGGGCGGGGAAGGTCAGTCGGTAACCGGGTGGGGCAGGACGACGGGTGCCGCGGCCTCGACCGGGCGTACGGGCACGTCCGGCCGGAAGGGCTTCAGCGCGGCCAGGTCGGGCACCATGTGCGCCGATGCCTGGCAGATCTCGGCGGCGTCGCCGAGGGAGAGGTACGGCGTGCGGATGCGGGACCAGCCGCCGGAGGTGTCGCCCGCCACGGCCAGGCCGGGGCGTTCGGGGGCGATGGAGCAGGCCGCATGCACCGCTTCGGGTGCGATGTCGCCGAGCGCCATCTTGGCGGAGGCTTCGTCGTTGACGCGGTGGCACACGCGGCCGGTGAGCTGGGCGCGGAGCATGGTGGCGCCCTTGCCGAGTTCGGCACCGAAGCGCTGTCCGCAGACTTCCAGGTAGATGCCGGCAGCGCGGCCGAGCTGGGCGAGCCGGATGAGCTGAGTGACCATCTCGTCCCGGCGTTCCTCGTCCTTCTTGGTGGCCACGAGGAACAGCTCTGCCACCTCGTCCACGAACAGCACGACGGGCACCGGGCGTTCGTCCTCGGGCAGTCCCCAGATGTCGGAGGTGATCTCCTCGTCCGGGGTGTCCGGGGCTATGCCTTGCCGGGCCCTGATGAGGTCGTATCGGCCCTCCATCTCCTTGACCAGCGTGGGCAGCAGCTCGGCCGCCTGGTCCGGGTCCGTGGCGAGCGCCGAAAGCCGGGGTGCGAAGGGAGCCAGTTCGACACCGCGCTTGCAGTCGATGCCGACCAGGGCGACCGGCTGTCGGGCGAGTCCGGCGATCAGGTGGCGCAGGTACATGGACTTGCCGGCCAGGGTGGCGCCGAGGGTGAGTTGGTGCGGGATGGTGCGGTAGTCGCGTATGAACGGCGTCGCGTCCTCTCGCAGCGCGACCGGCACCTTGAGGAAGCCGCCCACGGCCTTTCGCGGCATACGCACCCGCCGTAAGACGTCGTAGCCCACGAGCCTCAGCTCGACGACCCCCGGCTTGACGGTGGTGACGTACGCGGAATGAACGCCCCAGGCGTGCCGCAGCCGTTCGGCGGACGCGGCGATGTCGGCGGGTTCCTGGCCGGGCGCCAGGCGGAGGCGAAGCTTCAACCCGGTCAGGGTGGGGCGGATAATGCCCCGGCGCGGCGGTACGGGCCGCACCTCGCGCTGCGTCATGGCCTTCATGGCGAGGACTCGCAGTCGGGAGGGCGCCACGGTCAGGCCGCACGCTTCCATGACCGAGCCGTACGAGCCGAGCAGCCGGACCGTGGACACCGGGAGGCCGATCGTGGACCAGTACGCCGCCGGGTGCTTGGCCCGGGCGTAGGCGGCCCCGCCGCCGAGTACGGCAACAGGACCACCCACTTCGAGAAGCGTCGTCAGGTCGGACATCAGGCAGCGACCCCGGTGGCGGCCGGGAAGGCGGCCGGGGTGACGGCGGCGGCGCGGTAGGCGATGCCGTGGCGCTGCTGGCCGTTGAAGACGGACTCCCACGGCCGGGCGACGAGGCCGGGCAGCGAGACCGGCGCCCCGAGGGTCAGCCCCTCGGAGATGCCGCCTTCCGGAACGGTGACCTTGATGAGCGACGACTCGCCGTCCTCGATGTAGACGACGCCGATGGTCATCAGCGCCTCGCCGCTGTTGGCGTCCTTGGCGATCTCGCCGGTCTGCCGGTCGCGGACCTTCGGCTCAGGGGCCTCGGTGAGGAGGATCGTCGCGGCCGAGGTCTCCACGCGGATGGTGCGCAAGGCACACTCCTATCTACTCGTCTATACAAGGTGGGTCCTGCGAGTCCCTTGGTCGGGATCGCGGGATTACCTTGCCACACAACTCGACCACTCGTCTATACGAGTTGGCGTGTTGGGGTGTACGAGTTCGGGAGAGCGTCCCCGCGCACCACCGCAAACCATGACGATCAGGTCGCCGGGAGCTGGTACGACAGCACGTACGCGTCCGCCGCCATCACCGTGTCGCAGACCTCGACCGCCCGTCCCTCCGTGTCGAAGGCAGTCCGGACGAGATGGATGACCGGCACGCCGGCCGCCAGCCGAAGCGTCTTCACCTCGGCCGGGGAGGGCATCCGTGCACGGATCTCCTCCTCGAAGTGGTCGAGGTGGTGGCCCAGTTCTTCGAGGCGGGCGTAGATGCCGCCGGGGCCTGGGTTGGGTTCGGCGATGGGGGTCCCGCGGGCGATGTCGAGCGGGAGATAGGAGGTGGCGAATTCGACCGGCTTCCCGTCGAGCAGGTAGCGGCGCCGACGCGCGAGAACCCGCCGGACGGACCCGAGCCGGGTGGAGATGTCGTGGCTGGCCTTCTCCTCCTTGACCTCCAGGCTGTCCACCTGGGGGTGACTGCCGGCCGCGTCGGCTTCCACGATGAACGCGGACTTGCCCTGCTCCCGGTGTCGCCGGGCGAAGCGGTCCGAGGCCAGCCGTCGCACAGGCGGTCGTGGTCGTACGAAGACTCCCCTGCCGTGCTCGGCGTGCACCAGGCCCTCGCCCTGGAGGATGGAGAAGGCGTTGCGGACCGTCATCCGGGACACGCCGAAGTGCTCGACAAGGTCGGCTTCGGAGGGCAGCTTCTCGCCCTCACGGAATCGCCCACGGTCGATTGCCTCGCGCAGCTGGTCGGCGATCTGCCGGAAGACCGCACGATCGCTCGTGGGGTCGAGATCACCGAGCAGGCCCGAAGAGAGAGGGCTCACGAGTACTCCTTTAGGTATCTAGACGAGTGGGCGAGTGGTGTTGCTACGGTGGAGAGCCTAGCCAGCCGAGAGGGCCGAGGAACGTGAGTACAGAACGCCCGCACTCCGTGAGCGTCGCCGGGGTCGTCGTGGACGACCAAGGCCGGGCCCTCCTGATCCAGCGCCAGGACAACGGTCACTGGGAGCCGCCGGGCGGTGTCCTCGAAAAGGAGGAGACCATCCCGGAAGCCCTCCAGCGCGAAGTCCTCGAAGAGACCGGCATCAAGATCGCGCTTCCGGCGACCCTGACCGGCGTCTACAAGAACATGAAGGGCTTGATCGTCTCTCTGGTCTTCCGCTGCGAGACCGCTGACGGCACGCCCACCACCGGTGACGAGACCCGCGCGCTGCGCTGGGCCACTCGTGAAGAGGTCACCGAGCTTGCCGACGAGGCGTACGCGATCCGCGTCCTTGACGCACTCGACGCGGCGTCCCCGCCGGCCGTTCGCGCCCACGACGGCGTGAAACTCGTCTAGCCCGAACCCGCTGCACATGGCGGCCTACCAGCACGAAGGAACTTGTATGCACGAGTATACGAGTACGCCCCGGGTCTGGGGGCTGAGTTGCCCAGGATTCCCGGAAGAAGTGAGCCGAGCCCGCCGCTGGACCCGTGACATCCTGCGCGGATCACCTTTGGCGGATGACGCCGCACTGATCGTGAGCGAGCTGAGCACCAACGCGATCCGCCACACGGCGAGCGGCTTGGACTCCGGCATCTTCCACCTGGCCGTCGCGGTCTCAGCCCAGGTCATCGCGGTCTCGGTCACGGACGACGGCGGTACAGGCACGGCCCCGAAGGTCGAGCACCAGGACCACGACGCGGAACATGGCCGGGGCCTGGACATGGTCAGCCTCATCGCTCACCGGGTGGTCGTCCACAGCAGCGACCAGGGCTACACGGTCACCGCGGAGCTGTACGCGGACCCTCGACTGGGAGGACACTCGTGCTGAAACGAGGCTTCTGGTGTGAGTGCTGGACCGAGGACCTGGCCGAGCAGCAGCGGCCGGCACTCCTGGCATCGTTCGACGCCTACTCGGCACCGCAGGCAGACCGTTGGGTATCCGTCGCCCTCCGGACGATCTCCCCGGCGCTGGACGCGGACGCCTCGGACGAAGCGTGGGAGTGGCTGTACGAGGACCGCATCGAGACCCGACGAGCCCTGTTACGGGCGGAACCGTGCACGGTGTCAGTGACCCACGCCAACACACAGATCACGTGGACGATCCGACCAGTGTTCTTCCTTCCTCTGGCTCACCGCGAAGGCGCCGAACTTCCCGCATGCGCGAACGAGTTCAAGCCCCGCTCGACAGAGTGAGTTACAACTTTCTCTACGGGTTCAAGGCGGCTCGCTCCGCTCCCCGCGCGCGGCCCGGCCCCCGGCCGGGCCTGCGCTCCTGTCTCCGCCCCGCTCCAGCCCGGCCGGCTCCGTGCCGCGCGCATAGCAGCGAGCCGAAGTCCACGAGTCGACTGCCGCAGAGGAGCGGCCAAGGTCAGAGCGATGCCTCCGGCGGGGGATCGGCCGGCACCGGGATGGAGGAGGCGCCGTTCCCGACTGCGGGTCCGTAGGTGGCGTGCGCGGGGTGCTCCCATCCCGTCCGCCATCGACCCAGGCAGAGCCGAGCAGACGCGGCCCCTGGCGTCCAGGTCGTTCGTACAGTGGCGCGCTCCACCTGGACGCCAGGAACCACGCCCGCTCCACGGTGTGTGGGTCGACGGCGGACGGGATGGGAGCTGGGTGGGTGGTGGGTGAAGCAGTGGTCAACGAGTAGCCGGAGTGAAACCGCGCTCGGTCAAGAGACCAATGTCGTAGCCGCCATCTCCACGAACCAGCGTGTCCGACTCCCAATCGAGCTCGACGTCTTCCAGCTTGTTGTTGCGGACCAGGTAGTCGTAATTGCGCAGGGCGGTGATCGTCTCCTCGGTCATGAGGGCAATCGTAGCCAAACCGCCTCGTGTCCTTCCTGAAGTTGCTCAAGCTCATCCAGACCTGTGATCTCCGCCCAACTCGACCGCACAGCAGCGGATTCGCGACGTAGAACGGCTGACGGGATGCACTCCATGACCGAGTACACGTGGCCGGACGATGTGGGTGATCCGGCGCCTGAGGACATACGACGTGCCTGGTCGGCAACGGTGGCCGCGCTTCCAACCCAAACTCAGGCTGCACGACTGGGGAGACCAGCGCGCGCCCCTACCCCTGGAGCCTAACAAGCGCCTTCCCGACCGCGCGGCCCGGCGCGGCCCCTGAGACGCCTTCAGCAGGACTACCAAGCGAGCGGCGCAGTGGGAGAACCGGACGCTGGACCACCGCCCCTGGCCCTAGCACAAGGCCTCGCCCATACAACAGCGGAGAGCCGGGTCATCGTTGCCGCAACTCACCACGGCCCAGCAACGACAGCCACGGGAAAGCGCGACGTAGGCTCGCTCCGAGTTGACCCGCCAGCTAAAGTGCCGACATGACGCTCGGGGCTGCTAGCTCGACGGGAAACGCCGTCGTGACGTTGGACAAGTCGGAGATCCGGCAGCGCGCTAGGCGCTTCGCGGCAGCCTGGGCTGGCACGACTTCCGAACATGCGGACAAACAGCCCTTTTGGGATGCGTTCTTTCAGGTGTTCGGCATCGAGCGCCGACAGGTCGCCATCTACGAGCGGATTGCCCAGCGAGCGTCCACAGGACGCAAAGGCTGGCTCGATCTCCTCGTCCCAGGCGAGATGGGTGTCGAACAGAAATCTGCCGGCAAGTCCCTCGACACGGCCATGGACCAACTGATCGACTACTTGCCGTCACTTCCACAGGCTGAACATCCGTGGCTACTGATCGTTTCTGACTTTAGCCACTTTAAGTGGCACAACTTGGAGAGTGGCGCCTCGGGAACGTTCGCTCTGCAAGACCTGCCTGATCATCTAGAACTATTCTGGTGGCTCGCCGGGTATCAGGTTCCGCATCGTGACTACGGCGATGAAGTGGCCGCCAACCTGACAGCCACTCAGCTCCTCGCTGACGTTTATGACGCTCTAGTCTCGTCTGGATACCCCACGGGTGACAGCCGAGAATGGATAACCCGACTCCTGTTTTGCCTGTTCGCCGACGATGCCGGAGTGTGGGACCGTCGAGCCTTTCAATCCTATCTTGCCCTTCATACGGCTCCCGATGGGCACGATCTCGGCGATGTGATAGGCCGCATTTACAGGGTCTTGAATACTGCGCCGGACGACCGCCCGGGTAACCTCGATGAAGACCTCCGGCAGTTTACCTACATCAACGGCGATCTCTTCGCTCGCGATTTGTGGCCAGTGACCGGCAATGCCGAGGTGCGGCGTGCAATCTTGGAAGCTTGTTCGTTCGACTGGTCAATCATTTCCCCCGCTATCTTTGGCAGCCTCTTCCAGAATGTCATGTCACCAAAAGAACGTCGACAGCTGGGAGCCCATTACACAACAGAGCGTGACATCCTCCGCACAATTCGGCCGCTATTCCTCGACGAACTAGAGGCCGAGCTGGAATCGACCTCCACACTGCCAAAACTGCGCGCGTTTCACAGTAAGCTCGCGAATTTGAAGTTTTTCGACCCGGCATGCGGATGCGGGAACTTTTTGGTCATCTCCTACCGGGAGATCCGCAGACTGGAGACCATTTGTCTCCGCAAGATCGCCGAGAAGGAACGCCGCACTCTTGCGGGACAGAGGGCTGCAGATCTATCCCTCTTGTGTAAGGTCACGGTGGACCACTTCTACGGCATTGAGCTTGAGGAGTTTCCGGCTCGCATCGCGCGGACGGCTCTATACCTCATGGACCACCTGGAGAATCGACGGGTCAGTATCGAGTTCGGTGAGCACTTTATGCGCTTCCCGATCCCTGCAACTGTTAACATCAGCATTGGAAATGCCCTACGCGAGGACTGGCACTCAGTCCTGCCTTCCAGTGAATGCGACTATGTGTTCGGAAATCCGCCGTTCGCAGGACAGAAGACCCGAGCGGCCGACCAGACAGCAGACTTGAAGCATGTCTGGGGAAACTCTTACTCGCGGTGGCTAGATTACGTGACTGGCTGGTACAGGCTGGCAGCGGATTACATCGCTGACACCCACGCCCGGGCCGCGTTTGTCTCGACTAACTCAATCACTCAAGGCGAACAGATCGCGCGAGTATGGCGGTTCATGCTCAACAAGGGCATGAAAATTGATTTTGCTCATCGCACGTTCAAATGGATTTCCGAAGCTCGCGGCAAGGCCATCGTGCATGTGGTAATCGTTGGGTTCTCTTCTAGGGAACGACAGACTCGAACCGTCATCTACGACTATCCCAGGTCCTCCGAGGAGCCGGTCGTTGAGCAGGTCCCGCACATCAACCCTTACTTGCTCGCCGCACCGGACATCCTGGTCGAGGCTGCCAACTCCCCGTTGTCCCCGTCTCTGCCCCCCGTTCAATACGGCAACAAGCCCAGCGACGGCGGTTACCTCATCGTTGAAGAAACAGACAAACCGGCCAACGACGACCCGGCCACCAAGTACCTGCGACCTTATCTAGGGGCCCGGGAGCTGCTCCACGGGGAACAGCGATGGTGCATCTGGATGGAAGCCCCCGATGCGGACACCGTTCGACGGTCGCCGTGGCTTAGGAACCGGCTAGCTGCGGTTCAAAAGTTTAGGCAAGATAGCTCGGCAGCCGACACCCGCAAACAAGCCGCGACGCCTTGGCGCTTTTTCCGTACCCCGCAACCGCAAACTCCCTATATCGCCATCCCGCGTCACGTGTCGCACACTCGTCGCTGGTTCACGGTGGCTTTCGAAGAACCCCAAGTCATCGCGTCGGACGCCCTCTTCACCGCAAGTGACCCTGATGGTCTGCTGTTCGCCGTTCTTTCTTCCGGGATGTTCACTGCCTGGCTGGGATCCGTCGGCGGGCGAATCAAAAGTGATTTCCGTTTCTCAGGTGCGGTTGTCTACAACACCTTTCCACTGCCGGAACTGACCGATCGCCAAAGGGGTGACATCATCGCGGCCGGTAGGGAAGTAATCGCAGCGCGCGAGAGCCACCTAGACGTGCCTCTCGCGGACCTCTACGATCCTTTGTCCACACCACCCAACATTCAGACCGCCCACCAAACCCTCGATCGCGTGATGGACCGCATCTTCGCGCCCCGAAGCCGCCCATCCTCCGTCACCGACCGCATGAACATTCTGTTTCCAGCCTACGAGGCCTTGGTCGGGCACCTCGTGAAAGCCGAGCCGATTGGTCGGCGCCGGCGAGCCGCGCGAACCTGAAAAGACGCTCGTCAACTCCACTCGCGGCATCGGCAGGGCATGGACCGTCTGTGGACGGGCCGAGCTTCCTTCAGTCCCCGTGAGGGCCGTGCCCTTCTGTGGCTGCTGGTCAGATTCTGGGAGATCTCTAGCACTTGTCGCTGTGTCATCTAGTAATTTGGGCATGCCAACAGATAGCCAGCTCAGGTGCCCACCAGGGTGACCGGCTGCCCTAAGGAGCCGATGTGGCCGACGAAGCGTTCAGCATCGACAAGCGCCCGCTGCGCGATCTACTGCAGCAGGTTGAGGTCGGCAAGGCCCAACTGCCCGAGTTCCAACGGGGCTGGGTGTGGCCATACCCGAACATTGCCAGCCTTCTGGCATCGATCTCGCTGAGCTATCCCGTCGGCACCGTTATGTTGCTCAGGGCGGGTGGCGACGTTCGGTTCAAGTATCGGCCGATCGAAGGGGCTGCCCCAGTCGGTGATCCGGAGCCTGACACGCTCGTGCTCGACGGACAGCAGCGACTGACGTCGCTTTTCCAGGCCCTGAAGTTGAAAGGACCGGTGGTCACACAGGACTTGCGCAAGCAACAGGTATCTGGCTGGTTCTACGTCGACATGGTTCAGGCACTCGACGAGAACGGCGACCGCGAAGACGCCATCCGTTTTGTGCCCGAATCGCGCCAGGTGCTCAACTTCCGGGGTCAAGTCGTCGAGGACTACTCGACTCCCGAGCGCGAGTACGAAGCACATCTCTTCCCGCTTCAGGCGGTTTTCGACGGCGGCGACTGGGGTTACGAGTTCACCGACTATTGGGACGGCGACAAGGAAAAAAGGCGACTTTGGCGCGAGTTCAACGAGGCATTTGTCCGACCTTTCGATCGCTACCATGTGCCGGTCATCGAACTGGGGCAGGCCACCCCGCGCCAAGCTGTGTGCCAAGTGTTCGAGAAGGTCAACACCGGCGGGGTCACCCTGACCGTCTTCGAGCTGCTGACAGCCACCTACGCGGCAGATGAGTTCGATCTACGCAGCCACTGGGAGCGAGAGTGCCGCTCTGCCTGGAAGGCACCTGAGTACCGCATCCTTCGCGAGGTCTCCAACACTGACTTCCTCCAGGCGGTCACCCTGCTGGCCACGGCTGAGCGGCGCCGGCACGAGGCCGAAAGGGGGGTGGAGGAAGAGCGTCTGCCGCGCATCGGCTGCAAACGCAAGGACATGCTCGCCCTCTCGCTAGAGGACTACGTACGCTTCGCGCCAGCCGTCATCGCTGGATTCAAGGCAGCAGCAAAGTTTCTGCACCAGCAGTACCTCTTCGATACGAAATTCCTGCCTTACGGGACCCAGTTGATACCGCTCGCCGCGATCCTGGCTCTGTCCGGGGACGCCGCGCAGAGCGCCGGAGCCCAGCATAAGCTCGCGCGCTGGTACTGGTGCGGTGTGTTCGGGGAGCTCTATGGCGGTTCGACCGAAACCCGGTTCAGTCAAGACCTGCCGGACGTCGTGGACTGGATCCGCGGGGGTACGGTCGAGCCCCGGACCGTCACGGCGGCCCAGTTCGCCCCCGGTCGCCTGCTGACCCTTCGCACCCGTAACAGCGCCGCTTACAAGGGAATTTACGCCCTGCTCCTCAAAGCGGGGGCCGTGGATTGGCGCACAGGGGAAAAAGCCGAGGTCACGGGTTACTTTGACGAGTCCATCGATATCCACCACATCTTCCCCAAGGCTTGGTGCGACAAGGCCGGATACCCGCCCACTGACTACAACTCGATCATCAACAAGACGCCGTTGACTGCCCGCACTAATCGAATCATCGGTGGTGCGGCTCCCTCCGACTACCTCCTTCGATTGGTTAAGACCGCTGAAACGCCCCACGAAGGTGTGGCCGAGCGTATTCGCTCCCACCTAGCCCAACCGGAACTCATGGCTACCGACGACTTCGATGGGTTCTTCGCCGCTCGCAGGACTGCGCTGCTCCGCAGTATTTCGGCTGCAATGGGCAAAGCCATCCTGGACGACGAACCGACTGCCCATGGCCCGGGGATCAGCCTCGACGTCGCGGATGACACCGACGATCTATGAGCCCTGCTTCCGGGATCCACGACTGGGTCAGTGGCTGGCGAGACCAGGCTGATCATTCAGCCACGGACTGGGACGTCGGGTGGATACACGCCGAGGTGACCCGGCTCACGATGTGAGGGGTGGCGTCCGTGGACTAGCTGTGGACGGATCGACGTGCGCTGAAGCTAGATACGCGGGTGACCTGCTGCGATGACCTTGAGTGAAGGGGCCTCCGGAGCCGCGTGCGCAGCTTCGAATCCTGCCCGGAGATCCCGGCCCCAGCGCTCCCGCTGGGGCGGGATCTTCGGTTGTGTGCAGGCTGTGTCGCGCGGAGTGGGCGTATGCCGGGGCTGGGGACTATTGACCGACTCTGAGCGCTTCCGCCCAGGTCACGGCAGCCGTTTCGGAGCGAGCGTAGCCCGGCGTGCCGGTCCCGTGCCGACCCCCCGGTGCCGAATACGCTGCGAAGCGTTCTGCCGCGCGGCGGCGGTTCTTCGCGTCGGCCCCGACGGCGTGGCCGGCGCATGCTGGAAGGGGTGTGGCCATGAGGGCTCCGGGTGTGCACCTGCGGGAGATCACCGACGCCAACCGGGATGCCGTTCGTGCCCTTCGTGTCCGACGCGATCAGAAGCAGTTCGTCGCGTCCGTGTCCAAGTCGCTCAAGCAGGCGGAACAGAGCCCGGAGGCCAATCCCTGGTACCGCGCGGTGTACCTCGGTGACGAGCCAGTCGGCTTCGTGATGTTGTCGTGGAAGCCGCCGGCTGGTCCATACAACGGGCGGCATTTCATCTGGCGCCTCCTCGTCGACAAGCACTATCAGAGGCGAGGGATCGGCCGGGAGACGCTCACGCAGATCGCCGCCCTGGTCCGCGCGGACGGGGCCGGCGAGCTGCTGACCAGCTACGATCCCGGCGACGGCGAACCGTGGCCCTTCTACCAGAAGTTCGGGTTCGAACCCACAGGGGAGATCGACGACGGCGAGATCGTTCTGCGGCTCGTCTTCCCCACTCAGTGAAATTACGGTTGGCAGTTTTCTGCCTTCCATCGATCCGCCACACCGCTCGGAGTGGCCGTGTGGCTGTCGATGCGATCCTGGGGCACCTTGAGCGGGACTCGGAATCGCTGCCGCCAGGCGCCGATCGGATTCTCCGGCGGAACGGCGACGCCGGCCCCGCCCGGCTTTCCTCAAGGGCGGGGCGCGACGCGTCCGGTCAGCTGCGGCCTCCCTCATAGGGTGCGGACATGCGGCCGGAGGTTCCCCGGCGCCGGTCGGTCGGGCGGCCGATGGAGGCGGCCATCAGGGCTACCAGCAGGCCTATGGCGCCGATGACGACGTTGTTGATGATGGTCTTCGTCGTGGCGACGTTACCGGCGACGACCCACGGGGCGATGATCGTCCACACACTCAGCGCGCAGGCGGCCCACGCCATGCTGTGCACGCGCTCGTAGGCCCGGCCGAAGCCACCGCTCATGAGCAGTGCGTAAGCGATGCCGACGATCAGGTTGTTGACCGCCAGGGTGGACAGGCCGTTGAAGCCCGTGATCCATGGCGAGGCCGCGAGGTACAGCCCGGCGAGGAGGGCCATGGTCTCCATGCCCTGGGCCTTCGGGGTGCTCGCGCTGCGCTCGGCCATCTCGTGACGTTCGCGCATTTCGATGATGTCAGGATGGGTTGCCATGTCGGACCGGGGAGCGGTCGCCATGCCAATCACCTCCGGAATGTCTGCTTTCGTGCGGTTCGCCCGGCGGGTACCCAGAAGGCATGCAGTAACAGCGACGGCTTGAAGAATCGATGGCGGGCACTCGACGTGCGGTAAGTAGCGCTTGAGCACTGTGAGTACTCGCTTCGCCTCCGCCCGGCTCTTACGCAGGGGCCGGGAGGTGTCCTGCTCACCGTGCAGCGCCTGGCGGCCGGTCCGTCGGGGTCCAGGCGCCGTCGAAGAGGGCCAGTTCCAGGATGTCCGAGGATGCCGGCCAGCCGTTCACCGCGGCGGTGAGTTGGCCGTTGATCGCGTGCATCCACTGCAGGTAGACGTCGTACCGGTGGGAGGTCCAGCCGCCGTCGCGCCAGATCCGTGCGGCGATCGGGGCGGCCCAGTCGTGGCCCGCGTCGTGGCCGACATGCGTGGCGTGGCGGCGGAGGACTCGGGCTAGCCGCACGTCGAGGATCAGCGGGGGCAGTCCCTTGGCCTCCGGCAGGACCAGGCCCGCGAAGTAGAGGAACTTGGTGAGGAAGGCGGGGCCGAGCCGGTGCACCCTGTTCAGCTTCTCGTACGCCACGACTGCGCCTTCGCGGCGTAGCAGGGACACCGCGCACGTGAAGACCTGTCCGTCCGAGGAGTGGTCGAGCACCGTTCTCGTGCGGCCCGGGCCGTAGCCCCTGCGTCCGTAGCCCCACACCTGGCTCGCGACGAAGGCCTCGGCCCAGTTTCCCGACCGCGACGCGGCCTGCGCCACGGCCGTCACGTCGCCCCGGGTCACCGTGCGCGGCCCGGGCACCGACCGGTCGGCGAGTGAGGCCGGCCAGGGCTCGACGGCCGTCCAGCTCGACGGGAGGTAGTCGATGCCGTGGGCCCCGGTGCCCTGCGCGTACCGCCTGCCTCTGTCGGGGTCGGCCAGCCAGCGGGCCAGTGAGGCCACGGCGTCCGCGGGCAGCGGCTGTGCGAGGAGCGCCTCGTCCAGTTCGTCTGCCAGTTCTTGGCGGAACCTCACGTGAGCCCCCCGGGCGTCTGCTGCGGGAAGTCAAGTCGGTCGGCGGCAGGCTCGCCGGCGTTGAGGCGGCACAGGTTGCGGTGGTACGCGAGGTGCGCCTCGTCGATCGGATGGCTGGGGGCGCGGCGGAGCGGGTGGGGGATTCTGGTGTCTCTTGTTCCCCTGACCAGGCCGTCGGGGTCGACGTGGATCTCCAAGCCGTCGAAGAGGACATGGCAGTTGGCGCAGAGGCACAGGAGGTTCTGCAGTTCGTCGGGGCCGTGGTGGGGGCTGCCGAGGCCTCTGATGTGGGCCGCCTGGCTGTACGGGCGGTTCAGGTGGCGCAGGGCCGTGCCGCAGATCTGGCACCGGTCGCCCTCCAGTTCCTTGACCTTCCTGACCAGGGCGGCGTCGCGGACGATGACGGAACGGGTGGTGTCACGGCGGGGGGCGGGGCCGGTCGCCCGGGTGTGGTCGGCCGTGCCGGTACCGGTGTTCTCGTCCTCCGGCAGGCTCGCCAGGCCGCCGGCCGTGGTGTATCCGGCCAGGCCCAGGCGCGCCAGGAGGGTCTGGCGGTCGACGTCCCGGAGATACGTCTCGCAGAGCGTGGCGATGGCGTCGAGGCGGGTCACCGGGTCGTGGAGGAGGCCGGCGAACTCTTCCTTGAATCCGGCCCGGGGGTGGTGCGCGTCGAGGATGCCGAGCTTCGGCATGGCCTCGGTCAGCTCGGCCGGTATGCCCTGGACCGGCCTTCGCATTGGGGAGACCGAACTCGACCAGGACTGGGCCTACTTCGTCGCGGAACTGGGGCCACGGGGTCAGGCGGGGTCGCTCGTCGGCCGCGCGGGATATGGCCCACAGGAGGCTCAACGGCTGGTGGCGGCTGGGTGCCGGGTTTCCCGGGCCGCGTGAGACCTTCAGTTTCCGGAGGCGCTCCAGGAGGGTCGCACGGTGACGGGGTGTCTCCCCCGACTCGACCACGAAGCCGAGTTCGCGCAGGCGTCGCGCCACCGTGGCCGCGCCGCCGCTGAAGTCTCCCGCGGTCAGGAAGTGGCCGGTGGCGTGCCCGTGGGCGACTCCGGCGATGGCCTTCGAGTCGTAGCGCATGCCGTCCAGGACCAGCTCGTACGACCTGGCTCGTCCGAAGCCGTACGTCTGGAGGAAGTTGTCCCGGCCCCGGCGGCGGAACTCCTCGGTCGCCGCGATGATGTTGTCGTACTCGATGTCCCCAAGCCCCATGCGCGGAAGGCTAGTCGGACAGTACGACAATCCACACGGCAAACGGGGTGCCCGCTCACGCCCCCCGCCGTCGCAGCGGCAACCACGTAGGTCCGGGCCGCCGTCGTCCCGGTTGTTCCGTGGCGTGGAGTTCGAGGAGGGCGGGGAAGCGCTTTCGCAGTTCCGTTTCCAGGCGGGAGTGCAGGGTGAAGTCCGCGGCCGGGCAGTGGGTGCAGGTGCCCGAGAGGCGTACCTCGGCCCGGCGGTCGCGGGCGGAGACGATGGTGGCCTCGCCGCCGTGGGAGCGGATGTAGTCGCCGGCCGGGCCGTTCAGGACGTCCTGGAGGGCGGCGTGGAGGAGGTCATCCTCGGTGAGGGCGGTGGCCGGTCGCCACTCGTGGGGGTGTTCCAGTGCGGTGGCGAGGGCGTCGCGGACTCGGGGACCGGCGGTGGGCCAGGTGTGGTCGGCGGCGAGACGGATCAGGACGGCCTGGGTCTCCACCTCGATGGCGGCGACGGGGCCGGAGCGCAGCATCGTGCCGAGGTCGGCCGGGGCGTCGGTGATCGGGCCGACGAGGGGGAGGGTCCCGGCGGGGATGACCCAGCGGACCGTCCGGGGGTCGGTCGTGGGTTCGGGGTGCATGGGGATGGTGGTCATGTCAGGGCGCCCACGACGGTGTGGGTCAGGAAGGCCATCGTCCAGGCCAGGACGAACATGTAGCCGAAGGCGACCGCCGGCCATTTCCAGGAGCCGGTCTCGCGGCGCATGACGCCGATGGTCGACATGCACTGGAGCGCGTAGAGGAAGAAGACCAGCAGCGCGGCCGTCGTGGCCGGGGTGAACAGCTTCTGTCCCTGGTGGGGGCCGTCCGTGTAGGTCATCTGGGTCAGGGCCTCGGTCGGCTGGTCGGGGTTCTGGGCCGCGGCGACCTGGCCGAGGGTGGCGACGAAGACCTCGCGGGCGGACAGCGAGCCCAGCACGCCGACGTTGATGCGCCAGTCGAAGCCGAGGGGCTCGAAGACGGGTTCGATGGCATGGCCGATGTCCGCGGCGTAGCTGTGGTCGACCTCGTAGGCCGAGACCGCGGTCCGGTCGGCCGGGTCGACGCCGGCGGAGCGCAGCTGCGCGTCGCTGTGCAGGGGCAGGCTGAGGAGGAGCCACAGGCCGACGGTGACGACGAGGATGATGCGGCCGACCTTGGCGAGGAAGCCCTTGCACGCGCTCCAGATGGCGTCGGCCACCGAGCGCCGCCGGGGCAGGCGGTAGGACGGCATCTCCATGTAGAACGGCAGCACCGGGCCGCCCCGGCTGCTGAACCGTTTGAAGACCCAGGCCGTGGCCATGGCCGAGAGCGCGCCGACCAGGTACAGGGCGAACATGACGACGCCCTGGGCGCCGAACGGGCCGACCCTGGCACCGGGGCTCACCAGCAGGCCGGTGAGCAGCACGTAGACCGTCAGCCGCGCCGAGCAGGTCATCAGCGGCGCGCCCATCATGGTCGCGAACCGGTCCTTGGCGGACGGCAGGGAACGGGTGGCCATGATGCCGGGGATGGCACAGGCGAGGGAGGAGAGCAGGGCGACGAACGCCCGGCCCTCCAGCCCGGCCCTGGCCATGAGCCGGTCCATGAGGAAGGCCGCGCGGGAGAGATAGCCGCTGCCTTCGAGCAGCGAGATCATGAGGAACAGCAGGGCGATCTGCGGCAGGAAGACCACGACGCTGCCCAGGCCGCCGATCAGCGCGTTGCCGAGGAAGCCGGCGAGCAGGGGGTTCGAGACGTATTCGGTGACCAGGGTGCCGAGCCGGTCGAAGACGCTCTGCACCGCGTCCTGGAGCGGTGTCGCCACGGTGAAGATGATCTGGAAGAACGCGAACATGGTCGCGAAGAAGATCAGCGTGCCCCACAGCGGGTGCAGCAGTACGGCGTCGATGCGCCGGGTGCGCTGGTCGGCCTCCGGCACCTCGTAGCCGGCGCTCAGCAGCACGGACTCCACCCAGGACCGCCGCTGCGCCGGGTCGGTGGGCGGCGGGAGGACCGGCCGTTCCCAGGAGGCCGACTCGGGCAGGGCTGCTTGCAGCTCGGCGAGGTCGGTGCGCGAACCGCCCGTCACCGCGACGACCGGTACGCCCAGGGCGCGGCGGAGGGCGGCGACGTCGAGGGTGCCGCCGCGGCGGGCCAGTTCGTCGCGGAAGGTGAGGACCACGCAGATCGGCAGCCCGGTCCGCATGACCTGGGCGAGCAGGCCGAGGGAGCGGCGCAGGGTGGTCGCGTCGAGGGTGACGAGGATGCCGTCGGGTGTGCCGAGGTCCGGATTGTCCGGGTCGAGGACGTCGGCGACGACCTGCTCGTCCGGGCTGATCGGGTCGAGGCTGTAGGTGCCGGGCAGGTCCTCGATGACCACCTCCTGCTTGCCGACGCGCGCGGTTCCCTCGTAGCGCGCGACGGTGACGCCGGGGTAGTTGCCGGTCTTGGTGCGCAGGCCGGTCAGGGCGTTGAACAGGGTGCTCTTGCCCGAGTTCGGGCTGCCGACGAGGGCCAGCCGGGTACCGCCGGTGATCGTCCCGGTCCCCGCCCCGGTCGGGCCGCAGTGCGCGCTCATGCGGTGCGCCGTACCCGGATGCCGGCGGCCTGCTCCTTGCGCAGGGCGATCTCGTACTCCACGACCTGGTAGACGACGGGGTCGCCGAGCGGGGCCCGGCGCAGCACGGTGACCTCGGCGCCGGGGGCGAACCCCAGGTCGAACAGGCGCCGTGCGGTGCTCGGCTCGACGGACTCCTCGATGCCGGTGATCCGTCCGCTCGTTCCGGGGCGCAGGTCCGAAAGCCGTGCGTCCGGGCCGGAGTCCACCGGCGCGGAGTCCACCGGCCCGGACGGACCGCTCTTGCGGCGCGTACCCAACTGCACTGAGACCATCGCCATCCTCACACCGGGATCACCCTCATCAACTTAGGGAAGGCTAACCTTTTGCCCTGGTAAGGACAATATCGGCTTCGTCTCATAGTGACCGCGGAGGGGGCCGTGTCTGCGGCGCCTTTGGCTGCGGGCGTGTCGGGCATGCCCGATCGACGGCCAGGCGCCGAGGCGGGGTGGGTTTGGCGGGGCGATGGCGCATTGCCGGTCGGCCTGGGCGTTTCCGCGGTTGGCGCGTCGCTCGGTGATCCGTCCCGCGTACAGCGATCCGGGACGCCGGTCGGGTGTGGCCGGCCCGTCGGAGAGCATGCGCCGGCCGTCGGTCCACCGGCGGCCGGCGCACAAGACACGGCATCGCGGGGCGGCCGCGGACGCGTTCCGGAGGAGACAGGACGGCGGACGGACTCAGTTGTCCGTCCACGCCCTCTTCATCAGGCGCCGTCTGTCGTCCGGGGCCGGAACGCGCCTGAAGACCCCCGGGGACACCCGGTGAATGCAGTCGACGCCGTACCGGTGCAGCAGTTGCAGCTCCCGCTCGTCGAGGGGGGCAGGGACCAGTACGGCGAGTCGGTCCACGGGGCGGGGGCTGTGGGGGGCGTAGTCCAGCAGTTGGGAGAGTGCCTCGCGGACGTACGCGTGCTCGGTGCGGCTCTTCGCTTCGATCACCTCCACACCGGCAGGGTCCTGCACATAGATGTCACAGAGGCCCACGGGAGAGCGGAAGCGTTCGGGAGTGGTGGCGAGGGTGGCGCAGTACTCCGTGACCAACGGCTGTTCGTCGCGCCGGTAAAGGGTCGTCGACGCCGCACGCTCGAAGGTGACGATCGGGGTGTGCTGCTGTTCCAGGCGGGTGCGCTGGGACGGAAGCGGGTCGCGGGCAGGTGGCCTCTCGGCCCCGAGTCGCTCGAGTTCGGTCCTGGTCGTGATGCCCAGCCCTTCGATGACGGCCCGGGCCTTGTCGCCTTCCAGTACCAGTTGGCCCGGAAATGCGTAGTTCTTGGCATACCCGATCAGTTCGGCCAGTTCCTCGTACGGAACCTCGGCCCGTACGAAGTCGCGCAGGCTGTACACCGTGTGCCAGCTCTTCCCGCCGGGTGACGGAGGCCAGAGCACGTCGGCGACCTCGCCGTTGACGAAGACGGCGCCGACCTCGCCCACGGCACGTACCTTCTTCGCCCCGGTGAACAGCGCCACGTCACCCGTGCGCACCTTGGACATCGCCTTGTCGTGAGTCGCGGTGGCGCCCCAGAAGCGGGCCGTCCCCGCTGGATGGAGGCGGCTGAGCTGGTCGCGTTGCCGAGGCGACAGGTATCTCGTCAACGGCGCGTCGACAAAGGCCACTTCCTGTTCGAGCGTGTCACGCCAATGCCTTCGTGATTCCGCGCTCCCGTACGCCGGGCACACGAGCACCCTCGCCGGGACACCGGTATCCGGCACGGAATCCGCCATGCCCTGGGTGAGGTCAGCCGCACACACGCAGCGATCGTAACCAATTGATCAGCTCATCACACTAACTAAGCCGAGACGTCTCCCCGCACGCGGCCGAACACAAGTCCGGTGTCGACAGCGCCCGTTGGGCGTACCTGCGTTTCTGCCGCTCGCGCTGCCCGCCGGGTACCCGTTCTGGGCCGGCGAGGAGGAGCCGCTGCCCGCCGCGGACGCCGTGCACCCGCAGCCCCGGGCGGGCCTGCTGGTCCAGCACGGCGGCGGGCACACCACCGCGCCGCCCGCCTGCACCGCCGACACCTGGGTGCGCAACGCACCGGCGAAGTACGGCAAGTTCGCGTATTCGACGGCCTTCGGGTGCTCCGTCGCCACCGGTCCGCTCGGCGCCGAGACCGCGGGCCCGGACAGCACGCTGCTGCTCAGCGACGACGGCCTGCACTGGCGGTCCCGGGTGGCCGGCGTGTCCCGCTCGGTGACCGCGTAGAGAGTGCACGCCCGCTGGCTGCCCTGGCCCGATGTCACCGTCGACACCCGGCTGCTGCCCGCGGGGGCCGGCCGGCACGTCCGCGTCCACCGTCTGGTCACCCCCGGTCCGCTGCACGCCGTCGAGGGCGGCTTCGCGGTCCCTCCGGACGGCGCCGGCACGGACGCCGAGGGTTCCGGCGCGCGGGCCGCCTGCGGTGAACTCACTGGCTCCATCGGGGACTTGCCGGGCGTGCGGGTCGGCGAGGTCCTGCGGCCCGACCCGAACGGCCATCTGCTGTGGCCCCGTACCGCGCTGCCGATGCTGCGCGGCGCGCTTGCGCCGGGCACCCACTGGCTGGCGGCCGACGTGCGCGCCACGGCCGACGGCGGGGGCGGCCGTCCGGTGCGGCTCGACTGGCGCGCGCTGCCCGGTCTGCCCGGCGCGCTGCGCGACGGACGGGCGCCGGACCGCCCTGGCCCGTCCGTGTGACGCCCGGGGTGCCGGACCGCCCCGGCCCGTCCGTGTGACACCGGGGCGCCGGACCGCCCCGGGTGTGTCAGGTGTAGGCGACCAGCGTCAGTTCCGGCTGTTCGGCCAGGTGGAACGCGGTGTAGACGAACTCGGCCGGCTCGCGTCCCGGGGGACGCAGCGGTTTGCGGCCGCCCTGGCGCACCCGCACGTCGTACCGCGGCCACCCGGCGCGCACCTGCTCGCTGCCCGCGTGCAGGTCGTCGATCAGCCGTGTGTGGTGGGGGTCGCCCGGGTGGCGTGCGGCCAGGGTCCGCAGCCGGGCGAGTGCCTCCCGCTCCCGGTCGACGGCGATCTCCCGGGCCGCGGGTTCGAGGAAGGTCCGGCGGGCGAGGTTGGCGGGCCGCTCCTGGGTCGCGGCGAGGTTCGGGAACGGTTCGCCGGCCGCCTCGTTGCGGCTGAGCACATCGTGGTCGCCCGCGATGATGTAGGCCGGGCGCGGCCGGAGCAGGCGCGGGAACCCCGACGCGCGGGCCGCGCTGCCGGCCCGCCAGAACGCCATGGCGCCGGACCCCGCGGCGATCGCGGACGTCCTCGCCTACGCCGTCGCCCAGCCGGACGAGGTCGACGTCGACGTCGACGTCGACGAGATCGTGGTACGGCCCACCGCGCAGCGGTGACGGGTCCGTGTGCCCGTCCGGCTCCGGATAGGCAGCGCCGCCGTCCCGGTGAGTACGCGTACTCATGTCCGAGCGTGCCGTGCGATCCATCGTGGGAACCGGCAGTCCCGACCGACCAGAAGGAACCACGATGCCGAACGTGTCCCCCCGATCCCGCGCCCCGCGCGGGCCGCTGAAGGCCCTGCCGGCGCCCGCCGTGGACAACTGGCTCGCCCGCGGGTACCTGGCCGTGGTCGCGGTGGCGCTGGGGTTCTTCCTGTACGCCGTGTACCTGTCGCCGGACCCGGGGTTCGCGGGGATCTGGCCGCTCATGGCCACCGCCCCGCTCAGCTTCGTCCTCTTCGCACCGGCGTTCCCGGACTTCCTGCCCTCCTGGCTGAGCCCGCTGGTCTTCTCCGCCGGCGTGGCGCTGTGCGGCCTGGTCAACGCCACGCTGCTCGGCCTGCTCGTCCGCAGGCTGCGGGCGCCGGGGGCGCGCTCCACCGGCTGAGCACGCGCGCTCCCCCGGCCGGCGAGCGGGGTTCCTCCGGGACACCGATGTCCACGTGGTGCTGCGCGGGCCGCTGCCCCGTGCCGGACACCTCCGCGCTCACCGCCCGCCTGTTCGAGGCCGCCGCGCGCGGTCGCAGCGTGCTCGTGGGCGGGGTGTTCCACTCCGGTCTGCAGGCCGGACCGGGGCCGGGCGCGATGTACGACCACGCCGCCGCGCCACCGGAGTCGGTGGCGCGGGCGGTGCGGGTGCGGGAGGTGTGCGCCCGGCACGGGGTGCCGCCGCGCCGCGCCGCGTCGCGGTTCCCGCTCGGCCACCCGGCCGTCGCCGGGGTGCCGCTCGGCGCCCGCTCGGCCGCCGAAGTGGCCGACGGGACGGCCCGGTTCCGCGAACCGCTGCCGGCCGCGCTGTGGGCGGGGCCGCGCGCCGAGGGGTGCTGGGCGCGCGGGTGCCGGTGGCCGGGGAGCGCTGACGGAGCGTCCGCGCCCCGCCGTCGGCCGTCCGGCCGTGTTCACGCCGGCCGCTTCCCGGACGCCGTCTTCTTCGCCTGGGCCTTCTTGCCCGTGCCCGACTTCGCCCTGCCCGATTTCGCCGTGCCCGATTTCGCCGTGGCCGACTTCGCCGTGCTCTTCTTCGACGCGCGGGCCGGCTCGGCGGCCGTCTTCCGCGCCGCGGCCGTCTTCTTGGCGGCGGTCTTCTTCGCCGCGGCCGTGGACTTCCTGGCGCCCGTCTCCTTCGGAGTGCCGCCACCGCGCCGCAGGGACCTGACCTCGGCGTCGCCCGCGGACCCCGGCGCGCGGGACGCGCGGGCGGCGCGGACGCTGTTCTCCAGGGCGGCCATCAGGTCGAGGACCTTCCCGCCGGCCGCGGGGGCGGGGGCTTCGGGCGGGGCCTCGCCGGCGGCCTTGGCGGCGATGACCTCCTCCAGCGCCTCCCGGTACTCGTCGCGCAGGTCCTCCAGATCGACCTCCCCGAGGGTGTCCATCAGGGCGTCCGCGAGATCGAGCTCCTTGTCGCGGATGGTGACGTTCGCGTCGGGGGCGACGCCCTCGGGAGCCCGTACCTCGTCCGGCCAGAGCAGGGCGTGCAGGACGAGCGCCTCGTCGGCGATCCGGAGCATGCCCAGGCGCTCGCGGCCGCGCAGCGCGAACTTGGCGACGGCCACCTTGTCGCCGCGCTTCAGGGCCTCGCGCAGCAGGGTGTACGGCTTGGCGGCGGGGGCTCCGGCGGCGGCCAGGTAGTAGGCGGTGCCCATCTGGATCGGGTCGATCCTGTCGGCCGGCAGGAACGCGACGATCTCGATGGTGCGGGTGGTGGGGATGGGCAGGTGGGCCAGGTCCTCGTCGGTGATCGGGATGATCGTGCCGTCCGCGTCCTCGTACCCCTTGCCGATCTCGGACTGGCTGACCTCGCGGTCCTCCACCTCGCACACCTTGCGGTAGCGGATGCGGCCGTTGTCCTCGGTGTGGATCTGGCGGAAGGAGATCGCGTGGCTCTCGGTCGCGTTGACCAGCTTGATCGGGATGCTGACCAGCCCGAAGGAGATGGCGCCGTTCCATATCGATCGCACGTGCCGCACCCGTCCTTTCCCACGCATCGCGGTTTGTCTGGGATTGTCATCGTATGACGCCTATCACAGAGGTGGCGGGGCGACGGGTGGCACTGAGCAATCTGGAGAAGGTGCTGTATCCGGAGACCGGCTTCACCAAGGCCGAGCTGGTGCACTACTACGCGACCACCGCCGACGCGCTGCTGCCGCACCTGCGCGACCGCGCGGTGTCCTTCCTGCGCTACCCGGACGGGCCCGACGGCCAGGTGTTCTTCACCAAGAACGTGCCGCCGGGCACACCCGAGTGGGTCATGACCGCCGAGGTGCCGCGCTCGTCGGCGGACGCTCCGGCCCGGATGGTCGTCGTGCAGGACCTGCCGAGCCTGGTGTGGGCGGCGAACCTGGTCACCGAGTTCCACACGCACCAGTGGCTGGTGCAGTCCCCGGACGAGGCCGACCGGCTGGTCTTCGACCTCGATCCGGGGACGCCCGCGACGGTCGTGCAGTGCTGCGAGGTCGCCCTGTGGCTGCGCGAGCGGCTCGCGGCGGACGGCATCGAGGCGCACCCCAAGACGGCCGGGTCCAAGGGGCTGCACCTGCTGGCGGCGGTGCGCGGCGCCTCCTCGGAGCGCACCAGCGAGTACGCCAAGGCGCTCGCGGTGGAGGCGGAGCGGGCACTGCCCCGGCTGGTGGTGCACCGGATGACCAGGAGCCTGCGGCCGGGGAAGGTGTTCGTGGACTGGAGCCAGAACGCGGCCCGCAAGACCACGGCCACCCCCTACACCGTGCGCGCCCGCCACGCCCCGCTGGTCTCCACGCCGGTGACCTGGGACGAGGTCGCCGAGTGCCGCTCGCCGGCCCGGCTGGAGTTCCGGGCCGGGGACATCGCCCCGCGCCTGGCGGACCACGGCGACCTGCTGGCCCCACTGCTGGACCGGAGCCGGGCCGCGCCCCTCCCCTAGGGCCTTCCCCGATACCGCTGAGGCTTCCCCCGATACCGCTGGGGCTTCCCCCGATACCGGGCTTTCCCCGATACCCCTAGACCCTCTCCCAGGTGCGCCGGTCGCGCGCCATCGCGTGCAGCGCCTCCACGTCCGCCGGTTTCAGCACGCCGCCCAGCCGGGTCAGGCCCGCCAGCTCCTCGTCGGGCAGGACGCGCACGCCCCGGGGCACGGCGGTCAGGGTCACCCCGGCCGGGGCGGTCGGGACGAGGACCGGGCGGACCTCGGCGGTCAGGGCGTAGGAGGCCCGGTCGGCCTGGGCGCGCAGCAGGCGCAGCAGCGGCTCGGCCGGGCGCCGGCCCACGGCGACCATGGGGTCGGCGACGCGCACCCGCGCCCCGCGGGCGTACAGGGCGTGCACGGCGAACAGGCCGCCGGGGCCGATCAGCAGATGGTGGACGCGGTCGCCGCCGGGCAGGGGCAGCGAGTGCAGGGTGTGCCAGCCGGCGCCCTCCATGCCGTCCAGGACGTCGCCGACGGTCTGCTCGGCCAGCAGGGCACGGCGGCGCGGGTCGGGGCGCAGCCGGTGCGCGGGGCCGGGGTCGCGGTCGAGGGCGATCAGCAGGGCCTCGCCGGGGCGGTTGGGCGCGAGGTCGTCGTCCGGGTGCAGGCTGAGCCGGGCGAGTTCGGCGGGCGTGGGAACCGGGGGCGGGCCCACGGTCACCGGGCCGGCGAGGAAGGGTCCGAGGGCTTCGAGGACGCGGTCCCGCTCGTCCTCGCCGAGCAGGTTCACCCGGCCGGTGTCCCGGTCGTACCAGGCCACGTTGCCGCCGTCCGGGCGGCAGACGTACAGCCGTTCCCGGCCGCCGCGGCGGGCCGGCACCACGCGCAGTCCGCTCATGCGCATCACCCCTCGACCATGGGAACAGGCCGGGTACGTGCGGGGCAAGACCGGTTACCGTGGAGACCGGCCCTGCGCAGGGGAGTTGGGGAGGCGCCGTTGCGGACCCGCGGAATGCAGCCCGACGTGCCGGCTCCACGGAGCCCGTGGAACGAGATCGTGCCCGGCCTGTGGATGGGCGGGCACGAGTACCGGGCGTGTACGGGGCGGCTGGAGACGGCCGTCGTACGGGACGAGTTCGATGTGGTGCAGACGCTGCTGCGGCTTCCGGGGTACGGCCCCGACCCGGGCGTGGAGCACCATGTGTGGCCGATACCGGACGGCCCGCTGGACGGCACCCAGCTCGCCGGGGTGATCCGGCTGGCGCGGGCGGCGAACGAGTCGCTGGACGCCGGCCGCCTGGTGCTGGTGCGCTGCTACCACGGCTACAACCGCTCGGGGCTGGTCGTGGCGCACGCCCTGGTCCAGCGGGGCGCGGCGGTGGACGAGGCCATCCGGCTGATCCGGGCCCGCCGCTCGGCGTGGGCGCTGCACAACGAGCTGTTCGTGGCGTATCTGCGCGCCGGTCTGCACACCGTGCGACTGCTGGAGGAGCTGGCCGAGTAGCCTCTCTCTCCCGCGCACCTCGGCCCGGCCGTACAGAACGGACGAAAAGGGGCTTCCTTGGAATCTATGTGCATACTGGCCTACTGACCTGAGAAACCATCGTCCCAGGAGCACCGTGCCCGTCCGCCGCCCTGTGCGCACCGCCCTCACCGTGGCCGCCGTCGCCCTGCTGGCGGCGACGGCGACGGCCTGCGGGGACGCCGGCGAGCTGAAGAGCGCCGGGCCGACGCAGACCGCCGACAGCCCCGCGAGGCTCTGGCCCGACCTGCGGCCGGCGTCCAGCCCGGCCTATCCGTACGCCGTGTCCACCCGGGAGACCGTCAAGGGGCTCACCGTCCCCGGCGACGACATACGCGCGGTCGATCCGGTGGACGTCGTCGAGGCGGAGCTGCGGGCGCACACGGCGGACTACGGGTCGAAGGGGGCGTACCACGCGACGGCGGACCGGATGAAGGAGTGCCGGCCGGGCGGCGACCGGGCGCGGTGCCCGCTGCTGAAGCCGTACTACCGGGACCTCACGGGGGACGGCCGGCCCGATCTGACGCTCGGCTTCCGGCTGTACCCGACCAACCAGACGGCGGTGCGGGTCTACACCGTCGAGGGGCACCACCTGGTGCAGGTGCTCGCCGACAACGACGCGATCACCGGCGTGGAGCTGGCCGGCCGCGCGCTGATCGAGCGCTCCCCGGCCGACATCTCCGGCTACGAGTACCGCACCACCTGGGAGTGGGACCCGGGCCAGCGCGCGATGGTGTTCTCCCGCGACGAGTACCTGCACATCGGCGGCGGCCGGGCCCGCCACCGGACACCGTCGCCCTCCCTCACGCCCTCCGCGAGCGCGTCATGAGGCTGCTGCTGCCCCGCTGGGCCGGGCCCCTCGCCGTGAAGGCGGCCGTGTTCATCACCGTGATGTGCTGTGCGCTGGCCGCGCTGCTCGGTGTGCTGGTGCACGTCTCGGTGACCAACCAGACCGTCGGGCAGGCGCGCGAGCTCGCCCTGTCCCGGCTCGCGGACGCCACCCGCGCCTACGAGGCCGGGGACGCGCTGCTGCCGAACGCCGGGGTGGACCCGCAGGGGCTGCCCGGCTCGCTGCGGTCCCTCGCGGTCTCCGGGCAGCGCGGCACGATGGTCTCCACGCACCGGGGGCGGCCGACGATGTGGGCGGCCGGGCCGGTCTCCGGGCACCGGGCGCTCGCCGTGGAGATCGACTACTCGCAGCAGTCCCGCACCATCGCCGGGCTCGACACCTCGATCCTGTGGTCCTCCGTGCTCGCCATCGGCGCGACGGTGCTGGTCGGCGTGTTCGCCGTGTCCCGGGTCACCCGGCGGCTGCACGGCACCGCGCGGGTGGCCCGCCGGATCACCGCGGGCGACCTGGACGCGCGCGTCGACGACCCGCGCACCAAGGATCCGACCCGGCCCCAGGACGAGGTGGCCGCGGTCGCCGCCGCGCTGGACTCGATGGCCGCCTCGCTCCAGGGCAAGCTGCTCAGCGAGCAGCGGTTCACCGCGGACGTGGCGCACGAGCTGCGCACCCCGCTCACCGGGCTGCACGCGGCGGCGGAGCTGCTGCCGCCGGGCCGGCCGACGGAGCTGGTGCGCGACCGGGTGGCCGCGCTGCGCACGCTCACCGAGGACCTGCTGGAGATCTCCCGTCTCGACGCCGGCCGGGAGCGGCTGGAGGCGGACGCGGAGGAGCTGGGGGCGCTGGCCAAGCGGGTGGTGCGGGCCTCGGGCACGGACACCGAGATCCGTGTCGTCCGCGACGTCCTGGTGGAGACCGACCGGCGCCGCCTGGAGCGGGTGCTGGGGAACCTGGTGGCCAACGCGCACAAGCACGGGGCGCCCCCGGTGGTGCTGTCGGTCAACGGGCCGGTGGTGACGGTGCGGGACCACGGGAGCGGCTACCCCGGGTACCTCGTGGCCCACGGGCCCCAGCGGTTCCGCACGGAGGGCGGGGCACGGGGGCACGGGCTCGGGCTGACGATCGCGGTGGGGCAGGCGGAGGTGCTGGGCGCGCGGCTGTCGTTCCGCAACGCGCCGGACGGGGGCGCGGTGGCGACGCTGATCCTGCCGGTGGCCGCGCGTTAGCGCCCGCTCATCGGGCCCGAAATGGTTCCTTTCGGTGTCCGATGTGGCGTTTGATCACCTCACCGGCTCTTTTGGATAGGTTCCCGGCATGAGCAACGCCGGAACCGCCGCGCCCACGGCCCGGGCGCCCGTGCCCGTCGTACGCCTCTCCCGGCGCCGCGGCGTCGAACTCTCGCTGATCGTGCTGGCGGTCACGCTGTCGGTGTACGGCTACTGCGCCGTGGGCCTGGCCCGGGCGGGGCGGGTGCCGCCCGGGGCGCTCGCGTACGGGGCCGGGCTCGGGGTGCTCGCCCTCGTCGCCCATCTCGCCGTACGGCTGCGGGCGCCGTACGCGGACCCGCTGCCGCTGCCGATCGGGGTGCTGCTCAACGGGCTCGGACTGGTGCTGATCTACCGGCTGGACCTGGAGACGCCGGGCGACCGCGCGGCCCCCGCCCAGCTGGTCTGGTCCACGCTCGGGGTGGCCCTGTTCATCGTCGTCGTGCTGCTGCTGCGCGACCACCGGGTGCTCCAGCGCTACGCGTACGTGTGCGTGGTCGCCGCGCTCGTCCTGCTGCTGGTGCCGATCCTCTTCCCCGCGGTCAACGGCGCCCGGATCTGGATCCGCGTCGCCGGGTTCTCCATCCAGCCGGGCGAGTTCGCGAAGGTGCTGCTCGCGGTGTTCTTCGCCGCCTATCTGGCCGCCAACCGCAACGCGCTGGCGTACACCGGCCGCCGGGTGTGGCGGATGCAGTTCCCGACCGGGCGGGTGCTCGGCCCGATCGTGACGATCTGGCTGCTCAGCGTGGGGGTGCTGGTCCTGGAGCGGGACCTCGGCACCTCGCTGCTGTTCTTCGGGCTGTTCGTGGTGCTGCTGTACGTCGCCACCGGCCGCACCGGCTGGATCGCGGTGGGGCTGCTGCTGGCGGTGCTGGGCGCCGTCGCCGTCGGCCGGGTGGAGCCGCACGTGGGCGGCCGGATCGCGGACTGGCTGCACCCGTTCGCCACCATCGAGGCCGGACGGGGCCCCAACCAGCTGTCCCAGTCGCTGTTCGCGTTCGCCGCGGGCGGGCTGCTGGGCACCGGGCTCGGCCTCGGGCACTCGGTGCTCATCGGCTTCGCCACCAAGTCGGACTTCATCCTGGCCACGGCGGGCGAGGAACTGGGCCTCGCGGGGCTCGCCGCGATCATCCTGCTGTACGCGCTGCTGGTGGAGCGCGGCTACCGGGCCGCCCTCGCGCTGCGCGAGCCGTTCGGGCGGCTGCTCGCGGTCGGGCTGGCCTCGATCCTGGCGCTCCAGGTGTTCGTGATCGCGGGCGGCGTCACCGGGCTGATCCCGCTGACCGGCATGGCGATGCCGTTCCTCGCCCAGGGCGGCTCCTCGGTGGTCACCAACTGGGCGATCGTGGCCCTGCTGATCCGGGTGAGCGACTCGGCCCGCAGCCGGTACGACGGCACGGAGGCGCCGTGAGCGAGTACGCGGGCATGGGCGGCGGCGAGGGCGGGCGGCCGATGGCCCGCTGCATCCGGCACGCCTGCGCCTTCTGCACCCTGCTGCTGGCGGCCCTGCTGGTCAACGCGGCCCGGGTGCAGCTGGTGCAGGCCGGCACCTACACCGGCAACCCGGCCAACCGCCGGGCCGCCATCGCCCGTTACCAGCACCCGCGCGGCGACATCCTGGTCGGCGGCGAACCGGTCACCGGCTCCGTGGACACCCATGAGCAGCTGCGCTACGAACGCACCTACCGCAACGGCCCGTTGTACGCCCCGGTGACCGGGTTCGCCTCCCAGTCGTACGGCACCACGTTCCTGGAGCACACCGAGGACGGGGTGCTCTCCGGCACCGATCCGCTGCTCCAGCCGCTGCCGCTGTGGAACGACATGACGCGCGGGCGCAGTCCGGGCGGGAACGTGGTGACGACGCTCCACCGGGCGGCGCAGGAGGCGGCGTACCGGGGGCTCGCCGGCCGCAAGGGCGCGGTGGCCGCGATCGAACCGGCCACCGGCCGCGTCCTGGCCCTGGTGACCAGCCCCTCCTACGACCCGGCGCAGCTGTCCGGCAACGGCGAGTCGACGGCCTCGGCGTGGGCACGGCTCAACAGCGATCCGGAGAAGCCGATGCTCAACCGGGCGGTGCGCCAGACCTATCCGCCGGGTTCGACGTTCAAGGTGGTCACCGCGGCGGCGGCGCTGGACGCGGGGGTGGTCAGCGACCCGGACGCGCGCACCGACTCCCCCGACCCCTACCGGCTGCCCGGCACCCGGACCCGGCTGACCAACGAGGCCGACGGCTGCGCGGACACCTCGCTGCGGGACGCCTTCGAGTGGTCCTGCAACACGGTCTTCGCCAAACTCGGCGTGGACGTCGGGGTGCGGGACATGAAGAAGACGGCGGAGGCGTTCGGGTTCAACGACACCGCTGTGCGCATCCCGTTCTCGGTGGCGCCCAGCACCTTCGACTCCCACGTGGACCAGGCCCAGCTGGCGCTGTCGTCGATCGGGCAGTACAACACGCGGGCCACCCCGTTGCAGATGGCGATGGTCGCGGCGGCCGTCGCCGACGACGGCCGGCTGCACACGCCGTACCTGGTGGAGCGGACCACCCGGCGCGGGGGCGAGACGGTCTCCGGCGGTGGGACGCACCCGGTCCGCCAGGTGATGCGGCCGTCCACGGCGCGGCGGCTGAAGGATCTGATGACCGGCGTGGTCCGCGAGGGCACCGGCACCCGGGCGGCCATCCGGGGCGCGATCGTCGGCGGCAAGACCGGCACCGCCCAGCACGGGGTGGGCAACACCGGGGTGCCGTACGCCTGGTTCGTCTCGTGGGCGCAGGCCGACGACGCGGTGGAGCCGGGGGTGGCGGTCGCCGTGGTGGTGGAGGACGCCTCGGCGGACCGCGGCGAGATCAGCGGCGGCGGCGACGCGGCCCCGATCGCGCGGGACGTGATGCGCGCGGTGCTCGGCCGCTGAGACGGGGCTACCGACGGCGACCGGCCCGATCTACGGTTCGCCCATGACGGATACGGCAGCCGCGCACGAACTGGCCCAGGTCAACATCGCCCGACTCAAACACCCGCTGGACGCACCGCAGTTGAAGGACTTCGTGGACGGGCTCGACCCGGTGAACGCGGTGGCGGACGCCTCGGACGGCTTCCGCTGGCGGTTGCAGAGCACTTCCGGCAACGCGACCGACGTGCCGGTCCTCGGCGACCCGTGGCTGATCGTCAACATGTCGGTGTGGCGGGACACCAAGGCCCTGACCGCGTTCATGTACCGGGGCCGGCACCGGGAACTGCTGGCCCGGCGGCGGGAGTTCTTCGAGCACGTCGAGGAGGCGATGACCGCGCTGTGGTGGGTGCCGGCCGGCCACCGCCCGACGGTCGCCGAGGCGGAGGACCGGCTGCTGCACCTGCGGGCGCACGGCCCGACGGCGTACGCGTTCACCCTGCGGTCGCCGTTCGAGCCGGGCGCGGAGCCGGCGGTCAGAGAATCGGCTTGACCGCCTCGGAGCGGACCTGCATGGTCTGCCTGGCGAGCGCCGCCAGGTCGACGCTCGACGGGTCCTTCGAGACGGTCTCCGTGTCCACGATGGCCACGGTGGCGCCGGTGTTGTCGTCGGCCCAGGCGCACATGGGCAGCGTGACCGTGGTGCCGAGCTGGTCCTGCGTCAGCACCTCGCAGCTGACCGTGACCTCCAGGGCGAAGTCCTTCGGCGGCACGGCCACCTTGGCGCCGTCGGACTGGGCGGCGCCCTTCATCATGTTGCGCCGGGCCGTGTCGGTGTTCTTGAACCGGCCGTACATGCCCGACACCACCAGGGTGCCCTTGGTCTCGTCGCCGCCGAGGTTGTAGCTGCCGACGACGCCGTGGGTGTCCTTGGCGTCCCAGGCGCCGTCCGCCTCCTGCCCGATCTGCTTGCCCTCGGTGTCGGAGAGGTCCTTGGCCAGCTCGTACTTCCCGTCGAGCAGCGTCTGGGGCAGCGTCAGCTTCCGTTTCCCGTCGGGGAAGCTGGTCGCCGCCTTGTACCCGATCGCGCCGAGCGCGACCAGACCGCCCACGATCAGGACGACGACACCGCCGACGATCCCGAGGACCAGACCGACCCGGCTCTTCTTCGGGGGCGGCGGCACCACGGGCGGCATGCCGTTCCAGCCCTGGTACGGGGGCTGCGGCTGCTGGGGCTGCTGCGGGTAGGGCTGCTGCGGGTACGGCGAGCCGTACGGGCCGGGGTTCTGCGGAGGCTGCTGGCCGTAGGGGCCGGGATTCTGCGGAGGCTGCTGGCCGTAGGGGCCGGGATTCTGCGGAGGCTGCCGGCCGTACGGGCCGGGATTCTGCGGAGGCTGCCGGCCGTACGGGGGCTGCCCGCCGTACGGGGGCTGCGGCTGATCGGGGTACGGCGGCGGCTGCGGAGGCATGGACACGCCAGCACGCTACTGCACGAGGGTGGACAAAGGGCCATCGAGGCCGGAATCAGCCGTCTTCCCGGCCCTCCCCCTCCCGGATCGCCTCCGTCACCTCGGCCACCCGCTCCCGCTCCTCCGCCGCGAACCGCTCGGCGTCCAGCCGGTCGGCCAGCTCCTCGTCCTGCGCCATCAGCTGGTCCAGGTTCGCGTCCCCCATCTCCAGCACGCCCATGTCGACGTAGGCCCGCTGGAGCCGCTCGCCCCACAGGCCGATGTCCTTGACGCAGGGCACGATGCGGCTGAACAGCAGCTTGCGGAAGAGCTGGAGGAACTCCGAGCGCTCGCTGAGCCGTTCGGCCTCGGCGCGCGCGATGCCGAAGTTCTCCAGCACCTCCACCCCGCGCAGCCGGTCGCGCATCAGATGGCAGCCCTCGATGACGAACTCCTCGCGCTCGCGCAGTTCGGCGTCGGTGAGCCGGCGGTAGTAGTCGCGCAGCGCCATCCGTCCGAAGGCCACGTGCCGGGCCTCGTCCTGCATGACGTAGGTCAGGATCTGCCGGGGCAGCGGCTTGGTGGTGGTGTCCCGGATCATCCCGAACGCGGCCAGCGCGAGGCCCTCGATGAGCACCTGCATGCCGAGGTACGGCATGTCCCAGCGGCTGTCGCGCAGGGTGTCGTCCAGCAGCGACCGGAGGTTGTCGTTGATCGGGTAGAGGAGCCCGATCTTCTCGTGCAGGAACCGGCCGTAAATCTCGGCGTGCCGGGCCTCGTCCATGGTCTGGGTCGCGGAGTAGAACTTGGCGTCCAGGTCGGGCACCGACTCCACGATCCGGGCCGCGCAGATCATCGCCCCCTGCTCGCCGTGCAGGAACTGGCTGAACTGCCAGGAGGCGAAGTGCCGCCGCAGCTCGCCCTTGTCCTTGCCGGTCATCCGGTCCCAGTACGGCGTCCCGTACAGGACCATCGCCTCGTCGGGGGTGCCGAGCGCGTCGAAGGGATCGACCTCCAGGTCCCAGTCGATGCGCCTGGTCGCGTCCCACTGCTTGTCCTTGCCCTTCTGGTACAGGGCCAGCAGGCGGTCGCGTCCGTCGTCGTACTCCCAGCTGAACCTGGCCGCACCGGACGCGGGCACGTGCCAGGCGGGGTCTCCGGGCTCGTTGGCGTACAGGTCATGGGTGGGCATACCTCGCAGGCTCACACGCGCGGGCGCGGTCAACAAGTCCTGCGCAGGGGATTGACGGCCTTGCTGACAAGCAGTCTCATAAGTGACTGGACGACATACCCCCGGGTAACGAGGTGACGGAGCCATGACGACCCTGACGGAAGCGGACGCGCTGGACGGCCTGCGCGATGCGCTCGGCCTGCTCAAGGACCGGGAACAGGTGGCCGAACGACTGCTCGTCTCCTCCGCCAAGCACTCCTTCGACCCGGACAAGGAGCTGGACTGGGAGGCGCCCTTCGAGGAGGGCAAGTGGTTCTGGCCGCCGGAGCTGGTGTCGCTGTACGACACCCCGATGTGGCGGCGGATGAGCGAGGAGCAGCGCATCCTCCTCTCCCAGCACGAGGCGGCGGCGCTGGCCTCGCTCGGCATCTGGTTCGAGATCATCCTGATGCAGCTGCTGGTCCGGCACATCTACGACAAGGCGGCCACGAGCGCGCACGTCCGCTACGCCCTCACCGAGATCGAGGACGAGTGCCGCCACTCCAAGATGTTCGCACGGCTGATCTCGCACGGCGGCACCCCCTGGTACCCGGTCAGCAAGGTCCACCTGAACCTGGGCCGCCTCTTCAAGACCATCTCCACGGCCCCCGGCTCCTTCACGGCGACCCTGCTGGGCGAGGAGATCCTGGACTGGATGCAGCGGCTGACCTTCCCGGACGAGCGGGTGCAGCCGCTGATCCGGGGCGTCACCCGCATCCACGTGGTGGAGGAGGCCCGCCATGTCCGCTACGCCCGCGAGGAGCTGCGCCGCCAGATGGTGACCGCCCCGCGCTGGTCCCAGGAGTTCACCCGGGTCACCTCCGGCGAGTTCGCCCGCGTCTTCTCCGTCGCGTTCGTCAACCCCGACGTCTACACCAACGTCGGCCTCGACAAGCGCGAGGCCATGGCCCAGGTCAAGGCCAGCGCCCACCGCCGGGAGGTCATGCAGACCGGTGCCAAGCGGCTGACCGACTTCCTGGACGACATCGGGGTGCTGCGGGGCGTCGGGCGGCGGCTGTGGCGGTCCTCGGGCCTGCTGGCGTGACCACCGGCCGCCGGGGCCGCGGCCAGGAGGCGTCCGAGACCGTCTCCCGGTCGTGGCCCCGGCTCCGTGGCCGCCGACCTGGGTCAGACGAAGCGGGTGGGCGGGGACGGCGTACCGGCGGCGAGGGCGTCGAGGGCCGCACGGGCGTCGTCCAGCATGGCCGAGGGGACAAGGTCCGCCATCGTGAGCACGGAGCGGTACTCCGCCTCCGCCTCGGCGAGCCGGCCGAGGTGGACGAGTGCGTGAGCCATGTGCAGGTGGGCCGTGCCCGCCCGTTCGTGCCAGCCGTGGGCCGTGAGCCGCCCCCGGGCGAGACGCAGGGCGTCGACGGCCTCCTGCCAGCGCCCCTGGTTGAGGTGCGCGAACGACACGTAGAACGTGGCGAACGTGACCGTGGTGTCCCGCACGTTGGGCGGAATGCGGTCGCGGTGTTCGGAGGCGTCGAGGAGGTCCATCACCTCGTCGTAGGCCGCGACGGCCTGCCGCGGGCGACCGGCCTTCTCCGCCACCCTGATGGTCATGTTCGACGCCGCCAGGTACCCGTTGACCTCGTCGGCCCGCGCGAACAGCTCCTTGGCGCGCTGATAGTGGTCGGCGGCGGGCGGCAGGTCGTCGACCAGGGCGTGCAGTCCGCCGAGATGGTGGTGGGCCCAGGCCTGCTGAGTCACGTCCCCGCACTTCTCGGCGATGGCGAGCGCGTGCCGGGCTTCGCCGACCGCCTTGTCGTGGCGGCGTTCGCCGATCCAGTAGGCCCCGGCCAGGTTGTTGCGGTGACTGGCCTCCCGTACCGGGTCGCCGAGGGCTGCCGCGGCCTCGGCGGAGCGTTTGTACACCTCGATCCAGTGCCCCCAGGACACCCAGTGGTCGGAGAACCAGATCGTCGCGTCCGCGACCTCGACGACCTTGGCGTGTTCACCGGCCTCCGCGGCCTCGCGGAAGGCGGCGAGCCAGTTGTCGCTCTCCGTCTTCATCCACCGCGTCGCCTGCTCGCGGTCGTCGAGGGCGACCAGCCTGCCGGGGGCCGGCGGCGGCGCACCGTGGTCCGGCTCGTACCAGCGGCCCGCGAGGACGGCCGTGTCCAGCAGCCAGGCCCGCAGGCGGGCTCTTGCGGCGACCGACGCCTCGTCGCCGTCCTCGGCACGGCGGCGAGCCCCCGCGTACAGCCGCAGAAGATCGTGAATGCGATAGCGGTCCCCGCGCGAGGCCGTCAGCAGACCCGCGTCGAGCAGCTCCTCCAACAGGTCTTCGGCCGCCGGCAGGGACGTGTCCGCGAGCACGGCCGCCGACGGACCGCTGAAATCCGCCCCGGGCAGCAGCGACAGCAACCGGAACATGCGGGCGGTGCCGGAGGCCAGACGCGAATAGGAGAGGGCGAAGGCGGTGTTGACACGGAGGTCTCCGGCGCTGAGAGCCTCCAGCCTGCGCTCCTCGTCGGCGAGCCGGTCGGCGAGCCGTTGCAGGCTCCAGTTGGTGCGGGCGGCCGCCCAGTTCGCGGCCACCCGCAGGGCCAGGGGAAGGTGCCCGCACAACTCGGTCACGGCGCGGACGGCCGCGGGCTCCGCGTCGGTGCGGTCGGCGCCGACCACGGCCCGGAGCAGCGAGGCGGAGTCCTCCCGGGTCAGGGTGCCGAGCTCCACACGGTGCACTCCCTCCAGACCGGCGAGCGTGCGTCGGCTGCTCACCACGAGAAGGAGCCCTCCCCCGCGCGGCAGCAACGGTCTGACCTGTGCCTCGCTGCCGACGTTGTCGAGGACGACGACCGCGCGGAGAGCGGCCGCGGTCGCCTGGAACCGGGCGAGACGCTCCTCGGCACTGCGCCGGCCCAGCTCGGCGTCGGCCACGCCCCAGGCGCCCAGCAGGCGCAGCACGGCCTGATCCGCCGAGAGCGGCTGTGCGTCGAGGCCCCGCATGTCGATCAGGAACGCTCCGTCCGGAAAGGACGGAGCGGACTCCTCGGCCAGTCTGACCGCCAAGGTGGTCTTGCCGCTGCCGGGCGGCCCGGACAGCACCGCCACCGGAGCCGGTGAGCGTCCCGCGCCCTCCGCCCGGGACTCCGTGACGAACCGCTGCACGAGGGCCCGCAACGCGGCCAGCTCCGCGTGCCGGCCCACGAAGTCCCGCACGCCTCTGGGCAGCGTGTAGGGCGACGCCGGCGGGACGGAAGGCTGCGCCGCGGGACGTCCGGCGCGCAGGGCCGCCAGCAGTTCGGAGTGCGCCGCCCCGTCCAGTTCCAGACCCTGGGCCAGCGCGGTGACCGTGCCGCGCTGCGGACGAAGACTCCGGCCCCGTTCCATGTCACCGATCGCGCGCACCGAGACGCCGGACGCCTCGGCGAGCTCCTCGATCGTCCAGCGGCGGGCCAGCCGCAACGCTCGCAGCAGTCCGCCGAACGGCGTCGCTCCGACGCCTCCCCCACCCGCGTTCACGACGCCGATCCTATGTCGCGGCCGTGCGGGTGAGGGTGACCAGCGCGGCGACGCCCGAGACGGCGAGGGCCTCGTCGCCGGGGTCGTCGGTCAGGGCCGCGTCGAGGCGGCCGAGGGCTCCGCCCGCCGTTTCGAGGACGGCGGACCCCTCCAGCACCACGGCGAGCAGCGTGCCCCCGGCGGGGGCCGAGAACGCCCTCCGCCCGCGGACGATCTCCACCCGTGCGGCGGCCCGGCCGCGCCGGGTCATCACGTTGAAGTCGACGAGCGGACCCCCGAGCAGCCGGCAGTCGGTGGCCGCGTCACCGGGGAAGGCGAAGGGGACGTAGCGCTCGGCCACGGTGTGCGGGGTCCCGTCGACGGTCAGCACCATGCCGGGGCCGTCGACCAGCGTGATGATCCGCTCGACCCCCTCGAAGCGGGAGAACGGGCCGCCCCGGTCCACGTCGGCGAGGCTGACGCGCCACGCGAAGTCCGACGTCCCCGCGCCGACCGGCGCCGCGGCGATCTCACGGGTCAGCCCGCCCCCGTTCTTCCACGGCGCCGCCGGGCGTCCGTCCGCCCTCAACACCCGCACCGTCATCGCGCACTCCCTCTCGTCCGCCGTCGCTGCCGCCGGCCCGGCCCCCTGTGTGTATCCGGTGGTCTCCCGGATGTCGAGCGCCCGCCGCGGGCCCGGCGCTCCCCCGGGCCCGCACGTTACGCTGCGTGGCATGACCCCGCAGGCCGCCACCCCCGCCTACCGCCGGCTCAGCGTCGAGGAGCGCCGGCGCCAGCTGCTCGACGCCGCGCTGTCCCTGTTCGCGCACCGGGCGCCCGAGGACGTGTCGCTGGACGACGTGGCGGAGGCGGCCGGGGTGTCTCGGCCGCTGGTGTACCGGTACTTCCCGGGCGGCAAGCAGCAGTTGTACGAGGCCGCGCTGGGGTCGGCCGCCGACGCGCTGCGGCAGTGCTTCGACGAGCCCCGCCAGGGGCCGATGCTGGCCCGGCTGACCCGCGCCCTGGAGCGCTATCTGGCCTTCGTGGACGAGCACGACACCGGGTTCGCGGCGCTGCTGCGGGGCGGCAGCGTGGCGGAGACCTCGCGCACCACGGCCATCGTGGACGGGGTGCGCCGGGCCGCCGCCGAGCACATCCTCAGCCACCTCGGCGCCGCCGACGCCGGCCCCCGGCTGCGGATGACCGTGCGGATGTGGATCACGGCCGTGGAGGCGGCCTCCCTGATCTGGCTGGACGAGGACAAGCAGCCGCCCGCCGACGAGCTGCGCGACTGGCTGGTGGACCAGTTCGTCGCCGTCCTCTCGGTCACCGCGGCCCGCGACGAGCAGACCGCCGCCCTCGTCGGCACCTTCGCGCGCGATGGCCGAGACTGAGACCGTGAAGAGCCAGGACACCCCGTTCGAGGGCGGCCCCATGGACGGACGGGTGCTGCCCGTCCTGGTCGGCCCGACCGGGCACCCCCCGAAGACGTACCGCATCCCCGTCCCCGCCCCGGACGGCGGCCCGCCCACCGTGTACGTGTACCGGCGGGTGCCGCGCGGCCACAGCAAGCGACTCGGGCTGATCCAGGGCTGGAAGTACGCGTACGACCCCGACGACACCTCCGGCGGCCGGCTCCGCTGGCCCTGGTCCGGGCCCCGTGCCACACGGCCCGGCAAGCCGGGTGACACGCACGGGTGACAAGGATGCGCCGAACCGCCCACACGCGGCGCGCGCCCCACCCGGATACGTCTGATTATCGCGGTGCGATAGGGCCCGGCAATGCGCCCACCCCTTCCGCACCCGAGGTGATGACGTGTCAGGAAAGCTGCTGCGCCTGGCCTGTACGGCCGCCGTCGCGGCCCAGGCCGCCCTCGCGCCGGTGCCCGCCGGCGCCGCACCGCAGCCGCAGCGGTCCGTCTCCCAGCTGCTGACGGACCTGCAGACGCTCTACCGGCAGACCGAGCAGGCCACCGAGACCTACGACGCCACCGCCGACCGGCTCCAGCGGCAGAAGGCCGAGGTGACGCGGCTCGACGGCGAACTGGCCCGGGCCCGGATCGCGCTCCAGGACAGCCGCGCCGACGCCGGCCGGCTGGCCCGCCAGCAGTACCAGAGCGCGTCCGGCCTCGGTCCCTACATCAGCCTCCTGCTCGCCCCCGACCCGCAGCAGGTGCTGGACGAGAGCCATGTCATCGAGGAACTCGCGCGCCAACGCGCCCGTACGGTCGACCGGTTGACCGGCGCCGAGCGGCGCAAGGACGCCGTGGCCCGCGCCGCCCGCAAGGCCCTCGACACCCAGCAGTCGCTGGCCGGCCGGCAGAAGAAACAACGCGACGCCGTGCAGACCAAGCTCCACGACGTGGAACGCCTGCTGGCGGCCCTCTCCCCGGACCAGCTGGACGCCGTCACCCGCCTGGAACAGCAGGGCGTCGACGCGGCCCAGAAGGCCCTCACCGCCGCGGGTTCGCTCCCCGACGACCGCCCGGCCTCCCCACGGGGCGAAAGCGCCGTCCGCTTCGCCATGAAGCAGCTCGGCAAGCCCTACGTCTGGGGCGCCCAGGGCCCGTCGGCCTACGACTGCTCCGGCCTGACCTCCCAGGCCTGGCAGCACGCGGGCACCCCGATCCCCCGCACCAGCCAGGAGCAGTGGAGACGGCTGCGCCGGGTGCCGCTGCGCCGACTGCGCCCCGGCGACCTGGTGATCTACTTCCCGGAGGCGACCCACGTGGCCATCTACGTGGGCGACGGGAAGGTCGTACAGGCCCCGCGGCCGGGAGCCTCGGTCAAGATCTCACCCCTGGCGTCCAATCCGGTCCTCGGCGCCGTACGCCCGGGATAGCGCCCCTCGGGGGCGCGGGGAGCCGCCCGCGCCCCCGCGGTGGTCAGGCCCCGGCGACGGACGCCAGGTAGGCCTGCGTCTTGTCCGGCTCGTAGAAGAAGTTCTCGAAGTCCGCCGGGTTGTCGAACCCGTTGGCGAACCGGTCCGCCACCGGCTGCAGCTGCCCGGCCGCGCCGATGAGGTTCAGGACGTGCTCCGGCGGCGGCGCCAGCATCGCGTTCGTCCACTTGGTGACGTGCTGCGCCGTCGCCCAGTACCGGTCGAACGTCTCGCGCATCCACGCCTCGTCGAACGGCTGGTCCCCGCGCTCCAGGATCGACGCGAGGTACGCGGCCGCGCACTTGGACGCGGAGTTGGAGCCCTGGCCGGTGATCGGGTCGTTGGCCACGACCACGTCGGCCACGCCGAGCACCAGACCGCCCGAGGGCAGCCGCCCGATCGGGTTGCGCACGGTCGGCGCGTACCGGCCGGCCAGCGTGCCGCCCGCGTCGGTCAGTTCGACCTTCGTCGCCCGCGCGTACTCCCAGGGCGTGAACCGCTCCATGAGTTCCAGGGTCAGGGAGAGGTGCTCGGCCGGGTCCTTGACGCCGTTGAAGACGTCGAGCGGGCCGCCGGGTATGCCCTCCCAGAACAGGATGTCGGCGCGCCCGGAGACGGTGAACGTCGGCATGACGAACAGCTCGCCGACGCCCGGCACCAGGTTGCAGCGGACCGCGTCGAACTCCGGGTGCTCCGGGCGCGGGCCCGGCAGGCGCGGGCTCGGTGGGTGCGGGCTCGTCGGTCGCCGGGTCCGTGACCGGGAGCAGCAGCTCCATCGTGGTCTCGGCGAAGGTCTCCAGCGGCGCCTTCGGCCGGGCCTCGGTCTCCTCCGCGCCGGGGCCGGCCTGCTCGTGCACGGCCTCGTCACCGGCCGGTCCGGCCGCCTTCTCCGGCTCGGACTCGGATTCCGGTTCGGGCCGCGGCTCGGACTCGGTCTCCGGCTCGGACTCGGGCTGCGGCTCCGGCTCGGACGCGGAGTGAGGCTCAGGCCGGGACTTGGGCTGCGGCTGGGACTCCACCCCGGCGTCCCGCACCGCCTTCTCCGCCAGCGCGACCAGCGGATCGGTCGCGTCCGGCTGCTCGCTCTGCCCGGCCTGGTCGGCGCCGTCCTTCGGGCGGGTCGGCAGGACGTTGGAGTTGACCTCGGCGGCGGCGCCCGGCAGGGAGAAGGTGCCGGTGGTGGAGGTGGCCGTCTGCGCGGGTACGGCGGTGGCGGGGGCGTCGGCGAGGAGGGTGGCCGGCAGCACCACGACCGCCGCGACACCGCCCTGCTTCTGCTCGCGCAGCTGCACCCGCACCCCGTGCCGGTGGGCGAGGCGGGCCACGACGTACAGGCCGAGCCCGAGGCCGTCGTCGCCCTCCTGGTCGTAGGCCGAGTCGGGGTCGAAGTCGGCGAGCCGGGCGTTGAGGCGGGTGAGGCGGTCCTCCGCCATGCCGATGCCCTCGTCCTGGACGGAGAGCATGACCTCGCCGGACTCCAGCAGCCAGCCGGAGACCTCGACCGGCACGTCCGGCGGGGAGAACGTGGTGGCGTTCTCCATCAGTTCCGCCAGCAGGTGGGAGAGGTCGTCGGCGGCGAAGCCCACGAGGTGGGCGTGCGGCGGCAGCGCGGCGATGCGGACCCGCTCGTAGCGTTCGATCTCGCTGACCGCCGCGCGGACCACGTCGACCAGCGGGACCGGCGCGTGGTGCTGCTGGACGTGCTCGGTGCCGGCGAGGACCAGCAGGTTCTCGCTGTGCCGGCGCATCACCGTGGCGAAGTGGTCCAGCTTGAACAGGGTGGCCAGCCGCTCGGGGTCCTGCTCCCGCTCCTCCAGGCCCTCGATCACGGCGAGCTGGCGCTCGACCAGGCCGAGGGTGCGCAGCGCCAGGTTGACGAAGGTGCCGCCGATGCCGGCGCGCACCCGCCGCAGCTCGGCGGTGACGTCGGCGAGTTCGGCGCGCAGTTCCTCGCGGGCGTCCGCCATCTTCTGCCGCTGCCGGACCAGGTGCTTGCGGTCGGTCTCCAGGGTGGCGACGCGTTCGTGCAGGGCGACGGCGTGCGCGTGCAGGGCGTTGACGGAGCGGACGACCTGCGCGAACTCGTCGTTGCGGCCGGTGAACGCGATGGGCTCGCGGCTCGCCGGGTCGCCCTGCTCGGCGAGCCGGGCGGAGCCGCGGCGCAGCACGGACAGGGGCCGGGTGAGGGTGCGGGCCATCGCCGTGGCGATGCCGACGGCGACCAGCATCAGCACACCGAGGGCGGCGACCCGGATCTCCAGGGCGGTGACGTCGTCGTCCCGCAGCCGCTCCAGGTCCTTGGTGCGGTGGTCGTAAAAGGCCGACTCCGCGCCGCGCATCAGGTCGATGCGGCCGGACAGGGCCGCGTCCAGCTTCTTGGTGCTGGTGGCGAACGCGCTGTCGGGGAGGGAGGGCCGGGCGGTGAAGGTGTCCAGGTACTTCTCGGCCGAGTTGACGTCGGAGCCGGTGACCGTGGAGGCGTAGGCGTCGACGGCCGGCTTGGGGGCGGTCTCGCGGAAGTCGGCGAGGGCCGCGTCGGAGCGCAGCCGGGCCTGCTGGGCGGCGGCGACGAGCGCGTCGCGCTGCTTGCGGTCCGCCTCGCCGGGGACCGTCGTGGTGGTGGGCAGGCCGGTGACCGGGCTGATCACCGTCTGGGTGGTGGCGGGCACGTTCAGCGCGGCGAGCAGCAGGCCGCGGGCGGCGGCGGACTGCTGGACGGCGGTGTCCAGCTCGGCGAGCGCGTGCGCGCCGGAGCCCGCCCGCGGGGGCGTCCTGTCGGCGAGCTGCTCGGCGAGCCGGTGCAGTTCGGTGATGGCGGCCGAGTAGGCCTGGTGGGTCTCCAGCGCCGTGCTCTTGCCGGTGAGGGCGGAGCGGCGGACGGCGGAGACGGCGTCGAGGTCGCCGCGCAGGCTCGCCGGGGTGCCGCTGTCGGCGCGCAGGTCCTCCACCAGGCGGTCGACGCGGGTGCTGCGGTCCTCGGAGGGCGCCTTGGACCGCGGGCGCCCGGCCGCCACGTAGGAGGTGACCTCGTCGCGCTCGTCGGCCAGGGCGTTGGCGAGCGCGAGGGCGTCCTGGGTACGGGCGGCCAGGGTCACCAGTTCCTGGGAGTCGCCGACGTCGCCGGACGCGGTGAGCAGGGCGGGAGCCCCGGCCCCCGCGACGGCCGCGGCCACCACGGCGACGGCGACGATCAGCCGGTTGCGCACATGCGTGGGCCGGCCGGTGCCCACGGGAGTCTCGGGGACGGTCCCCTGGGGGGCCGTCTGCCTGCCTGTGCGCCGAGGCCGCTTCATCTGCACCGGTGCTCGCATTCCTGAACTCGTCTACCCAAGGGCCCGGGTGGCGCCCCGTCAGCTCGGTGCCAAGTGGTGCGTGCACCCGGTTCGTACGGTTCCCGACCCTCCCAGCGCCGGTGGGCAGTGGTCGCGCATCACCTGACCCGCCACCCGAAGGAGTGAACCCCGGAGGGGAGTTGGCGGGCAAGTTCCTCTGGCGTGTGCCGGGCCGCCGCACGGCGGGCCGGTTGGACGCACGGGGCAGGGTTTGGCAATATTCGCCACCGCGCTTTTCCGGAGTGGGCCATTCCCTCCCAAACCAGGCGGCTTGCCCCCGCGGTCATGTCAAACCGTGGGTGATTGCCAGCCTTTGGCGGAACTCGTGAAGGGCTCGTGCAGACTGGCCGGATGCGAACTGATCTCGTTTCGGAACCCGGTGACACCACCCGACCCAACGAGGACTTCGCCGGTGTCGGACTACCCGCCTCCGGACAGGGCGGTTGCGTGATCTTGCTGGATGGAGTGACACCGCCCGCCGCCGAGACGGGTTGTCTGCATTCCGTCCCCTGGTTCACGGCGCGGCTCGGCGGTGCGTTGACCGAACTGACCGTTTGGGGACGAGATCTGACGCTGACGGAGATCCTTTCCCGCGCGATCGAACGCACCGCGCACGCACACGCGCGAACCTGTGAGCTTTCTCACCCGCGCACCCCTCAGGCGACGGTCGTCCTGGCCCGCTGGGGTGCGGAGGAGGTCGAGTACCTGGTGCTCTGCGACTCGGTGCTGCTGCTGCGCTCGCCCCGGGGCGAGGTCACCGCGGTGCTGGACGACCGGCTCGCCCGGCTGCCCCGCTCCGCGCTCGCGAGCGACGCGGTGGTGGACGCCACCCTGCGCAACAAGGAGGGCGGGTTCTTCACGGCCGCGGCGGACCCCGCGGTGGCCGCCCGCGCCCGCTGGCCGTCCTGGTCACGGCCCTGCTCGCGGCGGCGGCCTGCGCCCTCCCCGCCGGCTCCGCCCAGGCCGCGTCCACGCCCACCCGCGGCACCGCCCACATGGGCATGGGCGTCGCGGCCCACGACGGCACGCACGGCACCCCCACCAGTGGCGACGCCACCCAGACCGAGGGCGTGGACGTCTCCAACTACCAGGGCAACGTGGCCTGGTCCACCCTCTACGGCAGCGGTGTGCGCTGGGCGTACACGAAGGCGACGGAGGGCACGTACTACACGAACCCGTCGTTCACCCAGCAGTACAACGGCTCGTACAACGTGGGCATGATCCGCGGCTCGTACCACTTCGCGACCCCGGACACCACCAGCGGCGCCACCCAGGCGAGCTACTTCGTGGCACACGGCGGCGGCTGGTCCAAGGACGGCAAGACACTGCCCGGCGCGCTCGACATCGAGTGGAACCCGTACGGCGCCGACTGCTACGGCAAGACCGCGAGCCAGATGGTCAGCTGGATCGCGGACTTCCTGAACACGTACAAGTCCCTCACCGGCCGGGACGCCGTGATCTACACCGCCACCAGCTGGTGGACCGAGTGCACCGGCAACTACGCCGGCTTCGCGGCCAACAACCCGCTGTGGATCGCCCGCTACGCCACGGACCCGGGGACGCTGCCGGCCGGCTGGTCGTACTACACGATGTGGCAGTACACCTCCTCCGGCCCGACCGTCGGCGACCACGACAAGTTCAACGGCGCGCTCGACCGCGTCCAGGCCCTCGCCAACGGCTGACGGCCCCCGGCACGGCAGAGGCCCGGGCCTCCCTCACGGGACCCGGGCCTCGCCTTCCCACGGCGTCCGTCACGCCGCCACGGGAACCTCCGGCGCCACGCCCTCGACGGCGGGCGCCAGCGCCAGCTCCAGGACCTGGCGGACGTCGGCGACGGTGTGCACCTCCAGCTTGTCCAGCACCTCGGCCGGGACGTCGTCCAGGTCGGCCTCGTTGCGCTTGGGGATGATCACGGTGGTCACCCCGGCGCGCTGGGCGGCGAGCAGCTTCTGCTTCACACCGCCGATCGGCAGCACCCGGCCGGTCAGCGAGACCTCGCCGGTCATCGCCACGTCCGTGCGGACCAGACGGCCGGAGAGCAGCGAGGCCAGCGCGGTGGTCAGCGTGATGCCCGCGCTCGGGCCGTCCTTGGGGACGGCGCCCGCCGGGAAGTGGATGTGCACGCCCCGGTCCTTCAGGTCGGTCACCGGCAGCCCCAGTTCGGCACCGTGGCTGCGCAGGAAGCTCAGCGCGATCTGCGCCGACTCCTTCATCACGTCGCCCAGCTGACCGGTGAGGGTCAGGCCCGCCGCGCCCGTCTCCGGGTCGGCGAGGGACGCCTCCACGAAGAGCACGTCGCCGCCCGCGCCGGTGACCGCGAGCCCGGTCGCCACCCCGGGCACGGCCGTACGGCGCTCGGCCGGGTCCTGCGCCGACTCGGGCACGTGCCGCGGCCGGCCGAGCAGGGCGCGCAGATCGCCGTCCGCGACGGTGCACGGCAGCTCCCGCTCACCCAGCTCGTGCTGGGCCGCGATCTTGCGCAGCAGCCGGGCGATCGACCGCTCCAGCGTGCGCACACCCGCCTCCCGCGTGTACTCCCCGGCGAGCCTGCGCAGCGCGCTCTCCTCCAGGATGACCTCGCTCCGGTCCAGGCCCGCCCGCTCCAGCTGGCGCGGGAGCAGGTGGTCCCGGGCGATGACGACCTTCTCGTCCTCGGTGTAGCCGTCCAGGCGCACGATCTCCATGCGGTCGGCCAGCGCCTCCGGGATCGCCTCCAGGACGTTGGCCGTGGCGAGGAAGACGACGTCGGACAGGTCCAGTTCCACCTCCAGGTAGTGGTCCCGGAAGGTGTGGTTCTGCGCCGGGTCGAGCACCTCCAGGAGGGCGGCGGCCGGGTCGCCCCGGAAGTCCGAGCCCACCTTGTCGATCTCGTCCAGGAGCACCACCGGGTTCATGGACCCGGCCTCCTTGACGGCCCGCACGATCCGGCCGGGCAGCGCGCCGACGTACGTACGGCGGTGACCGCGGATCTCGGCCTCGTCGCGGACGCCGCCGAGCGCGACGCGGACGAACTTGCGGCCCATGGCGTGCGCGACGGACTCGCCGAGGCTGGTCTTGCCGACGCCGGGCGGTCCGACGAGCGCGAGCACGGCGCCCCCGCGCCGCCCGCCGATCACGCCGAGGCCGCGGTCGCCGCGCCGCTTGCGCACGGCCAGGTACTCGGTGATGCGTTCCTTGACGTCCTCCAGGCCCGCGTGTTCCGCGTCGAGGATCTCCTTCGCGCCGCGGATGTCGTAGGCGTCCTCGGTCCGCTCGTTCCAGGGCATCTCCAGGACGGTGTCCAGCCAGGTGCGGATCCAGGAGCCCTCGGGCGACTGGTCGGAGGACCGCTCCAGCTTGTCGACCTCCTTCAGCGCGGCCTCGCGCACGTTCTCCGGCAGATCGGCGGCCTCCACGCGGGCGCGGTAGTCGTCGGACTCCTCGCCCTCCTTCTCGCCGTTCAGCTCGCGCAGTTCCTTGCGGACGGCCTCCAGCTGACGGCGCAGCAGGAACTCGCGCTGCTGCTTGTCCACGCCCTCCTGGACGTCCTTGGCGATGGTCTCGGCCACGTCCTGCTCGGCGAGGTGGTCGCGCAGCTGCTGGGTGGCGAGCCGCAGCCGGGCCACCGGGTCGGCGGTCTCCAGGAGTTCGACCTTCTGCTCGGTGGTCAGGAAGGGCGAGTACCCGGAGTTGTCGGCGAGCGCGGAGACGCCGTCGATGGCCTGGACGCGGTCCACGACCTGCCAGGCGCCGCGCTTGCGCAGCCAGCTGGTGGCCAGCGCCTTGTACTCCTTCACGAGTTCGGCGACCTGGCCGGGCAGCGGGTCCGGCACGGTCTCCGCCACCTGGGCGCCCTCGACCCACAGCGCGGCGCCGGGACCGGTGGTGCCGGCGCCGATGCGCACGCGGCTGCGGCCGCGGACCAGAGCACCGGGGTCGCCGTCGGCCAGCCGGCCGACCTGCTCGACCGTGCCCAGCACGCCGGTCCGCGCGTAGGTGCCGTCGATCCGCGGCACCAGCAGCACCCTGGGCTTGCCGGGTTCCGAGCGGGCGGCGGCCTGCGCGGCCTCCACCGCGGCCCGTACCTCGGCGTCGCTCAGGTCCAGCGGAACCACCATGCCGGGCAGCACGACCTCGTCGTCGAGCGGCAGCACGGGCAGGACGAGCGTGAACGCCGGTGACTCAGCAGCCATGATCTCCCCTTAGGCAGTCAACTTGAGCTATGCCGACTCAATGTTTGCCGCGCAGAGAATGTTCCCAACGGGGTGTTCGCTGTGAGCGATCACGGATCGCCGCAGGTGGGAGGCGCGTTCACGGCTGGTCGCGCGACGACCCGCCCCTGTCGGCGGACTTCGCCCAGCGGCGCACGAACGGCCAGGCCGCCGCGCCGATCGCCAGGGCGGCCAGATGGCCCCAGTCGGTCAGGGGGTCCGTGTAGGCGAACAGGTCGGCCAGCAGGACGGCCGCCGTGCAGCCGAGGAGTGGGCGGCCGAGCCAGGGGCGCAGCAGGCCCGCCAGGGCGCCGGTGCACGCGGCGACGCCGAAGCTGATGCCGTAGTCGAGACGGTGCAGGGAGGTCGCCGGCAGGTGACCGGCCAGCACCGCGAGGCCCACCGGGACCTCCGTCGCCAGCGTGGCCAGCACGTGCCCGGCGAGGAAGACGCAGGCCGTCCGCGCCCCGCCGACGCGCCGTTCCAGCGCGGTCAGCACCAGGACGAACGCGGCCGAGAACGGCGAGACGATCCCGCCCGCGATCCACAGCGCGCTGGCCAGCAGCGCCACCGCGGGCGAGCGCACCAGATGGGCCACGTCGGTGCTGGAGCCCTGGTGGAGCGCGTACACCAGGGAGGGCGGCGCCAGGGCCGCGAACAGCGAGGTGGCGGCGAGGACCGCCGCGAACCCAAAGGTGAACGGCGTCCCGGCGGGCGTCGGCAGCAGCCGCCAGGGCCGTGCGCGCGGCGGCAGCGGCCGACGGCGGGCCGGCGGCACCCAGGGCGCGGCGGCCCGCTGATGCGGCACGCCGTCCAGCAGGTCCGTGCCCACGGGGTCCGGCGCGGTCCGTTCCACGGTGGGGCGCTCCTTCCGTCGCGGCCCACCTTCGGCGCCGCGGCAAGCCGCTGTCTATGACCGACGCCACGGGAGGGCGGATTCACGGCAACCTCCTACGTTCCGGCCGCGCCGCGCTCCCGGCCCGGCATCCGCAATTACCGTGAAAGAAACGTGCCGTTCGAGCAGGATGGTCCCCATGGCTGCCACCGACGACTCCCCCGTGGTCCTGGACCGGCGTGACGGCCCGTACGGCGAAGTGGTGCTGCGCAGACACGGCGCGCTGCTCCAGATCATCGCCAACGGCTGCTTCCTGATGGACACTTCCGACGGCCGCTCGGAGCGGCTGCTGGTCGACCGCGCGTACGACGCCCTCGACGGGCGGCCGGCGCCGTCGGTGCTGGTCGGCGGCCTGGGCGTCGGGTTCTCACTCGCACACGCGTCCGAAGATCCCCGCTGGGGACGGATCGTGGTCGTGGAGCGGGAGCGCGCGGTCGTCGACTGGCACCGCGCGGGCCCCCTGTCCGCACTGACCTCGGCCGCGCTCGCCGACCCGCGCACCGAGATCGTGGAAGCCGACCTCGTCCGTTACGTCAATGAGACATCGGACACGTTCGACGCGCTGTGCCTCGACATCGACAACGGCCCCGGCTGGACCGTCACCGAGGACAACGAAAGCCTGTACTCGCCCGCCGGACTGGCTTCCTGCGCAAGGGTGTTGAGGCCCGGCGGGGTGCTCGCCGTATGGTCGGCGAAGCCGTCTCCGGAATTTGAAGGAACCTTGCGGAATGCCGGGTTCCGACAGGTGCGTACCGAAGAGGTGCCCGTTGCCCGGGGAGTTCCGGACGCCGTGCACCTCGCCGTCCGCCCTGGATAGCGACGGCACGGCCGATCCCCGTAATGTGCTGCCCTGACGCCGATCTTTCGCGCGTCGATCGCAGTCATGGGATCACCCCACGGATTCCGGAAAGCAACAAACAGGGGCGGGCGATGGAGCAGACACACACCTCCCAGAGCGGCGCGGCGGCGACTACCACTCCCGGCGCCCAGCGCCGGGTGCTGGTCGTCGAGGACGACCCCACGATCGTCGACGCCATCGCGGCCCGGCTCCGCGCCGAGGGCTTCCTGGTGCAGACCGCGGCCGACGGACCGGCCGCCGTCGACACGGCCGAGGCCTGGCAGCCCGATCTGCTGATCCTCGACATCATGCTGCCCGGCTTCGACGGCCTGGAGGTCTGCCGGCGCGTGCAGGCCCAGCGCCCGGTGCCGGTGCTGATGCTCACCGCGCGGGACGACGAGACGGACATGCTGGTCGGGCTCGGCGTCGGCGCCGACGACTACATGACCAAGCCGTTCTCCATGCGCGAGCTGGCCGCGCGGGTGCACGTGCTGCTGCGCCGGGTGGAGCGGGCCGCCATCGCCGCCTCCACGCCCCGCTCCGGCATCCTGCGCCTCGGCGAGCTGGAGATCGACCACGCGCAGCGCCGGGTGCGGGTGAAGTCCGAGGACGTCCACCTCACCCCCACCGAGTTCGACCTGCTGGTGTGCCTGGCCAACACCCCGCGCGCGGTGCTCTCCCGCGAGCAGCTGCTGGCCGAGGTGTGGGACTGGGCGGACGCCTCCGGCACCCGCACCGTCGACAGCCACATCAAGGCGCTGCGCCGGAAGATCGGCGCCGAGCGGATCCGCACCGTGCACGGTGTCGGCTACGCCCTGGAGACGCCCACCCCGTGAGCGGAAACGGGCGCCAGGCCACAGGCGGGAACCCCCGGCCCCGCGCCGAGGATCCCTGGGGCGGCGTGCGCCCGTTCTCGATCAAGACCAAGCTGGGCGCGCTGGTCGTCATCGCGGTCCTGATCACCACCGGTCTGTCGATCGTCGCGGTGCACACCAAGACGGAGCTCCGCTTCATCATGGTGTTCTCGATGATCGCCACCCTGCTGATCACCCAGTTCGTGGCGCACTCGCTCACCATGCCGCTGGACGAGATGAACGCGGTGGCCCGCTCCATCTCCCAGGGCGACTACACCCGCCGGGTGCGCGAGTCCCGCCGGGACGAGCTGGGCGACCTGGCCCAGACGATCAACGTCATGGCCGACGAGCTGGAGGCCCAGGACCTCCAGCGCAAGGAACTGGTCGCCAACGTCTCCCATGAGCTGCGCACCCCCATCGCCGGGCTGCGGGCCGTCCTGGAGAACATCGTCGACGGGGTCACCGAGGCCGATCCGGAGACCATGCGGACGGCCCTGAAACAGACCGAGCGCCTCGGCCGGCTGGTGGAGACGCTGCTGGACCTGTCCCGGCTCGACAACGGCGTCGTACCGCTCAAGCTGCGGCGCTTCGAGGTGTGGCCGTATCTGTCGGGCGTGCTGAAGGAGGCCAACATGGTCGCCTCGGCGCGCGCTGGCATCGCCTCCGGCTCCGGCAGCCACACCCGCACCGACGTCCATCTGCACCTGGACGTCTCCCCGCCGGAACTGACCGCGCACGCCGACCCCGAGCGCATCCACCAGGTCGTCGCCAACCTGATCGACAACGCGGTCAAGCACAGCCCACCGCACGGCAGGGTCACCGTGAAGGCCCGCCGCGGGCCCCAGCCGGACTCGCTGGAGCTGGAGGTGCTGGACGAGGGTCCGGGCATCCCCCGCTCGGAGTGGCACCGCGTCTTCGAGCGGTTCAACCGGGGCGCCGTCACCCGGCCGCACGGCCCCGGCAGCGACGGCGGCACGGGGCTCGGCCTGGCGATCGCCCGCTGGGCCGTGGATCTGCACGGCGGCCGGATCGGTGTGGCCGAATCCGAGCGAGGCTGCCGGATCATCGTCACCCTTCCGGGACTGAACTCCCCTTCAAGTTGACGTAAAGTTCCAGCGAAGGCACAAGATCCACGACCGTCCGCGCCGTCTTCGCGCAGCTGGACACGTGTGATCGGCACCAGCCCGCGCCGGCCGTGGAAACCCCGGGGCGCAGGGCCGGCCCCGCGCACCCCGGCATACCCGGAACCACGCTTGTTTCCCGCCATTTCAAGCCCTGAAACAAGATTTTCGATGTGACTTACACGACGATGAACCTGCCCGACCTGACCTTCCCCGTCTCCAAGGCGTAGCCTTTATTCCCGCTGTCCATCACCTTGTGAAGCGGAAGAGGGCGGTTGCCGCCGTGTCGCCACAGTCCCCCAGTAACCCGAGCTCCACCACCACCGACGACCAAGCCGGGAAGAACCCCGCGGCCGCCTTCGGTGCGAACGAGTGGCTCGTCGACGAGATCTATCAGCAGTACCTCCAGGACCCGAATTCGGTAGACCGCGCCGGGCTTGTCATCGGCGCAGCAGTCCCACCAGGCGCGGTCTACCGAATTCGGGTCCTGGAGGTTCTGCTGATAGATCTCGTCGACGAGCCACCCGTTCGCACCGCAGGCGGCCGCGGGGTTATTCCCGGCTTGGTCGTCC
>NZ_VOGW01000174.1:3990-10938 GCF_007896895.1 Streptomyces misionensis | reverse complement strand
GGCCAAGCCGGCGCAGCCCGCACAGGCGCCCGCTCAGCCCAAGGCGAAGGCCGCCCCCGCGAAGGAGGCCCCGGCCGGTCCGGAGCAGGTCACGCTGCGCGGCCCCGCCGCCGCGGTCGCCAAGAACATGGACGCCTCGCTGGAGATGCCGACCGCGACCTCGGTCCGCGCCGTCCCGGTGAAGCTGCTGTTCGACAACCGCATCGTCATCAACAACCACCTCAAGCGCGCCCGCGGCGGGAAGATCTCCTTCACGCACCTCATCGGGTACGCGATGGTGCAGGCCATCAAGGCCATGCCGGCGATGAACCACTCGTACGGCGTCAAGGACGGCAAGCCGACCCTGATCAAGCCGGCGCACGTCAACCTCGGCCTCGCCATCGACCTGGTCAAGCCCAACGGCGACCGCCAGCTCGTCGTCGCGGCGATCAAGAAGGCCGAGACCCTGAACTTCTTTGAGTTCTGGCAGGCCTACGAGGACATCGTCCGCCGCGCCCGCGAGGGCAAGCTGACCATGGACGACTTCACCGGGGTCACGGTCTCCCTGACCAACCCCGGCGGCCTGGGCACCGTGCACTCCGTGCCGCGTCTGATGCCCGGCCAGTCCGTGATCATGGGCGTCGGCTCCATGGACTACCCGGCCGAGTTCCAGGGCACCAGCCAGGACACCCTGAACAAGCTCGGTGTCTCCAAGGTGATGACCCTCACGTCGACCTACGACCACCGGGTCATCCAGGGCGCCGCCTCCGGCGAGTTCCTGCGCCAGGTCGCCAACCTGCTGCTCGGCGAGAACAAGTTCTACGACGAGATCTTCGAGGCGCTGCGCATCCCCTACGAGCCGGTCCGCTGGCTCAAGGACATCGACGCGTCCCACGACGACGACGTCACCAAGGCCGCCCGCGTCTTCGAGCTGATCCACTCCTACCGGGTCCGCGGCCACGTCATGGCCGACACCGACCCGCTGGAGTACCGCCAGCGCAAGCACCCCGACCTGGACATCGTCGAGCACGGCCTCACCCTGTGGGACCTGGAGCGCGAGTTCGCCGTCGGCGGCTTCGCCGGCAAGTCGATGATGAAGCTGCGCGACATCCTCGGCGTGCTCCGCGACTCGTACTGCCGCACCACCGGCATCGAGTTCATGCACATCCAGGACCCCAAGCAGCGCAAGTGGATCCAGGACCGGGTCGAGCGCGGCCACGCCAAGCCGGAGCGCGAGGAGCAGCTGCGCATCCTGCGCCGGCTGAACGCCGCGGAGGCCTTCGAGACCTTCCTGCAGACCAAGTACGTCGGCCAGAAGCGCTTCTCGCTGGAGGGCGGCGAGTCCGTCATCCCGCTGCTCGACGCGGTGATCGACTCGGCCGCCGAGTCCCGCCTGGACGAGGTCGTCATCGGCATGGCCCACCGCGGCCGGCTGAACGTGCTCGCCAACATCGTCGGCAAGTCGTACGCGCAGATCTTCCGCGAGTTCGAGGGCAACCTCGACCCGAAGTCCATGCACGGCTCCGGCGACGTGAAGTACCACCTGGGCGCCGACGGCACCTTCACCGGCCTGGACGGCGAGCAGATCAAGGTCTCGCTGGTCGCCAACCCCTCCCACCTGGAGGCGGTCGACCCGGTCCTGGAGGGCGTCGCCCGCGCCAAGCAGGACATCATCAACAAGGGCGGCACGGACTTCACCGTCCTGCCGGTGGCGATCCACGGCGACGCGGCCTTCGCGGGCCAGGGCGTGGTGGCCGAGACCCTGAACATGTCGCAGCTGCGCGGCTACCGCACCGGCGGCACCGTGCACATCGTCATCAACAACCAGGTCGGCTTCACCGCGGCCCCCGAGTCCTCGCGTTCCTCCATGTACGCGACGGACGTGGCCCGCATGATCGAGGCCCCGATCTTCCACGTGAACGGCGACGACCCCGAGGCCGTCGTCCGCGTCGCCCGGCTGGCGTTCGAGTTCCGCCAGGCGTTCAACAAGGACGTGGTGATCGACCTCATCTGCTACCGCCGCCGCGGTCACAACGAGTCGGACAACCCGGCCTTCACCCAGCCGCTGATGTACGACCTGATCGACAAGAAGCGCTCGGTGCGCAAGCTCTACACCGAGTCCCTGATCGGTCGCGGCGACATCACCCTGGAAGAGGCCGAGCAGGCCCTCCAGGACTACCAGGGCCAGCTGGAGAAGGTCTTCACCGAGGTCCGCGAGGCCACCTCGCAGCCGGCCGGCGGGGACGCCCAGGAGTCGCAGGACGGCTTCCCGGCCACCGTTCCCACCGCCGTCACCTCCGAGGTCGTCAAGCGGATCGCCGAGTCCCAGATCAACATCCCCGAGCACATCACCGTGCACCCGCGCCTGCAGCCGCAGCTGCAGCGCCGTGCCGCGATGGTCGAGGACGGCACGATCGACTGGGGCATGGGCGAGACCCTGGCCATCGGCTCGCTGCTGCTGGAGGGCACCCCGGTCCGCCTGTCGGGCCAGGACTCCCAGCGCGGCACCTTCGGCCAGCGCCACGCGGTGCTGATCGACCGGGAGACCGGCGAGGAGTACACCCCGCTCCAGTACCTCTCCGAGGACCAGGCGCGGCTGAACGTCTACAACTCGCTGCTGTCCGAGTACGCGGCGATGGGCTTCGAGTACGGCTACTCGCTCGCGCGTCCCGACGCGCTGGTGATGTGGGAGGCCCAGTTCGGCGACTTCGTCAACGGCGCCCAGACCGTCGTGGACGAGTTCGTCTCCTCGGCCGAGCAGAAGTGGGGCCAGACCTCCGGCGTCGTCCTGCTGCTGCCGCACGGCTACGAGGGCCAGGGCCCGGACCACTCGTCCGCCCGCCCGGAGCGCTTCCTCCAGCTGTGCGCGCAGAACAACATGACGGTGGCGATGCCCACCTCGCCGGCGAACTACTTCCACCTCCTGCGGTGGCAGGTGCACAACCCGGCCCACAAGCCGCTGGTCGTCTTCACCCCGAAGTCGATGCTGCGTCTGAAGGCCGCCGCCTCCAAGGCGGAGGAGTTCACCACCGGCGGGTTCCGCCCGGTCATCGGCGACGCCACGGCCGAGGCCGCCGCGGTCCGCAAGGTCGTCTTCTGCGCCGGCAAGGTCTACTACGACCTGGAGGCCGAGCGGAAGAAGCGGGGCGTCACCGACACCGCGATCATCCGCATCGAGCGCCTGTACCCGCTGCCGGGTGCCGAGCTCCAGGCGGAGGTCAACAAGTACCCGAACGCCGAGAAGTACCTGTGGGTCCAGGAGGAGCCGGCGAACCAGGGTGCCTGGCCGTTCATCGCGCTCAACCTGATCGACCACCTCGACCTGGCGGTCGGCGCGGACATCCCGGCCGGCGAGCGGCTGCGGCGCATCTCGCGTCCGCACTCCTCGTCCCCGGCGGTGGGCTCCGCCAAGCGCCACCAGGCCGAGCAGGAGCAGCTGGTGCGTGAGGTGTTCGAGGCGTAGTCCTCCGGACACGGCGACATGCCGACGGGCCCGGTTCCTGGCAGGAACCGGGCCCTTCGGCATGTCCGGGCGGGCGCCCGCCGCCCGCCGTCCGCGCCCGCTACTCGTCGTCCTCGTCGTCGAGCCGGGCGAGCCAGGTGGCCAGGCGCTCCACGGGCACCTCGAAGTCGGGGTTGAGGTCCACGAAGGTGCGCAGCTGCTCGGCGAGCCACTCGAAGGTGATCTCCTCCTCGCCGCGCCGCTTCTCCAGCTCCTCGATACCGCGGTCGGTGAAGTACATGGGGGTTGCGTCTCCTGCGTCTGCGTTGTGCGTCGGAACCAGCGTATGCAACGCGCGCGGCCGCTCCCCACGGAACAGCGCCTTGACTTCGCCCGGCCACGATATATCGTGTTTCCCGTGGACGCGATATGGCGCGTCGCGACCCCGTGCGCCGAGGAGGTCTCCCATGTCCGAGTGGTCCGTCACCGAGCCCGAGAAGCTTGCCTTCGACACCCCCGTGAGCGACCTCCAGGTCCGCGTCGTCAACGGCACGGTGAACGTCGTGGGCACGGACGAGGGCCCGGCCCGGCTGGAGGTGACCGACATCGAGGGCCCGCCCCTGGTGGTCACCCACGTCGGCGGCACCCTGACGGTGGGGTACGAGGACCTGCCCTGGAAGGGCTTCCTCAAGTGGTTCGACAAGGGCCGGCGGCGCAGCGCGGTCGTCACCCTGACGGTCCCGGCGCAGACCCGGGTGGAGGTGGGCGTGGTCGGCGCCGGCGCGGTGGTCTCCGGCATCCGGGGCCGGACCGTGGTCAAGGGCGTCACCGGCGACACCACCCTGGTCGGCGTCTCCGGTCCGGTGCGTGCGGACACGGTCTCGGGGAGCGTGGAGGCGCAGGCGGTCACCGGAGAGCTGCGCTTCAACTCGGTCTCCGGGGACCTGACGGTGGTCGAGGGTTCGGGCCCCTGTGTGCGCGCCGACTCGGTCAGCGGTTCCATGATCGTGGACCTGGACCCGGACGGCCCCACGGACGTCCAGCTCACCAGCGTCACCGGTGAGATCGCCATCCGGCTGCCGCACCCGGCGGACGCGGAGGTCGAGGCCAACACGGCGAGCGGGCGGATCTCCAACGCGTTCGAGGACCTGCGGGTGCAAGGCCAGTGGGGCGCCCACAAGATCACCGGCCGGCTGGGCGCGGGCACCGGCCGGCTGCGGGCCACCACGGTCTCCGGCGCGATCGCGCTGCTCCGCCGCCCGCCGCGCGAGGACGAGGAGGACGCGTTCCCCGGGGAGTCCGGCCCGACCGGCGCCCCGGCCGACGGCTCGTCCCAGGGGCGGACCGACGGCCCGACAGACGGCCCGACCGACAAGAAGGTGCTCTGACATGCCCCCCGTCTTCGCCCACGGGCGCCTGCGCCTGTACCTGCTCAAGCTGCTGGACGAGGCCCCGCGCCACGGCTACGAGGTGATCCGCCTCCTGGAGGAGCGCTTCCAGGGGCTGTACGCCCCCTCGGCGGGCACCGTCTACCCCCGCCTGGCCAAGCTGGAGGCCGAGGGCCTGGTCACCCACACCACCGAGGGCGGTCGCAAGGTGTACGCCATCACGGACGCGGGCCGCGCCGAACTGGCCGGCCGCAGCGGTGAACTGGCCGACCTGGAGCTGGAGATCCGGGAGTCGGTGGCGGAGCTGGCCGCCGAGATACGGGCCGATGTGCGCGGCGCGGCGGGCGATCTGCGCCGCGAGATGCGTGCCGCCGCCTCCCAGGCCCGCGGAGCGGACTCCGCGGGGGACGACAAGGACGCCTGGCGGGTCGCCAAGGAGGAGATGCGCCGGGTCAGGCAGGAGTGGAAGGAGCAGGCCCGCCGCGCCAAGGACGAGAGCCGCCGGGCCCGCGAGGAGGCCCAGCGGGCCCGCCACCAGGCCGAGCAGGCCCAGGCCCGGGCCCGCGCCCAGGCCCAGGAGGAGATGCAGCGCATCGCCCGCCGCGTCCAGGACCACTTCGCCCGGGGTGACTGGCCGACGGGCGTCCGCGAGGGCCTGACCGAACTGGCCCGGGAGATCGGAGAGTTCAGCAAGGACTGGACGGCCCCCCGCACTCCTCCCGCCCCGCCCTGGTCCAAGGAGCCCCCGACCGACGACCCGGCCCGCGACCTGGACCGCCTCCTGGACCGCTTCCGCGACGACATCCGCGACCTGGCCCGCGACCACGGCGTGACGGCGGCCCAACTGGAGGAGACCCGGCGGCATCTGACGACGGCGGCGGCGGACATCGCCTCCGTCCTGCGCCCGCCGGCGACCTGACCGGAGCCGTCCCCCGGCCACGGGAGGGCGGGCCCGGAACCGGGCCCGCCCCTGCCGGCTGCGGAACCTCAGCCCGTGGTCAGTACGATCTTCCCGAACTGGCCCCCGGACTCCATCCGTTCGAAGCCCTCCCGGGCCCGGTCCAGCGGCAGCACCTCGTCGATGACGGGCCTCACCCCGGTCGCGGCGCAGAAGGAGAGCAGGTCGTCCAGCTCCTCCTTGGTGCCCATCGTGGAGCCGACCACCTTCAGCTCCAGGAAGAAGATCCGGGTCAGCTCGGCGTGCGAGGGCCGGTCCCCGCTGGTGGCGCCGGAGATGACGATCGTCCCGCCGGGCCGCAGCGACTTCACCGAGTGGGACCAGGTGGCCGCGCCCACGGTCTCGATCACGGCGTCCACCCGCTGCGGCAGCCGCGCCCCGGTCTCCACGGCCTCCACCGCGCCCAGCTCCACGGCCCGCTTGCGCTTGGCCTCGTCCCGGCTGGTGGCGAACATCCTCAGCCCCGCCGCCTTGCCCAGCACGATCGCGGCCGTGGCGACCCCGCCGCCCGCGCCCTGCACGAGAACGGAATCCCCGGGGCGTACGCCCGCGTTGGTGAACAGCATCCGGTACGCCGTCAGCCACGCGGTCGGCAGACAGGCGGCCTCGGCGAAGGACAGTTCCTTCGGCTTGGGCAGCACGTTGAAGGTCGGCACGGCGACCCGCTCGGCGAAGGTGCCCTGGTAGCGCTCGGTCAGGATGGAGCGCGGCTCGTCCGGGCCGACGCCGTGGCCGGTCTGGCCGATGACGGAGTGCAGGACGACCTCGTTGCCGTCCGCGTCGATCCCGGCGGCGTCGCAGCCGAGGATCATCGGCAGCCGGTCCTCCGGGAGGCCGACGCCCCGCAGGGACCAGAGGTCGTGGTGGTTGAGGGAGGCGGCGCGCACCTCGATGGTGCTCCAGCCGGGGCGGGCCTCGGGAGCCGGACGCTCCCCCAACTCGAGGCCGCTGAGCGGCTGGTCGCGGTCGATTCGGGCGGCGTAGACAGCGAACATGGAGCCGACGATAGGTGCGTCGCGCCCCGGGCGGAACCGGACCGCGCTGTGACACATGCCCTCTTGCCCGAAGGGCACCTGTTCGGCACGCCGGGGCGGAGAGGGCGGGGGCCAGGGCGCGCGGGACCCCCCGGCCGCCGGCGACGACCCCCTCGACCGGGTGGCCCACGAATGGACGGTCGCCTT
>NZ_VOGW01000174.1:0-3710 GCF_007896895.1 Streptomyces misionensis | reverse complement strand
GGACGGACGGGGCCCTCGCCACCGGCGTCAGCGCCGGGCGACACCCTCCGCGCGCGCCGCGGCGGCCACGGCCGCCGTGACGGCGGGTGCCACCCGCTCGTCGAACGGCGAGGGGATCACGTAGTCGGCGGCGAGATCGTCGCCGACCACCGCGGCCAGCGCCTCGGCCGCCGCGATCTTCATCCCCTCGGTGATCCGGGAGGCCCGCACCTGGAGCGCGCCCGCGAAGATCCCGGGGAAGGCCAGCACGTTGTTGATCTGGTTCGGGAAGTCCGAGCGCCCGGTGGCGACGACCGCCGCGTACTTGTGCGCGACGTCGGGGTGCACCTCGGGGTTCGGGTTGGCCATCGCGAACACGAAGGCGCCCTCGGCCATGGAGGCCACGGCCTCCTCGGGCACCGTACCGCCGGAGACGCCGATGAAGACGTCCGCGCCCTTGAGCGCGTCCTCCAGCGTGCCGCTGATGCCCGCCTTGTTGGTGAAGCCGGCCACCTCGCGCTTGACCGGGGTCAGGTCCGCCCGGTCGGCGGAGACGACGCCCTTGCGGTCCGCCACCGCGACATCGCCGATGCCGGCCTCGATCAGCATCCTGGCGATGGCGACACCGGCCGCGCCGGCGCCCGAGATCACGGCGCGCAGCTGCCCGATCTCCCGGCCGCTGAGCCGCGCGGCGTTGCGCAGCGCGGCGAGCGTCACCACGGCCGTGCCGTGCTGGTCGTCGTGGAAGACCGGGATGTCGAGGCGCTCCTGGAGCCGGCGCTCGATCTCGAAGCACCGGGGTGCCGAGATGTCCTCCAGGTTCACTCCGCCGAAGGAGGGAGCGAGCCGGACGACGGTCTCCACGATCTCGTCCACGTCGGTGCAGTCGAGCGCGATCGGCACCGCGTCCACGCCGCCGAACTGCTTGAAGAGGATGGCCTTGCCCTCCATCACGGGGAGGGAGGCCTGGGGACCGATGTCCCCGAGTCCGAGCACGGCCGTGCCGTCGGTGACGACGGCGACGACGGAGGACTTCCATGTGTAGTCGTTGACCAGCTCCGGCTGCTCCGCGATCGCGGTGCACACGCGCGCGACGCCGGGCGTGTACGCGAGGGAAAGGTCGTCCTTGTCGCGGACCGGCACGGTGGCCCGCACGGCCATCTTGCCGCCGCGGTGCAGCGCGAAAACCGGATCGAAGGAATCGAGGGGCTCGGCCCCGCCGTCCTGGTCCGTACTGACGTCGCTGCGAGGATTGACGATCTCCGCTGCCACTTGTTCTACCCCTTAGGTATGCATGGTTTGAGGGTCGACCACTCCTGGTGAGGGGTGGGCGGGCACCGCGCACGGCCCGATTGCGGATACGCACGGGTCATACGCGACGGGCGCGCCGCACACGCGCCCTGAGCCCCGGATGAGGGGTGTAAAGAACCTTCTTACCGGACGGACGGCGCCCACGACGAGTCCAATAGGTGCAAGGTCACATCTCGGAACCAGAAAGCCACACCGGGGTGACACGCCGCTGACGGCCGTGCCACCACGGGCCCGGGCACCGAGGGACTCGACGGAATGGGGACGGATACGGAATCCGTTGGTCCGGTCGTCCGCATTTCGAGACGCGCCGGAGATTTTCCGGCGGTGGGACGGGATTCGCGCAGATGGTCCGGCGCACTGACGCGCCACGCGACCAAGGATGTACCGACCTGTTGCGGTTCGGGGGGTCACCCGTTATCCGATTTTGACATATCGGCGCCCCTGCATGGCGTAGTCCGAATGGCAAGATGCCGTAAACCCGCGAGGTCGCGCCACCCAATGGTGTGTGTTCTCGTCTACCCAGCGGCAAACTGTTCGCATACGCCGGAGGAACCAACCATGACCGCAAGCTCCACGCGTCGGACGACCGCCACGCAATCCCGGCTGGCAGCGGTCGGTGCGATCGCGGTCGCGGGCGCCCTGCTGCTCACCGGCTGCGGCGACCAGACCAAGGGCAAGAGCAACGACTCCGGCGCCGGCGCCGCGACCACCGCCCCGCTCGCGAGCAAGCTCCCGCAGAGCATCCGCGACAAGGGCCGCATCCTGGTCGGCTCGGACATCGCGTACGCCCCGGTGGAGTTCAAGGACGCCGGCGGCAAGGTCGTCGGCCTGGACCCGGACATCGCGAACGCGCTCGGCAAGCAGCTCGGGGTGCGCCTGGAGTTCCGCAACGGCACCTTCGACGCCCTGCTCACGGGTCTGCGCTCGGGCCGCTACGACATAGCCATGTCGGCGATGACCGACAACAAGAACCGCCAGGAGGGCGTGGACCCGGACACCGGCAAGAAGGTCGGCCAGGGTGTCGACTTCGTCGACTACCTGACCGCCGGCGTCTCGATCTACACCCGCAAGGGCGACACCCAGGGCATCACCGGATGGCCGGATCTGTGCGGCAAGAAGCTCGCCGTCGAGCGCGGCACCGTCTCGGAGGACCTGGCCAAGCAGGAGGCCAAGAAGTGTCCGGGCGGCAAGAAGCTCACCATCGAGGCCTTCGACGACGACCAGCAGTCCCAGACCCGGCTGCGCTCGGGCGGCGTGGACGCGGCCTCCTCCGACTTCCCGGTGGCCGCGTACGCGGTGAAGACCTCGGGCGGCGGCAAGGACTTCCAGGTCGTCGGCGACCAGGTCGAGGCGGCGCCGTACGGCATCGCGGTCTCCAAGGACGCGCCCCGGCTGCGGGACGCGCTCAAGGCCGCGATGGACGCCATCATCAAGAACGGCGAGTACCGGAAGATCCTCGAGAAGTGGGGCGCCCAGGACGGCGCCGTCAAGGAATCCGTGATCAACGGCGGCAAGTGACCCGCGGCGTACCCAGCGGCCACCGAGAGGCAGCACATCCGTGACTGACATCGAGAAGACGGCCGGGGAGCAGGGCACTCCCCCGGCCGGCCATGAAGCCATCCGAGCGATACCCGTCCGGCACTACGGACGCTATGTGACCGCCGTCGTCGCCATCGCGATCCTCGTCGCGATCGTCTACGCCTTCGGCCAGGGCAAGATCAACTGGCACGCGGTACCGCAGTACTTCTTCGACCATCGCATCCTGACCGGTGTCAGCAAAACGCTTCTGCTGACCGTGCTGTCGATGCTGATCGGCATCGTGGGCGGCGTCGTGCTGGCCGTCATGCGGCTGTCGAAGAACCCGGTGACCTCGGGCATCGCCTGGTTCTACATCTGGTTCTTCCGCGGCACCCCGGTCCTGGTCCAGCTGTTCCTCTGGTTCAACCTGGGCCTGGTCTTCGAGTACATCAACCTGATGCCGCTCTACAAGGACTACTGGTCGAACTTCATGACGCCGCTGCTGACGGCGCTGCTCGGCCTGGGTCTGAACGAGGCGGCGTACATGGCCGAGATCTGCCGGGCGGGCCTGCTCGCGGTGGACGAGGGCCAGACCGAGGCGGCCCACGCGCTGGGCATGAGCCACGGCAAGACCCTGCGCCGGGTGGTCATCCCGCAGGCGATGCGGGTGATCGTGCCGCCGACCGGCAACGAGGTCATCAACATGCTGAAGACGACCTCCCTGGTGGCGGCCGTCCAGTACCCCGAACTGTTCCGCTACGCCCAGGACATCGGCCAGAACTCCGGGGCCCCGGTGGAGATGTACTTCCTGGCCGCGGCCTGGTACCTGATCATGACCTCGGTGCTCAGCGTGGGCCAGTACTACATCGAGCGGTACTACGCCCGCGGTTCCAGCCGCACCC
>NZ_VOGW01000173.1 GCF_007896895.1 Streptomyces misionensis | reverse complement strand
GCCGGTGAGGAAGCGGGGCGTCCCCCGGGCGGGGATGAGCAGGGGCGGTGGGTGCCCGGCGTTGGACCATGCCATCCGCCAGGTGCCGTCCGGCCACCGCCGCAGGCGGGTGTGGACGGCGGTGGCGAACGAGGCGATGGCCAGCCCGTCGGCGGCGTCGTCGAGCATGGCCAGCACGGTCCCGGGCGCGCAGTCGGGCCCCATGTTCCAGGCGAGGCCGCGGCACATGCTGCGCAACTGGCCCATGGCGGTCGCCGCGGCGAGGTCGTGGCCGGCGACGTCTCCGATGTCGAGGGCCAGGGTGCCGTCGGAGTGGACGATGGCGTCGTACCAGTCGCCGCCGATCTCGTTGGCCGAGCTGGCCGGCTGGTAGCAGGCGGCCAGGGACGCGCCGGGCACGGTCGGTGGCTCGGTCAGATGGGCGCGCTGGAGGCGCAAGGCGATCCGACGGGCGCGCTGGAGGTCGAGGACCCGGTGGATGGGTCGTTGTGCGAGGTGGAGGACCTTGCGCAGCAGTTCGACGTCGTCGGGGCCGGGTACCGGCGTGTCGCCGTTGGTGCTCGTGGCGGCGTAGCCGAGGACGATGCCGTCGACGACCAGCGGGACGAGTGTCAGGCTGGTGGCGCCCGCGGCGACCAGCCAGCGCTCGGTGACGGCAGGTACCAGACCGGAGGGGAGCCGTCCGGCCGGGGGAGGGCGGAAGGTCCGCGGGGCCCGGCTCTCCAGGAGCTCCCGCACGGTGCCCGTGACGGCGACGCTCTGCTCCCGCAGAGCGGGGGCGGCCGGCAGCCCCGGGCGGATCGCGGAGGCGACCCGCCGCGCCGTGACGGTCGCGTTCTCCGGCAGCGGCCATTCCTCGTGGGACAGCAGCAACGCCACACAGGAGTCGGCGAGTTCGGGCACGACCGTCCGCACGACCGCGGCGAAGACCTCCTCCAGACTGCCGGCGGCCGCCTCCGCCACGCGCGCGAGCACGCGTTCCCGCAGCGAGGCACGCCACGTCTCTTCGACGTCGTCCGTCGCGGCGACCCACTCCTCGGCGCGGCCGTGACGCAGGATGGGTACGCAGCGGGTCGACATGTGGCGATAGGAGCCGTCGGCGGTCCGCACCCGGAAAGTGCTCTCCATGACACCCGGAGGCTCCTGGGCGGAGGCAGCGTGCCAGGCGCGGCCGAGTCCCTCGCGGTCACGCGGATGGATGTAGGCGTACCAGTCCTCGTCCATCCAGCCGTGCCACGGCGATCCGGTCAGCTCCTGCCAGCCGGGGACGACCTCCTCCGCGGAGCCGTCCGCATGCAGGACCCACACCATCTGCGACACGGCCGACACCAGCGCCTCGTACCGCTCGAGCGCCATCGTCTCGGCCGTGGTGTCCAGTGCGACGACCATCGCGCCGGGACCGTCGGGCAGCGTGACGGGCGTGCAGGAGTAGACGAAGTACCTGGCCTGTTCCGCGGCGCCCGGGTCGGGCTCGCGGGAGTCCAGGATCCGGCGCGGCCGTCCGGTGGCGACGACATCGTCCAGTACGGTCATGAATTCCACGGCATCCGGTTCACGGAACGCTTCCCTGGCGGGCAGCCCCAGGGGCCGTGCGCCGAGCATCCTGGAGCAGGCCGCGTTCTGGTAGACCAAGCGGTGCTCGGGGCCGGCGAACAACGCGACCGCCGCCACCGTCTCGTCGAACAGCTTCGGATCGAGCGAACTCGCCGGACTCATCGCCGACCTGTCCCCACCCGCACCAGCCAACCGCCCGGTTGGCGAGATCTCCGCCAGGCCAGCGTCGTCACCGCGTAACCCTCTCCCATGGTCGGCGTCGAGGACTTCCTCATCTTCCCGGTGCGAGTGCCGTACAAGCCGCGCCACGCCGATGAGCACGCGGTTCCGGCGGGTGATGGCCGCTGACCTGTGCGCCGTCGACGCGAGTGCGTCGGTGCGCGCAGTTCGCAACGGGTTCCCCGGCGGACCGGCATACGTGGCCGCACATCGGCGCGACCGGGTGCGTTCACGTCGTGGCGGCGAAGTGCGCCTGAACGGCGCTTAGTTGGCCCCTGGGGACGCTGCGCCGGCCATGAAGCCGGCCGCCACTCCTGTCGTGGTGGCGGTGGACCGCGCCGAGTTGCCGGTGTGGGAGTCGGCGGTCGGCTGAGGCGCGCGCCGCACCGCCGGAATGCCCGCCGGCCGGCCAGGGTTGGACAGGCGGAACCGACCCGCCGCACCCCTGGAGCACCTCCATGACCCGTTCGTTCCTCTTCCTGCTCGGCAGCGCCCGTACGGGCGGCAACACCGAACTGCTCGCCCGGGCGGCAGCGGACCAGCTCCCGGCCGACGTGGAACAGCGCTGGCTGGACCTCACCGAACTCCGCCTGCCCGACTTCCGGGACGAGCGCCACGGCACGGACGCCGGGCCGGCGGGGGAGAGCGACGAGACGCTGCTGCGCGAGGCGACGGCCGCCGCCACCGACATCGTGATCGCCTCCCCGCTGTACTGGTACTCCGTCTCCGCCGCCACCAAGCGCTACCTCGACTACTGGAGCAAGTGGCTGCGCACCCCCGACCCCGGCTTCCGGGCGAAGATGGCCGGCCGCACCCTGTGGGGCGTCACCGCCATGGCACACCGTGAGAAGGAGGTGGCCGAGCCGCTGGTCCTCACTCTCCACCACACCGCGGCCTACATGGGCATGCGCTTCGGCGGCGTCCTGCTCGGCAACGGCACACACCCCGGCCAGGTCCTCACCGACGAACCCGCCCTCCTGCGCGCCAAGACATTCTTCACCCAGGACCCGCCCCTGGCCCGGTTCCCCCACGCGTCCTGACCCACCACCGCCCGGCGCGTCAGGGGCCGCCCGCGTCCGGCATCCGACGCCCGATACCGGGAGCCGGCGCCGAGGCCCGCCTCGACGCCCGCACCAGCACCGGCCCGGGTTCCGGCCACCGCGGGCGCCGGCACCGTCGGACCCCGCCCGTGGGCCTGGACGAGATCCATCAAGGAGCGGGGCAGTGCGAACGAACCGCCACCAGGTGGGCGCTCGTCCCCATCGCCCTCACCGCTCTCGCGTACCGGACGCGGGGCTGGGCGCCCGCCGTCCGCAGTGGCTACCTCCCGCACCCGCTGGTCACCGGCTTCGGGACGCGGGGACCGCGGGTCGCGGCGTTCGGCCGCGACCGGCGGCCGGACGCGGTGGCCGCGCTCGCCGCGGCCTCGGACAGAGAACGAGGACGGGCCGGTGCCCGTGCGTGCCCGTGCAGCCGCGAAGGCGGGACGCACCCCTCGGCGATCCGTGCTCGAACACGCTCGGCAGCCGCTGGCCGACCCAGCGGCCCCCAAACTGGTCGGGCGTCGCATAGGGTGCTGGTGCCGGAGTGTCCGATTGTTCGCCATAACCGATACCGGGTGCCCTCGCACTCGTCTCCGGGGGCACCCGGGGGGCACCCCTTGGAACCGATCACCTAGGTTGAGCGCAGGTCATGGGATTCCTCGAGCGCGTCGACGGCTTCCAGAGAGGCCACCACTGGGTGGGCCTGCCGCTCGGCGTCCTGTACAAGTTCTACGACGACCAGGGCCTGTACCTCGCGGCCCTGCTCACCTACTACGGCTTCCTCTCGCTCTTCCCGCTGTTCCTCATTCTCGTCGCCGTCCTGAGCACCTTCCTGAGCGACGATCCCGCCCTGCGGCAGCAGGTCATGGACTCGGCGCTGCGCAAGTTCCCGGTCATCGGCGACCAGCTCGGCCACAACATCCACTCCTTCCGCGGCAACGGGGCCGCGCTCGCCGCGGGTATCGCGGGCAGCGTCTACGGCTCGCTCGGTGTCGCCCAGGCCGCGCAGTACGCCCTCAACAAGATCTGGGCGGTTCCCCGGCACGCCCGCCCGGACCCGCTCCGTTCGAGGCTGAAGGGGCTGGTGTTCCTGCTGATCCTCGCGGTCGGGCTGTGCGCGTCCACCCTGCTGTCGGTGGCGGCCTCACAGACGTACCTGTTCGGCGTGCGGCTGCGGGGCGGAAGCTGGCTGGCCGTCACCGCCGGGTCCGTGTGCCTGAACGCGCTTCTGCTGCTCGTGAGTTACCGGTTGCTGACACACCGGGCCCTGCCGCTGCGCCGGCTCGCCGGAGTCGCGCTGGGCGGTGCCTGCGCGTGGCAGGCGCTGCAGTGGGTCGGCTCCTACTACGTGAGCCACGTGCTGCACGGGGCCACCGCCACCTACGGCATGTTCGGCATCGTCCTGGGCCTGCTCGCCTGGCTCTACGTCGGGGCCCTGATCTTCGTCATGGCGGCCGAGGCGGGGGCCGTGTGGGTCATGCGCCTGTGGCCCCGCAGCCTGCTGACGCCGTTCACGGACCGGGTGCAGCTGAGCGCGGCGGACCGCCGCGCCTACCGGTCGTACGCCGCCACCGAGGCCTTCAAGGGGTTCCAGAAGGTCAGCGTGCGCTTCGATCCGCCGCCCGAACCCCAGCGGGGGAAGCCGCCGGACGACGCCTCCTGAGGCGGCTCCCGCTCGACCGCGCCGACCCGGCATGCCGACCGGGCCGCCCGGTTCACCGGCCCGGCTGTGCCGTCGCCGATCCCGAACGATCAGTTGCGGCCACCTGGGGGTCGGCCTCCGTTCACCCGCACCGATCACCATGCGCCGTATGAAACGGGTCGCCCCTGCCATCGCCCTCGGACTGTCCGCGCTGCTCGCCGCCTCGGTGCCCGCCCACGCCACCGGCTCGCGGTCCCTCGACAGTTACGGCACCAAGGCGTCGTACGAGCCGCGGCAGAACGTAGGCAGTTACCAGCACGCGCCCAGGGGCTACGTCCCCGTCTTCACCGAGACCGTCTCCCGGCACGGCTCGCGCGCCGCGACCAGCGGCAAGGACGGCGACCTCATCCTCGGGCTGTGGGACCAGGCCGCCCGCGAAGGCCGGCTCACCTCCGCCGGCAGGCGGTTCGGGCCCGACGTGCGAACCCTCCTCGCCGCCATGGACAAGATCGGCCACGGAAACCTGAGCGGGCGCGGCGAACAGGAGCTGCGCGGCGCCGCGGCACGCATGGAGCAGCGGCTTCCGGATCTGTTCCGGCGGATCGCCGAGGACTCCGAACCCATCGATGTCGTCAACTCCGGCGAGGCACGCACCGTCGCCGGCGGCACCGTGTTCACCGGCGCCCTCGCCGCCGCCGACCCCGCCCTGAAGCCGCTCATCCGGCCCGCCCGGTCCGACCGGGACCTGCTCTACTTCCACAAGTCGGCCGGCGGCGCCGCCTACCGCGACTACATCGACCACGACCAGCGGCTGGCCGCCACCCTCACGAGCATCACCGATCAGCCCGCCACCCGGAAGGCCGCCCGCAGGGTCCTGGAGAGGATCTTCACCCCCGCGTTCGTCCAGCGCATCGCGGACGGCGAGTTCTCCGCCATCGCCTCGGACGTCGACGCCGCCCAGGCCGTCTACAACCTCTACGCGATCGCCCCGGCCATGAGCGCCGAGATGCCGGACGGCCGCGCCCTGCCCATGGAGCGCTACATCGCGCCGCGCGACGCCGCATGGTTCGGATACCTGAGCGACGCCGAGGACTTCTACGAGAAGGGCCCCGGCTTCGCGGACAGCGACATCACCTACAAGATGGCGGACGTCCTGCTCGACGACTTCTTCCGGCAGGTCGAGGCCAAGCGCGACGGCACGAGCAACCTGGGCGCGGAGCTGCGCTTCACGCACGCCGAGGAGATCATCCCGCTGGCCGCGCTGATGGGCCTGCCGGGCAGCACCGAAGCGGCGACGCCCGATCATCCGTACACCTACGAGGACAACACGTGGCGCGGGGCGTCCGTCGCCCCCATGGCCGCGAACATCCAGTGGGACGTCTTCCGCAAGGGCGACACCTACCTGGTGCGCATGCTCTACGACGAGAAGGAGACCGCCTTCAAGCAGGGCTGCCGCCCGGTGTCGAAGGGCAGCGCGTTCTACGACCTGAACGAACTCGAACGCTGCTTCGGCCGCACGAGCTGAAGGCCGGCCGCGCCCACCGCGGCGGTGGGCCCGTTGCCGAGCCGCCCGTGCCGGCGGCGTCACGCACGCCGTCGACACATGGGAACCGCCGCCGCGCTAGGCACCGCGTACGACGACCGCGTACCCGCCGACGCCCAGGAGGTGGTTCCCGGAGATGTCGCCGAGAGCGGTGTACAGCGTGTGGATGTGGCCGGTGGTGGTGTCGAAGGCGATGTCCTTGACGGTGCCGTGCTCGCTGCCGTTTTCCGTGAGGACCCGCTTGCCGAGGATCTCGTGATGGGTGGGGAGATCGTCCCGGCCGGCACCGGCGGCGGTGACGGACCGTACGACGACGGCGCTTCGTCCCACTCCTTCGATCCGGTCCCAGGCGATCGCCGTCGCGTGTTTCGGAGCCCCGGACAGACGCACGCCGACGACGCTCCTCGTGCGCGGGTCGATGGTCAGGCCGCTCACGCGGCCCAGCTGTTCGGCTTCCTCGGCCGTGATCACCAAAAGCCCGTGGGCCTGACTCATCAGCATCATGCCTGGGCCTCCTCGGTGGTCGTGGGCGTGAGGTGGGACGGCCGCGCCGTGTGCCGGCGGAAGGCCTCGACCTGGGCGCCGAAGCTCGGCAGGTCGTCGGCGACGAAGTGGCGGGCGTGCGCGGGGACGATCATGGCGCGTCCGGAGACGGCGAGCGCCTCTCCGCGCGGGATGAACGCCCTGCGCCGCTCGTGGCCGGTGCCGGTGTCCTCCTTCATGGCGATCTCGAAGCCGATCAGACGTCCGCTGCTGCCGGCCTCGATCACGACGTCCAGGACCGTGCCCGCTTCGGTTCCCCGGTCGGTGAGGACCGGCGCGCCGATGACCTGCCCGTGCTCGGCTTCATGGGCCGCCAGGACCGCCTTCCGCTCCGTCAGGACCGCCGCACTGGGGACCATCACGGCAAAGGGGCCGATGGCGTGCACTCCGGAGAACGGCAGGCTCACCTTGAGCGGACCGGCGAGCAGGCCGCGCCCGCTCAGCGTGAAGCCGGTGATCCGGCCTGCCTTGAAGTCGAAAACGGTGTCCTTGACCTGGGCGACCGCCTCGCCGCTCAGGGTCACGACCACCCGCTTGGTCAGTTCCGAGGCGAGCAGGGGGGTGATCACCGCGATCCCTCCCTGCCCGGCCGGCGACCCGAACGCACGGCGATCACCGTTCCGCTGCGGCGTTTGGCCTGGATGACCAGTGCCGCCGCGGTGAGCGACACCGCCACCGCGATGAAGAAGACGATCCAGCCAGACCATTCCATCGCCGACCTCCTCCTGTCGTCTTCGCGAGGGCCGCCGCCCTGTGCGACGGGTCCCTGCGGTTCCTGCTTCCCGCGCAGGGGAGTCGCACGCCTTCCTCCGCGGCCGTGGCCCTCGCCGGCGCGCAGGAAATGACGGGTTCTTGGGAGGTCCGGGTGCATGGAGGCCGGTCGTCGGGCAATGCGCGAGGGGTGACCCGCATTGTGATCGTCCTCCTGACCACGATCGCCGCGATCGTGAGCGCCGCGGCAGCCGTCGGAACCTCGCCCTACTGGTGGTTCGCGGCCCTTCCGCTGGTGTCCCTGGGTGCGCTGGGCGGCTGGGACCTGGTCCAGCGAGAGCACTCGGTGCTGCGCAACTATCCCGTTCTCGGCCATGCCCGCTTCCTCATGGAGCGCATCCGTCCGGAACTGCAGCAGTACTTCATCGAGCGGAACTACGACGGGCGCCCCTTCGACCGGGACGTGCGAAGCATCGTCTACGAGCGGGCCAAGGGCACGGACGCGGAGGAGCCGTACGGCACCGAACGGGACGTGTACCAGCCCGGTCACGAGTTCCTGGTTCCGTCGATGGCCCCGTGCCCGGTGCCGGAGCATCCGCCGCGCGTGCGCATCGGCGGCCCGGAATGCGCCCGGCCGTACGACATGGCGCTGCTGAACGTGTCCGCGATGAGCTTCGGTTCGCTGTCCGCCAACGCGATCCTCGCACTCAACGGAGGCGCGGCGGCCGGGGGATTCGCCCAGGACACCGGTGAGGGCGGCCTGTCCGAGTACCACCTGCGTCCGGGCGGCGACCTCGTGTGGGAGATCGGCACCGGGTACTTCGGCTGCCGCACCGAGGACGGCGGCTTCGACGCGGCCGAGTTCGCCGACAAAGCCGCGCACGACCACGTCAAGTGCGTGTCCCTGAAGTTGTCGCAGGGCGCCAAGCCCGGCATCGGCGGTGTGCTGCCGGGCGCCAAGGTGAACGCCGAGATCGCCCGGGTCCGGGACGTGCCCGAAGGACGGACGGTTGTCTCCCCGCCGTACCACCGCGTGTTCTCCACTCCGCGCGAACTCGTGCGGTTCATCGCCCACATGCGCGAGCTGTCGGGCGGCAAGCCCGCCGGGTTCAAGCTCTGTGTGGGCTCGCGCCGGCAGTTCCTGGCCGTGTGCAAGGCGATGGTGGAGGAGGGCACCGCCCCGGATTTCATCGTGGTGGACGGCTCCGAGGGAGGAACGGGCGCGGCACCGCTGGAGTTCGCGGACCACGTGGGCACCCCGCTCACCGAGGGGCTGCTCACCGTGCACAACGCCCTCGTGGGCGCGGGGCTCCGCGACCGGATCAAGGTCGGGGCGAGCGGCAAGATCGCCACCGGTACCGACCTCGTCAAGCGCATGGTGCAGGGCGCCGACTACGGCAACGCCGCACGCGCGATGATGTTCGCCGTCGGCTGCATCCAGGCGCAGCGGTGCCACACGAACACCTGCCCCACCGGCGTCACCACCCAGGACCCCCGCCGGGCGCGCGCCCTCGACGTCCATGACAAGACGGCACGCGTGCGGCGATTCCAGGAGGCGACCGTGGCCGGCGCGCTGCAGCTCATGGCGTCCATGGGTGTCACGGATCCCGCGGAGCTGCGTCCGCACATGCTCCGTCGACGCGTGGACCCCGTCACCGAGCGCTCCTACGAAGAACTGTACGAGTGGCTCGAACCGGGGCAGTTGCTCGCCGAGCCACCGGCCTCGTGGGCGGCCGACTGGGCGGCCGCCGACCCCGACCGTTTCACCGTCTGACCCGGAGGATCCACATGCCCCGTACCGTTGCCCGCGTCATCGTGGACGCACTGAGCGAACTCGGCGTACGCCAGGTGTTCGGCGTCGTGGGGGACGCCCTCAATCCCCTGACCGACGCGATCCGCGGCACGGAGAACCTGGAATGGGTCGGTTGCCGGCACGAGGAGGCGGCGGCCTTCGCCGCGAGCGCCCAGTCCCAGCTCACCGGCACCCTCGGCGTGTGCATGGGCACCGTCGGACCCGGCTCCGTCCACCTCCTCAACGGGCTGTACGACGCCGCCAAGAGCCACGCCCCGGTCCTGGCCATCGCCGGCCAGGTACCGCTCGCCGAACTCGGCAGCGACTACTTCCAGGAGGTCGACAACGACGCCCTCTTCAGCGACGTGGCGGTCTTCCGCGCCACCATCACCTCGCCCGGCCAACTGCCGCAGCTCCTGGAGACGGCGGTGCGCAGCGCGCTCGGCCGCAGGGGAGTCGCCGTCCTCACCGTGCCCGGCGACCTGGGAGAGCGGGAGGTGACAACCGACCGGCCGCCCAGGTTCTCGCTGACCCCTCCGGTGAGCCGGCCGGACGGAGCGGCCGGCCGGCGCGCCGCGGAACTCCTCGACCGGTCGGAGCGCGTCACCATGCTCGTCGGGGAAGGAGCGCGCGCCGCTCGCGAGGACGTCCTCGCTCTGGCCGACCGTCTGGCCGCGCCGATGGTGCTCACGCTGAAGGCGAAGGCGGGATTCGAGGGTGACCACAACCCCTTCCAGGTCGGCCAGACCGGTCTGATCGGCAACCCCGCCGCAGCGGCGGCCCTCCAGGACGCGGACACTCTTCTGCTGCTCGGCACCGACTTCCCCTACCGGGACTGGTATCCCGAGGGCAGGACGGTGATCCAGGTCGACACCGAGGCCACGCACATCGGACGCCGGGTGCCGGTCGACGTCGGGCTGGTGGGGGACACCGGCGCCACCGTCCGCGACCTGCTGGACCACCTCGCCACCGCGCCCGGGGACGCACGTGACCGTTCGCACCTGGACCAGGCGCGGGAACGCTTCGACCGGTGGCGCGCCGGCCAGGCCCGGCTCGCCGACCCCCGTCATGATCAAGGCCTCGTCGGGCGACTCCGTTCCGCGCTGGACAACCGTGCCCACGACATCAGGCCCGAGGTGCTGGCCGCCGCGGTGGACCGTGCCGCCGCCGACGACGCCGTCTTCACGTCCGACACGGGCATGGCCACGGTGTGGCTCTCCCGTTTCGTCGAGATGCGCGGCGAGCGACGCCTCATCGGCTCGTACAACCTCGGTTCGATGGCCAATGCCATGCCGCAGGCACTGGGCGCCCAGTGCCTGGACCGCGAACGCCAGGTCGTGGCCTTCTGCGGCGACGGCGGACTGAGCATGCTCCTCGGCGACCTCATGACCCTCAAGACCCACCGCCTGCCCGTCAAGCTCGTCGTCTTCGACAACCGCCGGCTGGGGATGGTGAAACTCGAACAGGAACAGGCCGGGCTGCCCGAGTTCGGTACCGTGCTCGACAATCCCGACTTCGCCGCCGTGGCCGAGGCCATGGGCATCACCGGCATCCGCGTGACGGACCCGTCGGACGTGGAGAGCGCGGTGCGGCGGGCCTTCCGCAGTCCGGGCCCGGTCCTGCTGGACGTCCTCACCAACCCCGACGAGGTCGCCGTTCCGGCCCAGCCGACCGTCGAGCAGGGCTGGGGCTTCGCGGTGGCCAAGGTGAAGGAGGCCGTACGGAGCCTCGGGGACACGGACGGGCACTGACCGTTTCGAGTTGCCCGGCGAGGGGGGCCGGGTGCCCGCCGGACGGGTGGCCGCGGCTGCCCATGTGGCGGCGCGGGAGCGCGAAACCAGCCGGGCCGGGGGATGCGTGAGGGCATGAGCACTCACCATGACGGCCCGGACGGCGCGCACCGGCGCCCGCCGAATGTCTCGGACACCCTCGTCCAGGCCCTTGGGGCGTTGTCGAAGGCGCTGGAGACGACCGAACGTGCCCGCGGCCACCTCTACGCCTTCCACCAGCTCACGGGAGGGGCCGACTTCGCACTGGACCGTGCGGTGGCGCTGCTGCGGGAGGCCGGCCAGCACGGGTGGGCGGACCGGGTGCAGCGGGAGATCCTGGGCCGCAACGTGATCCCCGGGCACTGGACGTTCCAGATCATCGAGGCCTACAACGCCACCTATTACGAGCCGTTCAAGGACATCGAAGCCGAGGCACGCCGGGAACTGGTCGCGGGCAGGGACCACTTGTACGAGGCCGAGCTGAAGGAGCGGCGCCGCACGCGGGGGCACCCGGACCACACCACCCGGCCGGACGCCGTCCGCTCGCTCGACGAGTAGGGACCCGGTGCGGCGCCTCGGCGCGGTCCAGAGCGTGCAGGACCCCACCGGCCGGGGCCGCGCCCGTCGCGGCGTACTCCGCGACGGCGGACGGCCGCGCTCCTCCCGGCGCACGGCGCGGCACGGACACTCCTCGGCCGGTGCGCCACCGATGACCTGGTACAGGCTGCGCAGGCCCGGCCCTGCGCGACGGGGAACCTCGCACGGCTGGGCACAGGCACGCCACGGCCGACCAGCCGAGAGAGGAACTCACCGCGCCGGACGGCGCACCGGACCGGCCCCGTCCGGCTGGTCTCCGGCACCGGCCGGCTTCTCGGGCGCCCGCGCCGCGCCGGATCGGCGCAGGCCGTCGTCACGTCCGGCGGCCGTGGCCACGCCGAGGATCGATCGACGCGGTGCGGCCTCGCCGGTCACGTCACCACGGTGGTGGCGGCGCCGTGGGAACGCTGTCGCTGCGCGCGTGCCTGTCGCGGGCGGCAGCCGCGCCTGTGCGCGCGGGCCGGCTCGCACCCGCACCCGCACCGTGGCGGGGCGCGCGACGCGGTCGGTTCGGCGAGAGGGCGCCTGCCCGAGGCAGGTGCCGGGCGCGCTCCTCACCCGTCAGCCGGACGTCGCGGTGAACCGGCGCAGGAGCGACAAGGGGTATCCCGCGGCGAGCAAGGGGCCGCGGACATCGCGGTCGAGGTCGGGGAGATAGCCGAACAGGACATCGGAAGGCCCGGTGATCTCGACGTCACCGCACGCCGCGGGGAGCAGGAGCGTCTCCGCGCGGCCCAGTTCCTCGCTCCCCGTGCCGGTCCGTACCCGCACCGGGGCGCCGACGTTCGACAAGATGTGCGCGGTGGTGAAGGCGTGGCGCAAGGGTTCGGCGGTTCCGGCGCGCCAGCGTTCGAGGGCGAAGTAGGGGCCCGCGCAGAGGAAGACCCGCTCCACTCCGTCCCCGACGGCGATGCTCGATCCGGGCGTGAAGTCCGGTCGGTTCGCCAGGTCGGCCTGCCGCATCAGCATGTCGAGGTTGGCCCGGTGTTCCTGATCACCCACCGGCGAGCCGTCCTCCATGTGCCAGCGCATCGCGTGCTGCTGGATGTCGGACGTCTGCTCGATCTCGTAGACGAGGGTGTCCGGCCCGAAGCTGTGCAGGGTGCCGCCGGGCACGTAGAGGGTCTCGCCCGCGCGCACCGGCAGACGGCGCAGTACGGCGTCGAAGTCCTGCGCCTCCAGCGCGGCACGCAATCGGCCGGCCGTGATCCCCTCCTTGACGCCGCACAGGGCGGTGGCGCCGGGGGCGGCTTCCAGGATGTGCCAGGCTTCGGTCTTTCCGTTGGGCTGCCCCTCCAGGCGCCGGGCGGCCTCGTCGTCGGCGTGCAGGTGCACGGGCAGGGTGCCGGCGGCGTCGATGAACTTGGTCAGCACGGGGAAGCGCGCACCGGAGAAGCCCGCGCCCATGAGCCCTTCGGGCTGTTCCGACAGCACCTGGTGCAGGGTCCGGCCGGCCAGCGGGCCATTGGTCACCACGCTCCGGTGGTCCTCGACGTCACTGCACTCCCAGGTCTCCGCGACGCTCCAGTCGGGCAGGCCCCTTTTGCCCAGGCGGCGGGCGATGGCGTGGCCGCCGAAAACCAGGGGCCTCGCCGTGACCGTCAGCCGCAACGGGTACAGGGCCGTGTCCCCGGCGCTCACAGGATCGGCTGTCCGCCGGTGACGGCGACCCTGGCACCGGACACGTAGGCGGCCTCGTCGGACGCGAGCATGACGTACACCGGCGCCAGTTCGGCCGGTTGGCCGGGCCGCCCGAGGGGCACCTCGGAGCCGAAGCTCTCGACCTGCTCGGGCGGCATGGTCGCGGGGATGAGCGGCGTCCAGATGGGCCCCGGGGCGACGCTGTTGGCGCGGATGCCCTTCGACGCCAGCATCTGGGCCAGCGAACCGACCATGTTGGCGATGCCCGCCTTGGTGGCGTTGTACGGCAGCAACTGCGGGGGCGGACTGTCGGAGTTGACCGAGGTGCTCCCGATGATCGACGATCCGGGCCGCATGTGCGGCACCGCGGCCTTGGCCAAGTGGAAGAACGCGCTGAGGTTGACCGCGAGAGTACGGTCCCACTCCTCGTCGGGAATGTCCGTGAGGGAGTCGTGGGTCATCTGGAACGCGGCGTTGCTGACCAGTACGTCGACCCGGCCGAACTCCTCGACGGCCTTGTCGACGACGGAGCGGCAGTGCGCCGGGTCGGCCAGGTCCCCGGGCACCAGTACGCATGTGCGGCCCGCGTCCCGCACCCACCGCGCGGTCTCCTCCGCGTCCTCGTGCTCGTCCAGGTAGGAGACCAGGACGTCCGCGCCCTCACGGGCGTAGGCGATCGCCACCGCACGTCCGATTCCGCTGTCCCCGCCCGTGATCACCGCGGCCTTGCCGGCCAGCCGTCCGGAGCCCCGGTAGCTGTGTTCACCGTGATCCGGCCGAGGCACCATCGCGCCCGTCGCACCGGGCGGGACCTGCTGCTGGCGAGGCTGGGACATGTGGGCTCCAGAAACGACTCGGGCGGGGCCGGGGCCGATACCGGTGTCAAGCGGACCGGCACCCCGATGAAAACGGTCGGGGCGCCGAGTACCCCACTGGTATCGGCACGCACACGGGGCGCTCCCTCGCGCTGCGTGCCGAACGCGCTGCACGCCGCCAGGCGACTCCGCTCGCCGCCGTCTCCGGGGCACACCGAGCCCGGCCGGTGGGACAGCACGAGCGACGCTTTTCGGACGGGAGCGCGCCGAACCGGGCGCCCGCACAGGGCACGGGCGCCCCGGAGCGCTCAGCCGCCCCAGACCGACCAGGACGTGGCTCCGTGGGCGGACGCCAGGACGGCGAACAGCACCAGGTCGGCGATGCCGAGCCCCAGTCCGAGCAGTGCTCGTGAGCGACGCGGTGTGTCCCGGCGCAGGGCGATGACGGCCAGCACGATGGCGATGGGCCCGAGGACCAGGTTGAGGACGAGCAGTCCCAGAAGTCCCAGGACGAAGGAGGCCACCGCCATGCCTTCTGTGTCCCTTCGGCCCGTGCGGACGGAGGGTGGTGCGGTCAGCCGCATGGTCAGGCCCTCCTCGTCCGGCTGCGCCGACGCCGCTCGCGACCGGCGAACACGACGAGCCAGACGGCGATCACGGCACCGGCCACCAGGGTCACGGGCCAGGGAAGGTAGGCGGCCGAGCCGAGGACGATGCCCAGCAGGAGCAGGGCGACGACCAGGAAGAGCATGTCTACCTCCTCGGTCCGACGAGACCGGCGACGTACGGCGGTTCGGCGCCCGGTCCGTACGGCGAACTCTGCGGCCGTATCCTCAACGCGTTCATGACATCGCCGGTTACCCGCGGGTGCGCGTCTCACGCGCCCCGGAACGCCCCGGACCGGTCCTCAGGCGCACGCGTCCGCCCCGTCGCCTTCGGCCGGGCGGGGCGGTGATACCGACCGGCCAGGGGGTCAGCGGGCGAGGGACACGGCGAAGGGCTGGAAGCCGCGTCGGCGCAGGACGTGGGGCACCACCAGGATCATGGCCTCGGTGGCGCGTGCTGTGGTGATGTCACCGAGGTCCTCGATCCATGACGGCTGCCAGCCCAGGTCGCCGAGCATGCCGGTGACCGCCTTCTTCGCGTGTTCGTCGTCGCCCGACAGGTAGACGGTCGGTGGGGTGGCCAGGGATGCGGGAGCGGTCATGACCATGAACAGCATGGTGTTGAGGGTCTTGACCACTCGGGTGTCCGGGAGGGCGGCCTGAAGCTGTTCGGCGAGGCTGCTGCCGGGATAGCACAGGGCGCCGGGCAGGCCGTCGTCGGCGTCCGTGGTCGCGTTGGAGACGTCGACGAGTATCTTCCCGGCGAGTTCGGCGCGCAGACCGGTGAGGCGGTCCAGGGAGCTGTCGCCGGGCGTCGCGTTGATCACGATGTCCGAGGTGCGGGCGGTGGTGCGCTGGTCCGCGAAGGAGATGCCGGGGTTGTTGCCGTGGACGGGTGCTTCCGTCCGCTCCTTCGGGCTCCGGCGGCCGAGGACGACGTGGTGTCCGGACGAGGCGAGCTTGTCGGCGAGGTTGGCGCCGACGCGTCCGGCGCCCAGGATGCCGATGCTGGTCATGAGGCGGTGCTCCCTTGCGGGGTCGAGATCGGAGTCGGAGTCGGGGTCGGGTGAAGGGGAATGCAGGACGCTTCGCGGTCAGGCGATCGACGACAGGACCGTGAGCGCGGCCGGGTGGATGCCGGGGGCGGCGGCCAGGAAGTCGCGGCTGCCCGTGTGCCACGGCTTGCCCGCCAGGTCGGTGACGGTGCCTCCGGCCTCGGCGACCAGCAGGGCACCGGCGACCAGCCCGGAGCGGACGTCGGAGAACTGCCAGAACGCGTCCATGCGTCCGGCGGCGACGTGGATGAGCTGCAATGTGGCGGGAACGCTGACGCGCACGACGAGGCCGCCTGCGAGCATCGCGGTCACCGACTCGCCGATCCGCCGGAAGACACGGTGGTCCTCGCCGGGCCTGGCCTGGCCGGTGCCGGTGAGCGCGGCGCTCAGGTCTGACTTGGCGGACACCTTCAGGGGCAGGCCGTCGAGGCGGGCACCGCCGCCCGCGACGGCGGTGTAGGTGTCGCCGGTCAGCGGTAGGTGGACGACGGTGAGGACGGGCTGGTTGTCGCGGACCAGGGTGGCGGTGACGGCCCAGTCCGCCATCCCGTGGACATGGTTGATGTTCCCCTCGGCGGGGTCGACGACCCACCACTCCCCGGGCGGAAGCGCGCCGCCGGCCAGCTCGTCGTCGGCCCACCGCGATCCCGGCCGGGCCCGCAGCAGCGGTTCACGCAGCACGTCCAGCACCGCGTCGTCATTGGCGTGGATCTCTTCGACGACCTCGCTCAGGCTGACGCCTCGTGCCTGTGGGAGGTAGCGCTCGCGCAGTGTGAGGCCGGCCGTCCTCACGGCAGCGGTCGTGTCGGACATCAGCGACGTGCCGGCGTCGAAAGGCATGGCTGTGCTCATGGCGGGCTCCTCGGATGTGCTCGATGCGGGGGATGTGCTCGACGGTAGGCCGCCCGGTGATTAACAACAAGTGCATGCTTTTCACTCGTAGAGTTACTCTCATGCAACTGGATTTGAACCTGCTCACTGCGCTGGACGCCTTGTTGGAGGAGGGAAGCGTCGCCGGTGCCGCGGCCCGCCTGCACGTCACAGCGCCGGCGATGAGCCGCTCCCTCGGCCGCATCCGCAAGGCCACCGGTGATCAGATCCTGGTCCGCGCCGGCCGCACCATGGTCCCCACCACCCGTGCCCTGGCCATGCGCGCCGAGGTCCACGCCCTCGTGCAGCAGGCGCACCGCCTTCTGTCCGTGCAGCAGGAGCTCGACCTGGAGACCCTGGAGCGGGTGTTCACCGTGCGCTGGCACGACGCCCTGACCGCCGCGTGCGGCACGGCCCTGATCGCCGCCGTCCACCGCCGGGCCCCCGGCGTCCGACTGCGCCTGCCCGCCGAACCCGGCACGGACACCCCCGAGCTACGCCGCGGTGAGGTCGACCTCGAATCCAGCTCCAGCCGGCCCACGCTCCCCGACATCCGCCACCGCCTCGTCGGCCGCGACCGGCTCGTCGTCGCCGTCCGTCCCGGACATCCGCTGACCGAAGGCCCACTGAGCATCGAGCGCTACGCCGCCGCCGAACACCTCACCGTCTCGCGGCGCGGACGCCTGCACGACCCCATCGACGACGCCCTGACCACACACGGCCACGAACGCCGTGTCGTCGCCGCCGGGCCCACCACCGCCTTCGCGCTGCAACTCGCCCTCGACACCGACCTGGTGGTCACCCTCCCCGACGCGGTCACCCGCGCCGCCCGGGACCAACTCGGCCTGATCACACTGCCGTTGCCCTTCCAGTCGCCCGACATCCCGCTGTACCTGCTGTGGCACCAGCGCTACGACGACGACCGCGCCCACATCTGGCTCCGCGACCTGGCCACCGAAACCGTCCAGGCGCTGTTCACGCCACCGTCCGCCTTCCGATAGGGCTCTCCCCACCTGGCCCGGGCAGCGGCGGGCAGGTTCGCCGGGGACCCATCCGGCCACGCTGCCCTCCGGGGTCGGGCCGAATCCCTCCGCAGGGGCGGACGAAGGCGGCGAGGGCGTCGAAGAAGCGCCCCGACGGCGGCCGGTGCCGCCCAGCGGAAACCCATCAACGCAGCGGGCCAGTACCGAAGCCCGCCGCAGGCTCAGGCGCGACGCGAGCTCCAGCCGATCAGTTCGTGCCGGACACCGCCGTCGCCGCACGGCATCAGCGCGCCGCTCACCGAGAGTTTTACGGTGAGCGACGCGCCGCGTGACGCGGAGAGGGCAGGATTCGAACCTGCGTGGACCCCTGACGGGGTCCGACCTCGAGGCGTGCTCGCTGGTCCCCGATCAACCACTCCGGGCACCTCTCCTCGCTCCCGACCCCCTTTCGTTTCCGGGGTCGTTCACGTGAAAGAGAGTGGCACGGGCCCCTGACACGGGACTGACATACGGCGGGCGATCGCGGCCGCGCCGCACCGACCGGCCACCGCCGGGCAGCCGACCGACGCGACCGACCACTCCGAGCATCCTGGGCCGGCGGAGATTCGAGCGACGCCGAATCGGGACCCGTGGTCAGTAGCCGACGGTGAAACGCTCGCCGATGTGCCGTGGCTGTTCGATCTCGTCGAGGAGGGCGACCGCGTAGTCCTCGGCGGAGATGCGGCTGCTGCCGTCTTCGGCGACGATCAGGTCGTCTGTGGCGGTGCGGTACGCGCCTGTGCGCTCGCCCGGCTCGATCGTGGCCGCGGGGCTGATGTTGGTCCACCTCACGTCGCTGACGGTGCGGTAGAAGTCGAGGGCGTCGCCGTGGGCGTGCATGATCTGGAGCAGGAACTCCGGCAGGCCATCGGCGTCCCAGACCTGCGTGCCGTCCGGCCGGCGCAGGGAACCGGCGCCGCCCACCGAGATGAGCCGGGGTGCGTCGCCCCCGAGCGTGCGCACGCCGGCGACCAGTGACTCGGCGGCGGGCCTGATGGTGGCGATGTGGCCCGGCCCGTCGCCTCCGCCGACCGCGCTGACCACGACGTCCTTCCCCTTGGCCACCTCGGCGACCGATGCGGGGTCCAGCACGTCACCCGTGACCACGGTCAGGTTCGGGTCGCTCTTGGTGAGCTTCGCCGGGTCACGTACGACGGCTGTGACCTGATGACCGCGGCGAAGGGCCTCGTCAAGGACGCGGGATCCGATGGTGCCGTTGGCGCCGAACAGGGCGATCTTGGACATGAGAATCTCCAGTTCCGGTTGATCGTCTCCGGGTCCGGAGGTTAGCGAGCCCTCCCGTGGGAGCCGTGAGGTATCGGCCACTCCGGGTGAACTGGACCCCATCAGGTGACACCGCCTGACCTGGTCGATCAGGGATCGTACGTCGAAAGCCGGAGGAGTCGCGGATTTCGAGTGCTGGGGCCTGAAGGTTCTGGCAGGGGGTGCTCAAGGGGACCAGGGCTCAGTGGGCGGTGAATCCGCCGTCCACGGGCAGGGCGACGGCGACGACGAAGGCGGCGGCCGGGCGGCACATCCACAGGACGGCGTCGGCGATCTCGTCGGCGGTGCCCGGGCGGCCGATGGGCTGCTGCTTCATGATCTCGGCCATGGCCTCGGCCTGTCCATCGAGCATGTCAGCGACCATCGGGGTCTCGATGACACCGGGGCACACGGCGTCGAGGCGGACGCCCCTGGGGGCGTACCCCTGGCCGAGATCGGCCAGGACGACCGCGGCGCCGGCCCGAGCACGCAGACGCCATCAGCCCTCGGCCGGGAGTGCTCGGTGAGGCGGTCTGGACGTCGTCGTCCACGGGGGCGATGTCGCACGGCATCGGCACGCCGCTCACCGGATGTTTCCCGGTGAGCGGCGTGCCGTGTGACGCGGAGAGGGCAGGATTCGAACCTGCGTGGACCCCTGACGGGGTCCGACCTCGAGGCGTGCTCGCTGGTCCCCGATCAACCACTCCGGGCACCTCTCCTCGCTCCCGACCCCCTTTCGTTTCCGGGGTCGTTCACGTGAAAGAGAGTGGCACGGGCCCCTGACACGGAACTGACATGGCGAAGACGGGGGCGAGGCCGCCGGCGGCCTGCCCGTCCACTACGGCCGTCCCTGACACGGGGGAGTGGGACCTCCGGAGCCCCTTGCCGGGGCTTCACGGGCCGGACCTGTTGACGCGGTCACTTGCCGGTGCCGGTGTGGTAGCCGACGGGGTCGACGTAGACGTCGGGGGCGTTGCCGGTGGTGGCGGGGACGGTGATGCTGAGGCCGTCGAGGTCCATGACGTCGAAGACGGTCTCGTTGGGCGGGGTGACGGCGAGCCTGGTGTAGGTCTTGCCGGAGCCGCTGGTGTCGGGGATGTAGTGGAGGAGGAAGCGGGTCTCCTCGCCGGGGGCGATGGTGACGGCGGGCGCGGTGGTGTCGGTGCGGGCGGCGTCGGGGCCCTTGTCGCCCAGGCCGTCGGCGCCGAGGAGCTGGACGCCGGGGAAGCCGTGCATGCTGCAGGTGGTGGAGCCGGTGTTCTTCAGGTTGACGACGATCTCGTTCTTGACTCCGGCGGACGCGGCGCTGAAGCCGAGGTGGTCGGTCTTGCACAGGGCGCCCGACGCCGTGGTCCCGGTCCGGGCGGCGGCCTTCTTCCCTGCGCCGCCGCTGGTGCTGGTTCCGGTGTTGCCGCTGGTGCCGGTGCTACCGGTGGTGTCGCTGGAGGTGCCGCCGGTGGTGTCGCCGGAGGTGCCGGAGGAAGCGCCTGCCGCGCCCTGGCCGCCCGTGGAGCTGCTGGCGGAAGCCGGTGTGCTGCTCTGCGCGGCCGTGCTCGAACCGTCGCTGCCGCCGCACGCGGTCAGCGAGAGGCCGGCCGCGGCGACGATCACGGCGAGGGCGGAGATCTTCTTGACGCGCATGTGCACTCCTGCGAAGTGGTCTTGTCCGGCCCGCTCGAACCGACGAGCCGCTGTCGTCTCTGGGGATGTCTGCTTCCGGGCGGGCCGTTGCGCCGCGGGCCGGATCAAGATGCCGCTGTGACAGGCGAGTTGATGATCCGTGACAACCGCTTGTGCGAAACGGGACGAACCAGGTGAACCGGCATGGGTGGCTCATGCGGGCCTCGTCGGAGGCGAGGAAGGCGACGGCGTGGGCGATGTCCTCGGGAGCGACCGGGGCTCCGGCCGGAGTCGTCGCGGCCATGCGTTCGATGACGGGCGGGCGCTCTCGGTGCCGGGAGTCGGGGTGACGCCGGGAGCGACGGCATTGCCCCGGACACCGCGAGGGCCGGATTCGGCGGCCCAGGTCCGGGTCATCTGCTCGTCGCGTGTACACCAACGAGCCCGGCTCGTCCATGGCCCGGGTGCTGCCGCTCCGGTCCGGCTGTGCCCGCCCCGGCGGGTGCCCCGATCGGATCAGATCATTGCGGCGCGGAGGCGGCGGCCAGGGATCGCGGCCGGCTTGCTCCCGTGACGGTCATGCGATCCATGGCTGCTGCCGGGGCGCACCCGGTCCCGCCCTGCGTACGTAACCTCTGCCGGTCAGCTGTGCTGGACGTTGTCGCCGTGCCCGGGACACTGGTCAAGATCCACCGGGTCACAGGTCTGTCCCAACCGGCGCCGGCCTCCGACAGGTGGCAAGGGGCGGCGCGGCCAGCGGTGGCATGCGTTGTGCCACGGCGTGCGTAACAGGCGTGTATCCAGCGGGCGTTCGAGGGAACGGCTCGCCGTGACCGAGGGGTCCTGTTGATCAGAAACGCTCGCCGGTACCGACTCCCGCCGACTCACGAGGAGGTGTGCGGGACGGTACCGAGCGGCCGATGACCGCAACCGATCCGAGGAAAAACGATGCGCGTTCACAAGCTCACCTTCGCCGCTCTGGCCGTCGCCGCGAGCCTCTCGCTCGCCGCCTGTCAGAACGACGGTGGCGGCACGACGGGGCAGAGCGACCCGTCGGCCGCGGCCACCGCCTCTTCCCAGGACGGTACGGGCGCGGGCAGCGGCTCCGGACAGGGCGACGGCGCGCAGGGCTCCGACGGCGCGGGCTCGGCCGGGAACGGCTCAGCTGGTAAGGGCTCCTCCACGCAGGGCACGGCCGCGGGCAGCGGATCCGCCGCGGCAGGCGGGACCGGCAAGGCCGCCTGGTGCCGTACCGACGAGCTGGAGATCACGGCGGCGGACAACACCATCGACGGCGACCCCGACCGCACCGTCGCCGTGACGATGAAGAACAACGGTGGCCGGGACTGCACGATCTCGGGGTACGCGGGCGTCGATCTGCAGCTTCGGGAAGGCTCGCTGTCCGCGAAGCGCACGGGTGAGAAGGCCACCTCGTCGGTCCTCAAGAACGGGCAGTCGATCGCCTTCGGCATCCACTACCCGTCCAACGACACGGGCGGCTCCGGCGTCCGCATCACCGGGCTGCTGGTGACCCCGCCGAACGAGACCAAGACGGTCACCCTGAAGTGGCCCGGCGCCGCCACGCTGCCCGTCACGGACGAGACCACCTCCCAGGTGACGGTCGGCCCGGTGGGCAGCGCCGGCCAGGGCGGCTGACCGCACACCCGGCCGGACGCCCCAGCGGTGCACGAACGGCGCAGGGCGGTGGCGATCCTGGAGGGCCGCTCGGTCGGGACGGGCCTACCCGATTGGGATTCCGATTATCCCATGATCGATATCTGTTTTGCTGTATCAGTGCATGTATTGCCGTAGGTCCCCGGCTTCGAAGGTCGGATCGGTCGTGTGCCGGAGCATTCCGTGTGGTGTGTTGTGCGCGGGAATGCCTCCGGTGCTCCGGTGCTTCGATCTGCAGAAACGCTCATTCCGGGTGCGGGGGTGCCATGCTTGTTTCGCAATCCGCCGCAGCGTGCGGTGAGCTGAATGATCCGACATCCTGGAATGCTCGTACGTCTCGTTCCGGAGTCGATCTCTCATGCATCCGTGCGCGCAGTCCCGTGCGGTTCACCCGCGAAATCCAGGAGTGGTATATGAAGCGGATCATGTTCGCTCTGTCCACGGTCGTCACCGCGGCCGCCATCACCTTCGGGAGCGTCGCCCCGTCCTATGCCGCGAACGGGGTGTTCATCTACCACAATGCCGCCGGCAGGCAGATCACACTCGACAACCCGCTGTCCGACAAGTGCCTCACCATCGAGGGCGCGGGGCGGGCCTTCAACGGTACCGACGATGTCGTCCTGCTGTACCCGCATGCCGGCTGCCTGGGCCACCCGGAGCACATCAAGCCCGGCGAGAACGGGGTCAACCTGGACTTCGGCAGCGTCCTCTTCGCCGACTGACCGCGGCGCGGGCAGGCCCCACTCGCGGGGCCTGCCGCTCGGTCGTCGCCGCGACCGACCTGGCCTTGATCAACGAGAGGTGTGTCGTGTACCGGCTTGTTCTCACCATCAGCGCCCTGGCGGTATTCGCGTTGGCCGTTCCGCCTGTTGACGCGGTTGCGGCGGAGGGGAAATTCACCTACACCTTGCCTCCGGCGGAGGGGCACATCAAGGACCCCGATATTCGCTGCTACCCGTACACGGAGGGAAGCGGTCCGGTGGAGAACCAGACCGACGTGCAGGCCGAGCTCTACGGCACTCCCAATTGTTCGGGGGTGCCCTCGTATGTTCCGCCCCGAGGTCGACGGCCACACGAAACATTTCGAAGTGTGCGATTCAATGGGATCGGCCCTGCCTTCGGAATCTTCATCTATCTCAAACCCGGAGAGCGGAGAACGCTGGAGAATCCCACATCCGAGCGGTGCTTCAACATCAAAGGCAGCGGGTACGTCCACAACGAAACCGACGAGGTTGTTCTGCTTTACAGGCGCGCCGGCTGTGTCGGTGCGGCGGCATCGCGCGTGAACCGTAATGGGCACGTTTTTCACGCCGATTTCTCCAGCCTTGAATTCGTGAGCGACTGATCCTTCCGGACAATCCTCGCCACCGGACGCCCAGTACGGGGACGGCGGCCGAACCGGCCGGTGCACCGTCAGCGGCGCAGGTACGCCGTGCCCGAGCGGACGCCCCAGCGGTAGGTGGCCAGGGCGCACAGGGCCACCGCCACCGTGTCCCAGGGCGCCGGGATCAGGTTCGCGCCGCCGAAGCTGCCGAGGCCCGACAGGACCAGCAGCCACACGAAGTAGCCGAGGAGCCAGGCGCCGGTCCGCAGCTCGGCGCGGAGGTCGAGGTCGCGGCGGCGCAGGACGACGAACAGGAGCACGGCGGCCAGCAGCTCGGGCAGCGCGATCCGGAGGTTCTCCCAGGCGGACCAGTGCACGAGCTCCGAGGCGACCACGAAGCCTGCCGGCGCGATCCAGCCGAGGCCGGGGACCCAGCCCGCCAGCCGCTCGGGGGCGGCCTCCCGGAAGGCGCCCGCCGCCACGGAGCACAGCGCGTAGGTCAGCAGGGCCAGGGCGCCGACCACGGAGATGAGGTCCCGCCACCCGCTGGACGGCAGCAGGATGACGACGCTCAGGACAAAGTTGAGAGCCATGGCGTTCCGCGGGACGCCGGCCCGCTCCGACACCACGGAGAACCGCCGCGGCAACGCCTCGTTCTTGGCCACTGCGTAGGTCTCCCGACTGCCGGCGGCCACTGTCACGTACGTCGAGCCGCCGGGCGAGAACACGGCGTCGGCGTAGACGACCGCGGCCAGCCAGCTGAGGTTGAGCAGCAGCGCGAGCTCGCCGAAGGGCGAGGCGAAGTTCAGCCCGCGCCAGCCCCCGCCGAGGCTCTCGGTCGGGACGGCGAAGATGAACGTCAGCTGGAGCACGACGTGCAGGAGGACCGAGAGTCCGATGGCGGTGAGGATCGCCCGGGGTATGTCCCGCCGCGGGTTCTTCGCCTCGGCGGACAGCTCGATCGGGGAGGCGAAGCCGTCGATGGCGTAGACGATGCCCGCGCTCGCGATCGCGGTCAGCGAGGCCGCCCATCCGTAGGGGGCGAACCCGCCGCCCGCGGAGACATTGCCCGGGTGGAAACTCGAGACCAGCAGCGCCACGATCGTGAGCAGCGGGACAAGTATCTTGACGGTGGTGACGAGCAGGTTCAGCCGGGCGAAGAGCCTGACCCCGAACCAGTTCAGGACGACGAGAAGCAGCAGCAGTGCCGCACCGGCGGACCGGCCCCGCAGAGTCAGCGCATCGCCCTCGTACATGCCCGGCAGGTAGCGGTTCGCGTACTGCACGATGGCGGAGGCCTGGGCGGCCATCGTGCTGGCGACCGCGAGGAGCATGGTCCAGCCGATGAGGGTGCCCGCGAGCGGTCCGTTCGCGAGGAGCGGCCACCGCACCATGCCTCCGGCCTCCGGCCTGCCGGCGCCCAGCTCGATGAGGACAAGGGCGACCAGCGTCAGCGCGGCGCCGCCGATCACCCAGGAGATCACGGCCGCGGGGCCCGCCGCCTGGGCACCGTAGAACGAGCCGAAGAGCCAGCCCGAGCCGATGATGCCGCCGAAGGCCACGCCCGTCAGGCTCCAGTAGCCGAGCTCGCGTCGGAGGTTGCCGTCCTGTCCGGGCTGCGGCCGGGTCTCGGGACCCGTCGTGGTGGCCGTCACGCCGCGCCTCCGTGGTTCGCTCTCCCGGCGTCGGGCACGACGGATCTGCGCATTGGCCATTTCATGTGGTCTTCCCCCAGTGTGCGGCGATCGGTGAGCGGTGAACGGCAAGCGGTGAACGGCGTTCCGGTGCGTGCGCGCCGAGGGTCAGGCGCGGTCGGCCACGAGTTCGGCCAGCCGGCCGATCCCCACGTCGATCCGCTCGGGCGACAGGACGCTGAAGGAGAGCCGGATCTGGTGTGATCCGCCCTCCCCCGCGTAGAAGTGGTACATGGGTGTCCAGAGCACTCCGAAACGTTCGGCGGAGCGTGTGAGCAGGGCGTCGTCCGCGCGGAAGGGCAGGGTGACGACGACGAACATGCCGCCCGCCGGGGCGTTCCACGAGACCCCGGATCCGTGCAGCGGACCGGCCTCGCCGAAGTGCTTCTCGAGGCCGGTGAGCACGGCGCGCAGGTTGTCGCGGTAGACCTGGGCCTCCCGCACGGTGGCGCGTTCCACGCTGCACTCGTTCCTCAGCAGGAAGCCGCCCACGACGGCCTGGGCGACCGTGGAGGTGTTGAGCGTGAGCATGCTCTTGAGTTTCGCGAGCTCGTCGGCGAACAGTGCGCCGTCGGCCATCGGCTGGTCGGCGATCACGTACCCGACCCGCGCCCCGGCGAACGCGGTCTTCGCGAACGACCCGAAATAGACCACGCGGTGCCCGGTGTCCATGGACTTCAGGGTGGGCAGCCGGCCCTCGCCCCCGTGGAACATCGAGTACGGGTTGTCCTCCAGAAGCAGGATGTCCTCCCGTTCCGCCAGCTCGACGAGCCGGCGGCGGTCGTCCTCCGCGATGCTGACGCCGCTGGGATTGGCGAAGTCGGGGACCACGTAGCAGGCGCGCGGGCGCAGCCCGTCGGCCCGGGCGCGGCGGATCTGCTCCGCCAGGTCGGCGAGGTCGATGCCGCCCGGGCCTTCGGCGACCGGCCGTACCCGCACGTCGACGAGCCGGGCCGCGCCGAGGAATCCGACGTACGAGGGGTACGCGGCGAGGACCACGTCGCGCTCGTCGCGGCACAGCGCCCGCAGGACGAGCACCATCGCTTCCTGGCAGCCGGTGGTCACGAGCACCGACTCGGGATCGACGGTCATCCGTTCGTCGGAGGCGAGGTGACGCGTGATCAGGTGGTGGATGAACCCCTTGGTGCGGCCGTACTGGAAGAAGGTCCGGCGCACGTCCTCCGGGCCCAGGCCGAGATCGTCCACCAGGTGCCGCTCGAAGGCGCTCAGGTAGTCGCTGAGCGCGGCGACCTCGTAGAAGCCCTCGTACGGGCGTCCCGCGGCGAAGGAGACGGCGTCCGGGTGGCGCCCGGCGATGTCGTTGAGCAGGGTCATCGCCGTCAGGCACGGGTCGCTCACCGAGGCGTGCAGCTCGGCGGCGTCCAGTCGGACACCGCCGGGTGCTGCCGTGCGCGGCACCGGAGCGATGTCGAGGTGCTCGGAAACACTGGTCATGTGGGGGTCCTGTTCTCGCCGCCCGATCGGCCGGTGCGGTGGCGGATCGGGCGGACCGGTCACGGTGCTGCGGGCAGTGTCGGCGGATCGGGCGGCGAGGACGCCGGGTCTGCGGGTCGGGCCGGTCAGGACGCCGGCCGCGGGTTCACTCGGGCAGCACGTCGGCCCGGAGCTCCACCAGGCGCTCGGGCTCCTGGAGGTCGTGCCAAACCTGGCGCATGTCGTCCCCGACGGCGACGACATGGCCGTAGCGGGTGAGGAACGCGGCGGGCGGCAGGTCGAGTTCGTCCCCGGGTTCGGCGGTGATGCCGGTCTCGTGGATCGTCGGCCCGAAGCGCTCCTCGTGGACGACGACCTCCACGGTGCGGCAGTGGCCCTCGGGCAGCAGGAACCTGACGGCCGCGGCCTTGTGGTGGAGCGGAGTGAGGTCGCTCCTGCGGCCGGCCGCGGCGTGCGCCGCCACGACCGTGGGGTCGACGCCCGTGGCCAGCAGACCGAGGTAGGGGATGAGGTCCCCGCCGAGCCGGGCGTTTATCTCCACCAGGCGCGGGCCGCGGGGGGTCAGCTTGAACTCGGAGTGGGTGGCGCCGTGGACGAAGCCGAGGGCGCGGTGGATGTCACGGAGCTGGCCGAGCAGTTCCTCGTCCTCGAACAGCGGGTCGCGTGCGTCGACGTCGTGTCCCGTCTCCTCGAAGTACGGTTCGAGGCCGAGCCGCTTGTGGGCGATGACGGTCGGGGTGACCTCGCCGTCGTGGATGACGGCGTCGACGCTGATCTCCGGCCCGGTCAGGAACTCCTCGACCAGCACGTTCGCCGGGTAGCGCGGCAGGTTCATGAAGTCGGCGCCGTCGGCGGCGGCGAAGGCGGCGGCGATGTCCGCGGGGCCGTCCGCGCGGACGACGCCGAAACTGGCGGCCATGGCACGGGCCTTGACGATGACCGGGTAGCCGATCTTCTCCGCCGCGGCGAGGGCTTCCGCGGCGCTGGTGACGGTGAAGGAAGCGGGCTGGGGCACGCCGGCGGCGGTGAGGACGGCACGAGTGGCCGCCTTGTCACGGCAGTTGGCTATGGTCTCGGGCGGGCTGCCCGGCAGGCCGAGGTCCTGCGCGAGCCGCGCGCAGAACACGACCTGCGTCTCGTCGTACGTGAAGACGCCCCCGACCGGCAGCGATGCGACGACGGCCAGGGCCGCCTCGCGCACGGCGTCCGCGTCCTGGGTGTCGACGCGGGTGGCGCCCACGCAGTACCGCAGCTGCCACGTCGCCTCGTGCGAGTCCAGGAGCCACAACCGGTAGTGCTTCGAGACCGCGGCCAGGATGTACTCGCGGTAGGGGCGGTACCCGCTGCCGACGAGCAGCAGGACCGGCAGCTCCCGCGCGTCGGTGTCCGGGGTGTGAACGGCCAGGTCGGTCATGACGGTTCCTTCGGTCTGTACGGAGACGAGCTGTGAACGCGGAGACGAGCCGTGCACGCCGGCCGCCGAGCGGCCTGACGCCGTGCGGCGAACGCGGTACGCGGCGGTGGACGCGGGGCTCGATCGGATCCGGTGAGAAGCCTCGCCGTTCACGGATTCATCCCGCTGGGCCGGAGGATCGGAGGGCCGAATACCGCGACCGGACAAATTTTTACCGGTCCCGATTCTTACTGTCGCGCTGAACCTGTGTCAACGGTTGCCGGACCGCCCGGAATTCCGATCCGGCGCAGTTCCCCCACCGTCCGAAACCACCGCATCTGCACGGACATTCATGGATTCCGTGCTGTCCCATGACATGGCCGCACACATAGTCCGGGCGTTAATGTACGTCACATGGATCTTCGTGCGCAGAACAATCCGGAGAACTTCCGGAGTTCCTCGTCCCCCTTTGCTGAAAAGATCACCGTATGGCTGCCGACTCCGGAATCCGAGGCCCTCATGGGCGGCCTCCCGGAGGGCTTCCGGGCCGATGTGTGGACCGGGGAGGCCGAACTCCCGGCGTCGGCGGACACCGTGGAGGTGATCGTCCCGCCCTACGGCATCGGCCCTGACCTCCTGTCCCGGTTCGCCGAGCTGCCCCGGCTGCGGCTTGTGCAGTTGGAGTCCGCCGGCGTGGAGTGGATCAGGCCGTACGTGCCGGAAGGCGTCGTGCTGTGCAACGCCAAGGGCGCGTACGACCGGGCCGTCACCGAATGGGTCACCGGTGTCGTCCTGGCTCACCTGCTGCGACTGCCCCGTTTCGAGCAGGCCCGTCGCGAACAGCGCTGGGACTACACGCACACCGACACCCTTGAGGGCAAGCGCGTGCTGCTCGTCGGGTACGGCTCCCTCGGCTCGGCCCTGGCCCCGGTCCTGACCGGATTCGGCGCCGAGGTCACGGCCGTGGCCCGGCGGCCCCGCCCGGGCGTGCACGGCGTGGACGAGCTGCCCGGGTTGCTGCCCGAGGCGGACATCGTGGTCCTGCTGCTCCCGCTGACCGAGGCCACCACCGGCCTCGTGGACGCCGCGTTCCTGAGCCGGATGCGGGACGGCACCCTGCTGGTGAACGCCGGCCGCGGCCGCCTCGTCGACACCGACGCGCTGGTCGCCGAGCTGTGCGCCGGCCGGCTGTACGCGGCGCTCGACGTGACCGCACCGGAGCCGCTGCCCACCGGGCATCCCCTGTGGTCCGCCCCCGGACTCATCCTGACCCCGCACACCGCCGGGTCGAACACCTCGCCGCCGGCGAAGGCCATGGCCCTCGCCAAGGCCCAGCTGGCGCGCTACGCCGCCGGCGAGCCGCTGGCCAACGTGATCGGAGAAGCGGGCTACTGACCGCCTTCGGGTGCTGGTCCCGGGCGGGGGACCAGCACCCGCGCGGCTCACAGCCAGCCGGAGCGGACCAGCGCCTGGAGCTGTTCCTCCACGGGCGCGGGCGGCTCGCCCTCCGGCCGGTTCCCGAGCTCGCCCGCACGAACCCGGTCGAGGAGCCTGCGGGTCGCGTCCACGATCTCGGGCGCCGCCCTGCGCAGCTCCGCGGCATCGGTCGGACCGGCCGTGTCGGCGGGGAAGCCCGCCGTCTGCAGCAGACCGTCGAGGTCGGCGAGGCGTTCCCCCAGCCAGCCCAGCGGGTCCGCGGACAGCTCGCGGACGAAGACCCGGTCGCCTGGGTCCCAGCCCGTGAACACCGGGTGGTGGTGGGTCCGGTCGAAGCTCCCGGGCCTGCCGTCGACCGACTCCAGGAAGTCGGCGCGCCACACCGGCCGGTCCACGGTGATCGGGTAGGCGGCGTAGACGGAGTCCACGAGCGTGCCCTGCTCGACCAGCCTCAGCTCCAGCCGGACCCCGTGCTCGGGGCTCTCCTGTCCCTTGAGCGGTTCGGGATCGACGAAGTACAGGTCTCCCACCACGATGCCGAGCTTGTCGAAGGCGAACATGTAGAGCATTCGGATTCCTCTCGCAGCGTGCGTTGAGTCGATGGGCGGGGCGGGGCGGGGGCCTATACCGCCTTCTCCGGCTCGGTCCCCGAGGGCGCCCGGACGCTCCGCACACCCGCCCAGATCGAAACGGCCAGGACCGAGGTGACCAGGGCCGGGGCGAACCGCAGCACCTGCTCCGGCAGCGTCACGGACCAGCCGAGCAGCACGGAGGACAGGGCGGCGCCGCCCAGGATGAAGGCCCGCATGACGGCGTTGACCCGGCCGGACACCTCGTCGGGTATCGCCCGGAAGCGGTACTCGTTCGTGGTGACGTTCATGCCCCCTTCGCCGGCCATCAGGCCGCAGAAGCCGAGGACCACCAGGCCCTCCCAGGGGGCCAGGAGGCCGGCGGAGGCGACGGCGCACACCAGGAACCACAGCCGGATGCGCCGCTCCGCCGGGGCGTTCTGCCAGAGCCTGCCGCCCAGCCAGGACCCGAGGGCGCTGCCGGCGGCCCCGGTGGCGAGGACCGCGCCCGCCCAGCCGCTGGACCAGCCCCAGGTGCCGGCGGCGAGGACCAGGATGACGGTCGGTACGGCGCCGGCCCCGAGGTTGTACACCGAGAGCACCAGGGTGAGCCGCGGCACTCCGCGGATCTTCCGGAAGCTGCGGAAGCCCTCGATCTGCATGCGCAGGAATCCCCGCTCGGCGACCGGCTTCTCACCGCGCGGCAGGACGGCCGCGACCACCGCGGTGACCAGGAAGGTCGCGGCGTCGATCCACAGCGCCCCGTACCCGCCGACCCCGGCGAGCACCAGGCCGGCGACGGCGGGCCCGGCCGTACGGGCCAGTTCCGTCGCGGCACCGAACCTGCTGTAGGCCTCGGTGAGCCGGTCCTGCGGCGCGAGCTGGGGCAGCAGGCTGAAGTCGCTGGTCAGGTTGGAGGTCACGGTGCCGCAGCCGGCGACCAGCAGGACCACGAGGACGAGCTCGACCTGGTCCATCATGAGCAGGAACGGGGTCAGCGCGACGAGCACGCCCTGCACCAGTTCGGAGATCATGAAGACCATGCGGCGTTCGTAGCCGTCGATCAGGGTCCCCAGCAGGGGAGAGGCGACGAACGGCAGATACTGCACGCCGAGGCTGAGCGCGGCCATCAAGGGCGACCCCGTACTGGCCAGGATGGTCCACGGCATCGCCAGGTGGAGGAAGGTGTTGCCCATCTCGGAGACCGACGCCGCGGAAGTCAGCAGCCAGAACTTGCTCCACGTCTGCTGCGCGGCCGGCCGCCCCGGCGGGCGCGACACGGCCGGGGCCGCGCCTGACCCGTCAGTTTCCGCACTGTCCATGCTCTGTCTCCTCGTCGTGTCCATTGCAGCGGTGAGCACGCCCGCGCACACGGGCGTGCTCACCAGGGGCGATTCAGCTCACGCGTGCGGCGATGGCCCGGGCACAGTCCAGGGACTCGGTGTGACTGGTGTCGACCTCGACGTCGTAGACGACGCCCTTGTGCACGATCTCCGCCTGCGAGACGGCCATGCCGATGACCCGGTCGCCGCGGGCGATCTCGCGGCCGGCCGCGATCTCGGGGTCGCAGTGCACGCCGACCCAGAGCACCTCGAGGCCCTCCAGATGGGCCCGCAGGCGCTCCTGGGAGGCCGCTCCACTGAGGAACACGTCGTCGATGATGATCCGGGCCCCGGCGCGCGCCATGGCGGCGACGCCCTTCGTCCAGGCCTCCTCCATCTCGCGGAAGCCGTCACCGAGGACGACCTCGCCCTGCTGCCCGAACTCGACGCCGGAGCCGGACTCGATCAGGGACGGCGGCAGCCGGTCGATCAGGTCGTCGACACCGAGGTTGATCCACGGCTGGGGAAGGATCGCCTTCAGGCAGCGGGTGATTCCGGTCTTGCCGGAGCTGGATCCGCCGTTCAGGACGATGACTTGAGTACTCACTTGATCGGCTCACCTTCGAGAGTGATGCGTTCCATTTTGCGGGCGTGCGGCCAGTAGTCGGAGACGGCGTAATGCTGGCTGGCCAGATTGTCCCAGATCGCCACGTCGCCCTCTTCCCACTTGAAGCGGCACTGGAATTCCGGGCGCCACGCCAAGAGGTGCACCATATCCAGAATCCGCTTGCTCTCCGCCTCGTCGACCCCTTCGATGCGGACGCCCGAAACCTTGTTGGAGAAGAGGGACTTCTCTCCGGTGAAGGGGTGCGTGAGAACCAGCGGGTGGGACTGTGCGGGGTATTTCTCCCGCATGCGGGCCAGCGCCTCGTCGTTTCCGTCGAAGGCGGGGAAGTAGATCTGCATCCAGTCGTGGACGACGCGCAGACCGTCCAGCTGCTCCTTGACCTCGTCGCTGAGCGAGGCGTACGCCGCCGCCATGTTCGCCCAGCAGGTGTCGCCGCCGCGCGGCGGGATCTGCACGGCGCGGAGGATCGAGCCGAAGGTCGGAACCTCGCGCCAGTTGAGGTCGCTGTGCCAGGCGTTGAGGTTCCCGGTGTGCTTCTCGTCGTGGTAGATGCCGGTGATCTCCGGGTACTCGTGGTACGGCTGGAACGGCGAGATGCCGTGCACCACGGGCTCTTCCTCGGAGATGAACGGGTGCACCTCGGTCCGGCCGAGCCGCTTCGCGACCTGCACGAAGGTGTGCCGGTCGAGGTGCTGGCTCTTGAAGAACACCACCTTGTGCTGCAGCAGCAGTTCGGTGACGAAGTCGCGGAGCCCCGGGTCTGCCGGATCGAGACGGTAGTCGTCGACCACCACTCCGATGTGTGTGCCGAGCTTCGTGCGGGCCACTAGTCCCCTGCCTTCGTTTCCAGTGTGTACGTGTTGATGATCCGCGTCATGTCCTGCTCCACTGCGCGCGTGGAGTCCCCGCTGACCAGGAACCCTCCGGAGGTGGCCCAGATCATTCCGTCGGCGTCGAGGACGTCGCCCACCGACGGCGTTCTGACGCCCACGACGGAATCGGGAAGCTCGTCGAGTCCGCCGACGGAAACGACCTGGACGGCCCCGCTGACGGCCGGCATGTACAGCCAACCGGAGGCCCCCACCTCCCGGTGGTCCAGCATGGTGGCGGGCGTGGCCAGTTCGGACGGCCGGCCCAGGCAGGCCAGGACCGCCTCGCGGGCCAGGTCGACGCCGTAGACCTCGCGCTGGTGCCAGCTGATGCCGGCCCCGCCGAAGCGGTTGCCGATCTCCAGGAAGACCAGCTCGTCGTCGGGCGTGTGGAACAGCTCCAGATGGAAGGTGCTGTCCGTGAGCCCGAGGGCCCGCAGCACGGTCTCCGTGAACTCGCGCATCCTGGCGACGAGTTCGGGCCGGTCGGGCGTCACCGCCGCCAGGGGGGCGGTGCCGTGCTGGAAGTCGAAGCAGGTGTCGAGGTAGCGGGAGGCGCAGAACCAGCGCATCTCCCCGTCCCGGACGACGCCGTCGATGTGGTGGATGGAGCCGTCCACGAACTCCTCGGCCTCGTACCCCTCCTCGATACCGCCGGCCTCGGCCAGCGCGAGGAGCTCCGCGGCACCGTCCAGGATGCGCACGCCGATGCTCGCGCCCTGGCTCCGGGGTTTGAGCACGACCCGGCCGGGCATTCCCGCGGCGAACTCGGCGAGTTCGGCGCGCCCGGTGTCCGGCCCGACGGCGAGGAACCTCGGTACCCGGATGCCGGTGCCGGACAGAGCCTCCTTCATCGGCACCTTGTCACGGCACAGGAGCGCGGTCTTCGCGTTCGTGCCCGGCACCCCGAAGTGCTCGCGCAGCCGGGCCGCGGGCAGGGTGGTGTGCTCATAGAGCCCGACGAACGCCGCGGGCGGGCCGAACTCGGCGGCCAGTTCCCCGACGAGTTCGCGCATGCGGTCCACGGCCCGGTCGTACGCGTCCAGGTCGTCCGAGTCGGGCAGGTCGAGGACCGCGATGCGGGCGAACCTCGACGCCAGGGCGGCGGGCAGCCGTGCGGCGCTCGCCCTGGGCATCACGGCGCTCACGTGGTCGGCGTCGAAGTCCACGGCGTGCGCCTCGGAGGCGTGAAACCCGATGTGGACGACGTGCTGCTTGCCGGTGCTCACGGCCGCACCGCCATGGTTTCGTGCAGGAACAGCCGCTTCGCGACGCCGCCCCGCTCCTCGACGTACGCGACCAGCTTGTCGCTGTCGATCATCGCCGGGTGCGTCTCGTCGTACTCGACGCACATCACCGCGCCGAGCCAGGGCTCCTGACCCATCGCGTACACGTAGACGGAATCGGCACGGAGCGCGTCGACGATCGCCGCCGCCTGCTCGAAGTTGCTGCCCTTGAGGCGCCGGCCCGCGTCGATCCGGCGCTCCAGCTTCTCCGGGAAGAGCGGACCGTAGAGCCAGCTGACCGCCGCGCCCACGCTCTCCATCCCGATGAACACGGTGTGCACCTGGCCGAGCGCGGCCGTCACCTGCGGGTACAGCTCCGGCGAGACGTTGGTGGAGTCCGCGGCGAACAGCACCCGAGTGCCGTCCAGGTCCAGCAGCCAGCCGCACTTGGTGCGGATCCGGACGTCACCGTGTTCCCCCAGGAACGGCACCGCGGTGATGGTGCCGCCGGGGGTGTCGAGCACGTCCAGGTCGTCGAGTTCGACGACGTCCCGGAAGCCGAGCCGCGTCAGTATCCGCTTGAGGTCGGGGTCGACGAGACTGGAGTTCGCGGACTTGGCGATGACGACGCGCCCGACCCGGTGACGAATCCTGATCAGCGTCTCCAGGAGCATGTGGTCCTGGTGGTTGTGCGTGATCATCACGTAGTCGATGCGCTCGGGCAGGTCGTCGAAGGTGAACCTGCCGTCGCTCACGCTCGCGTAACCGCTGTAGCTGATCACGGGGTCGACCAGGAAGGTGGTGCCCCGGTGGCGGACGAACACACAGGCGTGGCCCACGTATTCGATGACGTCCTCGCCGGGGTCCGCCGGTCCCGAGACCTCCGTGGGCGCCGGGTCCTCCTCGAAGAAGGCCCGGAAGGCGGCGGCGCGCTCCCCGTCGAGGCCGAGGCCGGCGGTCACCCGGTCCAGCTCCTCCGCGGTGAGCTTGCCGCGGAAGACCGTGTCGAGCAGCTCCGATCCCAGCGGCACCGTGACCAGCACCTGGTCGGGCGTGTGGGCGAGCACCGGGGTGGTCAGGGCGAACCGGCGTGCGTCCTGGTGGATCTCGGAGAACCTGACCTGCTGGAGACCGGGGTCGTAGTAGGGGGATTCGTAGAGGAAGGGCTCGATGAACCGGTAGTCCGGCGTGCGGTTGTCCCGGTTGTAGAACAGCTCCACCCGGCCCGCCAGCGGCCCGGGCAACTGCCGGTACACCTGGTCGAGGGACGCGCCGGTCTGGGCCGGCAGGATGTTTTGCTCCAACTCGTCGATGGCGTCGGCGAGCTCGGACAACGGGGCGATCCGCGCACGCAGGGTGTCGTACCACTCCCGGATCCGGTCGTACGAGCCATCCTGCTCGTACACGAACGGGCCGCCGAGGAAGCGGGCGTTGCGCAGTGCCGTGCGGTGGGTCTCGGGGTCGGCGAGGTAGGACTCGACGATGTTCCGGTAGTGGTTCTTGAGGTACTTCGCCAGCGTCTGCGGCGGGATCAGGTACGACCAGGCGTACCACCCGGCGACGGCCGGCTCCGCGATGACGTTCTTCTTGAGGGACAGGGTCACATCAGGCTCCGTGTTCGCACACGTAGTACTGGAAGAGGAAGTCGTCCTGGCGCGCGACCGTCTGCAGGACGCGCAGCCCGGCGCTCTCCAGGTCCACGGTGTCGAGCAGGACGGGGCTGTGGCCGAGCAGGACCATGACGCCGCCCGGACGCAGCGTGTCGACGAGTTTCGGCAGGATGGACCGGGCCTGGGCGGTGGAGACGACCTCGGAGTTGAGGAACCGGCTGAACAGGATGTCGACGCTGCCGGGCTCGACGGCGGGACTCGCCGCGTCGCCGCAGACCACCTTCTCCAGGCGGGAGGCGGCGAACTCGGTCATCTGCCTGCTCAGGTCCTGTCCCACCGTACGGATGCGGGCCGGGTCCGCGGCGGCGAACTCGGAAAGGAACTGGCCCGTCGAGCAGGCCGGGTCGTAGGCGAGGATGTCGCCCTCGGTGGCGTCGAGCCACTGGCTGAACCGCTCCCGGGTGTAGCGCCGGATGTGTTCCTCGCCGAGACCGAGGAAGGCGGCGCGCTCCTCGGTCACCAGCCAGCCGTCGGGCGGACTGGTCTTCTCCCGGCCCGGATCGCGCTGTTTGGCGAAGGGGTGGACGATCTCGGTGAGCGGGGTGATCGCCTCGAAGGCGGCACGGCGGTCGGCCTCGTCCAGCGGCTCGAACACGATCCGGGCGTCGGCATCGGAGGTGCGTACGGACAGCACCGTACCGACCACGTTGTACCAGTACACGCGGCTGCAGAAGACGCCCGGCATGCCTTGGTCGAGCACGTAGTCGGAGATCGTCTTGCAGCCGGCGTACCAACGGTCGCCGGTCCGGAAGAGGAACAGCCGCTCGGGGCAGTCCGTCAGCCGCTCGCGCAGCTCATGGCCACCGGGTCGCCGCCAGCGGGTGAAATCGCCCCGCCGCAGCGCTTCACGGATGCCGACCTCGTCGGCGACGAACTCCGTGTCGAGGGGAGCACCCGGGTCCCAGCGCTGCTCGGGGGTCGTGGTCACGGCCACATCGGAATTCATGCGTCAGATCTCCAAGGTCTTGGTGAGTTCTCGGATGATCGGCCGACACGTGGCGCGCACCGGTCCGGTCCAGCCCGGCTCGTCGAGCCAGAGCCGGAGTGCGGCCAGCACGCGGGTGTCCGCGGTACCCGCCGCTGTCACGGTCGTGAGCCACTCCTGCGGATCGACCAGGCGGACGTCTCCGAGCTCCGCGTGCAGTTCCTCGATGTCGTAGGTGCGCTGCAACAGCAGGGAGCGCCGCTCCGACGCCTGCCCGAGGGCCGCGGCCAGCAGCGAGTCGGCGACGTCAGCGACGTGGCAGACCGGCACCAGACCGGTCAGTCGCGGCATGACGCCCTGCTGCTTGGAGATCCGCAGGAGGTTCGCGAAGACGTCGTCGTCGAGGAACGCCCTGTCGCCGTCCGCGTGACCGTACACCAGGCCGGTGCGGACGAGGTCGACCCGGCAGCTGTCGCTGTCCAGAGCCTCGACGTAGCTCTCGGCCACGAACTTCGACTGGGAGTACGGGTCGCCGACGGCTTCGAGGGATTCCTCGGTCAGCGGCACGAAATCCCGGCCCACGGAGGCGGCGGAGACGAACACGAAGCGGTGCGCACCGCGCGCGGCCGCTGCCCGGACCAAGGCCCGGGTCGTGGCGATGCTGTCGTTGACCTGGCGCTCCAGCGGCAGCACGTGGTTCACGTGGAACCCGCAGTGCACGACGGCGCCCCAGCCGTCGGCGCCGCCCGCGGGCGCCTCCAGATCGGCATAGGCCAGGAACCGCACGTCCGCCAAGTCGGCCGGCCGCCGTCCGAAGCGCGCGCAGTGGCGCTCGACGATCCGCCGGGGGTTGCTGGTGGTGACGACGGTCAGCGGCCGGCCGGTGCCGAGCAGTCTGTCGAGGACGTGCCCGCCGATGAATCCGCCGGCCCCGGTGACGGTCACCGCTCGTGGGTCACCGACCGCTTCCCGCCGCAGGGCCGCGAGCGTGGCGGGCAGTTCGACGGCCAGCTCGGTCGAGATGGCGCGGAAGACCGAGGGCACGGGGGAGGGCGCGGCCTGCGGGCTCTCGCTCACGGCGGCGACGAACCCCTCGACCGTGAAGTCGTAGTTGAGCAGGTCGAAGGCCTTCCGGACGTCCTCCTCCCCGTAGATCCGGGCGAGCTTGACCTGGAGCTGCACCAGCCCGAAGGAGTCGCCGCCCGCGTTGAAGAAGGACATGTCGGGGGCGATCGGCGTGCCGAGGACCTCCTCCACCAGGGCGCTCACGACGTCCTGACCGGCCTCCTCATCGGCGACGGGCTCCCCGACGCCGTCGTGCCCGATCAGGGCGCGCAGGGCGTCCTTGTCGGCCTTGCCGGTGTGGGTGACCGGGATGTCGGAGACCGTGAGGAGGACGTCGGGCACTTCCCACGTCGGAAGCACCTCGCGCAGCCAGGCCTTGAGCTCCGGCTCCGGTCGGCCCGTGGCGGTGTGGGCGAGGACCAGGCAGCCGTCGTGCGTCAGGACCGCGACGCGCGATCCCAGCAGCGCGGACAACCGGCCTTCCAGGTCGGTGAGGACGATCCGGTGGCCGAGGCGCTTGACCTGGTCGTCGATGCGGCCGACGTAGAAGACCTCGCCGTCGCGGAGTTCGACCTCGTCACCGGTGTGGTAGGCGCTGCTGCCGTCGACCGTGGTGAACGGCCCGTCCCCCTGCTCCACGCCTTCGTAGCCCAGGGCGACTCCCTCGCCGACGATGACGAGTTCGCCGCGCCCCGAGGCGGCGTACGTGTGCGCCGCCCGGTCGTGGACGCGGGCCTCGTACCCGTCGATGGGACGGCCGACGGAGGTGGTGAACCGGCTCGGCTCGGCCACGGAGAAGCACACGGTGCCCTCGGTGGGACCGTAGGCGTTGAGCACCCGGCTGAACCGGGCCGCCGTCCGGAACTCCACCTCGGTCAGCGCCTCGCCCGCGAAGACGACCGTGCCGATCGTCTTGCGCGCCTCGTCGTTCAGCCGCGCGTACACCGACGGGGGCACGGTGATCACGTCGCAGCCGTGCTCGGCCAGGTAGGTGCCCACCGTGTTCACCCAGGAGCCGCCGTCCCACTCGGGGACGATGAGGGTGCCGCCGGCGTACAGGGTCACGAGCACCTCGGCGACGGAGGCGTCGAAGGCGAGGGAGGAGAACTGGAGCACGCGGTCGCCCGGCTCGATCCCGAACAGGCGGGTCTGCGCCCGGCAGAGGGCCTCGATGCCCCGGTGGCCGACGTTCACCAGCTTGGGCAGCCCGCTCGATCCCGAGGTGAAGACCGAGTACGCCGTCTCCCGCACCGGCCAGGAAGCCGGACTCTCGCCGCCGACCGCCGGGGAGGCCGCGGCGGCCAGCTCGGCAGCGACGACCACCGGCCGGCCGATGTCCTGCTCGCGCGGGGCCTCGGAGGTACAACAGAGCACGAGGTCGGGCCCGGCCACGCGCAGGGCCTCGCGCATGCGTTCCGGGGGGAGCCCGGGGTTGAGCGGGGTGTAGACCAACCCGGCGCGCATCACGGCCAGCGCCCAGACGAGCGCCTCCGCGGTGTGCTCGCCGACCAGCGCGACGCGTACGGCCTGCGGGTACAGGCTGCGCAGATGCGCGGCGCGGTCCCGGGTGACCCGGTCCAGGTCGGCGTACGACCAGGTTCGCGCACCCGACTCCAGGGCCGGCTCGTCGCCGCGCGCGCCGAGGTGGTGAGCGAGGAGCGTGGAAAGGTCCACCGGACTTCCCTTCAGGTTGGCTTGTCGGTTGGGAGGGGCACGCCGCACGGACGGACAGGCAGGGGCGCGGGCTTCCGGCACGTCGGCACCGACCGTCCGGCGCCGGGCGGGCCGTCCGGTGCCTCAGGACCGTGCGGCGTCTGTCCGGACGGCTGTCAGTTCGCGCAGGATCTCGACGTACTCGGCCAGCGTGTGCTCGGCGGTCGGCAGGTCCATGACGTCGGCGCTGTACGGCAGGACCACCACCAGCTCGTCCCCGACCTCGTTGATCTCCACCGTCAGATCGGCCTTGGCCGTGCCGTTGTCCACGAGCCACGGCACCACACGGGCCCCGGCGAGGGCGGCATGGGGGCGCAACGGCCCCTGGTAGGCCAGGACCACCTGGACCAGAGGCTGGCCCGACGCGCCGGCCCGGGCCCCGACCGCCCGCACGACGTCGTTGAACGCGACGTACTGGTGTTCCAGGCCCTCCTGGATCCGCTCGTTCACGGTGCCGAGCAGCGGGACCGGGTCGGGGGAGCCGTCGAGGGTCACACGCATCACCACGGTGTTGGTGAAGAAGCCGATGACGTCCTCGGCCTCCTGGCTCGGGCGGCCCGAGAAGGGGGAGCCGATGAGGACGTCCTGCTGCCCGGTGCGCCGCGACACCAGGACGGCGAGCGCCAGGAGGCACACCGCGTACGGGGTGGTGCCCGCCTGCTTGGCCAAACGCTCGACGGCCGCGCGCAGTTCGGCGCCCGTCGCGTGGTTCACCCGGCCACCGAGGTGGCTGAACGAGGCGGGCCGGGCCGTCAGGGTCGGGAGGTCGGTCTCGGTGGGGGCGCTGGCGAGCACGGAGCGCCAGTGGTCGAGGCCCGCGGCGAGCACCGGGTGCCCGGCCGTGGCGCGCTGCCACAGGGCGTGGTCACGGGGGCGGAGCGCGTTCTCGGGCCGGGGGGCCGGTTCCCGTCCGGCCCGGCGCGCGGCGTAGCACTCCGCCAGGTCGAGGTCGAGCACGTCCTGCGAGAGGCCGTCGGCGACGGTGTGGTGGGTCACGAGGACGAGGACCCGTTCCTCGGCCGCCAGGCTGAGCAGGGTGGCTCTGAGCAGCGGTGCCCGCTCCAGGTCGAAGGGGACGGCGCCGAGTTCCGCGACCCGCCGGGTGGCCGCCGCGAGGGGGTCGGCCGCCCCCGTCAGGTCCTCCTCGGCCGGCTCCACCGTGACACGCGGTGCGACGTCGACGCGGAGGTCGGCGCCGTCCAGGTGCAGGCTGCTGCGGAAGGCCTCGTGCCGGTCCGCCAGGTCCTGCACGGCGCGCCGCAGGGCGGGCAGGTCCACCGGTCCGGTGATGTGGAGCGCGGACGTCTCGTTGTAGGCGACGGACGCGGCCTGTTTCATCCGGGCCTGGGTCCAGAGCCGCCGCTGGTGCAGGGAGGCGGGGTGCGACGGGCCGGCGGTGGTGCGCGTGAGCGGGGGCAGGGCGCTGCGCTCGGTGTCGCCGGCGGTCACGAGGCGGGCCAGCTCCGCCAGGGTGCCGGCGCCGAGGAGCTCCCGGACGGTCAGCGGGACGCCGAAGTGCTCGCGGACCCGGTTCTGCACCCTGATGGCCTGGAGCGAGGTGCCACCGAGGGCGCGGAAGCCGTCGTTGGTACCGATGCCCTCGACGCCCAGGACGTCCTCCCAGATGCGGGCCAGATCGGCCTCGGGCCCGGGGCGCGGAGCAGATCCGGTGGTGGGGGAGAGCGCCCACCGAGGGCGGTGCGCGCGCAGCGCGGCCAGGTCCACCTTGCCATGCTGGTTGAGCGGGAGGCGCTCCAAGGGGACGAGGAGCGACGGGACCATGGCGGGCGGCAGCTCTTCGGCCAGCCGGTCGGCCAGTTCCTTCTCGATGCCGGGGGCGCCGACGACGAAGCCGACGAGCCTGGCGTCCGGGCCCTCTCCCTGGACGACGACCGCGCAGGACTGCACGCCCGGGTGGGCGGCCATCACCGCTTCGATCTCGCCGCGTTCGACGCGCTGGCCGCGGACGTTGAGCTGTCCGTCCACGCGGCCCAAAAAATCGAGGTTGCCGTCGGGCAAGTACCGCACCCGGTCGCCGGTGCGGTAGAGGCGGGAGCCGGGCCGGCCGCTGAAGGGGTCCGGGGGGAACGCCCGCTCCGTGAGCTCGGGGAGCCCCCAGTAGCCGCGGGCCAGGCCTCGGCCGCCGACGTAGAGTTCACCGGGCTCGCCGTCGGCCACGGGATTCATCTGCTCGTCGAGGACGTGCAGTTCGCGGCCGGGCAGGGCCTTGCCGATCGGCGGTGCGTCGCCGGGCGGCCGTTCGTCCGAGGCACTGGCCGCGACGGTCACCTCGGTCGGTCCGTAGAGGTTGATCAGGCGTCGCCCGCGCCCCCAGCGCTCGGCTGTCTGCGGCTGACATCGCTCCCCGATGTAGGCGAGCGTGTGCAGGGCGGGCAGAGGTGGTTCCTCGGTCAGCTCGGCGAGCAGCGCGGGGGGCAGCATCGCCGCGGTCACGCGGGCGTCCCTGAGGAACCCGACCAGGCCGGGCCCGGCCGTCTCGGTGCCGGCGGGCGGGATGACCACGGTGCCGCCGGCGGCGAGCACCGCGTAGATGTCGAGGGCCTGGGTCTCCCAGGTCAGCGGGTAGAACTGGAGAAAACGGGTGCCCGGCCCCAGACCCAGGTAGGGCCGGATCATCTCCATGAAGTAGGCCATGGAGTCGTGCACATGCATGACGCCCTTGGGGCGGCCGGTGGTTCCGGACGTGTACGTGATGAAGGCGAGTCGGTCGGGATCGCCTTCGGGCAGTACCGCGCCCGTCTCCGCCGTCACCGGGGCGGCGTCAGGCCCGTGCGCCACCGGTGCGTCGGCCAGCTCCTCGGCGACCAGGACCGGGATGCCGGTCCGGGGCACCGCGTCCCGCATGTCCCGGCTCGCCACCGCCAGGCGCGGGGCGATGTCCTCCAGGATCCAGCGCAGCCGGGCCTCCGGGTGCGCGGGGTCCAGGGCCACGTAGCCGCCACCGGCCTTCAGAATGCCCAGCAGCGTCACCACCATGGCGGCGGAACGCTCCAGGGACACGGCGACGAAGACGCCCGGCGCGACGCCGTGTGCGCTCAGTCTCCGGGCTGCGGCGTCGGAACGGCGCTCCAGCTCGCGGAAGTCGAGGCGCTCGTCGCCGTACTCGACGGCCGGCAGGTCGGGGTTCGACCGAGCGCGTGCGGCTATCAGGTCGTGAATGGTAGACCGGTTCATTTCCAGAAATCCACGGTGCTTTTCCCTGCCCAGTGCAATTCGTCCGCCGCGAAGCGCGTGACCTCGGGCGCAATGGAAGGAACGGCGAATGGGTGTGAATTTCGCCCATTTCAGTGGAACCCGCCGAATTCGGGCATATGGATGCCCCCGACGGGGTCGGGACGAGGAGTCGCGGGGTGCGGGAAAAACCGCACACACCCGACGGAAGAAACGGGTCGACCCGCCCCTGGGACGGCCATCGGCCCCGAGTAGGGAAGATTACACCATCATTAACGGGTGGCAGGTCGCGAGGAAGTCATCAAAAGGGTCTTTCACCCTGGTGGATGCACCCGAAAACGTGCGGAAGTTCGCTCTGCCGGAAAGAAGGAGCCTTGAAAAGGCTGTGTGAGGGGCAAGGAGACCCGCCACCTCGGTACGACCCCAACCTCACTGTGTATCCCCCGTTCACGCCGTGCCCGGCACGCCTTGTGAGCTGTGGGCTGCACTGTAGTTCGGGCTCGTAGGGCAGGCAAGAGGCAATCTCTCGAACGCGACTTGACGAAGGCGCTTGCGCCCTCCGCACCTTTCTGTTTCGATGGCGGACGCATGAGGCGAATGCCTTGACACGGGGGTGTCTTCAATGAGTGACACAGTCGGGCCCGGCCCGGGTACGCCATTCAATACCGCAGCGCCGTACCCCTTCGGGACATCGGCATCGCAACGGACCGCTGATCGGCTCTAAAGCCTCGCCGAGTAAGTCAGGTCGCAACCCCGGTCCGGGTGTGCCGGACCCGGCTGGAGCCTCTGGAACTGTCTCCGCATCAACCACCGGAACCGCATGGTTCCGGCTCGTCCTGATGCGCTGCTCGGTCATGCCCGGCAAGCGGAATGTACGGGTCCGCAACGACGGAAACGGCCAATTAAGACGAGGTTTCGGACAGCCTGACTTCGGAATCAGTTTTGACATCAAGGGAAGGGGCCTGGTGATTCAGGTACGTGAACCAACCCATCCACCGGCCGCCGTCGGCGGCGATCCCGCCGACAGCGCGATCGCGCCGCTCGACGACGTGACGATCACGCTCACCCACGACGAACGCGAGGCGGCCAGGGACGTGTTCGCCGCGTCGGCCCGTGCCCTGAAGGACCGGCCGCTGGACGACGAGGAGCTGCTGACGGAGGCCGAGTTCGCGGGACTCCGACTGCCGAGGCGCATTCTCGAGGCACTCGGCCGGTTCCGCCGGCACGGGAACGACGCCGGCGCGCTCCTGCTCCGGAACATCCCCGTCGACCTCGTGCCCCCCGCGACTCCGGCCGACGGGTTCCTCTCCCACTGGAACGACCTGCCGGTGGCCACCTTCGCGCAGCTCGCCGTGGCGTCGACCGTGGGCGACGTCATCGCCTACGCGGACGAAAAGCTCGGGCGGATCGTCCAGGACGTCACCCCCGTCGAGGGGGCCCAGAGGCGGCAGGAGAACTCCGGAACGGTCTACCTCGAACTCCACACCGAGGACGGATTCCACCCGTCCAAGCCGGACTTCATCACGCTCCTGTGTATACGCCCCGACCACGAGCGCATCGCCCGGACCGTCGTCGGCGCGGCGGCCCAGGCGCTGCCGCTGCTGTCCGAGCGGACCGCCGGCGTCCTGCGGGAGCCGCGCTTCCGCCTCAGGGTGAGCAGTTCGTTCGGCGTCGGCGCCGGCGACCTGCTCACCGGTCCGCTGCCGGTGCTCTCCGGCACGGCCGCCGTCCCGGACCTCCTCGCCGACTTCCACGCCATGGAGGCACTCGACCAGGAGGCGGGGGCGGCCCTGGAGGAGCTCAGATCCGCGTTCCTCGCGACCCTGCGGGGCAGCGTCCTCGACGTGGGCGACCTGATCGTCGTCGACAACCGCACCGCCATCCACGGCCGTTCGGAGTTCGCCGCGCGCTTCGACGGAACCGACCGCTGGCTGCGGCGGTGCTTCGCCGTCACGGACATCCGCTCGTCACGGGCGGACCGACCCGCCGGCTCGCGCGTGTGCCGGCCCCTGCGGGACATCGGCCTCTTCTCCTCCGGCCCGCTCACCACCCCACGAATCGAGGACCCGGCGTGCACCGGTTCATGACGAGCTTGGAAGAACTCGCCGAGCAGCCGCCGCGGCACATGCTGCTGCTGTACTCCGGCGGCGTCGACGGGACGTACCTCCTCCAGCGGCTCCAGGCCCTGGGGACCACGGTGACGGCCCTGCACCTTCGCATCGGCGACCGCGAGTCCTCGGCCACCGCGGCCGAACAGGCCGGGATGTTCGGCGCGAGCTTCGTCGACGTCGACGTGACGGACCGGTTCTTCGACGAGTTCGCTCCCGCCGCCGTCCACGCGGACGCCCTGTACCAGGACCAGTTCCCGGTCGGCTCGACGCTCACCCGGCCGCTCATGGCACGGACCGCCGTGCAGGTGGCCAGGGAACGCGGCTGCGATGTGATCGGCCACACGGCGACGTACATGCAGAACAGTTCGGTCCGGCTCAGCGGTTCGATCGCCGCCCTCGCCCCGGAGATCGGCGTGGCCGCGCCGTTCCTCGGCTCCGACCTGCCGCGCGAGGCCAAACTGGCCTCGCTGCAGGAGGCCGGCCTCTCCTTTCCGGAGGGCATCCACAGCGTGGACGCCAACCCCTGGGCGCGGGTCATCGAGTGCGGATCCCTGGAGAGCCCGGAGAACCGTTTGGACGAGAGCGTCTTCCGCTGGACCCGGGACGTCGCCGACACCCCCACCGACCCGGCCGAGGTGCTCCTCACGTTCCGGCAAGGGCTGCCCGTCGCTCTCGACGACGTGCCGATCGCCTTCGGCGACCTCGTGGAGCGTCTCAACACGCTGGCCGGCGAGCACGGGGTGGGCCGCTCCTCCGGTCTCGAGGACACTCCGTTCGGGGTGAAGAACCACGAGATCCGCGAGGCTCCCGCCGCCACCGTCATCATCAAGGCGCACCAGGTCCTGGCCAACGCCGTCTTCACGGCCCAGGAGCACGGGGTGCGCGGGTCCATCGCCCGGGAATGGACCACGACCGTGGTCCAGGGCGGCTGGTTCAGCCACCTCGGCGAGAGCCTGGCCAGGTGCCTGGCCGATCTGGACCGCCCGCTCGAGGGTTCCGTGCAGCTGCGGCTGCACCGGGGTTCGATCACCGTGCTCAGTGTGAACTCGGAGAACGGCCTCTACTACACACGATTCGGCAAGACGTTCCACGCGTCGATGTCCGACTACTCCTACACACCTTGGCTGTCGCTGGCCACTCTGCCCAGCCGACTGCGACGATTCGGAGCTCCGCGATGACCAGCAACAAGAGGGACCTCGTCGACCTTTCGCACGTGGTGCGCGAAGGCATGACCACCTACCCGGGGCTGCCGGGCCCGGTGATCGAGGACCACATGTCGCGGGTGGACTCCCGCGACCGCTACGCCCCCGGGACCGAGTTCCAGATCGGGCGCATCACCCTCGTCGCGAACACGGGAACGTACGCCGACGTCCCCTTCCACCGTTTCGACGGCGGCGCCGACCTCTCGGAGGTACCGCTGTCCCGGTTCGTCGATCTGGAGGGCGTGGCGATCAGCGTCCCCGCCGGCTCTCCGAGCGGCATCGGTCCGGAGGTGTTCGAGGGCCTCGAGGTGACCGACCGGGCCGTCCTCGTCCACACCGGCTGGGACCGGCACTGGGCCACCCCGTCGTACGGGGACCCGCAGCACCCCTTCCTCACCGAGGCGGCCGTCGAGTGGCTGGTGGCCCGGCGTCCCGCCCTGGTGGGCATCGACTCGGTCAACATCGACGACATGGCCGACCTGGCACGGCCCGCGCACACCGGGCTCCTCGCCGCCGGCATCCCCGTGGTCGAGCACATGACCGGTCTGGAGCAGGTCGTGGGCCGGGAGTTCCGCTTCCACGCCGCGCCGATCCCCGTCGCCGGCATGGGCACATTCCCCGTGCGGGCCTACGCCCTCGTCGACGGGGAAGGGTGAGCGGCACCGCCGGCGCCGAAGACCACACTGTTGCTACGAAGGTCGTGGACATGGAGAAGTACCATCTGGACGCACAGGCCAACGAGGACATCGACGCACTCGTGCGGGAGTTGACCCGTGACCTGTCGAGCGTGCACGAGGCGGCGTTCCACAGGAAGGCCGCGGTGCTCGCGCACGAGCTGCCGAGGGAACTCCGGGAGGCGCTCGTCGAGTTCCGTCTCACCGAGCCGTCCGGGGGATTCCTGCTGTCCGGCATCCGGATCGGCGAGGACATCGGCCCCACCCCCGGCGACTGGCACCAGCCCGAGGGCGAGGTCTCGCCGGCCCTGCGGGAGGAGTCCGTCTTCGTCCTGTGCGCGCAGCTCCTCGGCGACCCGTTCGGGTACGCGACCCTGCAGAACGGGCTGGTGATGCACAACATCGTGCCCATCCAGGGGCACGAGAAGGAGCAGATCTCCTCCGGTTCGGAGGAGACCCTCGAGTGGCACACCGAGGAAGCGTTCCACCCCTACCGGGCGGACTACACCGCGCTGATGTGCCTGCGCAATCCGTACAGCGCGCCGACCACGTACGCCGAGATCTCCGATCTCGACATCACGGAGGCGGACCGCGCGACACTCCGGAAGCCGCTCTTCGCCACCCGGCCGAGCGGCTCGCACTCCGCGGAGCGGAACGCGTACACGACACACCTGCCGGAGAGCCGGCACGCCCTGGCGAAGGAGAGCTTCGACCGGATCGAGGAGCTGCACCGCACCCCGCCGGTCGTGAGCATCCTGTTCGGTGACGAAGCAGATCCTTACCTGTGCGTCGACCCCGACTGCATGGAGCCGCTGACCGAGGAGGCGGCCGGGGCGCTGGAGCGGCTGTGCGCGGAGATCAACCGGAAGCTCCAGGACGTCGCCCTCACTCCCGGTGACATCCTCTTCCTCGACAACAACAGCGCGATCCACGGGCGCCGGCCGTTCAAGGCGCGCTTCGACGGCTCGGACCGCTGGCTGAAGCGGATGAACATCACGCGCGACCTGCGCCGTTCGCGTGCCCGTCGGCTCTCGTCCGACGACCGGGTCGTCCGCTAGTGCTGTGGCTGGAAGGTTTGCCGGGCGTCGCGAGCCGGTGAACCCTTCCGGTCGCAGCACCAGGAGGTCATCTGGTCCGGTCGGCGTTCCGTGCGGCCCGCGCTTCCAGCCGCGGGCCGCACGCGCTCATCCGGCGGCGTGCAGCAGGGGGAAGGCCTCGGCGACCGAGGCCACGACCTGTCCGGGGACCGGCTCCCCCTTCGGGAGGGGCCTGCCGCCGGAGATCCAGATGGTCGACATGCCCACGGCGGCGGCGCCCGCGATGTCGTACTCCAGGGAATCGCCTATCATCCAGGCTCCGTCAAGCCCGGCGTCCGCGCGGTCGGCGACCAGCCGGAAGATCTCCGGATGCGGCTTGCGCATCGGCTCGTCGTCGGCGAAGCACACCACGTCGAACAGCTCCGCCAGGCCGTCGCGCATCTTCGGCTGCTGGTCCAACGCCGTACCGTTCGTCAGGAGGGCCGTCCGCCACCCACGCGCACGCAGTTCCCTGAGATTGTCCAGGACGCCGTCGAATGTGCGGGAAAGGAGCGGTACGCGCTCCAGGAATATACTTCGGAGTTCATCCGGTGTTTCGGAGAATCCGAATCGGTCGATGATGGCTTGAAAGGATTCTCGAGGGGTCACTGGGCGCTGCTGCTCCGCCCTGAGGAAATCCAGTCCCGCCGCCCCCAGATTCCGTTGTTCGGTCAATTCGATGAACCACCGGTCCACTGCTCCCGTGCTGTCCACCAGCGTGTCGTCGAGATCGAAGACGGCGAATCTGTTCACGTGGGACCAATCGTGTCGGGTAGAGAAAGGACGGAGTATCGGCGCCTCGCTACTCGCGGGCACCCACGGGTGCCGGCAGCGCGTCCAGCTCGGCAAGGTCCTCAGCGGACAGGACGAGCTCGGCCGCCGCGGCGTTCTGCTCCAGGTAGCGCGGGGTCTTGGTGCCCGGGATCGGAATGACGTGCTCGCCCTGCGCGAGCAACCAGGCGAGGGCGACCTGGGCAGAGGTGGCGCCACGACGCTCACCCACCGACCGGACCCGGTCCACCAGCCTGGCGTTGGCGGTCATCGCCTCCTCGGTGAACCGGGGCATGTCGGCCCGGAAATCGCCTTCGGCGAGGTCCACGCGGGTGGTGTAGCGCCCGCCCAGCAGCCCGCTGCCGAGCGGCGAGTGGCACAGGAACGCGATGCCGTGCGCACGGCAGAACGGCACGACGTCGCTTTGGAAGTCACGCGTGAACAGGGAGAACTCCGACTGCACGGCGGCGACCGGGTGCACGGCACGGGCCCGGCGGATCTCGTCGACGGACGCCTCGGAGATGCCGAGGGCGCGCACCTTGCCCTCGGCCACGAGATCCGCGAGTTCGCCCCAGCTCTCCTCCACCGGGACCCGCGGGTCGACGCGGTGCAGGAAGTAGACGTCGAGGTGGTCGGTGCGCAGGCGCCGCAGGCTGGACTCCAGGGCGGACCTGAGGTATTCGGGACGTCCGTCGAGGCTGAAGTCCGTCCCGTCGAACCGGACGCCGCCCTTGCTCGACAGCACGGCCTCGTGACGCCGGCCGAGCAGGGCACGCCCGACGAGTTCCTCGTTGGTGAACGGCCCGTACACATCCGCCGTGTCGATCAGATTGACGCCCAGATCGAGCGCACGGTGCACGACGGTGACGGAGACCTCGTCGTCGCGGCGCTGCGGATCATAGGCGAACGACATCCCCATCGTGCCCAGTCCTATCCGGCCGACGACCGGACCTCCAAAACCAAGTTCGGTTGTGCGCACGGAACATGCCTTTCGAGCAGGAGATGGGTATATGGCCCTACCAGCACGGCGATATCGACACCCCGTCACAACACCATCGGGCCGGGTCAGCATAGAATCCTCTGACATGGTGCGACAACCCCTTCCGTAAAAGGCAGTTGGCATACCGAAGGAAACCGCGGAGTTCCTCGCGGACATTTCCGGGTCTTTGAAGTTGAGCGGTGCGGAGGTGCTCGCGGGCCCGGTGGTGGCGTGTCCGTAGCCATTGGCTGCCGCCCGCTCTCCGATCGGTTGATACAGCCCTCCGTCTGCCGCCATGCTGTCGAGTCATGGGGGAAACGACGACGACACCCACGGCCACCGGCGCCGGCACCGGGGGACAGGTGGCCTTCCATCTCTTCGCCGCGTCGGACCGACAGGAGACGGGCGCTGCGAGAGACGTGCTGAGCCGGGCCGGCGTCGTCCACGCCGACTTACGCCCGCCGGGCGCCAACGCGCCGGGCGAGGACGTCCTCACCGGCACCGCCACCGCCGCCGTCCTCGCGGACGTCGTCGCCGCGCTCCGTCACCTCTTCCGGTACGGCATCGCGGTACGGCTCGCGGGGCCGACCGATGTCGTCGTGCGGTCGGACCCTCGCGTCGAGCAGGGGCAGATGGTGATCCGCAAGCCGCGCCGCGACGTGCCCGTACAGGACTCCGAAGCCCTGCGCTCCGCTCTCGAGGGCCTGAGCTGACACGCGGGGTGGAGCCGCACGCCGAACCCGACCAGTACGCGCTGGCCGTCGCGACCTGCCACTACAACGTCGCGGACACCCTCCCCTGGACCGGCGCCTTCGACGAAGCGCTACGCGAGGTGGCCGTCTCCGAGAAGAGCCTCGCCCCGCTCGCCGAGCTGAACCCCGATCTGTACGCGCGCGAGATGGCCGACTGCGCCCAGCTGCGCGCCGAGATCGCCCGGGCGGCGGAGCACGGCCTTCCGCAACGACACCGTCCCTGACCCGTTGGAGAACGACACCGTCCCTGACCCGTTGGAGGCAGCGACAGCGGATCGGGCTCGTTCCCGGCCCTGCCTCCGGTCGCTCGCGCGATCACACGCACGCGGCGTGCGTGCGCCGCTCGGACGCCCCGCGGTCGCCGACCGGGAAGAGGAGTCGCTTCCTCCACGGCAGTACCGACCGGGTGCCCACCCCGCGGAGGTCCCAACGGGTCCGGGCGAAGGGCCAGTGAAGGCCGGTGCGCGGCGCCGGCCGCCGTACCGGGCTTGAGCGGGTGCCGTGCGGTTACCCGCCCGGTATGGCGAAGCTGCATCTTCCAGGGCTGAAGAACCATCACAGCGGTGAGCGGGCGCCGGCCTCCCGGGCGCCGTCACCGCAGGAGGCGGGGCCGGGCCCGCACGTCGAGCAGGCGGCACCGGACGGGCCCACGAAGCTGCCGAAAGGGGCCTGGCGCGCCGTGCTCAAGGGCAGTCTGAAGGAGTTCAAGGACGACGAGCTGACCGACCGGGCAGCGGCGCTGACCTATTACGGCGTGCTGTCCTTGTTCCCCGCCCTGCTGGTGCTGGTCTCTCTGTTGGGCATCACCGGCAGGTCGACGACCGACAAGGTGGTGGCCAACCTCGAACAGCTGGCGCCCGGCTCGGCACGGGACATCATCACCCGGGCGGTGGAGCAGCTGCAGGGCAACGCGGGCACCGGATCGGTGATGGCGCTTGTGGGCATCGTGGTGGCGGTGTGGTCGGCATCGGGCTATGTGGCCGCCTTCATCCGCGCCGCGAACGTCGTCTACGAAATGCCCGAGGGCCGCCCGCTGTGGAAGATCCTGCCGGTGCGCCTCGGCGTCACGGTCGTGCTGATGGTGCTTGCCGTGGCCAGCGCGCTGATCGTCGTCTTCACCGGCGCGCTGGCCCGTGAAGCCGGGCATGCGCTCGGGATCGGCGACACGGCGCTGACGGCGTGGTCGATCGCGAAATGGCCGGTCCTCATCCTGCTGGTCACGGTGATGATCGCGATCTTGTACTGGGCGAGCCCCAACGCGAAGGTGAAAGGGTTCCGCTGGGTGACACCGGGCAGTTTCCTCGCCCTGGTGATCTGGATGGCCGCCTCCGCCGGCTTCGCCTTCTACGTCGCCAACTTCTCCTCCTACAGCAGGACCTACGGCACGATGGCCGGCGTCATCGTCTTCCTCGTCTGGTTGTGGATCACCAACCTCGCCGTCCTGCTGGGCCTGGAGTTCGACGCCGAGACCGTGCGCCAGCGCGCCGTCGCCGGCGGCCACCCGCCCGAGGCCGAGCCCTACACCCAGCCGCGCGACACCAGGACGTGGGACGAGGAGGACGTACGCCGACTGGATGACGTCTGACCAGCCGTGACCTGCGGACACCACGGCCGACAGGGCGACCTCGCGCCGCGGGCGTCGAGGCGCCTTCGGCCGCCGTCCGGCTGCTACGGGCGCCGGATCGTCCCGTCCGCCGAGATGCGAGCGGCGCGGAAGCCGAAGTCCTCTCGCGACACCCCGGAGACGAGGTCGATCGCCTCGCCGCCCGGCTCGGGGGTGCCGGGGGCCACGAGCCGGGTCGGGCGCAGTCGCCCGGAGACGTAGCCGCCGTCGGCGCGGAGGGTTACCTGAAGCACGCCACTGGTCGAGAGCGTGCCGCCGAGGCCGAGTACCTCGTAGCCGGTGAAGTTGCCGAGGCTGTAGGCGATCAGCCTGCCCTTGTAGAACTCCATACCGCGCATCACGTGCGGGCCGCTGCCCACGACGAGGTCGGCCCCGGCGTCGATCACCGCATGGCTGAAGCGGTGGCTGTCGCCCCGGTTCTCGCCGAGGAAGTACTCGGTGCCGGGGGCCACGTGGGTGCGGTCCGAGCCCTCCGCGCCCGCGTGCATCGTGACGATCACGATGTCCGCCGTCTTCGCGGCGCGGGCGGTGAGCCGCTGTGCGGCGGGGATGTTCGTGATGTCGTTCGCCCCGTGGTCGGGAGCGAACCCGATCAGCGCGACCCTGATGCCGTGCACCCGCTGCATGGTGATCTGGCCCAGGCGGCCGGTGTACAGCACGTGCGCCGAGCGCAGCGCGGCGAACGTCTCGCGCCGTCCCTCCGCGCCGAAGTCGTCGATGTGGTTGTTCGCCGTGTTCACGGCCGTGAACCCGGCCTCCCTGAGCCGGTGGCCGTAGGACGGCGGGACATGGAACGCGAAGCAGTTCGGGCCCTCGATGTGGTCGCACTTGCTGGAGCCGCTGGTGGCGAGCGTGCCCTCCAGGTTCCCGAGCACCACGTCCCCGGTGAGCAGATCGTCGACGGGTGCGAAGAACGAGGCGCCGTCATCCGGCGGCAGGTCGTCCGGCAGCGAGCCCATCACGATGTCCCCCACGGCGGCGATCCGCACGTTGCCCGCAGGACGCGGCGCCGGTGCGCCGAACGCGGTGGTCGTCCGCGTGGGAGTCAGGGGAGAGCGGACGGCGGCCGGGTGTTCGGAGCCGCCACGGGACACGCAGGCCGCGACGGCCACCATCGCACCGGCCCCGGCCAGGCAGAGGGCGAACCGGCGGCGACGCACCGACCTCTGCCGCTCGCGCCGCTGCCGAGGAGACTGACCGCCGGACGTGATCATCGGCTCATGCTACGAAGCGGCCACCCGCCCTTCGCGCAGCCTCACCCACCGGCGTGTTCCCGACGTCGTTCCCCCCTTCGCGGTCCGCTGCCCATCTCGCGCCGCGGATTCCCCTCGCATGCGGACCCTGGGGCCGCACGTCCGCCTCGGTACAGGCGGCGAGCACCCCTTCATTGATGTCCCAGTGAGACAAGTGTCCCATCGGGAAAGATGTCCCATCGGGACATGACGGGTTATGGTGCGGTCATGAAGGCAACGGAGCCCCCCACCGCCACCACCGAGGACCGGCGACAGCGCAAGGCTCGGAAGACGCGTGACGCGATGGCCACCGCCGCGGTCGATCTGATCCTGGAACGCGGTCTCGCCGCCACCACCGTGGAGGCCATCGCCGAGCGGGCCGATGTGACCCGCCGGACCTTCAGCCGGTACTTCGCCGGCAAGGAGGACGCGGCCCTCGACTTCGTCCGCGGTGACGGCGACCGCATCAACGCCCTCCTGCGCGAGCGCCCCGCCGCCGAACCTCCCCTGCTGGCCTACCGCAGAGCCGTACGCGACTGGCTCGCCGACCGGGAGAACCCGGCCTGGCACGTCCGGCCCCGGATGCGCCGGCTGCTGGCCCTGGTGGACGGCGAACCCGCCCTTTTCGCCGCGTACGAACGCATCCGGGTCGACGCCCAGGAGGAGTCGATCCGCATCATCGCCGAACGGCTCGACACCGATGACGTACGGGACGTACGCCCGGCCGTCGTGGTCGACGCCGCCGCCGGAGTCCTCACCGCCGCGCTGCGCCTGTGGGCGCGGGGCGCGTCGGACGACGACTCCTGCGCCGCAGACCTCGCCGCCCTCGTGGAGCAGGCCTACGACGCCCTGACCTCGGAGGCCGCCCAAGCGGCCGCCGACCGCAACAGCGAAGAGTGAAGGCACTATGAGTACTGTCTCGAACACCGAATACGCGACCGAGTTCGCCGGACGCAGCGCCCTGGTGACCGGTTCCGCCTCCGGCATCGGCCTGGCCACCGCCCGCCGGCTGGGCGCCGGTGGCGCCCGAGTGGTCATCGCCGACTACAACGAGGAGGGCGCCGCGAAGGCCGCGGCCGAACTGAAGGCCGAGGGCATCAAGGCCGCCGCCGTCCGGCTGGACGTCACCTCGCCCGAGTCGGTCGCCGCCGCCGTCGCCTTCACCGTCGACGCCTTCGGCGGCCTCGACCTGGCCGTGAACAACGCCGGTATCGGCGGCCCGAGCGCGCCCACCGGCGACTACGACATCGAAGCCTACGACCGCGTCGTACGCACCAACCTCGACGGCGTCTTCTACTCCCTGCGCTACGAACTGCCCGCCATCGAGGCCACCGGCAACGGCGGCGCGATCGTCAACGTCGCCTCCATCCTCGGCTCGGTCGGCTTCGCCGGTTCCGCCGCCTACGTCGCCGCCAAGCACGGCGTGGTCGGTCTGACCAAGACCGCCGCCGCCGAGTACGCGGCCAAGAACATCCGCGTCAACGCCGTGGGCCCCGGCTTCATAGAGACCCCGCTGCTGCAGGGCATGGACCGGGCGGCGTACGACGGCCTGGTCGCCCTGCACCCCGCCGGCCGCCTCGGCCGCCCCGAGGAGGTCGCGGAACTGGTCGCCTTCCTGCTGTCCGACCGCGCCTCGTTCGTGGCCGGCAGCTACCACCTCGTCGACGGCGCCTACACCGCCCTCTGAGCCCCGGAAAGGAGCCATGCCTCATGAAGGCACTGCAGTACCGCACCGTCGGCGCCGCCCCCGAGGTCGTCACCGTCCCCGACCCCGAGCCCGGTCCCGGACAGGTGCTGCTGAAGGTCACCGCGGCCGGCGTCTGCCACTCCGACATCGCGGTGATGAGCTGGCCCGCCGAGAACTTCCCCTACCCGCTGCCGCTGACCCTCGGACACGAGGGCGTGGGCACCGTCGCCGCCCTGGGCGCCGGCGTCACCGGGCTGAGCGAGGGCGACGCCGTCGCCGTCTACGGCCCCTGGGGCTGCGGCACCTGCGCCAAGTGCGCGGAGGGCAAGGAGAACTACTGCCTGCGCGCCGCCGAGCTGGGCATCATGCCGCCCGGCCTCGGCTCCCCGGGTTCGATGGCCGAGTACATGATCGTCGACGACCCCCGGCATCTGGTGCCGCTGGAGGGCCTGGACCCGGTGGCAGCCGTACCGCTGACCGATGCCGGCCTGACGCCCTACCACGCGATCAAGCGATCGCTGCCCAAGCTGGTCGCCGGCTCCACCGCCGTCGTCATCGGCACCGGCGGTCTCGGTCACGTCGCCATCCAGCTGCTGCGCGCCATGACCCCGGCCCGGGTCGTCGCCCTGGACGTCACCGAGCACAAGCTCGAACTGGCCCGCGCCGTCGGCGCCCACGACGCCGTCCTCTCCGATGCCCAGGCCGCCGGCAAGGTCCGCGACCTGACCTCCGGCACCGGCGCGCAGGCGGTCTTCGACTTCGTCGGCGTCGAGCCCACCGTCCGCACCGCCGCCGCCGTCGCCGGTGTCGAGGCGGACGTCGCCATCGTCGGCATCGGCGGCGCCGCGCTGCCCGTCGGCTTCGGCCTGCTGCCCTTCGAGGTCTCGGTCACCGCTCCCTACTGGGGCACCCGCGCCGAACTCATGGAGGTGCTCGCGCTGGCCCGTTCCGGCGCCGTGTCGGTGCACACCGAGACGTTCTCGCTGGACGACGCCCCGCTCGCCTACGAGCGGTTGCACGCCGGCACGATCAACGGCCGCGCGGTGATCCTTCCCAACGGCTGACCACCACCGCGTCCCGGCCGGGCCACCGCATCCTCACGCCGGTGGCCCGGCCGCTCCGTGCGCACGGGCCCGAGGGCGCCTCGGCGTGACAGCCGGCGCCGGCTTGCCCCGCGGTCCTCGGGGTCCGGGGACCAGGGGCGGCACCGGGACCTCGGCCCGCGCGGGCGGATCGTCGCCCCCTCGCTACCGGGAGGGGTTCGTGGCGTTGAGCGAAGGCGGGAAGGTCGTCGGCCGACCGGCCCGGCGATGACCGAGGAGACCGGGTGGTGCGACCGCTGGTGCCTGCTCGTAGGCTGCCGACATGAGCGAGATAAAGACGCCGACGCCCCGTGACGCCTTCGAACTGCTGCTGGCCGGTAACCAGCGCTTCGTGGCCGGCACCCCGGAGCACCCGAACCAGGACGCCGCTCGCCGCGCCGAGACCGCACCCGGCCAGCAGCCCTTCGCCGTGCTGTTCGGGTGTTCCGACTCCCGGCTGGCCGCCGAGATCATCTTCGACCGAGGTCTGGGCGACCTGTTCGTGGTGCGCACCGCCGGCCACGTCATGGGCCCGGAGGTGCTGGGCAGCATCGAGTTCGGCGTGGAGGTGCTGAACTGCCCGCTGGTCGTGATCCTCGGGCACGACTCGTGCGGCGCGGTCGGCGCGGCGTGCGCCGCGCTGGAGGACGGCATGACACCGGCCGGGTACGTCCGGGACATCGTCGAGCGGGTGACCCCCAGCGTGCTGGCCGCCCGAGCCGCCGGACAGGTCGAGCCCGAGGAGATCCTCTCCGAGCACATAAGGCACACCGTCGACCTGCTGCTGGACCGCTCCCGGGCGCTCGCCGACAAGGTCGCCGCCGGCCAGACCGCCGTGGTGGGCCTGCGCTACCGCCTGGCCGACGGCAGCGCCCGGCTCGTCGCCGCTCGCGGCCTCGACGCGGCTGCGCCCACGGCGTCCTGACCGCCGCGGCGCGGCCCCTCGGTGCGATCTGCCGCTGCCTCCCGTCAGGAGGCGGGAGGCACGGCGCGGGTCAGGGGCCCCAGGTCTCCGTACAGGGCGGCGTGGAGCGCGGCCGCGAGCTCACGGGCTCGGTCTTCGCTCCCCACGCCGTGCATCATGAAGTAGACCGGTCCCGCGTAGGCGTCCAGGTCGACCTCACGGTTTTCCACCAACCGGGTGATCGCGGCCCGGACCGCATCGTTCACGGCACCGTCGACAGCGTGGCCGGAGCCGGCGGAGAGCGTGTCCGCCTTCACGGTCCACCGCTGCCGTCTTTCGGACTCGATGGCGACGAACACCGCCTGCTGCGCCATGGCCGCCCGGTACACGTCATGGAAGGCGTCCGTGCCGGTGGCGTCCGGAACGAGATGGGCGGGGCAGGGAATCGGCAGCGGCTGCACGAGGGCATTGTGCACCGAGGAGCGGACCAATCGCGTCCGGGACGCGAGAGGTCCACCGCCGGTCACGCGGTGGGACGGGGCCCCGCGGCGCGACGCAGCCGGTTGGCGATCGCTAGTCCCAGCCTCTCCTCCACCGGCAAGGAGGCGACGATGAGGTCGCACCCCTGCTGGTCGAGTTCGCGCAGGAACCCGTACAGCTCGCGCGCGTAGCCGGCCAGGGACGCCGGGACATCCACCACGGCATGCGCCTTCACCGGGGTGCCGACGAGGGACGGGGGAAGAAGGACGCCGACCTGGTGCCCCTGCTCCTGCGCGAGCCGCGCCTCGTCGACGACCTGCTCCGGTTCGACCAGGACGACCCGCGCAGACGGCGCGTAGTGCGACGGGTGCTGACCCGGCACCCGGACATGGCTCGTGGACGGAACCTCGACCGGATACCCCAGCACCGCTTCGAGGTCCTCGCGGGTCACTCCGCCGGGCCGGAGGATGGCCGGGGTCTCACCTGTGACGTCGACGATGGTCGACTCGACGCCGACCCCGCAGGGACCGCCGTCCAGGACGAAGTCGACGGCCTCCCCGAGCTCCGCCCGGACGTGGCCGGCCGTGGTGGGGCTCACCGAGCCGAAGCGATTGGCGGACGGGGCCGTGACGCCGCCGCCGAAGGCCGACAGCAGTGCGAGGGCAACGGGGTGGTCGGGCACTCGCACGGCCACCGTCTCCAGGCCACCCGTGGCTTCCAGGGGCACCCGCCGGCCGCGCCGCAGGACCAGCGTGAGCGGCCCCGGCCAGAAGCGCTCGGCCAGCAGGCGCGCCGTCTCGGGCACGTCCTCCACCCAGTCGTCCAGATGCTGCGCGCCGCCGATGTGGACGATCAGCGGATGGGAGGGCGGACGTCCCTTGACCTGGAAGATGCGCGAGACGGCAGCGGGGTCTTCGGCGTTGGCGCCCAGGCCGTAGACGGTTTCGGTCGGGAGGGCCACCAGGCCGCCGGCGCGCAGCACACCGGCCGCCTTCTCGATGTCACTGGTTCCTGTCATCACCTGGAAATTCTCTCACCGGTCCGCTCTCTCCCGTTCCGTGGTCCCGCCGGCGCACGACGACCGGAGACCACGGCTCTCGGCACCCCGTGAGAGAAGCCCGGCAGACGCGCAGGGGAAGGTCGGCTACGGCGCGGTGCTGCAGCAGGCCCGCGGGGCGGCGCCGGCGCTCTGGCCAAGGGTGTCGGCGTCGGCCTTGACCACGTACACCTCCCAGGGTTCCTTGCCGGGGCCGTGCACCCACACCTTGTCCTGGAGGGCGTAGCAGCAGGAGGTCTCGTTCTCCTCGAAGGTGGCCAGGCCGGCGTCCTTGAGCCGGGTGGTGGCGGCGCTGACCTGGTCGGTGGACTCGACCTCGACGCCGAGGTGGTCGAGACGGGTTTCCTCGCCGGGCTCGCCCTCGATGAGCACGAGCTTGAGCGGGGGCTCGGTGACGGCGAAGTTGGCGTAGCCCTCGCGCCGCTTGGCCGGTTCGGTGCCGAACAGCTTCGAGTAGAAGGTGATCGACGCTTCCAGGTCACTGACACGCAGGGCGAGCTGAGCGCGAGACACGACGGACTCCCATCCGATTGCATTGATGTCTGTCGATGATGTCTGTCGTTGCAGGATTGCGTGCTGAATCGAAGACTGTCAATATAGAGAAGTGTCGAATCAAGAACTGGTGGTACTCGGCCGGACCGATGACACCGGCGCATGCTGCCCGGGACTGCTGACCGCTCCCCTGGACGAGGAGCAGGCCGGGGAGCTGGCGAAGGTGTTCAAGGCGCTGGGCGATCCGGTGCGGCTGCGCCTGCTGTCGATGATCGCCTCGCGTGCGGGTGGTGAGGTCTGCGTCTGCGACCTGACCCCGGCCTTCGACCTGTCCCAGCCGACGATCTCGCACCACCTGAAGCTGCTGCGGCAGGCCGGTCTGATCGACTGCGAGCGGCGCGGCACCTGGGTCTACTACTGGCTCGTCCCGGAGATGACGGACCGGCTCGCCGGCATCCTGACCCGTCCCGCCGGGGAGCCGCTGCCCGAGCGCACCGCGCCGGCCGGAGCCGCCTCGTGAGCACTGCCGTACCCGAGGGGAACGTGGCCGGACGCCTGTCCTTCGTCGACCGCTACCTGGCCGTCTGGATCCTCGTCGCCATGGCTCTCGGGCTCGGTCTGGGCCGCCTGGTCCCGGGCCTGGGCGACGCACTGGCCAAGGTGACCGTGGCGGGGGTCTCCCTGCCGATCGCCCTGGGCCTGCTGGTGATGATGTACCCGGTGCTGGCCAAGGTGCGTTACGACCGCCTCGACACCGTCACCCGCGACCGTCGCCTGCTGCTGCCGTCCCTGCTGCTCAACTGGATCGTCGGCCCGGCGCTCATGTTCGCCCTGGCCTGGCTGTTCCTGCCGGATCTGCCCGCCTACCGCACCGGCCTGATCATCGTCGGCCTGGCCCGCTGCATCGCCATGGTGGTCATCTGGAACGACCTCGCCTGCGGCCACCGCGAAGCCGCCGCCGTCCTGGTCGCCCTGAACTCCGTCTTCCAGGTGATCGCCTTCTCGGCCCTGGGCTGGTTCTACCTCTCCGTCCTGCCCGGCTGGCTCGGCCTGGAACGGACCGGACTGGACGTCTCGGTGTGGGCGATCGCGCGCAGTGTGCTCATCTTCCTCGGCATCCCCCTCGCGGCCGGCTACCTGACCCGCCGCATCGGCGAGAAGACCAAGGGCCGCACCTGGTACGAGACCAGGCTCATCCCGCGCATCGGCCCCTTCGCCCTGTACGGGCTGCTGTTCACGATCGTCGTCCTCTTCGCCCTGCAAGGCGACGCCATCACCTCCCAGCCCCTCGACGTGGCCCGCATCGCCCTGCCGCTGCTGGCCTACTTCGCCGTCATGTGGGCCGGGTCCATGGCCCTGGGCCGCGCCGTCGGCCTCGACCACCCGCGCGCCACGACGCTGGCCTTCACCGCCGCGGGCAACAACTTCGAGCTGGCCATCGCCGTCGCCATCGCCACCTTCGGCGCCACCTCCGGCCAGGCCCTCGCCGGAGTCGTCGGCCCCCTCATCGAAGTGCCCGTCCTGATCGGCCTGGTGTACGTCGCCCTGCACGCCCGCCGCTACTTCACCGCCACCCCCGGCCCCGCGCCCCGCCCCCGGCCACGGGCGGGCCGGCCGGGGAGAGCGCGGGCCGGGCCGCCTCCGGGTCCCGGCGGGTCAGGCGAGGCGCGTGGCCGCCCGGGGGCGGGGCCCGCCGCACAACCCCCGGCGACTCGGCGAGGAGGAGCGCCCCG
>NZ_VOGW01000172.1:5764-25720 GCF_007896895.1 Streptomyces misionensis | reverse complement strand
GGGAAGACACCGCCCGTGCCTGACACCACCGCCCCCTCCGTGCTGTTCGTCTGCGTCCACAACGCAGGCCGCTCACAGATGGCTGCCGCCTTCCTCACCCACCTCGCGGGCGACCGCGTCCAGGTCCGCTCCGCCGGTTCCGCCCCCGCGGACACCGTCAACCCGGCCGTCGTGGAAGCGATGGCGGAGGTGGGCATCGACATCTCGGCCGAGAGCCCGAAGGCGCTCACCACGGAGGCCGTCCAGGCGTCGGACGTCGTCATCACCATGGGCTGCGGCGACACCTGCCCCGTCTTCCCCGGCAAGCGCTACCTCGACTGGCAGCTCCCCGACCCCGCCGGCCAGGGCGTCGACGCCGTCCGCCCCGTCCGCGACGACATCGACATGCGCATCCGGAAACTGATGACCGAACTCGGTGTTCGGCTCCGCCCCTGACCGCGGCCCGGCGCTGTCGGACGTTTCGCGCGCAGGCCCTGGAAGCCAAGCAGCAGCGGCACGACAGTGTGTCGCTGCGGCAGGCGCTGGAGGTCGTCGACGCCAAGAGCTCCGACTGGGTGGCTGTCTGCTGCCAGGCCGGCGCGCTCCAGGGTGGAGCCGGCCCGGAACGCGTGGAGTCGATGCGGTCCTTCGGGTGGCGCCTGGGCAGGGTCATTCAGCTGCGCGACATCGTCGTGGACGTCTACGGGCAAGCCGGGCAGCACATCCCGAACACCGCATCCGCCGCACGATGCCGATCGATCCGGCCTCGGTGGCGGGCGAGTTTGGCGACGCACTGGGCCGTGAACGATCCCTTCGAAGGGCGGGAGGCCGGCCACCGGGGGAGTCCGGGCAGCGCGGCCGGCAGCAGCGTGTCTGCCACCAGGCCGCGTCGGCCGAGGGGCCGGGCGGTGTACCCGTGCCCGGACAGCCTTGTCGTCCAGGCACGGGTACACCGGCCCCCGGGCGCCGAGGTCTGCGTGGTGGTGAGACCGGCGCCGACGGCGTGGCGGCCATCAGAGCTGCTCGGCCGGCCCGCGCCCGACCTGACCGGGACGGACTCCTCCGCCGCCACAGAGTGTGTGGCGGATCGTGTCCCGGTCCGGGACTCAGAGGATTTCCAGCACCGCCGCCGCGAAGTTGAACCCGATCCCCGCACCCACCAGCATCACCAGGTCCCCGGAGGCCAGCCTCCCGTTCTCCCGCAGGTGGGCCAGCCCTGCCGCCTGATCACCCGCACCCAGGTGGCCGACGGTACGCCCGTAGCTCCACAGTGACTGCTCCTCGGTGTACCCCAGGATCTCGAAGTTCTCCGTGAGCCCGCCGCCACGGTGGAGGAACGGGACCACCGCGTGGCGGATGTCCTTGGGGCCGGCCCCGGCCTCGCTCAGCGCTTGGTCGTGGCAGGCGAACAGCCCCTTCTCGTACTGCCCCCACGCGGCCGGTGCCTCGGGCAGGGTGAAGAACTGCTGCGTGCGCTCCGGCACCGGTACCGGCCGGCGCATCCCGGGGGCCGGTGCGAAGTCCGTCGTGCCACGGGTGACCCGCTCCAGCGAGTTGTCCGCTCCGACGGCGAAGGAGACGATCCGGGCGAAGCCGCTGTCGGTCGACAGGACCACGGCCGTTCCCGCGTCCCCGAAAATGATGTTGTCCAGGGTGTTCCAGCGGTCGATGCCCGGCGAGGCGTAGCGGTCGCCGGTGGTGACGAGCGCTGCCTGGGCGAAGCCGCTGCGCAGGTAGGAGGAGGCGAGCCGCATCGCACCGAGCCCGCCCAGCGACTGCTGCTGGACGTCCAAGGCGAAAGGATGTGCGCCCACCGACTCGTTGGCGACGTAGGCCGCCGACGGCCACAGGTCCAGGCCCTGGAACCAGTGACTGGCGTGCAGCACCAGGCCGATGTCGGAGGAGTCCAGCTCCGAGTGCGCTATCGCCGACCTTGCAGCCTGAGCCGCCATTTCCGGGCCGGACTGTTCGTTCGAGACCGCGATGCGCTCGAAGCCGAGCTCCTGGTGCGTGGGCGGCACCAAGCCCTCGGCGATGGCCTCGCTGACGGACACGGTCTCGGCCAGGGACACCGCTGCGGCAGCAATGTAGACAGTGGGCTCATTCTTCACAATGATCTCCAACCACGGAGGCTGATGGGAGTGGGAGCAACTCTGCGAATACCGGTCCGACCCGTCCTGGGAGCAGCAGATGTTCGAGCCACAGACGAGGCCGATATACCGGCAGCTGAGCTCGCTCTCGGGCACGGACGACACGGGCATGCTGCTCAACGGCTCTGACATGCCTCTGACGCGCGGCTGATATCCGACCCGTTGTCCACTTGACACAGAAGCCGGCGAGCGTCCCGGAGCCGAGGTCCGGCGCACCCGTCGACCCGCCGTCCCTATCCGCTCGTGGACGACCAGGCTCTGGGGCCGGCCGAGCAGCATGCAGCGAACGGTCCGCGGCTGCCGAAGGTCTCCTCGCGGGCCTGCGCGGGCCCGCCGGTCACCGCTGATGTCCCCTCGGCCGTGCTGCGCACCTGGTGTGTGCGGGCAGCCTGGTCAAGTGGTGGTGTCCACGCGGGTGATGCGGGCGAGTGCGCCGATCTCCAATGCGGTCCACACGGCGCCGTCGGCACCGGAGGTGATGCCGTGCGGTTCGGAGTGGGGGGTGGGCAGGTCGTGGACGGTGAGGGAGCCGTCGCGGGTGATCGTGCCGACGCGGTTGCCTCCCCATTCGGTGAACCAGACGGCGCCGTCGCCGTCGACGGTGACCGCGTGCGGCCGGGCGGAGCGATCGGGCAGCGGAAACTCGGTGATCTGCCCGTCGGGAGTGATCCGTCCGAGCTGACCGGCGGCGATCTCGACGAACCACAGCGCGCCGTCGCTGCCGGTGGCGATCCCCACCGGCGCCGCCGCCTCCGTCGGCAGGGGATGCAGGGTGATCGCACCGTCCATGCCGATCCGGCCGATGGCGTTCGACTGGTTGAGGGTGAACCACATCCCGTCGTCGTCACCAGCGGTGATCGCGGACGGGAATGCGCCTGTGACGGGGAGCGGGAACTCGGTGACGCGGCCCTCGACGGTGATGCGGCCGATGCGGTCGGCGGCGGTCTCGGTGAACCACAGCGCGCCGTCCGGTCCCGCCGCGATGCCGAACGGCCCGCAGCCGGGTGTGGGCACGCCGAATTCGTCGATGACGCCGTCGGTGGTGATCCGCCCGATCCGGTCCGCCCGGTACTCGGTGAACCACAGTGCACCGTCGGGGCCGGGCGTGATGACGGTCGGCCCGCAGCTGGGCTCGAGCCGGTGGCTCGTCGGCTCCTCGCCCGGGACGAGCCGGCCGATCCGGCCGCTGTGGACGAGGGTGAACCACAGCGCGCCGTCCGGTCCCGTCGTGAGGGCGTAGGGTCCGGCCGCGGCGTCGGCCACCGCGTGTTCTTCGATGGACACCTTGGGTGCATGACTCAAAGGGACTTCCCCAAACCGTGCTCGGTGGCGACGCGTTCGATGTCGGCCGGCGTGCCGGCCATGATGGTACGGGCGTGTTCGGTGACCAGGCCGGCGGGCCACCCACCACGCGGCGCGCAGCAGCCGCTCGGTGTCGGCGTCGTCGCAGCGCTGCCGGATCGGCCTGGCCGGCTTGCCGCCGACGACCGCGTAGGGCGGAATGCCGGCGGTGACCACGGCGCCGGCCGCGATGACGGCACCGTCGCCGATCCGCACGCCGGGCATGACGGTCGTCCGGTAGCCGAACCAGACGTCGTTGCCGACGACCGTGTCGCCGCGGCTGGGCCAACACCACGCGGTCGTGGGCAGGCAGCGGGTGAACGGTTGTCGGATCAGGTGACAAGGCTGACTTCCTTTGCCCGGTTGCGGGATGCCGTACACGGTCCGGGCTGATCTCCGTCACCGGCCCGCGAGCGGAACGGCCTCCTGGCGCACGCGCGCCCGGTAGCGCTGCGGCGACTCCCCGACGACGCGCTTGAAAGCCGTGCTGAACGCGCTCTCCGAGCCGTAGCCCAGCTCGGCGGCGAGCGCCGCGACGCGGGCGTCGCCGTGGCGCAGCGCGCGCTGGGCCAGCAGCATGCGCCACCGGCCCAGGTAGGTGAGCGGCGGTACCCCGGCGGTCTCGCGGAACCGCTCCGCGAAGGTGGTCCGGGACATCGCGGCGGCGCGGGCCAACTCCTCCAGCCCCCACGCGTGTTCGGGGCGGCCGTGGAGCAGGTCGACGGCGGGGCGCAGGCGCTCGTCGACGAGCAGGCGCAACCAGCCGGAGGGCAGGAGGGTCTGGTCGACGTAGCAGCGCAGCACCTCCAGCAGGAGCAGCTGGCCGTACTGCCGGATCGCGAAGGCCGAGCCGGGCCGGTCGGCGGTCGCCTCGTCGAAGAGCCGCAGCAGGGTGGCGAGCAGCCGGTCCCCGTCTCCGGCGGCGGAGGACCGGATGTGGGCCACCGGCGGAAGCGACTCCAGCAGGAGTGTCCGCCCGGCCTCGTTCACCCTGACGCACCCGCCGATCACGACGTCGTCGACGGCGGGGTCCGAGCCCGCGAAGCGGGCGGTGGAGAAGTCCGACTCCGGCTGGACCTCGTGGCGCGGCGCCGCGCCGGCCTCGAAGGCCACCCACGACCGCCCGGAGAGGATGGCCACGTCACCCGTCACGAGGTCGATCGGTTCGACGACGCCGTCGGTGGTGAGCCGGGCGCTCCCGCTCACCATCGCGAAGAACTTGACCGGATCGGCCAGCGGGCCGCGGGCCCACCAGCCGCCGCGGGCCGCGACCCCACCGGTCAGCACACTGCGCACCTCGACCAGATCGAGTGCCTCGGATAGTCGGTCGGGATTCATGTCCGTACTCTCGCGCAAGAAATCGGGATGCACAAATATTCATAGTCCGGAGAAGAACAGACAGGCTGGGGTCAGCGACACAGCAGGAAGATCTGAAGGAGACACCATGCGCTACCGCAGCCTCGGCCGGACCGGGATCAAGGTCAGCCCCTACGCTCTCGGCGCGATGATGTTCGGCGCCCTCGGCAACCCCGACCACGACGACTGCGTCCGCATCATCCACCGGGCGCTCGACGCCGGCATCAATCTCGTCGACACCGCCGACATGTACGCGCACGGCGAGTCGGAGGAGATCGTCGGCCGGGCGCTGAAGGGACGGCGGGCCGACGTCGTGCTCGCGACCAAGGCCCGGAACCCGATGAGCGACGAGCCGAATCACCAGGGCGCGTCCCGGCGCTGGCTGGTGCGCGCGCTGGAGGACTCGCTGCGCCGCCTCGACACCGACTACGTGGACATCTACCAGATCCACCGCCCGGACCCCGACACGGACATCGAGGAGACCCTCGCGGCCCTCACCGATCTGCAGCGGGCCGGAAAGATCCGCGCCTTCGGCACGTCGGCCCTGCCGGCCTCCGACATCGTCCGGGCGCACTGGGTCGCCGAGCGGCGCGGGCTGGCCCGGCCGCGCACCGAGCAGCCGGTCTACTCGATCCTGAACCGGGGCATCGAGCGCGAGGTGCTCCCGGCGGCCCAGGAGTTCGGCATGGGCACCCTGGTCTGGTCGCCCCTCGGCGGCGGCCTGCTGACGGGGCGGTACCGCAAGGGCCAGGAGGCCGCCACGCACCGGTCGAGGTACGGCTTCCGGCACCTCAAGGACGACCGTCGGCTCGACGCGGTCGAGCAACTCATCCCGCTGGCCGAGGAGGCCGGCCTGCCGCTCACGCATCTCGCGATGGGCTTCGTGCTCGCCCACCCGGGCGTGACGTCCGCCCTCCTCGGACCCCGGACCATGGAACACCTGGACGACCTGCTCGCAGGCGTCGACGTCGCCCTCACCGACGACGTGCTGGACCGGATCGACGCGATCGTGCCGCCCGGCACCGACACCGGCACGCTCGACATGGCCTACCAGCCGCCGGCCCTCCAGCGTCCTGAACTGCGCCGCCGGCCGGCCGGCGAGCGCGCGGCGGCATGACGTCGGGCTCCGGCCGGTGGCCTCATCGAGCAGTGGCGACGTCGCTTGCCGATGCGTTCGGAGGCGCCCCGTGCCACGGATGGGTGGCATCGGTCTCGTCCTGGCCGGGGCCACGCCAGAAGCGGACGACGCCCGCCGGATCGGCTCCGGGTCCCGGACCGTCGACGAGGACTTCGCGCTCGAACGATCCGCCCAGCCTCAGGCCTGCGAGGTGAACGACAGGAACCCGTGGACGGCACCCGCCACGGGAAGGTGCTGGACCGGTACGCCGGCCTCCGCCAGGCCGCCGGTGTACCGATCGCCCTGGTGGTGCCGCGGATCGGCTCCCTGGTCCGCGGTGCTGAGGTAAACGCCCCAGAACCACTGAGGCAGGAGCGGGGATCGCCCTGGACTTGCGGGCGCGGCCTTCGTGATCTCGCGAGCGGAATCACATGATCATCGAGGGTCGCGCCCCTTGTCGTTCACCCGCCCCCGGTCCAGCATCCGAGCGAGCGTCACGCCTGAGCCGGAGGCTGAGGAGCCGTCTGACAGCCGGGGCGGGTGGACCGGCGGCTGCGACCAAGGAGTCATCGGCGGGACGGCTCCGGAATGCGGTGGACGAAGTTCAGCAGAAGGGCGCAGAACGCGGTGGGCTGTTCCAGCGGCGCGAGGTGCCCCGCGCCGGGGATGACGACGATCTCGCCGGCGTCTAGGTCGCGGGCCAGCTTTTCGCCGCCCTCGAAGAAGTCGGGCATGTCGTGTTCGCCGACGCCGACCAGAGCGGGGGCCTTCAGCGTGCGCGTTCCCGCCGCTCCTTCGCCGAGTGGATCCGCGGCCGGTGACGGCTCGCCGTGGGCGAGTTGTCCGGTCAGCTGGTCGCGCAGCATCCGGGCCGCGTGCTCGCGTATGTCGCCGGTCGCGTCGGGCGAGGTCCACGCCCGGACGCCGGCTGTCACGGCCGCCTCCAGGTCACCGGCGGCGAGCGCGGCCCGTTCGGCGTCCCAGGCGGCTTGCAGCCGTGGTGAGGCCGGCTGTTCGTGGGGCCGGTAGCCGACGAGCACCAGGCCCTCGACCCGTTCGGGTGCCGTGACGGCGACCTGGAGCGCCACCAGGGCACCGAGGGAGTTCCCGGCCAGCGTGAAGTGGTCGACCCCGAGGTGGTCGAGCGTGTCGAGTACATCCGCCCACGGGGCCGCCTCACGGCCTTCGGGCAGGGACGCAGCGCCGTGGCCGGGCAGGTCCAGGGCGATGGCCCGCACTCCCGCTTCGGCGAGCAGGGGCAGGTGGGCGCGCCACATGGTGCGGTCGGTGGGACGGGCGTGGAGCAGGACGACGGGGCGGCCTCGGCCTGCCTCATCGGAGGGCAGCAGCATGGCGGACATCTTTCGTGGAACGGGGCGTGAGAGTGACATGGGGAGGGCCGGCTCACTGTGCGAACGGGTCCCGGCGATCTCGAAGGTGCCGGCGGCGTCGGACAGGGACACGGTCATGACCGGGACCCCTCCACGGGGTCGGTCCGGTCCGTCGAGGTCGATTCCTGTTCGGACTCCGAATCGGCCTCGGACTCCGGATCGGCTTCCTGCACGGATTTCCCCCGGGCTTCCCGCGGGGACTGCGGCTCCGACAGCCGGCGGAGCCGGGCCAGGGCGTCGGCGTCGGCGCTGCCGGGCTCCGCGCTGTAGACGGACAGGTGCTGTCCGGGGGCGCTGGTGACGGCGAGCGCCTCGAAGTGCAGGCGTATCTCCCCGACCCGTGGGTGCCGGAAGTGCTTGTCCTCGTGGGTACGGGGCCGGACCTCGTAACGCGCCCACAGGCCCGCGAACGCGGGGCTGCGCACGCTCACTTCGCCGACGACCCGCTCGATCCGCTCGTCCTGCGGGTACTGCGAGGAGGACGCCCGCAGGTTCCCCACCGCGATGCGCGCCGCGCGGTCCCAGTCGGCGTAGAACTCGCGCGCGAAGGGGTCGAGGAAGATCATCCGCAGCAGGTTGTCGTATCGGGCGAACCCGCTGTACAGCTCCCGCGCGGTCGCGTTGGCCGCCAGCACGTCCTGCGCCGCCCCGACCACGAAGGCCGGCACCTCGCGCATGCCGTCCATCAGCCGCAGCAACTCCGGAGCGACGGTCGTGGTGGCAGCCGCCGCCCCGAAGGCGTACAGGCCCAACCGGAAGAGGTGGGCGGCGGCCGCGTCGTCCAGCCGCAGGGCCCCGGCGATCGCCCGCAGCACCTGCTCGGAGGGGTGCCGTTCACGACCCTGCTCCAGCCGGATGTAGTAGTCCGTGCTCACCCCGGCCAGCAGCGCCACCTCATCGCGCCGCAGCCCCGGCACCCGCCGGGGCTCGTCGTCGGGCAGGCCGACGACCGCCGGCGCGAGCGCCGCACGACGGGCGCGCAGATAGTCACCGAGATCGTTCTCGCTCTCCATGCCCGTCACACTAGTTTTCCCGCATGCCCCGCGTCGTGGGTGCGCTGCACCCACCCGAGCCGCGGCTCACCGCGCGGGCCCCACGGAGAACGAAACGGTGGGGAGCCGAGACCGGTCCCGAGCGGGAAGAGCGACGACGTATCCGCCGTCGAAGACTCCGGTACGAGAACGCCTCCGTCACCGGTCGGCGCAGTTGCGGCTGCGCTCTTCCCTTTCCCCGACGGGGCGTACTCCCGGCCACCGCCGTACGGGCGTCTTCCGAGGTGGAGGGCGGCGCGGGCGTCCGCCCGCGCACCGTCGCGTGCGGCCCGCCACCGTCGGGTGGCGGGCCGCACGTTTTGCGTGTGGTGTCGGTCAGACGCCGGGCTGTACGGGGCCGATCTGGGTGCCGTAGTCGACGGACAGCTTGCCGTCGGCTTCCTGGTCACCCGGGATGATTCCGCCGCCGGGGGTCCTGAGGGTGAAGACGACCCGGTTGGCCGTCGTGCCCTTGGAGGCGTTGGGCACCTGGATGTCGAAGTGGACGGGGTGGCCGGGGCCGAAGGTCACCTTGGTGCTCTGCGAGCCGTAGGGCTTCGCGGTGACGCCCTTGAGGGAGCCGTTGTTGTAGAACTTCACGTCGCGGGGCGAGCCGGCCAGCTGGCAGGCGCTGGTCTTGGGGGCGGCGGTGAGTGTGACGCGGTAGTGGCGGTGCCCGGCGCTGGCGGTGTCCGGCGTGATCTTCGTCTTGAGGTTGGCGGGACGGCACGAGGACGGCGCGCCGGAGTCGGCCGGGTGCGCGGCGGTGGATGCCTGAGCGACACCCGTACCGGCGATTCCCGCCAGTGCAACGCCGGCAACTGCCATCACGAACTTGCTGGACTTACCCATGGTCGACTCTCCGTGTCTAGCGGTCGTACGTGGGGCCGCGCCCCGAATCCCTGACGCCACGAAGCCTGCCGATTCCCTTCGTTATGGCCGTCACGGGGATGTAACGCCCTCGCCACAGCGACCGGAGTGTCGCTCTCGTCACCCGCGCCGTCACCTGCCCCGGCCGGGGACGGCGCAGGTGACGGGGGTGACGGAATGCTGACAGGCGGGTGAGGAGGAACGCTCGCCGTCACCGGCCGGCGGGACGGTCGGTGGTGATGTCCCGTCACGACCGACCCTCGGGGCGCCGTCAGGCCGTGGCTTCGTCGAGGAGTTCCAGTACGTGGCGGTAGGGGCGGCCGGTGGCGCGGGTCATGCCCATCTCGCAGGTGCGGTTGCAGGAGGCGTACGCGTCATAGGTGCCTGCGGTGATCTCGGCTGCCTGGGCGGCGGTGGCGCTCGCGGTGACCTCCGGGTGCAGTAGGCCGCGGTCGCCGGCGAATGCGCAGCAGCCCCAGCTGTCGGGCACGGTGACCTCGTCGCCCACCGCGGCGGCCACGGTGCGCAGGGCGCCGTCGATGCCCAGGTGCACGGTGGAGCAGGTGGGGTGCAGGGCGAGACGGGCCAGGCGGCGGGGCTCGGGGAGCGCGGGAAGCAGGTGCTCGGCCGTGAAGACGACGCTGTCGACGAAGCGTAGGGCGGCGAAGCGGGCGCGGTCGGACTCCGGGAGGGCACCGGGCAGTTGCTCAAGGCCGTGGGTGCAGGAGGACGCGTCGCAGACGACGGGCAGCCGGCCCCGGTCGCTCGCCTCCCACAGCGCCTGGAGCGTGCGCGCGGCCATGGTGCGATGGCCGTCGGTGTAGCCCTTGGACTGCCATGGGGTGCCACAGCACAGGCCGGACAAGCCCTCGGGCACGACGACGGGCACACCCGCCCGGTCGCACAGCCTGAGGAAGGCCGCCGCCGCGCCGTCGGAGGCACCGTCCGCGGCGAAGACGCTGCCGATGCAGGCGGCGAAGAACACCGCCCGCGCCGCCACGGGCCGCCGGGGCTCGGGACGGGCCGGGCCGCCGCGCGGGATGTCGTCGGCCCATTCGGGCACCAGTTCCCCGGCCCCGAGCCGCCGCACGGCGCCGGTCGCGGCGCGTACGGCCGGGGCGGGCACGGCATGGGCCGCGTCGAGTGCGAGGCGCACGCCCCGGACCGCGGCCGCCCAGTGCCGGGCCGTCACGCTTCCGGCGTGCTGTGCGGCGGCGCCGTGGCGTTCGGCGCGCAGGCGTTTCATCACCGCGCCGGTGTCGATGGTGACCGGGCAGGCGGTGACGCAGAGGCTGTCGGCCGCGCAGCTGTCCACGGCCGCGTAGGGGTAGTCGGCTTCCAGGGCGCGGCGGCGTTCGTCGTCACCGGCGGCGGTGGCGAGCGCGATCTCGCGCCGCAGGGCGATGCGCTGGCGGGGCGTCGTGGTGGCGTCCGCCGTGGGGCAGACGGGTTCGCAGTAGCCGCACTCGACGCACGCGTCGACGGCGGGATCGACCTCGGGAACGCTCTTGAGGCTGCGCAGGTGCGCGGTCGGGTCGTCCTCCAGGAGCACGCCTGGGTTGAGCACGCCGTGTGGGTCGCACAGCCGCTTCAACTCGCGCATGACGTCGTACAGTTCGTCGCCGTACTGGCGGCGGACGAAGGGGGCCATCGCCCGGCCGGTGCCGTGCTCGGCCTTCAGCGTGCCGCCGGCGTCCAGCACGAGGTCGACCATGGCGTCGGTGAACCGGGCGTATCGCTCGATCTCCGGGGCGGAGTCGAAGTCCTGGGTGAGCATGAAGTGCAGGTTGCCGTCGCGGGCGTGGCCGAAGATCACCGCGTCCTGGTAGCCGTGCCGGTCGAAGAGGCCGATCAGGCCCTCGCACGTGCGGGTGAGTCGTTCCATCGGCACCGCGATGTCCTCCAGCAGTGCGGTGGTGCCCGGACGGCGGGCGCCGGCGACCGCGGTGTACAGGCCCTTGCGCAGGTGCCAGAGGCGGGCCCTTACGCGCGGGTCGCGCACGAGCGTGGCGCCGGTGACGGTGGGCAGGCCCTCCAGCACCGGCTGAGCGGCGGCCACCCGCTCCTTGAGCGACTCGGGGTCGTCCTCGGCGAATTCGACCAGCAGGGCCGCGTGCCGCTCGACGCGCAGGCCGCGCACTTCGTCGACGGGGTCGGGAGACCGCTGCGCCACCCGCAGTGACGCGGCGTCGAGGAGTTCGGCGGTGCGGACTCCGGCGGCCAGCAGCGCGGGCAGGGCGTCGGTGGCCTCGGCGAGTCCGGGCAGCACCAGCAGGCCGGTGGCGGTGTGCGGCAGGACGGGTACGGTGCGGAAGACGGCTTCGCCGACGAAGCCGAGGGTGCCCTCGCTGCCGATCATCAGGTGGGCGAGGATGTCGGCGGGATCGGTGTGGTCCAGGAACGAGTTGAGGCCGTAGCCCATGGTGTTCTTCATCGAGAACAGCCGCTCGACGGTGGCGCGGGAGCCTGCCGAGGCGCGGACGCGGTCGCGCAGCCCGAGCAGTCCCGCGTGCAGTTCGGGCTCACGGGCGCGCAGTTCCCGGTCGGCGTCGGGCGCCGCGGTGTCGATGACGGTGCCTGAGGGCAGCACGAACTGCAGGGACTCCATGGTCCGGTAGGCGTTGTCCCGGGTGCCGCACCTCATGCCGCTGGAGTTGTTGGCGACCAGGCCCCCGATGGTGCAGGCGGACTCGCTCGCCGGGTCGGGGCCGAGCCTGCGCCCGTGGCGGGCGAGCCGCGCGTTGGCCTGACGTACCGTCAGTCCGGGTTGCAGTCGGACGCGCCGGCCGTCGTCGAGGACTTCGGCGGTGCGCCAGTGACTGCGGACGTCCACGAGGATGCCGTCGCCGCCCGACTGCCCCGCCAGGCTGGTGCCGCCCGAGCGGAGCGTGAGCGGCACACCGGCCGTACGGGCCCCGGCCATCAGCGCGCCCACCTCGGCGGCGGAAGCGGCCCGTACGACGGCCCGCGGGGTGAAGAGGTAGGGCGACGCGTCGTGCGCGGCGGCGACCCTGCGGGGCAGGTCGGTGGTCACGCGGGCCGGGTCGCCCACGCACGCGGCCAGCATCTCGGCGAGGCCGGCGGACCGCTCCGGGGCGGCCGGCGCTGCGGTGGGTGTGGCGGCGGTGCGGCTCATGGTTCCTCGCTGGTGGACGGTTCAGTGGGCGCAACGCTCGACGCGTAGCAGGCGCGGTGGTCGTACGGCGGGTTCGGGCAGGCGCAACGGCGCTGCACCGGGGGTGATGCTGCCGAGCAGCGTGGCGCGGCGGGCGCCGGTGCCCGAGGGCAGGGTGCCGGGCAGCCCGTGCACCGTGAGGAAGCCGAGGACGGCGAAGGCTAGGGCCTCCTTGGCGTCGGAGGGCAGGCCCAGGTCGTCACTGGGGCGCAGCCGCACGCCGGGCAGTTCCTGTGTGATCATGCGCATGAGCACCGGGTTGCGGGTGCCACCCCCGGAGACGACGAGTTCGGTGACCTGGTAGGCGCGGCAGGCGTCGGCCACGGTGATGGCGGTGAGCCGGGTCAGGGTGGCCACTACGTCGTCGGCGTCCGGGGTGGGCGCCGCCTCCAGCGCCTGCAGAAGGTAGGGCAGGTGGAAGTGCTCCTTGCCGGTGCTCTTGGGAGCCGGCCTGCGGTAGTAGGGGTCATCGAGGAGAGCGCGCAGCAGGTGCGGGTTGCTGCGGCCGGCGGCGGCCCTGCGTCCGTCCTCGTCGTAGGCGGCGGTGCCGCCGGTGAAGTGCCGTACGGCCGCGTCCAGCAGGGCGTTGGCGGGGCCGGTGTCGAAGGCCAGCGGTTCGGCGCCGGGCGCGAGGACGGTCACATTGGCGATGCCGCCGAGGTTCAGCGCGGCGGGCGTGCCGGGCAGGGTGCGCAGCAGCAGGGTGTCGGTCATGCCGACCAGCGGGGCGCCCTGCCCGCCCGCCGCCACGTCCCGGCTGCGCAGGTCGGAGACCACCGGGAGCCCGGTGGCCTCGGCGATCCAGGCGGGCTGGCCCAGTTGGAGGGTGCCACGGACGGTACCGTTCTCGACCCAGTGGTGCATGGTCTGCCCGTGCGAGACCACGAGGTCGGCGGTGCCGCCGCACAGCTGACGCAGGGCCCGCCGGGCCGCGTCGGCGAAGGCCTGGCCGACGCCGGTGTCCAGCGTGCAGATCGCCTGCGTGGTCGTCGCGGCCGGCGGCAAGGTGGCGGCGATGAGGTCGCGCAGGTCGTCGGAGTAGGGGACGGAGAGGTGCCCGAGGGGCCGGAGGAGCAGGGTCTCGCCGTCCAGGGCGAGGTCCGAGGCGGCGACCTCGATGGCGTCGAAGGAGGTGCCCGACATCAGGCCGATCACACGCACGGCGCCTCCTGGCTCACGGTCCGCCGCGAAGGCGGGGCCGGCTGCGGTTGTGGCATGGCTCTTCTCCCGAGGGGCCGTCGGTGCGAGGCCGGTGCGGGACCGGGGGACGGCCCGGCACCGGGCGGGTTCTGTGACGTCACTTGCGGTCGGCCCCCGCCACGACGGGGTCGGCGCCCGGCCCGCTGTCGCCCACCGCGGCTTCGGTGACCTCAGGGGCCCGGTGGGACAAGCTCATCAGGCCGCCGACGGCCAGGGTGATCACCACGCCGATCGGTACGAGCCACTGGGCGGCGATCGCGGTCGGCACGGTGGCACCGGCCACGGTGACGTCGATCTTGACGCTGCGCACGATGTACGTCATCACGCCGACCGTCACCAGGAAGGCCACGACGGAGTCGGTCTCGTTGGCGCGCCGGACGATGCGCCCGAGCAGGAACGCGCCGAGCAGGGCGCCGTAGGTGTAGCCCGCGATCGTCAGCCCCGTCAGATACACATTGCCCGTACTGGTACTGAAGGCGCAGGCGAAAACGGCCATCAGCACGGCCCACACCAGCGTCATCACCCGGGCGAGCTTCAGCAGCGATTTCTCGGAGGGGGTGCTGCGGAAGAAGCTGTGGATGATGTCGGCGACCGTCGAGTTCGACATGGAGTTCAGTGCCGAGGACAGGGAGCCCATCGCGGCGCCGAGGATGCCCGCCACGAGCAGACCGGAGATCACCACGGGCAGTCCGTGCAGGATGAAGCTCGGGTAGAGGTTGTCGGTGCTGCCGAGGCCCAGGGCCTTGAAGTCCTTGCCTTCGTTGTACGACCACAGCAGGGCGCCGACGAGGGAGAAGGCGGCGAACTGGAGGGTGACGAAGACACCGGAGGCGATCATGGCCTTCTGGCCGTCGCGCAGCGAGCGGGTGGCCAGGACGCGCTGGACGATCAGCTGGTCGGAGCCGTGGCTGGCCATGGCGAAGATGGCGCCGCCGACGATCGCGGTGGGCAGGGCGAACGGGCTGGTCAGGATGTGCGCCAGGGTGAAGTCGGTGTCGAACAGCTGGAAATGGCCGCTGTGCAGCGCCTGCGAGAACCCGTCCGCTCCGACGTGGCCGGACAGCACGGCGATGGCGAGGACCGCGCCGCCCAGGTACAGGCCCATCTGGATGGCGTCGGTCCAGATGACGGCCTTGATTCCGCCGAGGTAGGTGTAGACGACGGTGATCACCGTGAGGACGATGATGATCAGCCGGTAGCTCGCGTGCACACCGAACTCGTCGAGCAGCAGCTTGATCGGGATGGCGGAGGCGAACAGCCGGACGCCCTCCGCGAGGAGCCGGGTGAAGACGAACGTCACCGAGGCGAGCCCCTGCAACTTCAGTCCGAATCTGTCGCCCAGGTACTGGTAGGCGCTGACGAAGCCGCCGCGCTTGTACAGGGGGATCAGGACGGTGGCCACGACGACGCGGCCGATGACGTAGCCGAGGGCCAGCTCGACGTTCCCGAAGCCCTGCCCGCTGTACGCGCCGCCGGGCACGCTGATGACGGTGAGCACGCTGGTCTCGGTGGCCACCACGGAGAACGAGACCGTCCACCACGGCATGCCGCCTTCGCCGACGAAGTAGTCCTTCGAGGTGCTCTGCCGACCGGCCAGGCGCAGTCCGATCACGGCGATCGCCACCAGATAGACGACGATCACCACGAGGTCTAGTTGGCGCATGCGCACTCCTGAGATACGGCCGACGTTGTCACCGGCGGGGTGGGGGCAGCGGGCGTCGCTCGCCGTACACGGGCGACGTGGGGTTCGTGCGGTGCCGACGCGTCCAGTGCCAGCAGGCGTGCGCCGTCCAGCGGATCCCCGAGCGGGGGCCGCGGGTCGAGAGGGTGTGGGGAGCCGGTCAGCGCCGACCGCAGCGGACCGAGGAGCGGTTCGCCGAGGCCGGTGAGCCCACCGGTGACCGTGACTGCGAGGGCGCCATCTCTGCCGATGCGACGGGCGGCGGCGAGCACGGTCTCGCCGAGGGCCGCGGCCGCGGACCGGACGATCGCGTCTGCCGTCGTGTCACCCGCGGCGGCCGCCTGGGCCACGTCCGGCGCGAAGGACGCCGCGGTACGGGCAGGGTTGCCCCCGCGGCCGACCACCGAGGGCAGCCGGCCGGGTTCGCCGAAGCGTTCGACGGCGGCGGCCAGCAACGCGGTGCCCGGTCCGCGCCCGTCATGGGCCCGCAGTGCGGCCCGCAGCCCGGCCGCGCCGATCCAGGCACCACTGCCCTCGTCCCCGAGCCAGGGACCCCAGCCGTCGACGCGGGCGTACGAGCCGTCGTCCCCGATGCCGATCGCGACCGATCCGGTGCCGATCGCGAGGACCACGCCGGTGCGGCCGCCGAGGGCTCCCGCGTGGGCGGTGACCGCGTCGCTGGTCACCGCCACCTCGTGCGCGGCCAGATCCTCGAGGAGCAGGGCGGCCAGGGCATGGGCCGCCTCCGGTGCGGCGGCCGCCCCTGCGGCTCCCACGCAGACCGCCGTCGGCCGGAGCGACGGTTTTCGGGCCAGGAGCGGGAGGACGGCGGCACGCACGGCGGCACGGGCGGTCGCCACTCCGTCGTCGGCGGCGAGTCCGGGAGCCCCGGGCACCTCGTGGACCGTTTCGGCGTGCCCGCCGTCGTCGTTCCACAACACGGCACGGCAGCCGGTCTTCCCCAGGTCCACCGCTACTGCAGTTGTCATACGGCATGCCTTCGCGTCTACGGGGACGTACAGCGACGAGTTGTCACAGATCGGTCGAAAGACGACCGCACCGGATCGCGGTCCAGCGAGTATCAGGAGGCTTGCCTGGAGAAGTCAATAAGTAACCTCGCGAAAGATGAAAGCGTAAATTTTTGACCTGCGCGCCGAGCCCTGGTTACCGTGTGGCCGAGCCCCTCAGAAGGGAGCGGCCTCATGGCCCGCCGTGAACCACTTCGCGCACCGGCCCAGCCGGCGGACGACAGTTCCCCCGCCGAGATCCTGACGCGCATTCGGATGGCGCTGCCTTCCCTGGCCCCGGCGGAGCGGCGGGTGGCCGAGGCCGTCCTTGCCGGTCCGGGACAGGCGTCGGAGCTGTCCATCAGCGCGCTCGGCGAACGGGCCGACACCTCGGTGGCCACGGTGATGCGCTTCTGTCGGGGCATCGGGATCGCCAGCTACCCGCAGTTGCGCCTCTCGCTGGCCGCGGCCGCGGCCAGCGAGCACGCCCTCGGCGGAGAGCGCCCGGTGCCGGGCACCGACATCAGCGCCACGGACACGCTGAGCGAGATCGTCGGCAAGATCGTCTACAACGAGGTGCGCGCCCTGGAGGACACCGGAGCCGGGCTGGACGTGGAGGCGCTGGGCCACGCGGTCGAGGCCGTGGCCGACGCCCGACGGATCGACGTCTTCGGCGTCGGTGCCAGCGCCTTCGTCGGCCAGGACCTGCACCAGAAACTTCACCGCATCGGTCACATGGCGTTCGTCTGGACCGACCGGCACGCCGCCCTCACCGCCGCCGCCCTCCTGGGACCCGGCGATGTCGCCCTGGCCATCTCCCACTCCGGAGAGACCGAGGACACCATCGAGCCCCTCCAGGCCGCCGCCGCGCGCGGCGCCACCACCATCGCCCTGACCAACGTGGCGCGCTCCACCCTGGCCAAGAGCGCGGACCTCGTGCTGACGACCTGCGCCCGGGAGACTCCCTTCCGCTCCGGCGCGACCGTCAGCCGAATCGCACAACTCGCGCTCATCGACTGCCTGTTCGTCGGTGTCGCCCAGCGCTCTTTCGACGCCACGACCGCAGCCCTCCAGAAGACCTACGGGGCCGTCCAGCGTCGCACGCGCCGTCAGCCGCGGCGCCGTTCCCCGGCCGGTGACTGACCACCTGCCCCTCCTGCCTGTCGGCGCCACCACGAAAGGACGTCCACGTCGTGGACCTCAGCACACTCGGCACACTCGGCACCGAGACGCGCAACGAGCGGACTGCCGAACTGGACCGCATGCCGGTCTGCGAACTGCTCTCGGTCATGAACGCCGAAGACCAGACCGTCGCCCTCGCCGTACGCGACGCCCTCCCGGAGATCGGGAGGGCCGTCGAGGCGATCACCGAGTCTCTGCAGCGAGGCGGACGGCTGATCTACCTCGGCGCCGGCACCAGCGGCCGCATCGGCCTGCTCGACGCCGTCGAGTGCCCCCCGACCTTCGGCACCTCCCCCGACCAGGTCGTCGGCCTGCTCTCCGGCGGCCCGGGAGCCTTCGTCGTGGCGGTCGAGGGAGCCGAGGACGAACCCGCGAGAGCGATCGCCGACCTCGACGAGACAGGTGTGAACGACCGGGACACAGTCGTCGGGCTCGCCGCCAGCGGCCGCACCCCCTACGTCGTCGGAGGTCTGAAGCACGCCGCTGCCAAGGGGGCGGTCACCGTGTCGGTCGCCTGCAACCGTGACGCGGTGGTCAGCCGCTACGCCGACATCCCGATCGAGGTCCCCACCGGCCCCGAGATCCTCACCGGATCGACCCGGCTCAAGGGCGGCACCGCCCAGAAGATGGTCTGCAACATGCTCTCGACCGCCTCGATGGTGCGCCTCGGCAAGGTCTACGGCAACCTCATGGTCGACGTGCGGGCCAGCAACGACAAACTCGTCGACCGGGCCCGTCGTATGGTCGTCCAGGCCGCTGGCGTCGGCTCCGACGCCGCCGCAGAGGCCTTGCGTGCGGCCGGCGGCTACGCCAAGACAGCCGTCGTCATGCTCCTCGCCCACTGCACCGCCGAGGAGGCCGTCCGGCGCCTCGACCAGGCCCGCGGCGACACACGCGCGGCCGTCGGCCGCCCCTGAACCGCACCGTGGCTGTTCGCCCGCGGTGCGGCGAACAGCCACCGCCACCACAGCGCCACGGCGACAGCCGGTGTGCCGAGGCCGAGGAGGGCGCCGGGTCCTGCACCACCGCCGGTGGCGAAACCCCACCGGCACGGCAGCCCCGGAAGGTCGACCACCCGTTCGAGATCCCCGAGTCGAGACCTGACTCGTCCGTCCACAACCTCCCCTGGCCGTACAGGCGCACCCGCCGGAGGAGCTCGTGAGCGCCCGTCAGCGACGGGTGATGCGCAGAACTCCGGTCTCCGTGCCCTGGTAGAGGGTGCCGTCCGGCGCGGTGGTACCGGTCATCTGGAGGGGGTTGTAGAGCAGGCCGGGACCGATGGACGACGTCTTCTGGACCGTGCCGGTCGCGGGGTCGATGACCGCGTAGGCGTAGTCGGCGAAGGTGTGGGAGCCGACCACGTCCGTCGGTCCGCTGACCGTGAACGTGTAGATTCTGCCGTCGTCGAGCGAGAGCCGGGGCAGCGCCGCCGACTTCACGCCGCTGTTCCACACGAGGTGGCAGCCGTTGCCGTCCGCGTCGACGTCGATCCGGCTCATGCCGCCGTCGAAGTCCGCGGAGGACGGCACGCTGGGCGGGGCACCGTCCGGGAGCGCCGGGTAGGCGTAGCCGAAGGTGTTGGTGACGAAGACGCTGCTGCCGCTGGCGATGACGGCGTCCTCGGTACCGCTCTGGCCGTACTGGGTGAGGACCGGGGTGGTGCACAGCGGGGTGGGACCGTCGGTGACCCGGTACACCAGCAGGTTCTCGTGCGGCGCCGCGTTGTCGGTGATGGTGACGTACTCGGTGCCGTCGCCGGGGCCGAAGAAGCTGGGTGTGGCGCCGGTGCCCCAGCTGAGCTGGCCGGGCTTGCGGCCCGGGCCGCGGTCGTAGGCCGCCCGCCAGTCGATCACGGGGGTTCCGTCGGCCGTCTGGCTCAGCAGGTACAGCGCGTGGTCGGTGGCCACGGCGGTGTGGTCCGGCACCGTGGAGATGCTGTTGCCGATGCCCTCGCCGGTGCTGAGGGTGCGCACGGCTCCGGTCGCGGTGTCCACGGTCCCGATGACGCCGCCGGCGCTGGCGAACCACACACGGCCGTCCCATCCGGGGCTGAGTCCGACGACGGCGTCACCGGCCGGCAGGGCACCGGCCAGCGGGGTGGACTGGTCGACCGTCAGCTTCCAGGCGCCCCCCTGGAGGTGGTGGCCGATGCGCAGCAGATTGTCGTCACCGTCGACGACGACCAGTGCACCCGTCGCGTCCAGGTAGGCGTAGACGCCGCCGAACAGGCTTCCCTTGGGCAGCGCGAGCGACGCCAGATCGCCGCCCGTCGCCGGGTCGAGCAGATGCACGGTCGGGGTCTGCCCGAAGATCGTGGTGCACAGGGTGACGGGGTACCCGTCGGAGCCGATGACGACGGTGGGGCAGGCCGACGCCAGTGCTGTGCGGCTCCAGGTGATCGAGCCGGTCCCGGGCCCGGCATAGGGAGTGGTGTCGCTCGACGCGCTGTCACCGTGCATGGTGGCCGTGCCGTTCG
>NZ_VOGW01000172.1:0-5489 GCF_007896895.1 Streptomyces misionensis | reverse complement strand
GTCCCCCTGCCGCCCCATCGTGCGGTCCAACATCCCCGCCGACCACGCCGACGCCTTCCTCGCCGCCCAGCCCTGGGTCCGCGACCTCGGCCATGTCGCCTTCTCAGGGAAGATCAAGGCCGCCAAACCGGACCCGGCGGCGTTCCGCCACTGCATCGTCGCCCTGCACGCCGCGCCCGCCGACTTCCTCTTCGTCGACGACCGCGTCGAGAACGTACGCGCAGCGCAGGCCACCGGCATGAACGGACACCTCTTCACCGGGCGCGAGGAACTGGCCGCGGCCCTCGACACCTGGCTGCCGGCCCTCTGACCCCGGCTGCCGCCACCGTCGGCGGTGCGCGCGGCGCTGAGACCGCGAAGGCCCTCGGGGCGGGTGCCGCAGAAGGCCGGAAGTCGCGGGCCCGGCGGCGCCGTCCCGCATGAGCTGATCCGCCGGACCATCCGGCGCAGCGACCAGATCGCCGCGTGCCGGGCGGAGCCGGAGCACGAGTACGTCAACGCCGTCGACGACGGGGGACCGAGGTTCCGGTTCCTGCCCGTGGTCTCCGAGCGGGCCCGTACCAAGCCGAACCGATTGGCCGCGAAGAAGACGCGCCCGCCGAGCACGCGGCTGCGCGCGTGATGGAAGGCGAGCGCGATCCGCACCTCCAGTACCGACGCCGACGTCATCGACTCCCTTCTCGAGCACCCCGCGCCGCAGCCGCCGCGATCCGGGCCCGGGTCGCCGCCGTGGTCGTGGCGCCGGCGGCCGCCGACGTCACCGCGACGGTGCTCGTGATGCACGAAGGCGGCCGCTTCCACCGTCGGCATCTGCTCGCCGAAGCCCGCCCGCCGCCACCTCTGTCTCGTCCTGCGGCCGCCGCCGCGATCCAGGTCTGCGCGGCCAGATGGTGGCCCCTGCCATCTCCACCCACCGCCTGCTCCTCAGCGAGCCGAAGACCGTGCGCGGCACGGAATCCGGCTGCCGCCTGTACACCGCACGCTGGGCGCTGCCCGACCTCCCCGCCCGGGCGCCGGCCACCCACCCGGCACCCGACCCGGACGGCAGGCTCCGGCCGGTTCCGGCGCGCCGGCTGCACTCCGGTGCGGCCTCTCCCGGGCCGTCGCGCCGGCGGGGACGGCCCGCCGGGGGGCGGGCGTTGTGCCAGGGGCAGCCGATCCCGCTCCCGCGCCGGCCCGGTCGAAAACCGGACGAGCGCGCCGTTTCGCCACCTGCCTGGCAGCTTCCTCTGCCAGAGTGCCCATACATGACGAGTCAGCCGCAGCGGCAATCACCGACAGACGACGTCCCCGCCCCCCTGCCCGACGGCCCCAGGGCAATGGCCGCTCCGCTGACCGTGGGGGTGGAGGAGGAGTTCCTCCTCGTCGATCCCGTCACCAGGGCCGTCAGGCCTCAGGGCCCGCAAGTGGCCGCCGCGGCTGCCGGTGAACTCGGCCACCGCGTCGGCACCGAACTGACCCGCTACCAGGTCGAAGGCCGTACCAGCCCACACACCTGCCTGAGCGAGGCGGCCGAAGAAATCCGCGCCACACGAGCAGTTCTGGCACGGGCGGCCGCCGGCCGCGGCCTGCGGATCGCCTCCAGCGGATCCCCGATCACCGGCCTGGTCGCCCCCGTGCCCCTCACACCGGGCCGGCGCTACGCGGAGAGCCTCTCCGTCTTCCGCGCGCTGGACGACGAGCAGAGCGCGTGCGCGTGCCACGTGCACGTCGGCGTGGCCGATCCGGGAGAAGCGATCGAAGTGAGCAACCACTTGCGGCCCTGGTTGCCCACTTTGACCGCGCTGGCGGCGAACTCCCCGTACTGGAACGGCCGCGACACCGGCTATGCCAGCTGGCGCACCACCACCTGGGGGCGGTGGCCGGTGGCCGGCCCACCGCCGTACTTCGACTCCACCGCCCACTTCCAGGACCCGGTCGAAGAACTCATCCTCACGCGAGCCGTCATGGACCACGGTGGCCTCTACTGGGACATCCGCCCCTCGCACCACCTGCCCACCATCGAGGTACGCGTCGCCGACGCGGGGCTCACCCCTGAGGACACCGTCCTGCTCGCCGCCGTCATCCGCGCACTGGTCGCCACCGCCCTCGGCGCCATCCGCGCCGGTGAGCCGGCCCCCCGCCCCGCCCCCGAGATGCTGCGCGCGGCCTGCTGGCGGGCAGCACGCGACGGTTTGGCCGGACAGGCCCTCGACCCCGTCACCCGCCAACTGGTCCGTACGACCTCGCAGGTCGAGCGCATGCTGCGTGCCCTTGCGCCCGCCCTGCGCCGCAGCGGTGATCTCGACCTCGTACGCACCCACTGGGATCGCCTGCGCACCCAAGGAAGCGGAGCCGATCGACAGCGCGCCGCCTACCGCCACCGCTCCAGCCTCCACGACGTCGTAGACCATGTCATCGACGCCACCTGGACGTCACCGACACTCTGAGCAGCAACGCCGGGCCTGCCCATCGGACAGGCCGTCCGCACTGGAAGCCCGAGCGACGCGCCTGGGTGGCGCGGCGAGACGGCCAGGAGTCGGAGCCGCGGTGGCCTTGCCGGAACGAGAACGTGCCCCCCACGAGACCCAGCGGATCAGCGAGACCCAGCGGATCAGTACGTAACGTACGGGACATCGACGGCGCCGCGCGGCAACGGCACGCCGCTCACCGGGAGTTACTCGGAGAGCGGCGTACCGCATGAAGCGGAGAGGGCAGGATTCGAACCTGCGTGGACCCCTGACGGGATCCGACCTCGAGGCGTGCTCGCTGGTCCCCGATCAACCACTCCGGGCACCTCTCCTCGCTCCCGACCCCTTTTGTTTCCGGGGTCGTTCACGGGAAAGAAAGTGACACGGACCGCTGACACGGAACTGACATGACAAAGACCGGGCGAGGATGCCGGCGGGGCTGCCCATCGCGGGGCCCGTCCCCCGGTCGCGGGGCCCGTCCCCCGTGAGAGCTACGCGCAGGTGTCCACCGTGAGGTGACGATTCCCGATCACCGTTTCCATAGCGTTCAGTTCAGCCGCGGCGTCCCGGCCGCGGACCGGACGGGGAGCCGGAAGCGGAAGCGAAGAAGGAGTCGTCGTGAAACTGGTGTGGCAGATACTGGCCGTGGTCGCGGTCGGTGCGGTCGGCGGTCAGAGCGTCACCGCGGTGCAGGGCAACCCGTGGCTCTCGCTCCTCCTGGCCGGCCTGACGGTCGTGCTCTCCGTGTTCGTCTACCGGTGGGTCGTGGGGCGCACCGAGCGGCGACCGGTCACGGAGCTTGCCCGGGAGGGAGCGCGGGGTGCGCTCGCGCGGGGCCTGGCCATCGGTGTCGCGATGTTCGGGTGCGTCATCGCGAACATCTACCTCCTCGGGGACTACAAGGTCCACGGCTTCGGCTCGCCGACCGGGGCGGTCGCGCTGTTCGGCTTCATGGCCGGCGCCGCCGTCACGGAGGAACTGATGTTCCGCGGCCTGCTCTTCCGGCTCGTGGAGCGAGGTCTGGGGACGTACATCGCGCTGGCTCTGTCCGGTGTCGTGTTCGGGGCGGTCCATCTGCTCAACAAGGACGCCACCCTGCTGGGTGGCATCGCCATCGCGATCGAGGCCGGCGGCATGCTCGCCGCCGCGTATGCCGCCACCCGCTCCCTGTGGCTCCCGATCGGCCTGCACTTCGGCTGGAACTTCGCGGAGTCCGGCATCTTCGGCACCGAGGTCTCGGGCAACGGCGACACACACGGGCTCCTGGACGCCTCGACGTCCGGCACCAAGCTGATCACGGGCGGCGAGTTCGGCCCGGAGGCCAGTGTGTACTCGGTGCTGTTCGGTGCGTTGCTGACGGTCGCCTTCCTGTGGCTGGCCCACCGGCGCGGCCACATCGTTCCCCGGCAGCGCGCCGAGCGCGTCGACGCCCTCGCTACACTCGCCCGGTGATGAGCCTTCAGGGGGCCGGCCGGATGTGGCGCCGGCTCGACGTCACCGTCCGCGACCTTCCGCTCGGGATACTGTTCCTGGTCGCTTCGTTCCTGCCGGGACTGCGCGGCCACGGGACGGAGGTCGGGGACCTGCCGACCCGTCCGTTCGACGCGCTCGCCGTCGTCGCCCTGGGGCTCGAATGCCTTCCGCTGATGGTGCGCAGGCGGTGGCCGGCCGTCTGTCTCGCCCTGGTGGCGTGCGGCTTCGCTCTCGACCAGCTACGCGGCTATCACTCGACCGCCGGTACCACCCTGCCCATCGCGCTGATCAGCGCGGGGTCCCATCTGGAACGCAGTCGGCGCACCACCGTCCTGCTTCTCTCCGTGGCGTACGTGCCGCTGGCGGTAGCGCTTTCCCGGCTCGGTTCGGGCGACGAGACGCCGGCGGGGTTCGTGACGTTCTACCTGGTGCTGGCCCTGGCCTTTGGTGCCGGGGCATGGCTGCGGTCCACTCGGGCCGCGGAGGCCGAACGCCGCGAGCGCGTGGCGGCGCAGACCCGTACCGCCGAACGCACCCGGATCGCCCGCGAACTGCACGACGTGGTGACCCACCACGTGACCGCGATGGTCGTCCAGGCCGAGGCCGCCCGCTACCTGACCGCCGCACCCGAGCGGCTCGAGCAGTCCCTGACGGCTGTCAGCGACACCGGCCGTCGCGCCATCACCGACCTGCGCCACCTGCTCGACCTGCTCAACCCCGATCACGGCACCGGCACCGGTACGCCGGAGCCCAAGGAGCCCAGGACACCGGCCGTCGGCAGGGTCCTCACCCTCGTCGAGCAGACCCGCCGGGCCGGACAGCCGGTGGACTTCACCGAGCAGGGCACGCCCCCGGCATCGACCGGCAGCGCCGACCTCGTCGCCTACCGGGTGGTGCAGGAGGCACTGACCAACGCCCTCAAGTACGCTCACGGCAGCCGGACTTCCGTCCAGGTGCGGCACAGCGACAGGGAGATCACCGTCGAGGTCAGCACGGACGGAGCCGGTTCGTGCAGCGCGGCGGCCGTCGGCAGCGGGCGGGGCCTGGCCGGACTGCGCGCACGCGTCGACGTCCTGGGCGGCGACTTCAGCGCCGCCGGCGGCACGGACGGCGGCTTCACCGTACGGGCACGCATTCCCGCCGGCGGCACCTCGTGAGCGCACCGATCCGGGTCCTGGTCTGCGACGACCAGATGCTGATCCGCACCGGCCTGGTCACCATCATCGGCGCCCAGCCCGACATGGAGGTGGCGGGCGAATGCGGAGACGGGCGAACCGGAGTCGAACTCGCCCGCACGGTACGGCCCGACGTCGTCCTGATGGACATCCGCATGCCGGTCCTCGACGGCCTCGAAGCCACCCGTCTGCTGGCCGGCGCCGGAGTGGCCCACCCCGTCAAAGTTCTCGTGGTGACCACGTTCAACCTGGACGAATACGTCTACGAGGCACTGCGCGCCGGCGCCAGCGGTTTCCTCCTCAAGGACGCGCCCCCGGACCGGCTGCTCCACGGCATCCGAACCGTGGCCACCGGCGCGGCCCTCCTGGACCCCGACGTGACACGCCGGCT
>NZ_VOGW01000171.1 GCF_007896895.1 Streptomyces misionensis | reverse complement strand
GGCCAACACCAAGGCATACCACGCCAACACCACCTCCTCCAGCGGAACGAAGAAGCACAGCAGCGGCTGCTCCGGCTTCTGGGGCTGCGCGGGCCACTACTTCAAGAAGGCACTGCCGGTCGCGGAGAAGGTCGCGACCGTGGTCGCGGTCGTCGCCGTGGTGGTCGTCGTGGTCGTGGCGGTCGCCGCCTGCACCGAGACGGTGGTCGCGGCCCCGCATGTGTCATGGGCGCCGGAGAGGCGATCGGAGCGGTCGGCGGTCTGGCCGGGGGCGCCGATTGCATGGCGATGGGCTGCGGCGGAGGCGAACCGATAGCCGGAGAAGACGCCGACTCCCCACCCTCCGCAGGCGGTTCGGGCGGCTCCGGCGAGGCGCCGAAGGCCTCGGCCGACGCCGCACCGCACGAAGCCGGCAGCGGCTCGGGCGACGCGGCGGCCGCCTCCGGCGCGGGCGAGGAATCCAGCACCGACTCCGTCGGCAGCAACGCGGCGACACCGAAGAAGGCCGACGCACAACAGAAGGCGGCCGCATCGAGCAAGTCGGCGGCCGCACCTGACGAGCCCAGCGCCGGCAACTCGGGCACCACGGGCAGGAGCTCCGGCGGCGAGCGTTCGCGCTGCAGCTTCTCGCCCAGCACCCCCGTCCTGATGGCCGGTGGCAAGACCAAGGCCATCGGCAAGATCAAGACCGGTGACAAGGTCGAATCGGCCGACCCCGAGACGGGCAAGCACAAGGGAGACCGCACGGTCCAGCACATCTGGATCAACCACGACAAGGACCTCCTCGACGTCACGGTCCGTGAACGAGGAGGACGCCCGCCCCCCGATCGGGCGGGCGAGCGGACTTCTCCGCGTAGAGCCGGTTCTACACGTAGTGCCGGTAGATCGCCGACGCCACGCACGCCGGCTTCTCCGAGCCCTCCACCTCGATCGTGAAGGTCAGGCGCATCTCGACGCCGTTGCCCTTGATCTCCGCCACGGAGTCCACGGCGCCGTGCAGGCGGATCTTCGCTCCGGCCTTCACCGGGCTGGGAAAACGGACCTTGTCCAGGCCGTAGTTGATGCTCATCGAGACGCCCTCGATGGCGAGCAGGTCGTTGAAGAGGGGGATGACGAGGGAGAGGGTGAGGTAGCCGTGGGCGATCGGGGCGCCGAAGGGGCCGGCCGCCGCGCGCTCGGGGTCGACGTGGATCCACTGGTGGTCGCCGGTGGCGTCGGCGAAGGTGTTCACCCGCTCCTGGGTGATCTCCATCCAGTCAGTGCGGCCGAGGTCGGCGTCGGCGAGGGCCTTGATCTCGTCGAGGCCGGTGACGGTACGAAGGGCAGTCATGCGGGGGCTCCAGAAGAGTCAGTGGTTCCGTAGGCTTCCCGGATGCGGGGCTTGAGCAGCTTGCCGGCGCCGCTGCGGGGCAGTGCGTCGGCGAGGACGACGGACTTGGGGATCTTGTAGCGGGCGAGGCGGCCGTCGAGGAAGGCCAGGATCTCTTCGGCGCTGGCCTCCGCGTCCGGCGCGAGGACGACGACCGCGCGACCCACCTCGCCCCACTTCTCGTCGGGTACGCCGATCACGGCGCAGTCCGCGACGGCCGGGTGTTCGTACAGGGCCTTCTCCACCTCGGCCGGGTAGATGTTCTCCCCACCCGAGATGATCATGTCCTTGACGCGGTCGACGATGGTGACGTATCCGTCCTCGTCCGCGATGGCCACATCGCCCGTACGGAACCAGCCGTCCGTGAAGGCGGCCGCGGTCGCGTCCGGCAGGCCCCAGTAGCCGGACATGATGGTGGGGCCCTCGACGAGCAGTTCGCCGCGCTCGCCGCGTTCGGCGTCGTGTCCGGCGGGGTCGGCGATCCGCACGTCGTTGAAGAAGTGCGGCACGCCGGCGCTGCCCGCCTTGGCCAGGGCGTTCTCCGCGTCCAGCAGGCACACGCCCGGGGCGGCCTCGGTCATGCCGTAGCCCTGGAGGAAGCGCACGCCGCGTTGTTCGTACGTACGGATCAGCGCCTGCTGGACCGGTGCGCCGCCGCACATCATCTTCCGTACGGACGACAGGTCGGCCTCGGCGAACCGCTCCTCCGCGGCGATCTGCTGGAACATGGTCGGCACGCCGAACATCACCGTCACGCCGTGCTCCTCGACGAGGTCGATGGTGCGCGAGGGCGAGAACGACTCCTCGAGGATCAGCGTGCCACCCTTGAGGAACGTCGGCAGGCACGTCATGTTGAGGGCCGCAGTGTGGAACATGGGTGCGGACAGCAGGGTCACCTCGTCGGAGGCGAAGTCGGCGTCGACGAGTGTGTTGATGCTGTTCCAGGTGAGGTTGGAGTGGCTGAGCACGGCGCCCTTCGCGCGGCCCGTGGTCCCCGAGGTGTACATGATCATTGCGAGGTCGTCGAGGGTGACGTTCTCGTCGAGGGGGGAGTTCGGGGCCTGTGCCAGCGCCTTGTCGTACGTGTCGTCGACGGCGACGAGCCTGCCGACTCCGGAGGCGGCCGCGAACGCACCGAACGACGGGGAGTGGACGAGCACGGACGTACCGGAGTCGGCGAGGCAGTGCCTCAACTCGGCGTCGGCGAGGCGGATGTTGAGCGGGACGAAGACGGCGCCCAGCCGGCCCGCCGCGAACAGGGTCTCCAGGAACGCGGGATGGTTCGGGCCGAGGAAGGCGACGCTGTCGCCGCGGCGGACTCCGAGGGAGCGGAGGCGGTGGGCGAGGCGTGTGGTGCGATCGTGCAGCTGGGCGTAGGTGTACCGGGACCCTTGGTGGACGACGGCGAGGCGGTGGGGGGTCTTGCGGGCGCGTCGTGCGGTCCAGGAGCCGATGCCGTGGTTGCGCATGAGGGAGCTCCTTTGCGTCCCTGGGTGCTGCGAGAACGGGCGCGGATGGGTCCTTGGTGAGGAGGGCCGGTCGTAGGCGGATCGGATCAGTCCTCGGTGAAGTGGACCCCTCCTTCGTGCGTCGGGTCAGTCCTTGATGAAGCCGAACAGCCGGGCCGCGTTCTCCTTGAGGATCTTCGGCCTGACCTCGTCCTTGATCGGCAGCGCGGCGAAGTCCTTCAGCCAGCGGTCCGGGGTGAGGAGCGGGTAGTCGGTCCCGAACAGCACCTTGTCCTTGAGCAGGCTGTTGGCGTACTGGACGAGCTGCGGCGGGAAGTACTTCGGCGACCAGCCCGACAGGTCGATGTAGACCTGCGGCTTGTGTGTGGCCACCGACAGCGCCTCGTCCTGCCAGGGGAAGGACGGGTGGGCCATGATGATCGGCATGCCGGGGAAGTCGGCGGCCACGTCGTCGATGTACAGCGGGTTGGAGTACTTCAGGCGGATGCCGCCGCCGCCCGGTGCGCCCGCGCCGATGCCGGTCTGGCCGGTGTGGAAGACGGCGACGGCACCGGCCTCCTCGATCGCCTCGTACAGGACGTACGCGGACCGGTCGTTGGGGTAGAACGCCTGGACACTCGGGTGGAACTTGAAGCCGCGTACCCCGAAGTCCCTTACCAGGCGGCCGACTTCACGGGCTCCCGCCCTTCCCTTGGCGGGGTCGATCGAGGCGAACGGGATGATGACGTCCGGGTTCTCGGCGCCGACCTCGGCGATCTCCTCGTTGGGGACGGCCGGGACGCCGGTCGCGGCCTCCGCGTCGACGGTGAAGACGACGCACGCCATCTTCCGCTCGCGGTAGTACGCGGCGATCTCGGGGAGCGTCGGCTTGCGGTGGCCGTCCTCCACCTTGAAGTACTTGCTGGACGCCTCCTCCAGCTCGGAGGAGAGCGAGCCCCGTCCGCGCGAGGAGACCTCGGCGTGGGTGTGCACGTCGATTGCGGTGATCGCGTCGATGTCGATGCCGGCCATCTGGCGGTCGTCTCCTTACAGCTGCGGGGCGGGGATGCCGTACGTCTCCGGGCGCTGGCCCACCGAGGTCGGCCAGGCGGCGGCGATCGCGTCCGCCGACCAGCCGCCGTCGGTGTACGCGGCCGAGACCTCCTGGGGGTGCGACCACAGCGACAGCTTGTCTCCGCCGATGCCGACGCACTGGCCGGTGACGTCCTTCGCCGCGTCGGAGGCGAGGAAGACGACCAGGCCCGCGCAGTCCTCGGCGGTACCGAAGGCGACGCCCTTGCGCAGGGAGTCCGGGAAGGGCGTGCCGTCGTTCTCGTACGCCTCGATGTAGGGGGCGAACAGCGGCATGGTCTTCGTCATCTCGGTGGCCGCGTTGGGGACGACGGCGTTGGCGGTGATGTCGGCCTTCGCCAGCTCCATGGCCCAGGTGCGGACCATCGCGGCGATGCCTGCCTTGGCGGCTGCGTAGTTGGTCTGGCCGAAGTTGCCGCGCTGTCCGGCGGGGGAGCCGGCGACGATGAGGCGGCCGCCCTCGCCCTGCTCGCGCATCCGGATCGCGGCGGCGCGGGCGCAGGTGAAGGTGCCGCGCAGGTGCACCTGCTGGACGGTGTCGAAATCGTCGTCGGACATCTTCCACAGCACGCGGTCGCGCAGCACGCCCGCGTTGGTGACCATGACGTCGAGCCGCCCGAATTCGGCCACGGCCCGGTTCACCAGGGCGTCGGCGGCCTCGCTGGTGCCGACGGCGACGACCTCGGCGACCGCGCGCCCTCCGTCCTCGGTGATCTGCTTGGCGGCCGCCTCGGCCGCCTCGGCGTCCACGTCGTTGACGACGACCGAGGCGCCGGCGGCGGCGAGGGCGCGGGCGTAGGCGAGGCCGAGGCCGCGCCCGCTGCCGGTGACGACGGCAACCTTGCCGGAAAGATCCATGGGTGTATCTCCTTGAGGGCGGAGAGATGGGGGAGCGCAGAGGAAGCGGTGGGGGTGGCGCCGCCCCACGGGGTGTGCCCGGTCCCGTCCGCTCGTTCGATCTGCGCGCAACGCTAGGCATTCTCCTTGCGACGGTCAAGAGAGTGCGTAACATTGGGCGTGCGACGATGGCGTGAGGCGGGAGGGCGACATGGCAGGCGGCAGAAGCGGTGCGGCGGGCGGAGACGTCGGGCGTGGCGAGGGTGCGGTGTACGAGACCACGGGGGACGAACTCCAGGCAGGTCCGGGCTCCGAGGTGACCCTGCGCCCCCAGTCACTCATGCTTACGTTCCTCGGCAACTTCGTGCTGGGCAGCGGCGTCTGCGTCTACTCCGGCAGCATCATCGAGGTCTTCGGCCGCACTGGCGTGGGCGAGCACGCCACCCGTTCCACCCTGACCCGCATGGTGGGCCGCGGCCTGCTGCAGCGCCGCCGCGAGGGCCGCCGCATGTACTTCGGCCTCACCGACCGGGCGGCGGCAATCCTCCGCGACGGCGAGCGCCGTATCTGGAAGCAGGGCGCCGTCAACGACAACTGGGACGGTACGTGGACGCTGCTCGCCTTCTCCCTGCCTGAATCCAGCCAGCGGCAGCGCCACGACCTGCGCTCCCAGCTGACCTGGGCGGGCTTCGGCCCGCTCATCGGCGGCCTGTGGATCGCACCGGGCCAGGCGGACGTCACCGCGATCACGGAGGACAGCGAACTCGGCCCCCACATCAGGGTGTTCCGCTCCACCGCGGACCCCGCCACCGACGTCTCCCGCATGGTGCACGAGACCTGGGACCTCGCGACCCCGTCCGCCGGCTACACCGCCTTCCTCGACCGCTGGTTCGCGTTCGCGGACGGCCGCGATGCCTCGGACGTCGACGAACTCGCCGTCAAACTCCGTCTGTTGACGGAGTGGCTCCAGATCGTCCGCGCCGACCCGCACCTCCCGATCCAGCACCTCCCGGCGGACTGGCCCGCCGCCGCGGCGGAGGACGTCTTCCGCCGCGCCAACGCCCGCGTCGACGCGGCGTCCCGGGAGCTGGCGGCGGAGGTGCTGGAGACGGTGCCGCTGCGAGCGTGACGGATGCCGGCCGGCGCCTCGACGTACCCGCACCCGTGCCCGTAGCGGCGCGGAGCTGCCGGCTGAGGCGGTGATCCGCCTGGCGGTGTCCCGTCTGGCAGCCCCATCCGCGGCGGGCGGAGATCACCAGGGGAGCGGCGGCCAGGCCAGGCGGTTCCGCGATCAGTCCACCGCCCCGCGCAGCCTCCGCAGTTGCCTGCGGGGCCAGCGCCTCCGCCTCCCGCCCTGTGGA
>NZ_VOGW01000170.1:93069-95175 GCF_007896895.1 Streptomyces misionensis | reverse complement strand
CCCCACACCCCCCACATCGAGGTCCCGCTCGACGCTGACCACGCCCAACGGGCCGTCGAGTACGGCTTCGGGAGCGAGTGTCCGACGGGCTGCCGCTCGTCCCCGTCACCCTCGCCCTCGTCGACCGCTTCCTCGCCACGACGCCCCGCGACTCGGCCGAGTTCATCGGCCGCATCGAGCACCTCGGCCGGTCCTGCACCGTCGGACTCGCCGCCGTCAACGCGGCCATGGCCGGCTGCGCACCAGCCCACTTCCCGGTCGTCCTCGCCGCCTGGGACGCGCTCATGCTCGAGCGGGCCGCGCGCGGCGGAGACTGGCAGTCCACCTCCGGGCCCTTCCCGCTGATCGTCGTCAACGGCCTCGTCCGCAAGGAGTTCGGCTTCAACTCCCGGCGCCCTCGGCTCCGACCACGCCCGCATGCCCGCGGGCGCCGGTACGGCCACCGCGACGTGCAGCAGTGGCTGTACGAGCACGTCGGCCGCACCGTCGCCGACCTGCGCCGCGCCGGCAAGGGCGGGGTCGGCGAGGACAACGGCGTCCGGTACGCCACCGGAACCGCCCCCGACGCTCCCGGCGGCGAGGAGTTCGTACGGTTCCTGCCTTCGCCTGAGCCCGGGCACATCCTCGCCGTCGAAGGCGTCGGCATGGGCCGCCCGCCCCGTTGCACGGGCCCCGCCTCGGCCTTCCGTTCAACGGAAGGCGCCCTGTTCACGGGCCCGTGTCCGCAGCACTCTGGAAACCGCCGACCTTCCACCCCGACCCCTCGGGGCAACCGGCAGCCGAAACCCGCGAACCCCCACCCTCAATACAAAACCCACGACCCAAGTCCGCAGTCCCCGATCCGTCGATGCGGCGGGTCCGCCCGACGCAAGGGAGATGACGATGACGACGACGTCATTCGCGCGCAACCAGTGGTACGTGGCCGCCTACGGCAGCGAGATCGGGCGGAAACTGTTCACCCGCACCATCTGCGGCGAGTCGATCCTTTTCTGGCGCACCGAGGCGGGGGAGGTCACCGCCATGGCGGACCGGTGCGTCCACCGCCGTTTCCCGCTCTCCGAGAAGCCGAGCCGACTGGACGGCGACACGGTTGTCTGCGGCTACCACGGCTTCACCTACGGCGCCGACGGCGTGTGCGTGAGCGTGCCCGGTCAGAAGCGCGTGCCGCGCACCGCACGGCTCACCTCCTACCCCGTCAAGGAACGGGACTCCTTCGTGTGGGTGTGGATCGGCGACAAGGACAAGGCCGACGAGGCCCTGATCCCCCGCGCCCCCTGGCTGGACTCGCCCGACTACACCACCGTCTGTGGCATGGAGCCGCTGGCGGCCCGCTACGGCCTCCTCGTCGACAACCTGCTCGACCTGTCCCACGAGACGTACCTGCACGGCGGCTATATCGGCACCCCCGAGGTCGCCGAGACCCCCATCACCACAGAGGTCGACGACAAGGCGGGCGTCGTGCACGTCAGCCGGCACATGGACGACGCGGCCTGCCCGCCGTTCTACGCCAAGTCCACCGGCATCACCGGCCGCATCACGCGCTGGCAGGACATCGAGTACCACGCCCCCTGCCTGTACCTCCTGCACTCGCGCATCGCCCCGGTCGGCGCACCCGGCCCGGACGCGGACGGCGGCGACCCGGACGCCTTCCACGTCGAGGTCGTCTACGCCATCACTCCGGAGACGGAGACCAGCACTCACGACTTCTGGGCCGTGGCCCGCGACTTCGCCTTGGACGACCAGGAGGTCTCCGACTTCCTGCGGGAGAACAACCGCACCGTCGTCCTCCAAGACGTCGTCGCACTCAACAGGCTGGAGCAGGTCATCGCCTCCGAGCCGGCCGGGACGCAGGAGCTCAGCATCAACATCGACACCGGTGGCCTGGCCGCCCGCCGCATCCTTCAGCGGCTCGTCGAGGCCGGCACGGCCACACCCACGGCGGCCGAAGCCGCGGCGGCCGTCCGATGAGCCCGCAGCCCACGACGACGCTCGACGGAGACACGGTCTACCGGATCGTGTGGGTCCCCGGCACGGACCGGATGCGCGGCTGGTGCTGGTGCGGCGAGCCCCGGGAGTCCGAGGACCCGGTGGAGCTGTGGGAGTGGC
>NZ_VOGW01000170.1:0-92794 GCF_007896895.1 Streptomyces misionensis | reverse complement strand
CGTACTCAAGGACCTCTGATGACCACAAGCACCACCGCACCCGAGGCCGAACTCGACCTCGTCGTGGCCCACCGCACCGACGAGGCCGACGGTGTGGTCTCCCTCGACCTGCACCGGGCCGACCACGCCCCGTTGCCCGCCTGGACGCCCGGCGCGCACATCGACCTGGTGCTCGCCCCGGATCTCGTACGGCAGTACTCGCTGTGCTCCTCGCCGGACGACGCCCACGTATGGCGCGTCGCCGTCCTGCGGGAGGACGACGGGCGCGGCGGATCCCTCCAGGTGCACGACAAGCTGGCCGAGGGGGACCCGGTCCGGGTGCGCGGCCCGCGCAACCACTTCCCCCTGGAGCGCGCCGAGCGGTACCTCTTCATCGCCGGCGGCATCGGCATCACCCCCATCATCCCGATGCTGGAGCAGGCAGAACGGCATGGATCCGCATGGGAGTTGGTGTACGGAGGGCGGACACTTCCGTCGATGGCCTTCCGCGGCGCACTCGTCACGCGGTACGGGGAGCGAGTGCGGGTCCGACCCGAGGACGCGTACGGGCTCCTCGACCTCGACGCGCTCCTGGGGACGCCGCGGCCCGGCACACTCGTCTACTGCTGCGGCCCGGAACCACTCCTCAAGGCCGTCGAGGAGCGGTGCGCCGGCTGGCCGCCCGGCACCCTCCACGTCGAGCGGTTCGCGCCGAAGGAGCTTCAGGCGCCGGTACGGGACGGGGCGTTCGACGTCGAGCTGGCGCAGACCGGCATCACGGTGACGGTCCCGCCGGACAAGTCCGTGCTGCAGGCGGTCGAGGAGGCCGGGGTGCAGGTCCTCTTCTCCTGCCAGGAGGGGACGTGCGGCACCTGCGAGACGGCCGTGCTGGAGGGCACGGTCGACCACCGCGACTCCCTCCTCACCCCCGCCGAACAGGAGGCGCACGACACCATGATGATCTGCGTCTCCCGGGCGGCGTGCCCGAGGCTCGTCCTGGATCTTTGACGCCCGGTGTCGCATGGGGCTCGTCCCGGAGCTTCGACGATCGCGCGACGGACCGGTGCGACGGCCGGGGCATGCTGTCAGGACGGCCCGCACAGAAGGTGTCGCGTGGCGCCCCACCGCCGACGTAGCCCGGGCACTCCGGTCACGGGCAGCCGCTCCCCACCCGACCCCTGAGGAGGCTGAGAGAAGGGCGGGAGCCTGCTTGCGAGGGCCCGAGACGCCCACCCGTGCCTCGGGGGACTGCCACGCTCCTGGCCGCCGGGGCATTCCGTTCATGCCGGACCGCTCGCCATTCGAACCAGCATCCCGTCGCTTCGAATACTTGCCAGAGCATTGACGGCCGTCCGCGATGTGCCTAGCTTCTCGGTGACGTGCCCGAGCCCGCTGCGGAGCGGCGAGCACCCGGACAAGGAGGTCCGCATGCAGCGCCGAGCCCCGACCGAGAACTGTTCGGTGACGGCCAGGGCTCTGCAGGTGCTGGAAGCCTTCACTCCGGACCGGTCCGTCCTGCGGCTCGCCGAGATCTCCCGCCACACCGGCCTACCGCTCACCACCACCCACCGGCTGGTGAAGGAACTGGTCGGCTGGGGCGCGCTCGAACGCGAGCCGGACGGCGGCTATCGCATAGGGCTGCGGCTGTGGGAGATCGCCTCCCTCGCCCCGCGCGGCCTCGGCCTGCGCGAGGCCGCCCTGCCCTACCTCTCGGACCTCGGGCACATCACCCGCGAGAACGTGCAGCTCGCCGTTCGCGAGGACCTGTCCGTCGTCTACGTGGAGCGCCTCGCCGGCCGTGACGCGGTCCGAGTCCTCACCCGCGTCGGTGGGCGGTTCGACCTCGCGCCCACCGGCGTCGGCCTCGTCCTCCTCGCCCATGCACCCCGGGAGGTCCAGGAACAGGTGCTCTCTCGGCCGTTCGTCCGGCACACGGAGAAGACCCTGTGCACCCCGGACGAGGTCCGCCGCGCCCTCGCCGAAGTGCGCCGCACCGGGGTCGCCGTCAGCGACCGGCAGGTGACGATGGACGCCGTGTCGGTCGCCGCCCCCGTGTACGATCCGGACCACGCCGTCGTCGCGGCCGTATCGGTCGTCGCCCACGCCGACACCGTGAACCCGCACGCCCTCGCCCCGCTGGTGCAGGTCGCGGCGCGCGGGATCTCACGGTCCCTCGGGGCACGGCTCAGGTCCTCGGTCGCGTGACGGACGGACACGGACCAGGCGGCAGGGCGGATACGGCCGGATCGCCTCACGGGCACGGCGGGGCGTCGCGAGGGATACCGCGGCTCACCTTACCGGCACGGTGGGGCGGCCTGGCGGATATGTCCGAGTCGCCTCACCGGCGTACTCCGACGGCCGATGGGCCCCGACAGCAGCGGACCGGCTGACTTTTCAAGTTCGCCTCGGAGGAAGGACGAATCCTGCTGCGGGTTGACGAGTCCTGCTGACGTGCCAGGCCCAATACCGGTACCTTGGGCCATCTTCGGGCTTCGGGCCCGCCCGGGCGGGCCCGAGGACTCGCTGCGAGCCCGCATCGTGCGGGTAGTGGGCGAGGAAACCCCCGCGCTGGGTTTCGCACGCGGTGTCTGGATGGAGGGGCTGGTCGACACCGATGTGCCACGTGAGGTGGCGGACCACGTCGTGGCCGTTCTCTCCGAGGCACTGGCCAACACCACCCGCCACGCCCAAGCCGACCGGGCTCAGGTCGTCCTGACGGCCGGCGGCCACGAGGTGACCTTGACCGTCACGGACAACGGAGTGGGTATTCCGTCCGGCGGCCGCCGTAGCGGACTGCGCAACATGGCCGAACGCGCGGAACCGTTGGGCGGCCACCTCGACGTGTCCAGGCCCGACGGCGGCGGTGCCACACTGCGGTGGCGGGTGCCTCTCCCCGTCACATAGGCGGCGGACGCCGCGCGAGTGCGATCCGGGCCGGGGGAGGCAGCTCAGGGCACCGACGTGTTGGGTCAAGAGCCCTCGGCTGCTCACCTTCCTGGGCGGCGTGGGAAGTCACCGGCAGCAAGTTTCTCGTGGAGAGCGAGCACGCCCGCGTCCTCGTAGACCGGCGGCAACCTGCCCGTCGTCGTCTTCTCCCATGGCATGAGCCTGACCCTGGACGACTACGTATTGTTGGTCGGCCACTGGGCCGCCCGCGGGTTCGTGGTCGTCCAGCCCACCCATCTCGACTCCCTCGGCCTCGCCCCCGGAGGACCCGCGCGCCCCGCTCATCTGGCGCATCCGCACCGCCGACATCACTGCCGCCCTCGACCAGCTCGACACGATCGTCCGCCGATGCCCGCCCCGCCCCGGCGCGAGCAGGCCGGCGACGCTGCAGCCGCCGCCCGGGTCAGAGTGGTCGTGCGGCCGACGTACTGAAGACGGTCTTCGGCGTCTTACCTGCCGAGCAACACGGTCCGCGGAGAGCTCAGGGTGCCGGTGACCGCGCCGACGATCGCCTCGCTCGTCTCACGGACCGCAGCTTGCCGGGGGCAAGGCCCGACCGGAGCTTCATCGTTGTGCGCCTCACTGCGTCCATGGCAGATACCTCAGGTGATCAGGCCGGCGCTGGTCAGCCAGATGTGTTCGCACGTCGCCGACGCTTCCTGGAGCTTCTCGCGGGATTCCTGTGAGGCGTGGTAGAAGGTCCGCTCGATCATCCAGCACAGGGCGCGTGCCATCGCCGGGGCCTGGTCCGGTGCGGTGCCGGCCTGGATGCCGGCGCGTTCCAGGACGGCGGTGATGGCCGCGATGAACAGGTCGGCCGTGTGGTTCCACAGCTCGCCGATCTCCGGCACGGTCAACGACAGGTCGATCGCCGTGCGCATGACCAGGCCGTGCTCGTTCCACAGCTCGACCGTGCGCTGCATGGCCGCCGCGATGGCCCGGCGCGGCTCGTCGGCCTCCGCGGTGGCCTTCGACCGCTCCCACAGGTGCTCGACGGTCCGGGCCACGAGTGCCGTGACCACTTCTTGCTTGGAACCGTAGTAGAAGTACAGCGCGCCGCGGGTGATGCCGGCGCCCTGGGCGATGTCGCCGACGGTCATGGCGTCGTAGCCCTTGTGCGCCAGCAGGGCCTCGCAGGTGTCGAGGATGGCCCGTTCCCGGACGTCGCCCTTGCGTTCGGCGGCGCGACGGCTCCGCGTGGGGTGGTGGCCGGGCATCAGAGCTGCGCGCCCTCGGCGAAGTCGGTCGTACGGGAGAGCGCCTCCCACGCCCGGATGTCCTCGTCCACGGCCGCGCGGGCGGCGGTGACCAGCCGCAGCGCGTCCGAGCCCAGGACGAGGTGGGTCGGCGGCTGCTCGACCGACGTGATGTGCACGAGGGCCTCCCCGGCCTTGGCCGGATTACCCAGCTGGTTGCCGCTGGCCTTCTGCCGCGCTTCGCGGATGGGGGTGAACAACTCGTCGTAGTCGTCGACGGTCCGCGCGGCGCGTGTCATGGACCGTCCGGCCCAGTCGGTGCGGAAGGAGCCGGGCTCGATCGCCGTCACATGGATGCCGAACTGCGCGACTTCCTTGCCCAGCGCCTCGAGGATGCCCTCCAGGGCGAACTTGCTGCCGCAGTAGGCGGACATGCCGGGCACGGCCATGAGCCCGCCCATGGAGGTGACGGCCATCAGGTGTCCGCGGCGACGTCGGCGCATGTGGGGCAGCGCCGCCTGCAGCGTGGCCACCGCCCCGAACACGTTGACCTCGAACTGCCGCCGCACCTCGGCCAGCGGGGTTTCCTCGAAGGTTCCCTCCAGGCCGTAGCCGGCGTTGGCGACGACGACATCCAAAGGGCCGACGTTCCGCTCCACCTCCGCGACCACACCGAAGACGGCGTCATCGTCCGTCACGTCCAGCAGGCGGCCGTGAGCGTTACCGGGCTCGAGTTCTTCGAAGGCCCGCAGGTTCTCCTCGGAGCGGACGGTGCCGACGACGGTGTGACCTGCGGCCAGGGCGGCCTCGGCGAAGGCACGTCCGAGGCCCGTACTGACGCCGGTGATGAGCCAGTTCTGCTTGTGCACTGTTCCTCCAGGGAAGTCTTGCGAGGAGCCGGACCGCTCCCTCCGGCAAGAAGTCTACACAGTGTCGAGTTTTATCATCGCTGTGTCGATTAAGGCGAGGCTCTCAGGATGGGGCGAGTCCCCAAGGTCAACCACGTGCCGCGCACCGCCCGGATCGGCTCCGTCAAGGTCAGCACTCGGGCTGTCAACCGGCTTTGGCGACGGATAGGGGCCGATCATCCGCACGGGAGGTGACGCGAAGTGGCTCTTTGGAGTGACGAAGACCTGTGTGCGAGGCCGTAGTGTCGGACGGATGAGAGTGAGGGACGGCAGGTGGCCCGGGTGGGGCGCCGATGCCGGGCTGGTCGTACTGACGTTTGTGCCGGCGCTGCTGTCGCAGCCGTACGTGGACACCTCCGGGCCGGCCTGGGTATCGCTCATGGTGTACGAGGCGGTGGGCGTGGTGGTTGTGCTGCTGCGGCGGCGGTTGCCGGCCACCGCCTTCGTCGTGGGTTTCGGGGCTCTTCTGGCGGCGCTGGTGGGAAGTGCGGGCGAGGGGGCCAAGCTGTCACCCCTGGTCTTCCTGCCGCCGGCGGTGCTGCTCTACAACCTGGGCCATCACGGCGTGAGCTGGCGGCGGACCGTGTCGGCGGTCCTCGGCGTCGCCGTGCTGGGCGTGGCCGGTCTGTGGCTGAACCGGATGACGACCGACTCCGGCGACTTCCAGGGCGGCCTGGACGTCTTCGCCGCGCTGGCCCCGATGCCGCTGGCCTGGGTGATGGGTTTCGCCGCGCGCACCCGGCAGGAACTGCTGGCCGCGGCCGAGCGGCGGGCGGCCGACGCGCGCCGGGCACAGGCCCTGGAGGCGGCACAGGCCACGCAACGCGAGCGGACGAGGATTGCGGGTGAGATGCACGACGTGGTCGCGCACTCGCTGACCCTGCTCGTCGTGCATGCGGAGACGCTGCGGGCCCGGGGCGGCGAGCTGCCTGACTGGGCCCGTGCCCAGGTCGACGGCCTTGCGGCGGCGGGGCGGCAGAGCAGCGGCGAGTTGCGTGACTTGCTGCGGATGCTGCGCGACCCCGCGGACGCCGTCCCGCTCCAGCCCGTGCCGGACCTCGGTGAGCTGGACGCGTTGCTGGACAGCCACCGTGCCGCGGGCGGAACGGTCCGGCTGACGATGGACATCGCGCCGCAGTCCGTGCCGGGGCCGGTCCAGCTGGCGGTATACCGCGTCGTGCAGGAGGCACTGGTCAACGCCCGCCGGCACGCGCCCGGAGCGCCCGTCCAGGTGACCGTCCGCGGCAAAGACGGCGGAGAGCTGCGATGTGAGATCGTGAACGGCCGCGGCGTGCGGCAGGCCGCGGCCGGCGCGGGCATCGGGCTCGGCCTGGTCAGCATGGAGGAGCGGGTGGGCGCGCTGGACGGCGAACTCACCGCGGGCCCCACCGGTGACGGTGGCTTCCGTGTTGCGGCGACGATGCCGTGGGAGCGTGCGGATGCCTGAGCAGATCAGCGTGCTCGTCGTGGACGACGAGCCGGTCATCCGCACCGGACTGAGCGTGATCCTGGACAGCCAGTCGGACATCACCGTGGCGGGCACCGCGAACGACGGTGAGGAAGCCGTCGAGGTGTGTGCGCGGCTGCGGCCGGATGTGCTGGTGATGGATATCCGGATGCCGCGCCGCGACGGCCTGTGGGCGCTGGGCGAGCTGGGCCGCCGGGGCCTGCTCGGGCCGGGGCGCAGCCGGGCGCTCATGCTGACCACGTTCGACCTGGACGCCTACGTCGATGATGCGCTGATGGCCGGGGCCTCCGGCTTCCTGCTGAAGAACAGTTCGTACGAAGAGCTGGCTGCGGCCGTGCGTGCCGCGGCGGCCGGGCACAGCGCGCTGAGCCCCGCGGTGACCCAGCGGATCATCCAGGGCCATCTCAGCGGCCGGCGCCGGCCCAGCGACCATGACCTGGCTCGGCTGAGGGACCTCACCCAGCGGGAGGTCGACGTGCTGCGTCTGATCCGGGACGGGCTGAGCAACGCCGAGATCGCCGACCTGCTCGTGGTGAGCCTGCACACGGTCAAGACGCACGTCAGCCGCGTGCTCATGAAAACCGGCTGCCAGAGCCGGGCACAGGCGGCGGTGCTGGCCAGGAACACCCTGTCCTGACCCGCCCAAGCTCGGAGCGCTGTCCGGCGGGGCGCCGTGCCCCGCGGGGTCACTCCTTGGAGTGACCTCGCGCCGGTGGGAAGCCCGCCATCGAGCGATGTACCAGCGGCGCGCCACTGACTGAATGGACGGTGTGCGCGGGACCCGCCGAACGGCCGCTCATCAGGCGATCGTCCGGTCCTCGACGCACGCAGCACATCGTCACGCGCCGAAGGGAACTGCCATGTCCGCACCCACACTGTCCCGCCGCCACCGAATCCGCCGCGGAGCGCTGGCCATCGCCTTGACGACTTGCCTGGGCGCGGCGCTCGCGAACTGCTCGGACGAGGCCGAACGGGCGGCCGGACAAAGCGCGTCGAGCCCGGCGGCCGACGCGCGGCTGGCCCGCCTCGCGCAGCAGGCGGCAGACACCGGCTCCCTGGGCGTCATCGTCCGGGTCGACTCCGGCGACGGGAAGCCCGTCGAGATCGCCAAGCAAGCCGCCTGGACCAAGGACGACCACCGCCTCGCCGCCGGCGACCGGTTCCGAGTCGGGTCCAACACCAAGACGCTCACCGCGACACTCGTCCTGCAGCAGGTCGCCCAGCAGAAGATCAGCCTCGACGACACGGTCGAGAAGTGGTTGCCCGGCCTGGTCAAGGGCGGTGAGCACATCAGCGTACGGATGCTGCTCAACCACACCAGCGGCCTGGGAGACTTCCTGCTGACGCCCCAGTTCCTGCCCTCGCTCACCGGTCAGGAGCGGCGCACGTGGAACCCGGAGGAACTTCTCGCCACCACTCCCGAGCAGAACCCGTCGACCGAGCCGGGCGAGAAATACTCTTACAGCAACGCCAACTACGAGGCTCTCGGGCTGATCTTGGAGAAGGCCACCGGAAGCAGCCTGGCAGAGCTGATCGAGCAGAAGATCACCAAGCCGCTCGGCATGAAGGACTCGTTCCTGGCCACGGACGCGGCCTGGCCCGCCGGGAAACGCCACGCGACCGGCTACGAGCCGGACGCCAAGCGACTGAAGGCCCTCCTTTCCGGGACCGTGGACCTGCCCGAGGGCGTCGGATTCGCCGGCCCCGAACGCCCCGGGAACAACATCGACACCGCCGCCATCGACCCGAGCTGGTCGTGGGCGGCAGGCGGTATGGTCTCCACCGCGCAGGACTGGCAGCGCTTCCTCACCGCGCTCATGTCCGGCCGGTTGCTGCCCGAGGCCCAGATGAAGCAGATGCGCACCACCGTGGACGCCCCCGAGGAAGGCGGAGCTTACGGTCTGGGCCTGATGAAGATGGACACGCCCTGCGGCACGGTCTGGGGTCACACCGGCGGCCTGCCCGGCTACTCCAGTGAGATCTACACCGACGCCACCGGCACCCGTAGCGTCGCGGTCTTCACCATCACGAACTTCGGCATCAAGGAAAAGAAGGCCGCCACCGCGAACAAGGCCCTCGTGGACGCTGCTACCTGCCAAATGCTCGGCAAGCCCCAGCCCTCGGACAGCCCGACGGGTTGACGGTCGCGGACATGAGCCGCCTGCGCCTTTGCCGACCGCCTCGCTGCCAACCTGTACATGACGGCTGCCTTCACGCACGTTCTGCACGAGAGGCCGGACGACCCGCATGCCGCGCCGCTTCCTGAGGCATCGGCGCCAAAGACCGGCACGGGCGGAACCGCGGGTTCGTTCACATCGAGCGAATCTTGGTGGAAGAAGCCCCCAAGGACTCTGAGCCGGACGCCCTCACTCGGCGGCCACCGTCGCCTGCCACGCGCCCGGGCGCATGCCTGTCGCCTTGCGGAAGAACACCGAGAAGCTGGACGCGTCGGGGAAACCGAGTACGTCGGCGCAGCGGGCGGCGGTGAGGCGGTCGTGTGCGAGGAGCCGTTTGGCCTCCAGGACGATCCGTTCGACGATGTACGCCTTCGCGGTACGGCCGGTGGCCTGCTGCACCGCTCGTGAGAGGGTGCGGGGCGCGTATCCCAGCGCACGGGCGTAGAAGCCGGCGTCGTGGTGCTGCCGGAAGTGCGCTTCGACGCTGGAGCGGAACAACCGGAACACATGAGGGGTGAGCCGCGCTTCGGCATGCGGCGGGTGCAGCCGGGTGATGAGCGCGGAGAGCAGGATTCCGGGCAGCTCTGTCCGGGAGCCACTGGATGGGGCGGATGCTTCGAGGAGGATATGGCTGCGCCCCGTGTCGACGAAGGGCCAGTCGGCATCGGGGATGCTCCAGTGCGCGGCCGGGTCAGATGAGGCAGCCAGTTCTCGGCTGGCGTGAGTGACCGGCGCGGTCGGCACGAACAGCACGAGGTGCCCTGCCACGTCGGCGATGTCATCCCACCGGTGCACCGCGCCGGGCGGTATCCACACCGCGGACCGCCCCCAGCTTCTGCTCACCGTTGGGCAGGGGTTGTCGAATACCTTCTTCCCGGCCGGGGTCAGCCCGTGGCCGTGGTGTGCGCTCTTGCCGACGTCCAGGCCGAGGAAGAGCCCCACGCCGCTGGTGTCGCCATCGTGCCCCCACTTGCTCGACCTGTGCTGACCTGGGTGTCGGGGCCGTACTCGCGCATCCACGTTATGCAGACCTGCCGCCCGTGAGCGACCGGGCATTGCGCCCGGTCAGGCGGCGGTCGGACCTCTCAACAGCGTCTTTGACGGCACCCCTCGGGCCCGGTGACACCACCCCCCGGGTCATCGACTTCGACAGGGGGCAACAGTCATGCCGGGCCCGGAGGCCGGCGGCCCTCTTGCAGGACCGCGAAGAAGATAACGGGGCTTCGCTTCGGGGCGGACGCGTGCGTCACGGGGCGGGATGCGTGGCGAGAATGCCGTTGAGGAGCATGTCCACGCTCCAGCGCCGGCGCTCGATGGGGGTGCCGGACAGGAGGTTGCCGCTCTGGGCGTGGACGTGCGGGAAGCGGGCGGGCGGGGCGTCGGTGAGCGTGCGGCGCAGTTGGGCCCATTCCGCGTCGGCGGCCGCGTCCTCGCGGCGTACGGAGTGTTCGGCGGCGGAGGCGGTGGCGCTCTGCAGCAGGATGTCGACGCCCCAGGCGGCCTGAAGGTCGGGGACGCCGCCTTCGGCGAGCAGGGCGAGGAGGGTATCGAGCAGCGTGAGGTAGTTGTCGCCGTTGGGGCGTGCGGTGAGCGCGGCCATTGCGAGGGCGGGATGGGAGAAGAGCACCTGCTCGTAGCTGGCGAGGACCGCGTCCAGCCTGGTGCGCCAGTTGCCCTCGTCCGAGTGGGCGGCCGTCAGGTCGACGTGGCCCAAGAGGCGTTCCAGGATCGCCGCGTGGAGCTCGGCAGTGTTGGCGACGTAGACGTACAGCGAGGCCGGCCCGGTGTCCAGGGCCTGTGCCAGGCGGCGCATGGTGACGCGCTGCAGGCCCTCCTGCTCCATGATCGACACGGCGGTGTCGATGATGCCCGTGAGGGTGAGGGCGGGCTTGGCGGGGCGCTCGCGGCGGTTGTGAGGGGTCGGCATGCTCCGACCCTACGTCCGAACGTGTTCGAAGCGAACGCGTCCGTTACTGCCTCGGGCTCCCGGGCGGCGGCGATGCCGGTCAGCACGACGTCCAGCGCCCACGAGACGCGCTGCGCCGGGGTGCGGGCGAACGGCTCCTTGTGCAGGCACTGGCGTGGCGGAAGCGCTTGTCGGCGCCGTCTTCATGGGCGTTTCGGGCGCGGTCGACGGGGTCGCGCTGGCTGCGCCGCCGGTCCAATTCGGCGGCGATAGAGGTGACGTGGAGCATCAGCGCGTCGTAGCCCCAGGCGGCGCGTAGGGGGGGGCAGGCCGGTGGCGGGCAGACAGCCCAGGCCCCCCTGTCGGTCAGGGCGATGGCGTTCTTGGCCATGGGGCAGCACGCCGGCCGCGAGCCGGGCGAGTCCGTCGTGGCGCAGCAGCACGTGCAGGTAGGAGGTGCAGATTGCCTCCAGCCGGGCGCGGGGATCGCCGTCGAGGCGGGGTGGAGGTCGACGTCGGCCAGCATCCGGTCCAGGACGAGAGCACGCCGTATCTGCAGGGTGCGCACGCAGGCATACAGGGACGCGGGCCCAGTCTGCAGCTCTTTGGCCAGGCGGCGCGGGGTGACCGCCTCCATGCCCTCGCGCTCCAGCAGTCCGAGCCCCGCCGCGGTGAACGCCTCCAGGCTCAGTGACGGCTTCGCCGCCCGCGTGCGCGCGCCGCTGCTTCTCCGTCATCCCGTCCTGGGTTCGTCCGTGTGCGCCGCACCGTGGCGCGCCCATCCACCGATGACCGAAATACATCGTTTGCCGACATTCGTCACGTAGGGCCGCCATGGCCTGGTGGAGTGAGGTGACCGGCGATCTGCCACGAACTTGTTCGTCACGAACACGTTCGCTACGGTGGGAGGGTCGTTCCGACAGACCCGTTACTGCCCTGAAAGGGGTGATTTGCCATGGCGTCCCCCTCCTCCGGGCTCGACCCCCAGGCCGCGACGACAGACGCCGTCGAAGTCCCCAAAAACGTCCGCTGGGTCCTGCTCGGCATCATGCTGGCCCTTCTGCTGTCCATGCTCGACGCGCTCATCGTCGGCACTGCCATGCCTTCCGTCGTCGGCGACCTCGGCGGGCTGAACCACATGTCGTGGGTGGTGACCGGCTACACCCTGGCCACCGCCTGCTCCACGCCGGTTTGGGGCAAGCTCGGTGACCTGTTCAACCGCAAGACCGTGTTTCTCGCCGCGATCGTGGTGTTCCTGATCACGTCGGTCCTGTGCGGCCTCACCCCGTCGATGACCTGGCTGATCGTCTTCCGTGTCATCCAGGGCCTGGGCGCAGGCGGCATGGGAGCGGGCGCGTTCGCCCTGATGGGGGCGCTGCTGCCGCCGCGGGAGCGGGGCCGCTACCAGGGCATGGTCGCCGCCGTCATGGCCATCGGCCAGCTCGGCGGCCCGCTGCTGGGCGGTTTCGTCACCAGTCACCTCGGCTGGCGCTGGGCCTTCTACATCAACGTGCCCATCGGCCTGATCTGCGTCGCCTGGTGCTGGATCACGCTGCGCGTCCCGGCCGCCAAGCGGCATGGCAAGGTCACCATGGACTGGTGCGGCATCACGTTCCTGACCGGCGCAATCTCCGCGGTCATCATGGCCGCGACCTGGGCGGGCAGCACCTACGCCTGGGGCTCGTGGCAGATCATCACCCTCGCCGTCCTCGCCGTCGCCCTGCTGACCGCATTCATCTCCACCGAGCGCCGCGTCGCCGAGCCGCTGATGCCGCCACGCATCTACAGCGGGCACCGCAACTTCCCGCTGGCCGCGGTCCTGCTCACCGTTACCGGTGTCGCCCTGTTCGGGTCCACCCTGTACCTGCCGCTGTACCAGCAGGTTGCGCAGGGCGCCTCGGCCTCCAACTCCGGCCTGCTCCTGCTGCCGATGATGATCGGCACGCTGATCACCTCGAACATCGCGGGCAAGGTCATGACCGCCACCGGCCGCTACAGGATCTTCCCGATCCTGGGATCCGTCTTCCTGGTCGCGGGGATGGGCCTGCTGTCCACCATGGGCGCCGACACCTCGCGCCTAGCGACCTCGGCCTACATGGCGATCGTGGGCGCGGGCACCGGATTCACGCTGCAGATGTCCAACACCATCGCCCAGAACGCCGTCGAGCTGCGTGACATCGGCTCCGCCTCAGCCGCCACCAACCTCTTCCGCAACCTCGGCGGCTCGCTCGGCATCGCCGTCTTCGCCTCCCTGTTCACCGGAGCCGTGGCCGGCGCCCCCCAGCAGCCCGGCGAGGGCAGCCCGTCCGGCGCCATCGAGCACCTGTCCGCCGCCGCCCGCCAGACATACATCAACGACGTCGCACACGCCACACACCTGATTTTCCTCACCGGCACGCTGATCGCACTCGCCGCCCTCGCGGCGTCGGTGCTCATCAACGAGGTCCCGTTGCGCGGCAAGCCCGGCAGCGCCCCCGCCAAGCCCGCGGAGCCGACCACCGCGGCCTCCTGACCACTGCCTCCCTCCCGACCCGAACCTCTTCACAAAAGGACACTTATGAGCTTCGTCATCACCGGCGCCCGCGTCTTCGACGGGCAGCAGGACCTCGGCGTCACCGACGTGGTGGTCAACGGCGCCACCATCGCCTCCGTCGGCGGCCCCGTCCCCGACGACGCGGCAGTAGTCGACGGCTCCGGCGCGACGCTGCTGCCCGGCCTCATCGACGCTCACGTACACACCAACAAGGACAGCCTCGCCCTCGCGCTGCGCTTCGGCGTCACCACCGAGCTGGAGATGCAGGGCTACTGGACACCCGAACAGCGCACCGAGGTCAACGAGGACGACACCATCGCCGACGTGCGCTCGGCCCTGATCGCTCTGATGGCCAAGGGCGGCCACCCCAGCGAGCTGATGGAAGGGCTCGGCGAGCACGACCCGACGGCCGGCGAGCACAAGGGCTGGGAGATGCCCTCGGTCGCCACCCCTGACCAGGCCCGCGCCCACGTCCAGGCATTCGCCCAGGCCGGAGCCGACTACATCAAGGTCATGATCGAAGACGGCGCCATCATGGGCCACCCCGGGCTGCCCATGATCGACCCCGCCACCATCAAAGCCGGCGTCGAGGAGGCACACGCGCTCGGCCTCAAGGTCATCGCCCACGCCATCACCCTGGACGCCACCCGCCAGGCCCTCGACGTCGGCGTCGACGGCCTCGCCCACCTCTTCATCGACCAGCGAGCCGACGAAGCCATCGTCCTCGCGCTCGCCGACGCCGACGTGTTCGTCGCCCCCTGCCTCGTCATCACCGCATCCCTGATGGGCCACAACGGCGCCCACCTCGCTGACGACCCCCGCGTCGCCCCCCGCCTCACTCACGAATGGGCCCAGACGCTCCGCGGCACGTTCAACACCTACCCGCAAGGCGACTTCCAGCACGTCCTCGACAGCGTCTCCGCCCTCCACCAGTCCAACGTCGACATCCTCGCCGGCACCGACTCCTCCGTCCCCGTTCCCACCCACGGAGGTGTCGCCCACGGCGTCAGCATCCACCACGAACTCGCCCTGCTCGTCCAGGCCGGGCTAACCCCCACCGCGGCACTCACCGCTGCCACCGCCATCCCCGCCCGCCGCTACAACCTCACCGACCGAGGCCGCATCGCCCCCGGACTGCGCGCCGACCTCCTCCTCGTCAACGGCGACCCCCAGAGCACCATCGACCACACCCTCGACATCAGGTCCATCTGGCGCCGCGGCACCCGTCAGAACTGAAGCGAGCGACGGCGGCGGCACCAGAATGGGTGCCGCCGCCGAGTGAGATCCCCCGACCCCTCAGCAGCCCGAGGGGCTGCAGCGAGTACCGGACAGGCTTCCTGCGGCGCCGGGCGTGCGCGTCGCAACGCCGGCCCCGCAGCCGACCAGCGAGGCGGTACCTCAGGAGCTGATGGCTCTGGTCCAGCACCACGTAGGGCACGTCAACCGCTACCTTGCCCGCGCCCAGCAGCAAGCCACCCTCGACAGCCAGTGCATGCGCGACGGCCGATGTCCCTGGCCAGCTCTCCTTTGGTCGCGAAGGTGCGCTCGTCGGGGATCTTCGCCTCCCGGCACCGCTCACGGTCCTTGGCCCAGGACTTGGGCAGGTAGAGCTCGCGGTCGACGAGGCCTCTGGCGTGGTCGGTGGACGCCGGCTCAGTGGCTGATGACGACCTTTCCGAAGCGCGGTCCCCGCTCGAAGTGGGCGAAGGCCTCCGATGCCTGGTTGAAGGGGAAGACGCGGTCGACGACGGGCCGGAGACGACTTCGGCCGAGGGCCTCGTTCATCTGCTCGAAGTCGCTGCGACTACCCACGCTGATCGACCTGAGGGTTGCGGCCCGGCGGAAGAAGTGAGTCACGTCCATGTCGTTACCTGACGCAAGGTTGCCGACAAGGGCGATCTGGCCGCCGTAGGCGACGGCCTCGATGGACTGTGGGAGGGTGCCGGCGCCGCCGATCTCCAGGACGCGACGGGCGCCGCCGTTGGTGAGCTCCCGCACCTGCGCACCCCATCGAGGTGTCTCCTTGTAGTTGACGATGTCGGCTGCGCCAAGGGCGCGGAGGCGTTCGGCCTTGTCGTCGTCGGACGTCGTGGCCACCACACGTGCGCCGGCCAGACGGGCGAACTGCAGCGCGAAGACCGACACGCCGCCCGAGCCCTGGACAAGCAGGGTGTCGCCCGGCCCGACCCCAGCCACCGCCGACCACGCAGTGAGTGCGGCGCACGGCAGTGTGGCTGCCTCCTCGAAGGACAGTTGGTCGGGGACGGGGACCAGGCTCTGCTGGTCGAGGACGACGTGATCGGTGAGCCACCCGTCGCGCTGTGTGCCACGCAGTTCTCCCCATCCGGGAAACGGGCCGTACAGCCAGCTGGGATGGAAGGTGCCCACGACACGATCACCGACCCGGAACCGCGAGACCCGTCCCCGACGGCTTCGACGACGCCCGCGCCGTCGGAGAGCGGGACGCGCCCCTGTACGTCGACGGAGTAGCTGCCGGAGACGATGAGTCGATCGCGGGCATTGAGGGAGGTGGCCCTGACCTTCACCAGCACTTCACCCGCCGACGGATCGGGTACCGGGCAGTCGGTGGTGAGCGCCAGACCACCACCCGCCCGCACCTTGAATGCGCGCATTCGCAGCCTCTCTTTCGTGAACTACCGCCACGGTAGGCTGACGGTCCTGGACGATTCGCATCTTTACGTCCGCTGTTTGGTGCAGAGAGTCCAGGAGGGTAAATGGATCCGGTCGACGACCTCCTCGCCACGATGAGGATCGAGGACGCGCGATATATCCGAGTGGAAGCACACGCGCCGTGGGGTATCTCGTTCCCTCCACGGCACCTGGCCCGGCTGATCCTCATCTCAGGGGGCTCGTGCCGGCTCGACTCGGACGTCCTGGCCCGTCCCCAGCGCCTGCAGTCGAACGACTCCTTCCTGGTTCGCGCGGGCGTGGGCTTCACCCTGCGAGACGCGGACGACAGTGAGATTCTCGACTGCGACGACCTGGCGGCTCAGGCATCCGGTCACCTGGTACGAGTCGGAGGCGACGGCGAGCCGACCCGGATACTCTCCACTCGTTTCACTTTCGACGCCGTCGCCGCCGAACCGCTCTTCGCGCTCCTGCCGCCGTTGTTCCGGTTGCCCCCGGACGACGCCTCCGGCGAGCTCCTGCGCGCCACGTTCGAGCTCATCGAACACGAGAGTTCGGCCAATCGACTCGGCGCCGGCTTCGTCATGGGCCGTTGGTCCGACGCGCTCTTCGTCCAGGCCCTGCGAACCTGCTGCGCGGACGTCGGGAGCGGCAGCGTCGGCTGGGTCGCCGCCCTCCGGGACCCCCGGCTGGCCCTCGCCATACAGGAGTTGCACGCAGACCTGAGCCGTTCGTGGACGGTCGGCGAACTCGCCCGAACGGCAGGGATGTCACGCTCGGCGTTCGCCATGCTGTTCAAGGAACGGACGGGAGACACCCCGCTGAGCTACCTCACCACATGGCGCATGTACCGGGCGAAAGTTCTGCTTCGAGAGACCCCACTAAGTGTTCAGGAGATCGCCGTCAGAGTTGGCTACGACACCGGGACCGCCCTGAGCCGGGCTTTCTCGAAGAGGGAAGGCGTCTCACCCGGAACCTGGAGGAAGACGGCCGGGGCGCCCGGGCAGCGAGTCGCGAGGAGTTGTCTTCACCAAAGGTCACGCCCACATCAGGAGTGATGCGAGGGCGACGGTTGCCTGATCGGACTCGGCGGTCTTGATGCCCATATCGATGTCAAGTCGCCAAGGCTTGCTCCTGGGGCATGGTGCGGGCTCGGATGGTGATCGTGCAGAGCTCTCGCGCGACGTAGCGTTTGAGGCAGCGGATGGCTTCGCGTCGGGTCTTGCCTTCGGCGATGCGTCGCTCGACGTAGCTGCGGCTGCGGGTCTCCCAGCGCAGACGGGCCAGTGAGCTAGTTCCGCTTTGACGAACACCAACGGTGTGGTGGTCAGGCTGCGGGTGCGGCTTCGTAGTCGGCGGGGCTGCGGTAGTCGAGGCTGCTGTGGAGTCAGTGCAAGTTGTGCCAGCTTTCGATCCACTCGAAGATCGCGGTGTGGGCGGCGGGCCTGCTCGGCCAGGGCAGGGTGCCGATCAGCTCGTTCTTCAGGGTGGCGAAGAACGACTCGGTCAGCGCGTTGTCCCAGCACTGGCCGGTGCGGTCAACGGATAGCCGGACGCCCAACTGGTCTGTCGGCAGAGTGCGTTCGCGGCTGGTGTAATGGGCGAGTTCACTCGGTCGTTGCAACACCGGGCTGTTGTAGTGAGCGTAGCTGCTCGGCGAAGACCTCGGCGGGGGTCTTCCAACCGAGGATCTTGCGGGGCCGGTTGTTGATCGCGAGGGCAACGGCTTCGAGTTCCTGGGCCGACCACCGGGACAGGTCGGTGCCTTTCGGGAAGTACTGACGTGGCAGTCCGTTGACGCTTCTATGTCAAGCGGCGAGCTGGTGTTGGGTGATGTGGTGCTGCCAGGTAGCTCGATCTTGGATCATGGCGCGGTGGATGACGTCGATCAGATGGCGTTTGAGGATGCGCCGGGCTCCGCGGGCTCCCTTGGTCGGCTCGTGGCGGGCCAGGAGTGCTCGTGCGCCTGGGTGGAATCGCTGCTGGACGATGGACGTCGTGTAGGACACGCTGTTGAGCCGCCGGTTGCCGCCTCGGTGCAGCCGGTAGCGTTCCTTGTCGGAGGAGTAGACCGGGATCGGCGCGGTCCCGGTGTAGCGGGCGAGTTTCGCTGAGCTGGTGAAACGGGTGATGTCGCCGATCTCCGTGAGGAGGACCGCCGCGGAGACGTGGCTGATCCCGGTGATCTCCAGGAGCGCGGGTGCCAGTGGGGTGACCAGTTCCCGGATCGTGTTTTCGAGTCCGCGGACGCGTTTGTTCAGCTCGCCTATCTCCGTGATCATCTCGGTCAGCACCCGGCGGACGTGATCGCTCATGTCCGTGGTGTCCACCAGCGCGGTCAGCGAGGTCATGCCGGGCCGGCGGGTGAGGTCGCCCGGTGTGTGGTCGAGCCAGAGGTGGGTGTATGCCTTGAGCTGGTTGATCACCATGGTGCGGCGTCGGACGAGGTCGGCCCGTGAGTCGACCAGCACGCGCAGCTCGCGCACGCGGTCGTCGATGCGGGGACGGTCCAGGCCGGGGGTGGCGATCGCGGCGTGGGCGACCGCCAGGTGGTGCGGCGACATCACGTACATAGCCGTCGGCACGACGTGGCTCTACCTCGCCACGGTGATCGGCTCACTTCACCTCCTGGGCGAAATAGGCAGCAGTCCGGCCCAGGATCTCGCGCTCCGGCTGCCACTCCTTCTCCGCCTTCAGCAGCCGGGCGTTCTCCGCTCGCAACCGGGCCAGATCCTCGGCCGCGCTCACGCTGCCGTCACGGCCCTCGGGCACGGCCTGGGCCTCGTCCTTGCGTACCCACGTCCGAAGTGACTCCGCTGTAATGCCGAGATCCGCGGCCACCGCCGCGTACGTCCGCTTGCCGGCCGCGGCGCGGTAGAGCGCGACAGCGTCCTTCCTGAACTCCTCCGGATACGGAGACTTGCGTCCCACCTGGACATCCCTCCCTGGACCAGCAAGATCCATTGTCAGGGTGTCCACTCCAAAGAATCAGCCTCAATGAGTCTTCTGGCCCCAGACAGTGATCTTCGAGGCTTGTTGTGAACAAGTCGATTGGCCCCGGTTGCTTTGATCGTGTCTGCCGACGGCGTTCGTCGATCCGGGTCGTTGTCAGTGCCGGCTGGGAGGATCACCGGTATGACACCGTTGCTTCTCACCGACATCGAGCGAGCCGTTCGCAGCAGCTGGAGTGCCGAGACGTGCACGCCTGAGTTCCGATCGCGCTGGAGCCCGGACAACCCGGCCCGGGATCAGTGCGGCGTGACCGCCATGGTCCTCAATGACCTGCTGGGAGGCGAGCTGATCCGGGGAGAGGTCCACGTCAACGGCGAGCGTGTGGACTACCACTGGTGGAACCGCCTGGGCATGTGCCTTGAAATCGACCTCACCCGCGAGCAGTTCGGGCCGGAAGAGACTGTCACCAGAGGTGTTGTCATTCCCCGACCGCCCGTGACCGAGTGGCGCAGACTTCGTGAGGAGTACGAGCTTCTCCGCGATCGAGTCATGGACAGGCTCAACCGGCAGCAGTCGAGGATCCCTGGCGGGTCTTGTCACGGTTCGGCTGACCCCCGGGACCGGTAACCCCTGTGCTGGCCCCAAGTCCCTTGCCCAGTCCTATCGTTGGCCAATGCGCGCACATCCTATTGACCGCCCAGCCGACCTCGACGTGGTCCGTGAGTCCTGTGACCGCGTGGCCGACAACTACGCCCACATGGTGGTGACAACCGGCATGGGCGACATCCGTCGCCATCCCTGGCTCAAGGCGTCGATTGACGCTTTCGCCGACACCGTGGGCGAGCTCGGGCCCGTCCTCGACGTCGGCTGCGGACCCGGCACGGTGACCGCCTACCTCACCGAACGGGGACTCGACGTATCCGGGGTGGACCTCTCTCCCCGCATGATCGAGAACGCGCGCCGTCTACATCCGCAATGCCGCTTCAGCATTGCCTCCGCCACCGAGCTCGACCTCGGTGAAGCCTCCCTTGGCGGCGTCCTGGGGTGGTGGTCACTGTTCAACCTCCCCCGTGATGTCCTTCCCCAGGTCCTCGCCCATTTCGCGCACGCCCTGAAGCCAGGTGGGCACCTCATCGCCGGCACACACGTCGGCGACGAGGACGCGGTGCGCACCGAGGCATACGGAGGCGTGCCCGTCCGTTGGACCACGCACAAGTGGCGGCCGGAGCAGTTCGTGGACCTGATCGTGCAGGCCGGACTGCACCCGGTCGCCGAACTCAGGCTCCCTGCGGATGAGTGGAGCGGGCCGGGTGTGGTCGTCATGGCCAGGCGTCCCGGGTGACGACCGGCGTCCGAAGCGGGACAGGGGCTCCTGCCGGGCTCCGCCTGACGCCGACCGCTAATTTCCGTTCGGATACTCCGAGCGCCGCCAATTGCATCGGATGCGAACTCGCGATGGTCTGTGATTCGACCTGGCGGGATACCGGATTCATCGCCGTGACCAGGTGATTGTGGGTTGTGGATCACGTCGCAGACCCGGTCGTCGCTGGTGAACGTCACCTCGGCGATCCGCGCAGGGGGCATGCCCTGCGCGGAGAGCAGGATCATCTGGGCTCGCCGCCAGGTCACCACCGAGCCTGTGCCCTTGCGGACGATCCGCAGCAGGCGCTGCCCCTCATCGCTGTCGATCTCACGGACCCGTACCGGCTCTGCCACCCGCACAGTCTCACGGGAAGAGAGCGTCCGGAGTGAGAACGGGCGAGTGGGCCGGCGCGTCGTCAGTCCAGGACTTCCCGCAGCCAGGACCGTTCCGCGCGGCTTGTGGCGCGGGCGATGGTGAGCATGCCACGGCGGTAGGGGTCGTCGGTGTCCTCGGCGCCCAGTGGGCGATCGCCGTCGTGGAAGAAGCTCGCGGGCCGTTCCAGGAATTCCAGCCGCCGACGCAGTACCGCGTGCTGGTCAGCGGTGTCGGGCAGTTGGGAGAGGAAGGCCAGGATCGTGAAGTACCGGGTACTGTCGCTGATATCCAGTCCGTCAGCGTCCCGCAGCCGGCGCAGCAGTTCGCGGCGGCCGGCGTCGGTCAGGTGCAGGGTGTGCCGCTGGGCGGCCGAGGCGCCCGGTTCGGTTCGCCGGTCCAGCAGCCCGGCGTTGACCAGCCGGCTGATCGCCGGGTAGAGGCTGCCGTCACTGACCGGCCGTGCATGGCCGGACAAGCGAGCTATCCGGTGGCGCAGTTGATAGCCGTGCAGCGGGCCCTCGGCCAGGAATCCCAGGATCGCGAGTTCGAGCATGATGCTACTCTCGCACATCGAAACGAGGTACCTCGAATCGATGCAGGAGGCGGGGATGACGTATACCGAGGAATGGGTGACCGCGCGGGCACGGGACGCCTACGAACACGGCCGGGCATCGTTCGACATACGGCCCGAACAGACGGCGCTGCTGGTCATCGACATGCAGGACGAATTCGTCCGGCCCGGATGGAGCCCCTATTGGGTGCCCGCGGCCACTCGGATGGCACCCCGGCTGCGGCAGTTGGTCGAGGAATGCCGGGCCGCCTCCGTCCCGGTGATCTGGACCATCTTCGACGACACCCATCTCGGACTGGACCGGCCGCACGCCCTGCGATTCCTCCCACACGCCGACACCGACTGGCGCCGACCCGGCCCTGCCGAGGTATGGGCCCCGATGGACCACCGCCCCGACGAAGCCCTGATCCGCAAGCCCTCCTACGGCGCGTTCTACGACACCCCGCTCGACACGATGCTGCGCAACCTCGCCCGCGACACGGTCATCGTCACGGGAACGCTCACCAACTACTGCTGCGGCGCCACCGCCCGTCAGACATACGAACGTGGCTACAAGGTCGTCGTCGGATCTGACGTCACGGCCACCGACGACGAGGACCGGCAGGAACCAGAACTCGCCGTCCTACGCAAAGGGTTCGCGCTTGTGCTGTCCGCAGAAGAGATCGCGAACCGACTGACCACGGTCACCCCTGCCCCAGAGGAAGGGGACAAGGCGAACGTAGCCTGATGCGGCACTAGGGCCCCGGAAGGCATTGTCCACAGTTCTGCTTCGGCCATTTTCGTGCGCGCCGTACTGACGTTGCGTCATCCGCTGTTAAGAGCAACTCGCACGGCGGGAACCGAGCGTCCGAGAATTCGGGTGCATCTTGCATGCCTTCGCATGCCCCCCTTTCTTAGCGGGTGTCCTTGACCAAGGCACCTCAAGCACGGGGAGATTTTAGACAGTGAAGAGCATCAAGAGATCCGCCGGAATCGCCGCATCCTTGATTTCCGTTCTGGAAGCAACCGCAATCGCGGCACCGGCGGCTTCCGCGACGCCGACCGGGTGCGGCGAGCTGGACAACGGCCAACTGTGCATCACTGGCGGCAAGGTCGGCGTGAACGCCGGAGACTGCATCCGCGGCGTCATGGAGTACAAGGGCACGACCTACGTAACCAAGTGGCGCTGCCCGTGACGGTAGCCTCTCGGGTGCCGCCGGCAACGGCGGCCCCCGAAGCACCGCCTACCAATCCAGGGGAACAGCCGACATGTGGGAAGTAATCCTGTACCTGAACCCAGTCACGGTGTCGGCATTCGTGCTCTTCTGCGCGGTAATCCCCTGGGTGGGTGCTGCGCTTGCAAGCCGAACGCAGGAAGTCATTCCGAAACTGGCGCGCGTGCTCCTGGTCCTCTGTCTGGCGATCATTTATTTCGCTACGCTTATGCCCACTCAACCCCTGGACAGCGGCGGCCCGCGCTACATTTCGTGGGTGCCCGGTGAGGGGCTTTGGGACAACGACCTGTCATCCATGGGCGCTATGGAACACGAAATGTCCCTGCGTCTCCAATTGGCCAATGCGATGATGTTCGTCCCGCTAGGCATCCTGTTGCTCTTCGTCACCCGGCAGCCCCGCCTCGGCCGGACCATCGCGATCTGCCTGGCACTGAGTGTGTCGATCGAGGCAGCGCAGTACGTGATGAACGCCGGCCGCACAGCCGATGTGGACGACGCGCTGTTCAACACCCTCGGCGGCATCATCGGCGGCGTGTTGGCGTTCGTCCCTCGTCGAGTACTGGCCGAGCGATCCGTCGAACCAGGGGTGCTTCCCCTGGCTGATCAGGGCTGAACGCTGGGACCGCGTGACCCCCAGCCCTCGGCGGCCCGCCGAGGGCTGGGGGTCGCCGCGGCCGGGCTTGTCAGCGGGTGGCGCGGAGCATGACGGTGAGCAGCGGGGAGGCCGGTGAGGGCTGGCTTTGCCCGATGTCCTCGTACCCCCACGACCGATAGACCGCGTGGACCTTCCCGTCGCCAGCGCCCTTGTTGACCACGAGTGTCACGTACGGCTCCTCGCGGGTGCGGACAACTGGGCCTTCAGCTGGAGGTGCGCGGGAAGCTGGAGCCGCTGCGGGCGACGCTCGCGGATCGCGGCTGGCTGCACAAACGTCCTGACGGGAAGTTCACCGCGCGCCTGTAGCCGCGTTGTGGGGCACGCTTCCGCCGCGTAACTAAAGGGCTCCCGACGGCAGTTGAGTTTGGTGTGAAAAAAACACCCCTCACGTCGAAGGCCCCGAACGCGGCATGGTCGCCGCGGCCGCCGGCGGCAGCGTCCTCGTCCAGTTCGACGACATCCTAGCCGCGGCCGCGCCGGCACTCGCCGGGCAAGTCCAAGCCGTGGCGTTCGACGCGGACACCGGCCGCCTGGACGTCGCCCCCGACGCCGCCCCGCGCACGGCACGAAGTTGCGCTGGAGCGCGCCGAAGCACATCGCGGCTGCCCGACGAGAGGGTGCGTGGCGCGAACGTCCGCACGCTGCACGTCCTGGCGCCCGCACCCGTGAAGACTGGGCCCGCCACGGCGGCCACCTACCTGGCTCCGCCGACCGTGCCCGCCGCGCCGGTGCAACGACGGACCCCGACGGACGGCTACCGCCGTTCCAACCGAGGTCTCGGACGAGGCCCAGCCGCGGCCGATGACCGTCTGGGCCATCGCCTGGCGCAGCCGGACTGCCTCGGCCGGCTCGCCTGGCACGGGCGGCCGATCAACGGCGACGGGATATGAATGGACGGGCGGTAGGCCGGGGATGACGCCGGGCCAGACGGCGTTCAAAGCCTGCGCGCTCGGGGTGAACACCGGGCCGAGACATCCCAGACCGTGGGGGTCGTGCCATTCCCATCGGGTGAACTTGTGCGGCTCCGCGGTGGTGAGGGTGCCGGTGAAGCTGGCGATCCGGATCACTGCGGTCAGGCGGGGGACACCTTGGGCGGCGTCGGTGAGGATGGTCACCACGGTGGCGCCGGTGGCGTGCAGGCCGGTCTCCTCGGCGAGCTCGCGCACCGCGGTTTCGTCCAGCGGCTCGGCACCCTCGATCTTCCCGCCGGGGAGTTCCCACATGCCGCGTCTGGACCAGCCGAGTAGAACGCGTCCGTGCTCATTGGTGACGACGGCCAGCGCCCCGGCAACGGCGTAGCCGGTGGCCGGCACGGAACGTTCCGTGGCGACCGTGTCCGCGCACGGCCCGCGCAGGACCAGCGCAGCCAGGTCGCCGACGGCGATGTGCTGCACGCTCGTCCATCCGCAGGTGAGGGCGGTGATCTCATCTTCGTTCAGTGCGATGTCCCGCTTCTCGGCGGAGGTGTGCGCGGCCAGCGGGGTGATGACCAGCACCGTGCCGCGCTCGCGCAGTCGGCGCCCGAGAGTGTGCAGGACACGGGTGCGATCGTGCAGAAAGGCCACCGACAGCCGGAAGACCACCAGGTCGTACAGGGTGTCGTCCAGCGGGGCGGGGTCGTCGCGCTCGATGTCCAGATGGAGCCAGCACACGCCCTCGATGTCGGCGTGCTCCTCGCGGGCCCGCGCGATCGCACTGTCCGCGAAGTCGCAGGCATCCACGCGGTAGCCGAGACCGGCGAGGTAGGCGGCCAGCTCCCCGGTTCCGCAGCCCACGTCGAGCACCCGCCCGCCGGCTTCGGGGACGGGGGCGTGCTCCGCGAGGAGTTCCCGCTCGCGCTCGCCGAGCCTTCGGAAGTTCTTGCCGTCGCTGTAGTGCTTTTGCCACTGGTCGCGGACGGTGTACGTCAAAGTGCTGCTCCTCGTACCTGGTGTGGTGGGGTCAGGGGTGTTGTGCGGCGCTGAGGCGGGCCAGGGTGCGTCGGCCGCGCTCGACGAGCTCGGGATCGCCGTGGGAGGCGCCGTAGGAGATGCCGGAGACGGAGTCCAGGACGGACAGGATCGTGAGCTGGGCTTCTTCTTCCGGGGTGAAGGGGCGGCCGTAGCCGTCCAGCACGGCCTGCAGAAGGTCGGGGCGGCCGTGCCAGGAGTCGGACAGCCGAACGAAGTCCCTGATCGCCGGGCCCTCTTCCGACCTCTCGAAGTCGATCACGTACAGGACATCGGCGTCTTCGTCCCATCGCAGATTGCGGAGCTGGAGGTCACCATGTGTGGGGACCGCCTCCAGGGCGGGCAGGTGGGCGGCCTTCTCTGCGGTGCTGCGGATGAACTCTTCGTCGCCGGGCGCGAGGTGAGGCCGGGCTCCGTCCAGGTGCCGCTCCAGCTTCCCGAGGGGCAGGGTGCCGGCGGCCGGGTGCGGTGGAGCGCTGGTGTGGATGGCGGCCGCGAGCTGACCGATGCGGTGGAAGATGTGCCGTTGCTGCTCGGGCGGATAGGTGGCGCCGTGCAGGGACCGGCCTCCCACCGCGGTGAGCACAACCGCCCGCAGTTGCGCGTCGGCAGCCACCAGGCGGGGCGCGGCCGGACCGAGGAAGGGCACCCAGCCGCGGAGCGCGGCGACTTCCCGCTGGTGGAAGCGGTTGTTCTGGTGAATCTTGACGTACCACTCGCCGCATTCGGCGCCGCGCGCCCGCCATACGCGGCTCTCTTCACGCCCCCAGGAGACGTCCGTCCAGTTGGTAATTCGGCCCACCGCGTGCTCGGCGAAGGCGCGCACCTCCTGCGGTACCGTGCCAGGGCTGCGGGGCTCGGGGACCAGGACCAGCCGGTCAGCGGTCGGCGTGTAGGCGATGGCGTCGGCGGGCTCCTGGAAGTGCACGGCCATCCGGGCACCGGCCCGGTAGGCGTCCAGTCCGGCCCGGCAGTATGTGACCATCGGCTGCGGAAGCTTGTCGAGCGCGAACCAGTCCATGGCGTCGCACACTTGGGGCTCCATGACCTTCGGGGTGCCGTCCCAGCGCCGGACCTCGAAGAACACGCCAAGACGGGCGGCCCCGGCGGGGGAGCGGTGGTGCACGGTGACGGCCGCGCGGACATCGGCCGGATCGACGACGATGCCGGCCTCTTCCCGGGTTTCGCGCAGCAGAGCCGTGACCATGTCCTCCCACGGACCGTCCAGGTGCCCGCTGATCAGATGCCAGCATCCCGCCGCGTACACGTCGCCGGCCCGCCTCGACAGCAGCACCTCGGGCCCCGCCGGGCCGTCGCGCAGGGCGATCAAGTGGACGTCGAGCGGCTCGGTGTGCCGCTGGGAGCCGGTCACGCGTCACCGCCGGGACGGCGCGCGAGCAGCACAGTGAACACTGCGTCCTCCTTCAGGACGCCGCCGCGCGCATGGTCCCGCAGTAAATGGAGCGCCTCGGCCTCGAACTCCTGGTGTCGTCCTGCGAACAGGGCGGGGCGGGTGAAGCTCGTGGTGTGCAGGTAGCCGAGGACGTCCTCGGGGGTCCGGGCGCGGGCGACGGGGAAGCGGTGCTCGGCCACGTCGCTGAAGGCCGAGTCGTCGAGGTCTTCCTCGTAGGAGCGCCCCGGTCCGGAGTAGGTGCCGCGGGTGCCCGCGCGCCGGTCTTCTCCGAGTAGGCCTGGATCAGTCCCCGAAGGGCGGCGGTCCAGTCCGCTTCGTGGGTCCATAGGCTGCCGTCTCCCATGATCGCCACGACGGCGTGTGGCGCGGCCATCCGGTCCGCCATGGCCAGGACCTCCGGGCGGGACATCCAGTGGAAGGACCGGCAGCAGGTGATCAAGCTGGGTGCTCGACCGCGCGTGGTAGGGGTGAAGGTGTGCGCTTCGCCGGATGAAGGCGTTCACCGTGCAGGCCCCGCTGACCGGTTCGAGCGCGGTGAGGGCCGTCTCGAGCATGCGCTGGTTCACGTCGACCAGATCAATGTGAGCCAGCTGGTGCAGAACGGGCAGCAGCGCGCGGGGCACCTGTCCGGTGCCGGTGCCGAGGTCCAGCAGGCCGGGGTCGGGCACGCCGTGCTGGGTGGCGGCCAGGAGATGGACTGCCGCGTCCGGCAGGCCGGGGCGGTAGCGGGCATAGTCGTCGGTCTCCGGCCCGAACAGGGCATCGTCCGAGATCGCCACGGAGGCCGACTGGTCGGGGCGGGTCATCGTGAATCTCCAGGAGTGTGCGAAAGCTGCCAAGACCGAGCGCCGTTGTTCTCAGGGCCGGTCTGCTGCTTGCCGTGCTCGCGGGTCACCGCGCCTGCTCGTGACGGGAGGGAGAGGTCTGCCGTGGGGTCGGCACAGCCTCGGCCGTTGGTGGCATCAGCCCGTACTGGGCGGCCTGCGCGGTGAACATGCCCTGGTACAGGCCGCCGTGGGCCATCAGCTCCTCATGGGTGCCGTCTTCGACGACGCACCCGCGGTCGAGGACGTAGATGTGGTCGGCGTTCATGGTCGCGGCGAGCCGGTGGGTGACGAGGACGACCGCGTGTCCTTCCTGAGCCAAGGACCACAGCCCCTGGAAGGCGGCGATCTCCGCGTGCGGATCGAGGGCGCTCGTGGGCTCGTCGACCAGTAGGATCGGCGCGTCGCGGTACAGACTTCGAGCAGTGCCCAGTTTCTGCCACTGTCCGCCCGAGAGCTGAACGCCGCGTTCGTACCCTTTGAAAACGATCGAGTCCCAGCCGTGCGGCAGGCCTTCGATCAAGTCGAGCACGTCCGAGGCATGGGCGGCGTCCCGGACGCGACGCATGTCCCGGGGGCGGTCGCCAGCGCCGATGGCCACGTTCGCGGCGGCGGTCATCTCCCAGCGCGGGAAGTCCTGCGCCAGTACCCCGACCGAGGCGAACACCTGGGCGCGGTCCGCGTCGCGGAGTTCGACCGGCTCGCCCGACTGCCCCTCCCACCACACGCTGCCCTCGGTGGGCAGCAGGAGCCCGGCCAGCACCTTGGTCAAGGTCGTCTTTCCCGAGCCGTTCGCGCCGACCAGGGCCGTCACCGCACCGCGGGGGACCCGCACGCTCACCCCCTTCAGCGAAGGGGAGCCGGCTCCGGGGTAGGTGAAGGACACATCCTCCGTCCGCACTTCCCGCACCGGTGCGGGAAGCGGCGTGCCGGTGCGCGGGATGGCGTTCTCGCCCGCCACCGTGATGGCGTCCTCCGTGTCGGTGAGGAAGAGCAACTCCTCGTAGAGCCGGTTGACCTGCTGCACCAGAGAGGTAAGCCGCGCCGTCGAGGTGCGGATGGCGATCACCGCGGTCCCGCCGACGGCGAGCGGCAGACCACCGGACGCAAGCAGCCACCACAGCACCCCATAGCAGGCCAGCGACGCCAGACCGGCGAAACCGCCCGCGACCAGGTCGGTCGAGGCCTGCGCCTGGGCGAGGCGCCGCTGCTCCGCCTCGGTCTGCCTCGACATCTCCTCATAGCTGGACAGCAGCTTCGTGCCGGCCGCGTGCACACGGATCTCCGCGGCGGCGTGCGGGCGGGTGAGACGGGCCAGCAGGGAGGCGATCGCCCGGCGGTGGTCGACCCAGGTCAGGCGGGAGAGGTACTCGCGGCGCGCGGAGCGGACCGCCCCCCACCCCTTGGGCAGGGCGATGGCTAGCAGCATAGGCAGCAGCGCCCAGTGCAGCGACGCCAACACGACGGCGGCCGCCACCATGCCGATCACCACACTGCCCACGCCCACCGACAGCCGGAGCATGTTGCGGGCGGAGTCGGTGCCGAACTTCCCCGCCTCCAGGACCCGCTGGATCTCCGGCCGCTCGGTCGCCTCCACCTCGACCTGGGTAACGGCCGTGTAGTACCGGGCGGAGACCGCCCGCTCCACCTGGGGCTCCAGCCGGCCCGACATGGCCGTCGACCACGCCGACAACACCGCGGTCGCCACGGCTGTGACAGCGAGCACAGCCAGCGACGGCAGCGCCTCGCGGAGCTTGTCCCTGGTCGGACCATCGGCGAACAGCTCGGTGAGGACGCTGTTGACCGCCACCAGCCCCCAGGCGGCCGTCACACCTTGCCCGAGCTGGGCCGCCACGACCCCGCCGAGTGCTCGCCGGTCCGTCTGCCAGCCGGTGCGGAGCACCATGGCCACCATGCGGGGCAGCGCCGCGGCCATGCGCCCGAAGCCAAGCCGGGTCAGAGGGCCTTCGTGGCGGACGAAGGACTGGTCGTAGCGGAGCCGACCGCCGTACAGCTCCCGCTCCGCGTCCGAGACGCTGTCTGTGACTCCGGCCTTCGACGGGCTCACGGCTTCGTCGCCGCCTGGTTTGACTTGCGTCAATGTTCCCCCTCATCGGATGTGATGGTGGCGTCGGCGTGTTCAACGACGCAGCGCGCTTTCGAGCACCTGTTCCTTTCGGACGGGTTGCGCGCCCTGTGATTCAGGGGCATTCCGAAGGTGCGCAGTGCACCGACCCTTGCCGCGCAAGAGCGCCGCGTTGTTGGCGGGTTGGCCGAAACGCCGACGTTCGTTCGCTGCGGCAGCACGCGGTCAGGAAGAGCTTCCGCTGGGTGCCTCGTCCGGCTCGCCCGGGACCGCTGGTTCTCCTCGTAGGCGACCAGCGGGACAAGCGCGCCCCCTGTCTCGGCCATGGCCGCCATTGCCCGGACGGGGGTCACGGCGCAAAGTCTGTAGTCGGGCGACATTGCAGCGCTCGCGGAGAGACGCGAGCTATTGGGTGCATCGCAGGGGAGACGGCGTCGGCGCGGGCCACGGCCTGATCCAGCAGGCCCGCGTTGAGCACACTCTCACGGCGGAAGTCACTGTCCGCCAGATCGCTGCCCAACAGACTCCAGCTGCCGGTGCAGCATTCGCCTACGATCGTGACCCGGCCGCTTGCCGGGTGCCGTGGCAACCAGGAGACCGGGTTGGACCCGATGAATCCGGTGCCGCCGCTGACCCGCAGCCCGCTGCTCACAACTGCTCCACGGTGGCAGCAGCGGTCAGGCGGGCGGCCAGGTGGCCCCGGCAGTCCAGCACGAAAGTGGAGCGGGCGGCCACCTGGTCGTAGTCGAAGACCTCGTGGTCGGTCAGCAGCACCACGGCGTCCGCAGCGGCCAGCTCGTCGTCCGTCGCGAACACCAGCCGTACGCCGTCGAGCGCGGCCGAGGCGGCGGCCGGGTCCACGAAGGGGTCCGTCGCGCTGACCTTCGCGCCGCTGGCCGCCAGCAGACGGGCCGCTTCCAGCGCCGGGGACTTACGCAGGTCGCCGCTGCCAGGCTTGTAGGCCGGGCCCAACAGCAGCACCCGTGCGCCATCGAGCGACCGGCCTCGTGAGGTGAGGTGTTGTCCCAGCCGGTTCACCACGTAGGCGGGACGGGCACCGTTGATCTGCGCGGCGAGGTCGATCAGGCGCGAGCCCTGGCCGCGGGCCTGAGTCGACTCGCGAAGCTGCTGGAGAACACCTTCAGGGCTGTGAACATCGCGCTGGTCAACGAACTGGCGGAGGTGGCCCGCGATACCGGTCTGAACCTGCGCGAGGCGGTGGAAGCGGCGTCGACCAAGCCGTTCGGGTTCATGCGCTTCGACCCCGGCCCCGGCATCGGGGGCCACTGCCTGCGGATCGACCCGGTGTACCTGTCGTGGTGGGCGTCCGCCTCCTCGCACCGGCCCACCGGCACGACGCGCTCGACCAGCGCACCATAGAAGGCGGCGGTGCGCTCCAGCGACGCCGCGTCGATGCCGCTGACGATCTTCGGTGTCGTCGCCAGTGTCCACCTCCGGTTGCCCGGGTCGATCCGTTCGGGACTGAACCCCAGGGCGAACTGGCTTCCCATCCGCAGCCCGGAGACCTTCTCGAGCACCGAGCCCAGGACGGTCCGGGTCGTGCCCGGGTAGCTGGTTGGACTCCAGCACCACCAACGCCCCCTCGCGCAGGTAGCGGCCCACGGTCCGGCCGGCCGCGATCACGTACGACAGGTCGGGGACGCCCTCATGCAGCGGCGTCGGCACCGCGATCACCGCCACGTCGAACCCGGCCGCGTCGTCCGGCGTCGCGGTGGGCTGGTAGGTGCCGTCACGCAGCAGAGGACCCAACTGTGCCGCGGTGATGTCCTCGACCGGCGAACTGCCGCAGGCCAGGGACGCTGCCCGTTGCGCATCGGTGTCGAGCCCCACCACGCGATGGCCCATCTGGGCGGCGCGTAACGCCAGCGGAAGGCCCACGTAGTCCTGGCCGACCACCACGACCCGCAAGGAAGTCACATCCGCGGGACAGTCGGCCTCCCGCACAACTGGCCCGGCCTCCACCGGTGTTCGCATAGCCGCCGGTGTGGACGTAGTGAACATCAGGTGCTCCTCGACATCGAAGAAGGGATGCGTGGCCGGTGGAAGTACCGCTGAGACTCGCCACATGGCGGGCCTCCTCTGCGCGGTGTGAGGCGGTCGTACGGCTGACCGAGGCCATCAGCGCCGCGGCCGGTGGCGTACGGGCCCGGGGTGGCCGTGACCGGTAGGGGGAATCAGTCATTCTGCGCGACCGCGGAACCCGGCAGCAGCATGGCCAGGGACGTCGCACTGACAGCCCCGGCCGACCGGCGGCTTACTTGTACTGCTGGTACGGGATGAGCTGCCGAAGCTGAGCGACGCTGAGGGCCGGGTCGGTGGCGTGGATGGTGGCCATGCCGAGCTTCTGGGCCGGCACGAGGTTGCCCTGGGTGTCGTCGACGAAAACGCACGCTGATGCCGGAAGTCCGAGCAGTTCCACGGTCAGTTCGTAGATCTCCGGATCCGGCTTGCGCATCCGGTGCTGCTCGGAGAGGACGACGATGTCGTGAGCGGTCTCCAGGTCCCACGCCTTGTAGGGGTTGTGCGGGGTCATGCCCATGGAGTTGGACAGGACCGCGGTGCGGACTCCCGCAGCGCGGATTTCCGCGGCGGCGGTGACCACGGTCTCCTCCGGGCGCAGGGTCGCCAGTGCCCGGCCCATGAGGTTGGTGCCGTCGATCCCCAGGAGGGCGGCAATTCCGGTGTTCCACTCCTCTTGGGAGATGTCGCCGCGTTCGAGCTGCGCGTAGAGGTGGCGGCCGGCGGGGTCGACAGCGACGGCATGGCGGTAGGTGTCGTCCGGCAGTCCGATCTCGCGGGCGAAGCAGAGGGCGGTGTCGTCCTTGGGCGTGGTGAGTACGCCGCCGAAGTCGAAAATTACGGCAGCGTACGGGCCCCCGCGTACGGAGGAGCGCGGGCTGATGGCAGAAGGATGAGTCACGAGGCACTCCTGTTGAGGGGACGTTCGACGAGCACGTGGGTGTCGGCGTCGAGTGCGACGACGCCGGGGGGAAGTTCCCCGGCGCCCTTCGGCCACAGCACGGCAAGCCCATTCGCGCAGCGGAGATCGAAGCCGAGGTGCTGAGGCAGCACAGGGGAAGGGGAACGCCGTCGGGGAGTAGGATCCCCAGGGTGTCGGTGGACTCGGAGGCGGCGGCGACCGCGCGGACCAGGACGTCGAAATCGGCGGAGCGCGGATCGTGCAGGACGAGGGTGGCGGCCCGCCCGTCGCCGGCGGGGGCAACGGGGATGAGTGTGGTCACGATGGCGGCGTTGTCGTACGGGTCCGGCCCGTTCTCCTGGCGTGGGGCAGGGACGGTGGGGGCCGGGCGGACGGTCCGTCGACCTCGAGGACCATGCCCTCGGGGATCTGGTCCAGTGCCGCGGGCACGTTGGTGACACAGGGGATGCCGAGTTCGCGCGCGATGATCGCTGTATGCGACAGGGGGCCACCGGTGGTCGACACTACGGCGGCCGGACCGCCGAGCAGCGCAGCGGCCGCCTCGAGGCCGAGGGCGCGGCAGATCAGAACGGCACCCTCTGGTGGCGTCTCGGGCCCAAGGCGGGCGGCCGGGCTGCCGGTGGCGATACCTGGCACAGCGGCCAGACCGCCCCAGCCTCCGGCCGGGGGCGTGGATGCGGTCGCGTCTTTGACCGGCCGGGCCAGCGGGCGAGCCTGGAGGACCGTGGGCCCGTCGGTGGTGATGGCCCACTCAATGTCGATCTGCTCCAAGCTCAGCGCCTGGGCTGCGCCTACGGCGAGGTGGAGCAGGTCCTCTCGCTGGTCCGGGAGGAGAACCTGCTGCTTCGCCCACTCGGCGGGAGTTCGCAGGTGCAGTACACCGGCGCAGGACCCGGCGATCTTCGCGCGCAACATAGCGCGCCCGGTAGTCGGCGCGGTGGTCCATTCCCCGGGCGGCAGTTCGAGCTCTTCACGAGTGCCGGGCAAGGGAAGGAACGCCTGAGAGGAGGGGACTACGGAGTCAGTGACCGGGCCGCGGCCGATGTGGATCTCTCCGGTCTGCGTACCGCTGACCAGTGGCCCGGCCAGACCGCGCACCGCCTCGATCCGCCAGCCCACACACGCCCCGGCCCTCACAACGGCGGCCAGAACACCGGCGAGAGCGGGGCGCAGAACGGGCTGGACAAGCACTGCGAGTTCACCGTCGGGGGCCAGGCCGCGCGCGGCGGCGTACTGGGCGACGACCGGCGAGCTCGCGGAGGCGCGGACCTCACGGAGCGCCTCAAGGACCCGGCCCGCGGTGCACGGCGTGACGACCGAGGTGTACAGACCGGCGAAGGACGCGGTGGCGCCGTCCTCGCCGGGCGCGGAGGAGCGCGCGATCAGCCCGGACGGGGCGCGGCACTCCGCCCAGGTCAGTACCTCCTCCACTACCCCGGCCAGTCACCGTCGGTGACGCCGGTGGGGATGACGACGCTGTCCGGCACGGGAAGACCGGCGCGCTGAAGTCGGCCGAGGGCGGCGGCCTTGGCGCCGGCGTGCAACGAGGCGCACCTCATGAGGGGGAGCAGGATGCTCACGCGGCAGCTCCAGCGGCCAGGATGTCGGAGGTGGCCAGGGTTGCCGGGTCGAGGCCCTGGGTCTGGCACCAGCGGCGGACGGCGGAGAGATAGGAGTGGCGCAGGACCTTGCGGCGCTCCTCGCTGTCGCAGGCCCACGTCAGGATCGTCACGATGGCCCGTACGCGAGCGACGGCATCCCGATCGCCAGCGGCGGCGAGCAGCGCGGCGGCCTCCCATGCCTCGCGCAGCGCGGTGGTGCGCGCCCGGGCGGCTGTGATCTGCCGGAACTCCGCCCCAGGTCCGAACTCGCGGCGAGAGCCTGCACGAGGGCGGCCGCCTGTGCGGGGTCCTCGTATGGCATGGCGCGTGCGGCGGGTGTCCCTTCGCCGTAGAGCGTGCCGATGCGGGAGGCGAGATCAGCGGCCGCGGTTCCCAGTTCGGCTCCGCCCCGGACGGACAGCGCGGCCTCGACGACTTCTTGGTGCGCGGCGAGCAGATGCCCGGTTTCCGCTGGTATGGACAGGGCCAGCAGGCACGCCCGGGCCCGTTCTTGGCCGCCGAACAGCCGGGTGAGGAGGGACTCCCACTGGGGCTCGGGGAGCAGCCAGTTCACGATGTGCGTCGACATCACCGGTAAGAACGCCGCGGTCGCCTCGGCCAGCGCTGTGCCGGCCGTTGCCGCGGAGCCGTCGGCGAGGGCCTTCTCGGCGCGCACGAGCGCGGCGGCCGTCCGCTCGCGGCGGCCGTCCGCTCGCGGTGGCCGACCGCCCGGGTGACGAAGGCCTGCGTCCGGGCGGGATCGGAGAGATGGTCGGCCAGACGGCGGACCAGGTGGTCGTGGACGCTGCGGTCCAGGAGGGTGCTGGCGGGCCGGGAGATCTCGTAGTCCTGGACGACGAGGTCGCGCCACAGGGTGTCCATCGTCAGAGGCCTCCGTGCTTCATGCCGCGGGCGGGGCGGCGGCGCGGGCGGGGGAATGTGGTGTGAATGCGCCTTGGATCGGAGCGGTATATGGAAGGCTCGACGGCCGGATGAAGGGCCCCACGGGCGGCCTCACGGGATCGAGTGATAGGACTGCCCCCGCGCATGAGCGACAAGAAGGCCAAGGAGTCCACAGCCAGCTCGTTCGTCTTCCGGCTGACTGACGACGGGTGGCGGCTCGGGCTGATCTGGCACCCGCGGCTGGAGTGCTGGATGCTCTCCGGCGGCCATGTCGAGAACTGGGAGAACGCCGCCGAGGCGGCGCTGCGGGAGAACAGCGAGGAGACCGGCTGGAGGACCCGCTTGGTGGCCGGCCCGTCGAGCGAGTTGCCCGCCGGGGCTGGTGCCCGCACCGTGGTGGGTCCAGGAGCTGACGGTGAGCCCCGACAACCACACGCGGCAGCCGCATATCCACATCGACCACCTCTTCCTGGCCGTCGCCGAGGGCGTGGGACCGGTGTCGGAGCCGGTGCACGAGGTGCGCTGGTTCACGGCCGCCGAGATCGCCGAGCAGCCCGATATCGCGGAGGACCTGCGGGTCCAGGCCAAGGACCTGTTCGGGCGCGTCGCCGAAGCCTCGACGCGCTGACCGCCGGCCCGCACCTGCTTGGGCTCCGGGGCGCGGGTCACTGCGCGGGCTCGGCGCGGAAGTCGAGCGGGAGCTGCCGGCTGCGGCCCAGCGCGTGCGGGAGGCTCTCGGCAACGCCCGCCGCGCTGATCTGGACGAACGCCGCCCGCTGCCGCAGCTGTTCGAGGTTGGCGGCGCCGGAGTAAGACAGACCCGATCGCAGGCCGGCCAGGAACGGGTGCAGGGTGCGCTCAAGGGTGCCGGTGGCCTCATGCGTGCCCTCGACGCCCTCGAGCAGGTACTCGTCGAGCTCGGCCTCGGTGACCGTCTCGCCGCGGGTCTTCTTCAGGCTGAGCTGCATCCCGTGGGTCACGAATCCGGTGGAGACCTTGAAGCTGTGCCCGCCGTCCTCGACCAGACGGGCGGGGCTCTCGTCCGCGCCGGCCAGGGCGCTGCCGAGCAGCGCGGTCGTCGCCCCGGCTGCGAGGGCCTTGACGAGGTCGCCGGAGTTTTTGATCCCGCCGTCGGCGATGACACACACCCCGTGCTTGGCGGCCTCGTCCGCGCAGTTTATGACCGCGGTCAGCTGCGGCACCCCGGCTCCGGCGACCAGGCGGGTGGTGCAGATGCCGCCGGGCCCGATACCCACCTTGACGACGTCGGCGCCCGCCTGAATCAGGTCGCGGGTACCGGCCACGGTGGCCACGTTGCCGCCGATGACCACCACGTTCGGGTGCTGCTTCTTCAGCGCGGCCACCACGGTCAGGACATAGTCGGCGTGCCCGTGGGCGACGTCCACGACGAGCGCGTCGGCCCCGTGGTCGACGAGCATCGCGGCCCGCTCCTTCCAGTCGCCGGTGACCCCGACCGCTGCCGCCGCCCGCAGCCGACCGTCCCCGTCGACGCTGGCCATGCTCGCCGTCGCCGGGACGGCGGTGTTCTTCACCATCTCCAGCTGGGTGGTCTGCTGGGCGGGCGTGGAGGCGCGGTGCAGGACACCGAGGCCGCCGGCCAGCGCCATCGCCGAGGCCATGGGGCCCTCCGTGCACCAGGGGGTGTTGGCGGACAGCAGCGGGATGGCCAGGCCCAGGCCGGGCGCCAGGGTGGTGGACAGGTCGGTGTTCTTCCGGCTGGTCACCGCGGTGCGCTGCGGGACCAGGAGGACGTCGTCGTACCCGAGGGCGAAGCGGATCGGTCGGCGGGTCATACCAGGGCTCCTTCGAGAGCAGGGGAGGGCCAGGGCTGCGGGCGGGCCGTGGTGACCCAGGTGGTGATGAGATCGGCGGCCGCCTGAGGATCGGGCTGGGCGGCGTGGTCCAGGAGACGTACGCGGGGATCGCCTGCGGCCAGTTCCATGAAAAGGCGGGCACAGCGTTCATGGACGGCGCGCTCGGCGGCGCTGATGGGGCAGCCGTCGCGCTGCTCGGCGCGGCCGAGGGCCGCGCCGACGTGGTCGGTGAGCAGGATCGTGACGTCGGGGGCCGGCCGCCACACGGTCGCTTCGCGCATCAGGGCCCGGGCCTGCTCGAGGGCCGCGGTGTCGTCGCGGGGTGGAGGGCGGCGGCCTGGTAGACGACCACGGAGTGCAGGCTGCGTCCTTCGAGGACGGTGCGGCCGGTGTGCAGCGGGGCTCGGATGGTCTCCCAGGTGTGCAGCTGGACGGCCAAGAGCAGCAGCGTTTCGCTGGCCGGGTAGCCGCTGCGAAGGAACCGGTCTCCGTCGGCGGCCGCGGCGAGCGCGGAGATGATGCGGCTGCCGAGGTCGGCGCGCGTGTGGCGGGAGGAGAACTCCTTCACCAGCAGCGGCGCGTCGAGACGCGGTGCGATCAGGCGGGTGAGGTGGCTCTTGCCGGTGCCGCTGATGCCCTCGAACGACACCAGCGCACCCGGCGATCCGGGTCATTACCGCCCGCGGGTTGGGGATGCACGACCGTGGTCTCCTTCCGGTCAGAACAGGGAGTCCTGCTGGGGGGGGGGGCGGCGGCCTGGGCGTCGTCGCGAGCGGCCTTCGGCTCGATACCGGCCACGCGGTGCAGATCGGTGAGCGTGGACCAGCGGCCGGTCCCCGCCCCGTCGGTGACCATCCGCGCGAAGACGGCGCAGGTAGCCAGCACGTCGGGCATGGCGCGGTGCCGTCGGGCGGGCGGCGGCATGCCGAGCTGGCTGAGCACGTCGTCGAGCCGGTGGCGGGGCAGGCCTGGGTAGACGGCGCGGTCCAGCCGTACGGTGTCGAGCATCGGCAGGCGGGCCAGAGCGGGGCAGGACGACTCCTGGTCGTAGATCAGCCCAGCCTCGTAGGGCGCGTTGTGCGCGAAGAGGACGTACGGCGGGTGGGCGAGCAGCGCCTCCAGCGCGGCCAGGGTCACAGCGGCGCTGTCGGCTTGCTGGATCACGGCGGCGGTGATGCCGGTCTTCCCAGTGTCGAAGGACGTGAAGGGCACGCCGTCCGGCGGCCGGATCAGCCGCTCGAACCGGCCGTTCTCCTACCAGGAGCCGTCCGCGGTCAGCTTCCCCGCGGCGGCGGCGATCTCGATCGGCTCGGGCCGGCGCCCGGCGGGTTGAGCGTCTCAAAGTCGATGCCCACGAACGTCGTCGCGAGCAGGTCGGATCAGTGCGTGACGGACCATGTCCTGGATGCTTTCCGGGCGAAGCGTCACATCCGGTGAATCCGCCGGATCGGCCGCGGTGGCGAAGCAGCCACCGCGGCCGATCCGATCGGGAAGGATGTTCTCGCGGGTCAGGCGCCGCAGAACTCGCTGTCGACGACCCGCTGTCCGTGGACGTTCCAGTCGCCGTTGAGGTTCAGCGACAGCAGGTGCTCACCGTCCGCCGTCGCCATGGTCTACGGGATGGAGCCCTGGATGCCGCCGTTGTGCCCCACACCTCGGTGCCGCACGACGACGTCATCTTCATCAGTCCCAGGCCGTAGGAGAAGTTCGGCAGACCCTTGAGAACCAAGGTCGTCATCATCTGCTTCAGCTCAGGGTCTTTCAGGAGCTGGCCGGAGAACGGTCATCTGCGTGCGGCTTGCGCCGGTACCCGGCCGCGCCGACGCATTGACGAAGTGTGGCGCGGTGGGTTGATATTGAAAGGAACATGATCTGAGGTACCGGTGCCGGTCGAGGGGCGGTCGCGGATGGCTCGGACAACGTGTCCCGTCGGCAACCGCCGAACTTGTACCCGCACTTCGAGACGCGCTCGCGCCCTTTCCCGCACCTCGGTGTGCGCGCCCCGGCTGCCGCTTCCCCGATTCTTGACATCGTTGTCAGCATAGGCGAAGTACCCCCTCCAGGGGATACCGAAGGAGTACCGGGTTCCATGACTCACAGATGGCGACAACGTCGCAACCTCACGGCGGCCGCTGCCGTGACCGGCGTTCTGGTGGCCCTGGGGGCCGCCGGGTACCCCGCACAGGCAGTGCAAGGCGCGCAAGCGGCTCGCGGTCACAGCGCCGCGCGTTCTGAGGTCGTCTCGGGCGACGCCCGGTTCGAGGTACTCTCCTCGACGCTCATACGCACCGAGTACGCGGGGGACGCGAAGTTCGTCGACGCGGCGACCTTCAACGCCCTCGGCCGCGACACGTTCGGCAGGACCCCGTTCACGTCGTCGACGCGCCACGGCGAGCTGACCATTCGCACGAGCGCCATGACGCTGACGTACAAGGTCGGCTCAGGGAAGTTCACCGCGGACAACCTGAAGGTGACGGAGAAGGCTGGCAAGCAGTCGGTCACCGCCGCTCCCTGGCCCAACGCGCCGGTCTGCGCCATCGGGACGCGGTGCGAGGCAGAGGACACGACCCTCAACGGCGTCGGCGTCGCCATGGACCACTCCGGTTACACCGGCTCCGGCTTCGCGGCGGGCTTCCAGTCGACAGGCAACTCCCTGTCCTTCTCCGTGACCGTCCCCAAGGCCGGTACCTACCAGGTCGCCACCCGCTACGCGAACGCCGTCGGCGGCGACGGCGGCGACGAGGACCGCACCCTGAGCGTGTCGGCGGACGGCGGCGCCGCGAAGACGCTGACGCTCCCGAAGACCGCGAGCTGGGACACCTGGTCCACGACGTCGGTCACGCTCAACCTGTCGGCCGGCACCCACACCGTCACCTTCGCGCGCACCGCGGCCGACTCCGGCAACGTCAACCTTGACAACCTTGCCGTCCTGACGCCGGGAGCGCCCTACCCGGACCCCGTGACGCCACCGGTCGAGGACTGCTCCTTCGCCACCATCTGCCAGGCCGAGACCGCGGGCCTCGGCGGTTCCGCCGCGCTCAAGTCCGACCACAACGGCTACTCGGGCCGCGGGTTCGTTGCCGGGCTCGAGTCCTCGGGCGCGCGGGACACGCTGCACGTCGTCGACGTGCCCAAGGCCGGCGACTACGCCCTCCAGCTTCGGTACTCCAACGGCGACGCGAGCGGCGCCGCCCGTGACATCTTTGTCAAGGCCGGCGCGGGCGTCCCCGTGAAGGCCTCGCTGCCCGCTACGAGCGATTGGGACGCCTGGCGCACCGCCACCGTGCCGGTGCACCTGGCCGCGGGGGCCAACGACGTGACCGTCGGCTGCCCGGAGGATGACGGCTGCCGCGTCAACCTCGACACCGCGGCGGTGACCTCGCGCACCTCGCCGCTGCTCTCCCCGCACGCGCCGCTCGGCGGGTACCGCCGCAGCCTCGACGGCGTCAACGGTGAGGCGCCCACGACGCCGGGCCTGCTCTACCAGGACGGCTGGACGCTGCTCGACGACACCGCCTCGGCAATCTTCGACAACTCCACTCATAAGGTCACGCAGCGGGGCGACCACGCGGGGAAGGGCTACCAGGACGGGTACGTGTTCGGCTACGGACACGAGTACCAGCAGGGCTTGGCCGACCTCGCCACTCTGACCGGTCCCTCCGTGCTGCTGCCGCGCTGGGCGTACGGCGTCTGGTACTCCGAGTACTACGACCGCAGCGCCGCGGACTATGAGAACACCATCCTGCCCAAGTTCCGCAAGGACGGCGTCCCGCTCGATATCCTGGTGACCGACACGGACTTCAAGTCGCCCAGCACCTGGGACGGCTGGGAGATGGACCCGGAGAAGTTCCCAGACCCCAAGGCGTTCTTCGACTGGTCGGCCGCGCAGGGGCTGCACAACTCGCTCAACATCCACCCGAGCATCTCCGGTGACGACCCCAGGTTCGCCCAGGCGCAGGCCACGGCCAAGGGCAAGCTGAAGGACAGCGGCAACAACACCTACACCTTCGACTGGGGCGACCCCGACCAGCTCAAAGCGTACTTCGATCTGCACGAGCCCATGGACGAGGCCGGCGTGGACGTCTGGTGGCTCGACTGGTGCTGCGACGGGTCCGTCTCGTCCCTCGGCGGGGTGACGCCTGACGCCTGGATCAACCAGCAGTATGCCGACGACTCGGCGAAGAACGGCCAGCGCTCCTTCGCGCTCTCCCGCACCTTCGGGGCGCTGCCGCAGGGCAACTACAACCCGCACGGCCTGCCGACAGGGCCGTGGGCCGACAAGCGCACCACCGCACACTTCACGGGTGACTCCACGTCCAGTTGGGCCACCCTCAAGTTCGAGGTCGGCTACACCCCGGGCGAGTCGGCGTCCACCGGCCTGTCCAACGTGTCGCACGACATCGGCGGGTTCAACAACGACGGCACCCAGGCCAAGGGCGCGGAACCCGGGACCACGAAGCTGCCCGACGACCTGTACGCCCGCTGGGTGCAGCTGGGCACCTTCCAGCCGGTGGACCGCCTGCACGGCAACCACGCCGACCGGCTGCCCTGGCAGTACGGCCCGGCCTCTGACGCGTCCGCCGAGAAGTTCCTGAACCTGCGGGAGAACCTCGTCCCGTACACGTACAGCCTCTCCGAGCAGGCCAACCGCACAGGGACCCCCGTAGCGCGGCCGACCTACGTGCAGTACCCGGAGAGCCAGGACGCGTACGCGACGGCGGGCAGCGAGTACTTCTACGGCCCCGACGTGCTGGTCGCCCCGGTGACCACGCCCGGCGAATCGGCCACGACGTCCGTCTGGTTCCCGGCCGGCTCCTCGTGGACCGACTACTTCACCGGCAAGACGTTCGCGGGCGGCACCACGCAGAAGATCACCACGGGTCTGGACTCGATGCCCGTCTTCATCAAGTCGGGCGGCATCATGACGACGCGCACCGGCAACGTCGCCAATGACGTCCAGAACCCCCTCACCGAGGCGACGGTCACCGTCGCGCAGGGCGCGCCGGGGGCCACGAGCCTGTACGAGGACAACGGCACCACGGCCGACAGCAGGCAGAGCGCCACGACGGCGATCCGCTACGCCGAGCACGGCGCGAACCACACGGTCTCGATTGCCCCGGCGTCGCGATCGTTCAAAAGCCAGGTCTCCCGCCGCGCGTGGACGGTCTCCTTCATGAACGCGCACGCGCCGAAGCAGGTCTTCGTCAACGGGCGGCGGGTCTCCGCAGCCCACTGGTCCTTCGATGCGGGCTCGCGGACCCTGACCGTCACCGCACCGGCCCAGTCGGTGCACCGTCCGCTGGAGGTCAGGTACCACTGAGGCAGACGGCCGAGCCCCGGCGGTAGCGCCGGGGCTCGGCGGGGCGGCCGGTCAGCCGGCCCCTCACCTCGCCCAAGACTTGGCCCGGCGGAGACGACGGCTACATCGGCGTGTACGCGGGTACGCCATAGGCCGCTCCTGCGGCCTTAGCCGAGGCTTGGGAGCTCGCCGCCAGCGCGCGAAGCTCGATCCCGTCGACGGCTGTGAGCGCTGGCAGGTGAGCACCGGCCACCCAACCAGCCGTGGCGCTCAGGCCGACGGTGCCGACGCCGATTGGCTTACGGGGTCAGGCGCCGAGCTGCCGCCTTAGGGTTTCGGCGTCGTACAGGGCGGTCACGTGCACGAACCGCCCATGAACCTGATAGATGGCGTACTCGACGCGGGCCGGCCGTTGCTGTCGAGGAGCAGTTCCGGCTGACGAAGATGCGCCAGCCGTACGGAGACCGGAACGAAGGCAATGGCGGTCAGCCCGGGCACTCCGGGCAGGTCCCGGTGATCTGCGCAGTGGTGACTGTGGCCGTCGAGCGCTCCCGCGTCGTGTCGGCGCGGGAGCCTATTTGTGATGATTTGGCTTAGTTGTCTGGTCCGAGTGTGGTCAGGTCAATGGTGTCGGTGATGGCTTTGTAGCCGTCGGTCGTGAGGTTGATGTGATCGCCGGCGTCGAAGTCGTTGGGGGCAGTGTCGGCGTTGAGGATCAGGGGCGTGGGGTCTGCCTGGCTTGTGGTGTCGGGGACGGCGACGGCCGCCTCGGCGTCCAGGCAGGTGACGGTGGGTGTGGTGAAGTCGACCTGGTCGGTGATCCAGGTGTTGGTGTCGGTCCGGTTGGCGTCGGCACCGGTGGTGCAGGAGGCGTAGCCCTGGCAGGGGGTGAGGGTGGTGAGGACGATCTTGATGCCCCAGCCGCGCAGTTGGGCCAGAAGCTGGCCGTAGGTCTGTTCGAGGTCGGTGTCGTCGGTGCCGGCGGTGATGTCTTTGAGACCCTCGTCGACGATGGCGGTGGTGATGCCCGGTTCTGCGAGGACGTCTCGGTCCAGCCGTGTGAGCAGGGCCGGTCCGCCTTGTGCTTGTGCGGCGGCGAGGCGGTTGTTCTCGATGCCGGATGCGACGACGCCGTAGTCCGGTATCTGCTGGTCGTTGGTCCGTAGAGCGGTGGCGAGGTCGTCGGAGAGACGGGGTGTGGTGAGGTCTGCTTTGGCTACGTCGGCGAAGGGGTCGGTGAGGTGGTCGCCGAGTACGGCGACGGTTGGCTGGTTGCCGGTGGCGGTGACGTCGATGCCGGTGACGATGTTGGTGAACCAGCCCCAGAAGGTGCCGGTGCCGGTGAAGGCGGTGGTGGTGGTGTCGGTGGTGTGGTCGCCGGAGCCGACGGCGCTGACGTACTGCGTGGCTGCGCCGGCCCAGCTGTGTTGGACGAGGTAGGGCACGTCATTGGCCAGGTGGAGGCTGATCATGATGTTTTTGCCGGGCGTGGCGGTGTAGGCGGTCGGGTCGCTGTAGACCTCGCCGCCGACGGGGATGGTGACCGTCTTGCTGCCGCCGTTGAAGGTGAGGTCGCTGGGCGTTGCGGTGGGGGCGGCTTCGGAGGATTGGGTGGCGATGGTGGTGTGGTCGATGGTCAGCGGGGTGCGGCCGAGGGCGTTGGACAGTCGGATACGGGCGCTGGAGCCGGCAATGCTCGGGTTGGCGGTGATCCGGAAGGTTTGGTTCTTGTAGTCGGTGCTCTCGTAGTTGAATGCGCCTTCGTTGGGGGAGTTCCAGGCGCCGGTCCATTTCGCGTTGCCGGGCGCGGTGGTGGTGTCACACAGGGCCATGCCGAACAGGTGCAGGCCGGGGACGTATTGCCGGGCGGCGTCGCTCAGGTCGGGCAGGGTGACTGAGCTGAGTGTTGCGCCGGTCTTGAGCGGGATGGCGAAGGCGTAGATGTTCGTGGAGCGGGTTTCCTGGGTGCCGTTGGTGTGGTTTCGGTGGGGGAGGGTGACGACGGCCAGGTCGTTGGAGCCGTAGACCCAGTCGGGGACGGTCAGGTGGTAGGCGGAGGTGCTGCCGTCGGCGTAGGTGAGGGAGCCGTAGGGGCCGCCGGCCCGGCAGTCTTCGTACTGCCCGTTGCCGAGGGTGCATTCGGTGCCGCTGACCGAGGTGCCGTCGGGGATGGCGGGGCTGGAGTAGTCGTCCTCGGCGTGTTGTGAGCTGATGAAGCCGTAGGTGGAGAAGCCGAGGAAGACCAGTGCGCGTCCGCTGCCACTCATCTGGATGGTCTGGTTTGCGGCCATGACGTTGTCGCCGGAGGCGGAGGCGAAGTTCGGCAGGGTGAAGGTGGCGCCGTCTACGGTGATCTTGCCGCCGGGTTGCCAGCCGGCGGCCTTGAGGTCCTGCAGTGACATGGTCGCGCCGACACCGTCGGCGTCGGCGGCGGCCTGGCTGGCGTTGTCGGTAACAGCGGTGTTGTTGAACGCGTCCTTCAGGCTGGTGTAGGTCTTGCCGGTGTGGCCGAGGGCGGTGAACTGGTACTGCTGCTGGGTGGAGACGTTGCCGGCCGCGTCGACTGCGTAGACGGGGACTGTAAATCGTTCGGTGTAACTCCCGATCATGGAAGATGCATCGATGACCAGTGAGAACGTGGCCGAGCACGAGGCTGCCGAGTCGGCAGCGGCTGGGTCGGCGAAGGCCGTGGACGACCAGCTGATCGACGAGCTGGTGAGCCGGGCCCGGGCCGAGGGCCTGCAGCTGACCGGCGAGGGCGGTCTGCTCCAGCAGCTGACCAAGCGGCTGCTGGAGTCCGCCCTGGAGGGCGAAATCACCGACCACCTCGGCTATGACAGGCACGATCCGGCGGGCAAGAACGGCGGCAACTCCCGCAACGGCAAACGTGCCAAGACCGTGCTGACGGACGTGGGACCGGTGGAGATAGCCGTGCCCCGCGACCGGGACGGCTCCTTCGAGCCGAAGATCGTCGAGAAGCGGCAGAAGCGCCTGACCGGCGTCGACGAGATGGTCATCTCGCTGGCCGCCAAGGGCCTGACCACCGGTGAGGTCCAGGCCCATCTCGCGGAGGTCTATGGCGCTGAGGTTTCCCGTCAGACCATCTCCACGATCACCGACAAGGTCCTGGATGGCATGGCCGAGTGGCAGAACCGGCCCCTCGACGTCGTCTATCCGGTGGTCTTCATCGACGCCATCCACGTGAAGATCCGCGACGGTGCGGTGGCCAACCGACCGATCTACGTGGCCCTGGCCGTCACCGTCGAGGGCCGCGGGAGATTCTGGGCCTGTGGGCGGGCGACGGCGGCGAGGGCGCCAAGCACTGGCTGCACATCCTCACCGAGATCAAGAACCGCGGCGTGAACGACGTGCTGATGCTGGTCTGCGATGGGCTCAAGGGCCTGCCCGAGGCAGTGGAGACGGTCTGGCCGAGGACGATCGTGCAGACCTGCGTGGTCCACCTGCTGCGGAACTCCTTCCGCTATGCCGCCCGCCAGGACTGGGACAAGATCGCCAAGCTCCTCAAGCCCGTCTACACCGCGCCGACCGAGGAGGCCGCCCTGGAACGGTTCGCCGAGTTCGCCGACGCCTGGGGCAGGAAGTATCCGGCGATCGTGAAACTCTGGGAGAACGCCTGGGAGGAGTTCACTCCGTTCCTGCGGTTCGACACCGAGATCCGCCGCATCGTCTGCACCACCAACGCAATCGAGTCCGTCAACGACCGCATCCGCCGGGCGGTCAAAGCCCGCGGCCACTTCCCCAACGAGCAGGCCGCCCTGAAGTGCGTCTACATGGCCATCATGAGCCTGGACCCCACCGGCCGAGGACAGGCCCGCTGGACCATGCGCTGGAAGACCGCGCTGAACGCCTTCGACATCACCTTCGACGGCCGGCTCTCAGCAGCCCGCCAGTAACGCAACCACCCCGGTTACACCGTTCGTTTGACAGACCCCGGACCGCGCCAGCCGCGCGACGATCCGCAGCCGGCTGCGACGATCCCACGCTCCCCTACCCCGACATCTGCGCCTGTTCGACGCCGCCCGGGCCCAGGGATGGCCGCTGCGGGCTGAGACCCGTTGCAGAGCATGGAAGCTGAGCAGGTCGTGCCCGTCCGCACGCTGCGCGTCCTGGCGCCTGCACCCGCGAAGACCGGCCCCGCCACGGCGGCCGCCGGCCCGACTCCGCCGACCATGCCCGCCGCGCCGGTGCAGCGACGGACCCTGCCGGACGGCTACCACCGTGCCATCGAGGCACACCGCCAGGCCATCCGGCCGTCGCCGGGCGACCCGGCCATCACGCAGGCGGTGAAGCGGCAGACCTCCGCGATGCGGGCGCTCAGCCTCCGGGCGTTTCCCGAGCCGGAGCAGGCGACCGGATGGTTGCGAAACGCATGCCCGCTCCCTGTGGTTACAGCTGGATGCTGGTGCCGGGCTCAAGGCAGGTGATCGGGATGCCGGTCAAGCCTTTCTCGCCGAGAAGGTTGGCGGTGGAGTGCTGGCCGAGGTCGCTGAGCATGAGCTCGTGGATCTGGATGACGCGCTCCGGCTTGACGGTGCGGACGTAGTCGGCGGCTTCGCCGAGCTTGGTCCACGGGCCGCTGGTCGGCAGCAGGAGGGTGCGTACGGGAGCGTAGGGCGCGTAGTACGCGTCTCCGGGGTGGTAGAGGGCTCCGTCGTCGAAGAGGTAGCCGACGTTGTCGGGGCACGGGATGTCGGGGTGGATCAGCGCCGTAGATCTCCGCATGGCGAAGTGCGGCTGAATATGGGCAGCCGCCTCCAGCTCGCAACCCCGTCCCCCAGGACCCGGAACCCGAGCCGGAGCCCGCCGCAGACTGATGGGATGTCAGCTTCCCGCGCCACACCGGCCTCCTCGCCGACCAGCAGAGAGCCAGCGTGGCGTTCAGGGCCGTGCACGCCGAGCGGGGACCGTCTTTCGGTGTGCGCTTCCCCACTTTCGGATCGAGCAATCCGAAATAACTTGACGCTCATGCGCGAGCGTGGCCAGGGTTACGGCATGAACGATCCAGAATTCGAGCCGAGTGGCGCGATGCGCCCTCGCACAGTTCACGAGGAGGCCGCGGACGAGCCCGGCGTCGGCCCTCCAGCCCTGAGCCGGGCGATGGTGCTGCTGCTGGCCGTAGTGTGTGGCGCGGCGGTGGCGAACATCTACTACGCCCAGCCGCTGCTGCCCGTGATATCGAAGGCACTCGGAGTGTCCCAGGGAGCCGGCGGCCTGGTGGTCACCGTCTCGCAGGTTGGCTATGCGCTGTCGCTGGCCCTGCTGGTTCCCCTGGGCGATGTGCTGGAACGGCGCCGCCTGGTGACTGCGTTGCTGGGCCTGAGTGCCCTCGCTGTTCTCGGCGCGGCGGCGTCCCCGTCGCTGGGGCTGCTGCTTGTCGCGATCGCAGTGGTCGGGGTGACCTCCGCGGTGGCGCAGATCGTGGTGCCCATGGTCGCGTCACTGGCACCAGACCATCAGCGCGGGTCGGCGGTGGGCACGGTGACGAGCGGGCTGCTGATCGGGATCATGATCGCGCGTACCGTCGCCGGAGTGCTCGCCCAGATCGGCGACTGGCAGTTGGTATTCGTCTTCGCCGCGGTCCTGATGGCGGCCTTGGCGGTCGTCCTGCGTCTGGTCCTGCGCCCCGTCCCACGGTCGGAGAACACCACCTATCCGCAGCTGCTGCGCTCGGTGCTGGCGCTGGTGCGTACCGAATCACTGCTGCGCAGGCGCATGGCCCTGGCGGCGGTCGGCATGGGCGGCTTCACCGTCCTGTGGACCGCGTCGTCGTTCCTGCTGGCCGGCCCGACGTACGGGTTCGGCCCCGCCGTCATCGGCCTGTTCGGCCTGGCCGGGGTCGTCGGAGCCGCCGCGGCGGCGAAGGCCGGCCGGCTCGCCGACCGCGGACACGGGCGCCGGGTGACCACGGGCGGACTGATCCTGCTGGCAGCCAGCTGGCCCGTGCTCGCCGTCGCCGGCATGGGCGGACCAGTCGGCCTGATCGCGCTGACCGCCGGCATCATCGCGCTCAACCTCGCCCAGCAGTCCTTGTTGATCAGCCACCAGAGTGCGATCTACCGCCGGGTCCCGCACGCCCGAAGCCGGGTGACGACGGCCCTCATGGTGTCCGCGTTCGCCGGGGCCACCGTCGCCTCGGCGCTGACCATGGCGCTGTACCCGCTGGTGGGGTGGCTGGGCGTATCAGGGCTCGGCCTGGTCATCGCGCTGGTCGGGGTCGGGATCTGGGTTCTGGAGCTGATCCATCCCAGCCCCGCCGAACCGCTGGTGGCCGTGGACACCGGTGCGGCCGTCAGGAGCCCCGTAGGCGCGGGCCGTGTGAGCTCATGCCGTGAGGAGGTTGGCTGTGCCTGAGATCCATCGAGTGGCGATCCTCGACGACTACCAGGGAGTCGCGCGCCGATACACAGACTGGAGCACCCTGCCGGACGGCACCCAACTCACCGTCTTCACCGAGCCGTTGGGCAGTTCCGAGGACGTGGTCGCCGCGCTGGAGCCGTACGACGTCGTCGTGGCCATGCGCGAGCGCACCGCCCTCCCGGCTGCGGTCATCGACAGGCTGCCGAACCTGCGCCTGCTGGTGACGACCGGCCCGGCCAACGCGGCCATCGACGTGGCCGCGGCCGGGCGGCGCGGCATCGTGGTGTCGGGCACCCGCGGGGCGGGGCTGATATCGACGGCCGAACTCACCTGGGGCCTGATCCACGCCCTGGCCCGCTCGATTCCCGCCGAGGACCGCGGCGTCCGCGAGGGCGCATGGCAGCGGACCGTCGGGCGCGATCTGCACGGCGCCCGCCTCGGTATCATCGGGCTCGGCGGCGTGGGCACCCGCGTGGCCCGGGTGGGGCTCGCCTTCGGCATGGACGTCGTCGCCTGGAGCACCCACCTCGACACCGAACACGCCCGTGCCGTCGGGGTCACCCCGGTCGGCAAGGAGGAGCTGCTGGCCACGTCCGACGTGGTGACGATCCACCTCAAGCTCTCCGCCCGCACCACCGGACTCCTGGGCCGCGACGACCTCGCGCTCATGCGACCGGACTCGCTGCTGATCAACACTTCGCGCGCACCCGTCGTCGACGAGGAGGCCCTGCTCGCGGCCCTGCACGCTGGGACCATCGGCGGAGCCGGCCTGGACGTCCACTCCACCGAGCCCCTCCCGGCCGGCTCGCCGTGGCGCACCGCCCCGCGCACGGTGCTCACGCCGCATCTGGGCTACGTCACCGCGGGCACCTACGACATCTTCTACGCCGACACGCTCGAGGACATCCTCGCGTACTCCGCCGGCACACCGATCCGCGTGGTCGCCCCATGAGCGCACCACCCATGGCTCTGTTCACACGGATAGCACCGCAGTGGTGGCTGGCGGGTCGCCGTCGACCGCGCCACGGCGGTCTCGGCAAAGCACTGGCTACGGGCGAAGGCCGCAGCAGCCGTCGCGCCGTTGCCGACTGCGGGCGGCGGGTGCCTCCCGGAACATCGCCTCTCGGGGGCGCCAGGCGCCTCCCGAAGCCGTGAACAAGCACTGCTCGACGAAGTCGAAGTCGTAAACAAAGCCACACCCACCACCACCTACGGCACACACGCACACGAAAGGCATGATCCCGTGGCAACGCAAGAGCAGCACACCTCGATGAAGAGCGTCGAGCACAGCGACGGCTCTGGATTCCGGCTCCCCGTCATCTGGACACGCACCCTGGGCGAACTCACCCTGAGCTACGTTCCCGACGCGGGCGTCGACATGATCCCGACCCGGGTCTACCCGGCCTCCGCCGAGGAGGACTGGCACCCGCACCGCACGCATATGACCGAGGCGGGCCATCTGCCCATGGGGTGCGGGGCACTGCTCGTCGAGAGGGGCGGCACCCGGCTGCTCATCGACGCCGGCCATGGCCGGATATCGGGCGAGGACCTGGAGCACTTCCAGCATGCCTTCGGCCATGTGCGGGACCTGCCCGAGTCGCTGGCGGCCCTCGGCGTGGACCCGGCCGAGCTGGAGATGGTCGCCTTCACCCACTTCCACGGCGACCACACCGGATGGGCCCGGCCCGACGCGGTCGAGGATCCGCGGAGCCTGTTCACGAAGGCGCGGTGGATGGTCGGGAAGGGCGAGCTGGAGAGCGTCGCGCCCGGGGACGGTCCGGTCCTGGCCGGCCAGGACGAACGCAGCGTGATCGTGGCCGACGGGACCGAGATCGCCGACGGCATCCGCGCATGGTCCCTGCCCGGGCACACCCCCGGGCACACCGCCTGGATACTCGACACCGGCGACGGCCGGGAGGTCGTGGCCTTCGGCGACGCCATGCACTCACCGGTGCAGGTCCAGCACCCGGACTGGGAAGTGGTTCTCGACACCGACCGGGAGGAGGCCGAACGGTCACGGCGCCGGCTCGTGGACTATCTCTCGCGGGACGGGGTCTACGGCTTCGGCGTCCACTTCGCCGACCAGCAGCTGGGAACCGTCGACGGCTCCGGCCGCTGGCGCCCCTGGAATGACGCGACAGACGCGACGGCTCCGTAGCCACACCCACTAAACTGGATTAATCATTCCGCTACGCCGGATATACAGGAGGTGTTCCGTGTCCCCCGCCGGCCGTCCCCGCGCCTTCGACATGGAAGGGGTCCTGGAAGCCGCGATGCGGTTGTTCTGGGAGCAGGGCTACGAAGCGACATCGATGGCTCAGCTCCGGGAGGGCACTGGCCTGTCCTCGGCAAGCCTGTACGGAGCGTTCGGCTCGAAGCACGGGCTGTTCGAGCGGACGCTGGAGCACTACCTCGCCGGGCCGGGCCGCGTCACCGACCTCAACGGTGACGCGGCCCTGAGCCCGCGTGAGGCCGTCGCCACGATGCTGCACGGATCCATCGACATGCAGACCGACACCTCCCACCCCCGCGGGTGCCTCGTCGCCCTGTCGGGCACCGTCCGGGCCCAGGGGGACGGCGACGCCGCGGTGCGGCGGGCCGTGGCGGCACGCCGCGCGGTGGACCGGGCGGGCATCAGGGAGTGTGTCGTCCGCGGCGTCGCCGCGGGAGAACTCGCCGAGAACACCGACGTGGATGGCTTCACCACCATGATCCACGGCTTTCTGCTCGGCGTCTCCACGCAGGTGTGCGACGGCACGCCCGCCCGGGACCTCCACGCCGCGGCGGACGCCGTCCTCGCCGCCTGGCGCACACCGTAAGACGACCCGTACGTCCCTGGCGGCCCGGATCATCGGGCCTGGGGCGCCGACAAAGGCCCTGACGACGAAGAAGACCGTGGTTCGGCCTCCTCGGTGCTCTTCCCGCCGGGCATCAGCAGGGCGTTGCCTCACGTCGTGCCCTGCACGCACACGCCGCGGATGAACGAAGTGGTCGCGGCGTCCTTGAGCCACTTCGGGTCGCCGCAGGCGGGCAGGTACAGGACGTTCTCGCCCTTGTCGAGGGCCGAACCCGACGCGTCTGGCAGTACCGCGCCGTCCCGGCGTTGTCAGGGCTGCTTTCCATCCTCACCGGCGTTCCCCGGTCCGGACTGCCCTCAGCTTCTACCCGGCCGCTGCGACGGCCGGGCGGTAGAGGTCTCGCACCTCCACTCGGTCATATAGCGCCTCGTGGCGCACCCAGCTGTTCTTGCGGCCTACCGGGCTCAGCAGCCCGCGCACGTAGCCACGCATCCGGCGCCGGGGCTCCACCCGCGTGAAGCGGCCCCCGATCCGCAGGAAGAGCTCGTTGAGTTCCCGGTCCCACACGGGCGGGGTCGGGGAGGAGGTGCACGGTGTGCAGGCGAGTGGTGTTGCGGTCGACGACTTTCGACGCGTCGTGCACCAGGCGGAACTTGCCCAGGGTCTGACCGAACGTTGTAGCAAGGCAGTACAGGCTTGGGATCGCTGGATCCAGCTCGTCCCGATGCCCCCCGGATGCGATCTCCGCTGCGGTCTCGTCGGCGATGGACCGGCAGTACTCCAGGATCTCCACGTACTCGGCGAACTGCTGGTCCTTCGCGGAAGCCTTGAGGGCCGCCACGGCCGCGTACAGCTCGTCGGTTATGGCTTTCTGGCGGACCCAGTTCACGAACGCGTGGAGCATCCGGTCGTAGGCGTCCGCATCCCCCATGACCGGGCCAGCCAGGTGCAGCATGTTCGCCAGTGCGAGGGTTTCCTTCCCCTCGTACAGGTTGTAGCCGTCCCGGTGCGCCATGGGTTCCACGATCACGTCGACCATTTTGGTCACCACCATGAATCGCTTGTCGATTAGGTAGGTCTGCACGCTCCCCTCGGGCAGGCGCGAGAAGGCGTTCATCAGCGACTTCCGCCCGCGGCTGGAACCCGCCAGCGACGTGTACTTCGGCTCGCGCAGATTGGGCGGGAGCTGCCCACGGACCTCGCCGACGATGGAGGCGGCGAGGTCGTCAGGGAGGTGGACCCCAGCCACCGTGAAGACAGGTTGGTGCGGGTCGAGGAGGTTCTGGCCCGAGTTGGCGGACTCGTCGATCGACGCAATGCAGGATTTACGGCGGACCAACTCCAGGCGCTGATCGGCCGGGACGAGGAGGACTGGCCCGACAGCGCCTTCCTCCTCATCGCCGACGAACAGGGCCTGACCTCAGCGGAGTTCCCGCTGCTGGCCGTGAACAACCTGCCCGACGAGGACGACGACCCGTTCAGGATCACCCTCGCCGCAGCGGGCTCCTTCATCGTCAACCTTGAACTGGGCAATACGAGCTTCGGCGACTGGGCCCGGGGCGCCGACACCGACGGCGTCTACCGGGAACAGCACTACTGACGGCACGGTCGCGCGCTACACGGTATGGGCACGCCGCTCACCGGGTGCTTCCCGGTGAGCGGCGTGCCGCGTGATGCGGAGAGGGCAGGATTCGAACCTGCGTGGACCCCTGACGGGATCCGACCTTGAGGCGTGCTCGCTGGTCCCCGATCAACCACTCCGGGCACCTCTCCCCGCTCCCGACCCCCTTCAGTTTCCGGGGTCGTTCACGGGAAAGAGAGTGACACGGACCGCTGACACGGAACTGACATGACGAAGGCCGGGCGAGGGGGCCAGCGGGCCTGCCCGTCCACTACGGCTGTCATCGGCACAGGGGAGGTGCCTCGCGCGGGATGGAACCGTTTCGTGTCCGTCGGGATGACTGTTGGGCAGGCAGAGCCGTCCCAGAGCCCAGCGGGCAGAACTCGCCGTGTGCAGCATTCCCTGTACGAGGACCGCGTGGCTGTCCGCCGCACTCTTGGCGCCGGCCCTCAGGCCCCGCACAGCATTCGCGCCGCCCAGGCCGACCTGCTTGATGCCATCCCCAGAGTCCGTCTGCCGGACGTGGAGGAGCTGCGGACCCGTGGCGTGCTCGGCGCCCACTCGGCGGCGCCCCCGGCCCCGCCGGCTGACGCTGGGGTCACTTGCCGGTGCCGGTGTGGTAGCCGACGGGGTCGACGTACACGTCGGGGGCGTTGCCGGTGGTGGCGGGGACGGTGATGCTGAGGCCGTCGAGGTCCATGACGTCGAAGACGGTCTCGTTGGGCGGGGTGACGGCGAGCCTGGTGTAGGTCTTGCCGGAGCCGCTGGTGTCGGGGATGTAGTGGAGGAGGAAGCGGGTCTCCTCGCCGGGGGCGATGGTGACGGCGGGCGCGGTGGTGTCGGTGCGGGCGGCGTCGGGGCCCTTGTCGCCCAGGCCGTCGGCGCCGAGGAGCTGGACGCCGGGGAAGCCGTGCATGCTGCAGGTGGTGGAGCCGGTGTTCTTCAGGTTGACGACGATCTCGTTCTTCACTCCGGCGGAGGCGGCGCTGAAGCCGAGGTGGTCGGTCTTGCACGGGGTGCCCGACGCGGTGGTCCCGGTGCGGGTGGCGGCCTTTTTCCCTGTGCTGCCGCTGGTGCCGGTGTCGTTCCCGCCGCTGGTGCTGCCGCTGGTCGTGGTTCCCGCGCTGCCGCTGGTGTCGCTGGAGGTGCTGGAGGAAGCGCCGGCCTGGCCCGGGCCACCTGTGGAGCTGCTTGCGGAAGCCGGCGTGCTGCTCTGCGCGGCCGTGCTCGAAGCGTCGCTGCCACCGCACGCGGTCAACGAGAGGCCTGCCGCGGCGATGATCACGGCGAGGGCGGAGATCTTCTTGACGCGCATGTGCACTCCTGCGAGGTGGTCTTGTCCGGTTCGCTCGAACTGGCGAGCCGCTGTCGTTCGTTTTTGGGGATGCCTGCTTCCGGGCGGGCCGTTGCAATGCGGGCCGATTCAAGATGCCGCTGTGACAGGGGAGTTGATGTCCCGTGACAACCCCTTGTATGAAACGGGGCGAACCCGGCGAACCGGCATGGCGCGGCTGCCGGAACTCGACTGAGCCGGTCTGACCCCCGGCACCAAACTCCGCCAGCCCAACGGCACCACAGCCACCGTCGCAGCCGTCCGCAACTTCCACCAGCAAAAGACGACTTACGACCTCACCGTCGGGAACCTCCACACGTACTATGTGCTGGCGGGGGCCACTCCGGTCCTGGTTCACAATTGTGGCGGTGCAGTTACAGGGCACCCCGCAGTCTGTGAATGTGCCGATGGCGGCATACCGAAGGTGCGAAATGGGAAGCTAGCGGGGGGTGTTCACCCGAAGGCCAATGTTCCATTCGATGAGAACGGCTTTCCCGATTTCTCGGCATGGCGTCATCCGGATGTGCCTGATGTTCGGATCGAGCTTTCCGGAAGTCGCGGAACAGATTTCGCGAGATCGAACCGTGCGGCAGGGCTCAGCGAGACGCCGGATGGCTATACCTGGCACGACCATCAAGAGCCTGGTCTCATGCAGCTGATCGAGACAGAGGCCCATAAACGGACAGCCCATACGGGTGGATTCTCGGGAGGGAGGTAGTGATGAATGAACTATTTGAGGATGGAGACTTCTACACGGGTCCACCCCTGAGCGTTGAAATGATCAGTAGGGCTCAGCAGGCCCTGGGCCTGCAGCTTCCGTCAAGCTACGTAGCCGCTCTATCGGAGAAGAACGGCGGAGTATTGAAGCGCCGCCGTTACCCCACCGATTTCGCTACATCCTGGGCTTCCGACCATTTCGAGATTCGCGCACTTCTCGGAATTGGAGGGAAGTGGGGGATTGATTCCATCTCTGGCTTGGGGAGCGCTGACCTGATCGCAGAGTGGGAGTACCCGGAAATTGGCGTGGTCATCTGCGATATGCCCTCAGGTGGGCATGACGCGGTAATGCTCGACTATTCCGAGTCCGGCCCGACTGGCGAACCCTCTGTCGCCTACATCGATGAAGATCGCGTTCCTCGTACAGTAGCGGGATCGTTCGAGGAGTTCTTGTCTCGACTGGTTCCCTGTAGTCCACCGATTTAGGGTCACTTCCTCTTCGAACGGAGAGTTCAGAGTCTCGGGGGCAGAAACAAGGTCCCCTCCGCGCAGTGGTGCGGAGGGGACCTTGTTTCGTTTGACGGCAACGCTGACGGCAACGTCAGGGGACGACGGCTGCGGCGGGTGGGTCGTCAGGGGTGTCGGTCGGGTTGAGGGCGGTGCCAAGGGTGTCGATGGCCTGGCGTTGGAGGCAGACCCGGACGTGGGCGTAGACGCTGGCGGTGACGCCGATGTGGGCGTGGCCGAGGAGTTCTGCGCGGCCGCCGCCGCGGCCCCGGTCTGGACGACCACATCGGGGCCGCCGCCGTCTCCACCCACTGCCTGGACATCAGCGAGCCGAAGACCGTGCGCGGCCTGGAGGCCGGCTACCGCCTAATCCCCATCTAAGGGCAGCCCGAGCCAGTGCAGGAAGCTCCGGGCTGTTCGAACAGCAGGGCCGTCATGCCTGAACCCATCCGGACATGCGGTGTCTCGCCATAGGCCGGCGGACGCCCTGCATGTGGTGGCGGTCTCGTGGGCGCCGGGCGGATGCCTATACCGCCTCCGACCTCGATGTCTCGGTGTAGACCGAGCACCGCTCGGCGCCTTCGCCGCCGCCACCACGTTGTTCCTTCGAGGGATGTTCTGCGGGGAACGGCTGTTGGCGCCCGTCGGCGCTGGACGGACGCTTGACGTCCCTCCAGGCACACGATGCCTACCGAAAGATCGGCGTCGTCCAGCGTCGACGGACGTCAACACCCATCGCGAGATCACTCGTTGGTGTTGGTGGTGCGAGCCCGCCGCACGGCGACCTCTCATAAGCCCCGAGCCGTATGAGCTCCCGGCTAGACCGAGGCCCGTGGGGTGCGCTGGTGTCACGAACGGCTACTGAGGTGGCGGACCGACCCTCGTGTCGAGTCCTGGGATTAGGGAGCTGCGTGGCCCGCATGTGCTCGTGACCAGCACAAACTGCACTGGGGAGGAACATCTTGATCTATTGCGGCATCGACTGGGCCGAGCGCACGCACGACGTTGCTTTGGTGGACGACAGCGGGCAGTTACTGGCAAAGCGACACATCACCGATGACGCGGCAGGCTACAAAATCTTGCTGGATCTGCTCGCCGAATACGGAGACACCGCGGAGAACCCGATCCCAGTGGCGATCGAGACCTCCCGCGGTCTACTCGTGGCCGTGCTGCGGACCGGCAAGCGGAAGGTTTTCGCCATCAACCCGCTGGCCGCCGCCCGCTACCGCGACCGGCACTCCGTCTCGCGCAAGAAGTCCGACCCCGGAGACGCCCTGGTCCTGGCTAACATCCTGCGCACCGACATGCACGCCCACCGACCGCTGCCCGAGGATTCCGACCTTGGTCGCGCAATCGCCGTCCTGGCCCGTGCCCAACAGGACTCGCTCTGGAACCGGCAGCAGCTTGCCAACCAGCTGCGTTCCCTCCTGCGGGAGTACTACCCGGCCGCCTTGGCGGCCTTCGAACCTTGGCGCACCGGCTTATGCCGGCCAGAGGCCCGAGAGCTCCTCAGAGCCGCCCCGACGCCGACCCGTGCGGCGAAGCTGACGCGCACGCAGCTGACGGCCGCACTCCGAAGGGCTGGCCGCAAGCGAGGCATTGAGGAAGAGGTCGGCCGACTCCAGGGCGTTCTTCGTGCCGACTGGGCCCATCAGCCACCGCTGGTCGAGGAGGCGCTAGGCAAGCAGATGCTCGCCCTCCTGGTCCAGTTGGAGGCCGCCTGCACCGCCGCCAACGACCTCGCCGAGGCGGTGGAAGAGGCTTTTCCTCAGCACCCGGATGCTGAAGTGATCTTGAGCTTTCCGGGGCTCGGCATCCAGCTCGGCGCCCGGATACTGGCCGAGATTGGCGACGACCGGAAACGGTTCGCCAACGCCCGCGGCCTGAAGGCGTATGCCGGCGCCTCGCCCATCACCCGGGCCTCGGGCAAGAAGTCCAGCATCACCCGCCGACGGATCAAGAACGACCGCCTCAATCATGCTGGCTACCTTTGGGCCTTCTCCTCGATCACCGCCTCACCCGGTGCCAAAGCCCACTACCGGCACCGCCGCGACCATGGAGACTGGCACGCCGCTGCCCAGCGCAACCTCTTCAATCGCATGATCGGCCAGCTCTACCACTGCCTCCAACAAGGTCATCGATATGACGAGGCACTGGCCTTCCCAGCTCCGCCCGACGAGGTGCGCACAGCGGCCGCCTAACCAGAGGCCGCATCTCGTCGGCAGCGGTCAGGAGCATGCCTAGCGGGGCAGGCGACCCAACACAGCACGAAACCTCTCCTGTCCTGCCGTGACGCTCGCGTCCCACAGGCCTGAGGCGTCACCGCGCAGCGAGAGGGACTGGAGCCGTTGTTCCTCGGCGAGGAAGTCAGCACCTGCCACGTTCTGGTCGAGCATTCCCATCGCGGTGAGCGCCGTGTGGCCGCAGGACACCGCGTCGTCAGCGTTTCCCGAGCCGTGGGCCAGGAGGGCATACCGCAGGCAGAGGGCAGCGAAGAAGGCGTAGGTGTCGGCGACATCGGTGATCCCCTCCTCGTTCGGCTGAAGCTCTGGGAACCGCTCCACCTGGCGCACGCCCTCGGCGGCGTTGGCGAGCGGCCGGTCGGCATGCCAGAGATCGCGTACGGACTCCGCATAGAAGTCCAGGTCGGCTTCCCGCCCCGGCGCGCCCGCCCGCAGGCCCACGAACAGTGGCACCATACGTTCGGCGCAGGCGGCGACATACAGGCGGATCGCCTCGTCACCCCGGTCACGAAGTGCCTCCGTGACGGCCCCTTCCACCAGCGTCTCCATGCCCCACCCTCATCCCGTTCGAACAGATCGACAGGCTACACAGCGGGCTGAGGACCGCCGCTTGACGAGTTAGGCGCCTGAGGTGTCTACGCCGCCGACACCTACCACCTCATCCGCGCCGGCCTGTCCGGCGGCAAGAACGTGCCCGATACCGTCCGCACCCACCCCCGCGTCTTCGTCACCCTCACCGCACCCTCCTTCGGCCCCGTCCACAACCGTCCAGACGCCCGGCCCTGTCGCTGCGGCACCCGCCACGAACCCACGGACCCGCTGCTCGGTACGCCGCTCAATCCGGCGACGTACGACTATGCGGGAGCGGTCCTCTTCAACGCCCACGCCGGAGCCATGTGGGCCCGCTTCACCACCTACCTGCGCCGCGAGATCGCCACCCGACTCGGCCTTACCCAGAAGGCCGCCCGCGCCGTGGTGCGGGTTTCCTTCGCCAAGGTCGCCGAATACCAGAAGCGCGGCCTGGTCCACTTCCACACCGTGATCCGCCTCGACGGACCTGACGGCAGCCCACAGCCCCCACCCCCGTACGCCACCGTCGCCGTGCTCACCGACGCGGTCCGTGCCGCCGCGCCGCGCGCCCGCATCTCCATCGACTCTGACGCGGTCCGTCACGCTCGGCGCGCTGCGCGACGCCCGCCGCGCCTGGCGCACCGAACAGGCCCGCGCCCACGCCGGCCTACCCGAACCCGACACGGACACCACGCTGGTCATCGGCCACTGGGCCTACCTCGGCACCGGCTACAGCCCCGGCGCCGCACTCCTCGCCTCCGCCATCTGGCACCGCCGGGAACTGGATCGGCGGTTCATCGCCGAAGGGGGCTGCTGATGACCGCGCCCCCACCCGTTGTCCTCCACTCGGGTGCGAGCCCGGAACTGGAGTTGCTGACGGTTCCGCAAGTGATGGCCCGGCTCCAGCTCGGCCGATCCGCCGTCTACGACCTGCTCCGCACCGGCCAACTCACCTCGATCACCCTCGGCCGCGCCCGCCGCATCCCCACACACGCCCTCACCGACTTCATCCGCACCCGACTCTAACAGGAAGCCGTCTGATGAGCACCCCGCGCCCCGCCTCATCTCGCCGCAGCCGCTCCCGCGCCAATGGCGACGGAACCGTCTACCAGCGCAAGGACGGCCGCTGGGAAGCCGCCGGATACGTCCTCGCCCCCGGCAACACCCGAAAGCGCCTGCGCGTCTACGGCACCACCCGCAAGGAAGCGCTGACCAAGCTGACCGAGAAGATCGCCGCCAGCAACCTTGGCCTGCCCGTGGCGGCGGCCGACAGCACCGTCAGTGCGTACCTGACGTACTGGCTCAACGGCGTCGCCGTCCACCAGGTACGGGAGAACACCCACACCCGCTACGCCGCCTGCGTCCGCCTCCACATCATCCCCGGCCTCGGGGCCAAGAAGCTCGCCCGGCTCACCGCCCGCCACGTTCGCGTCTTCCTCGACGGACTCCGCACCACCTGCCAGTGCTGCATCCAGGGAAGGGACACGGTCCGGCGGCAGTGCTGCGCCATCGACCAGTGCTGCGACAAGCGCCTGTCACCGCTGACCGTGACCTACGTCCACTCGGTCCTCAAGTCCGCACTGGAACATGCCGTCCGCGAAGACGATCTGCCCCGCAACGTCGCCCGGAATGTCAAGATCCCAGCGCCTCGCCCTCGGCGGTTCCAGCCCTTCACCGCGAGCGAGGCCCGGCAGTTCCTGCACACAGCCAGCGGTGACCGGCTCCACGCGCTGTACGAAATCGCCCTGCGCACCGGGCTCCGCAAGGGCGAACTCCTCGGGCTGCGCTGGGAAGACCTCGACCTCGACTGCGGCACCGCCAGTGTCCACCGCTCCCTCCAGCGCACCCGCACCGGCGGCCTGACGGTCCTACACACCAAGACCCGTGCCTCCGAACGCCGCATCGCCCTCCCCACCGAATGCATCCACTCCCTCAAGACCCATCAGGAACGGCAGTTGGAAGAGCGAAGGGCCGCCGGAACGGAGTGGGCGGAGACCGGCCTCGTGTTCACCACCCCCACGGGCAGCCCCCTCGACCCGTCCAACCTCGCGCGCCGCTTCCGTCGGCTCCTTCGTAGAGCAGGACTTCGGACCATCCGTTTCCACGACCTCAGGCACTCGACCGCCACCCTGCTCCTGGAGCAAGGCGTCGACCTCGTCGTCATCAAGGAACTCCTCGGCCACGCCCACATCGGCGTCACCGCCGGCGTCTACGCCCACGTCCGACTCCGGCTCCAGCGTGACGCCATCGATGCCCTGGGCCACGCCCTCGACGGCCAGGACGACGACCCCGACGACCCACCCGCCGCAGCCGTCGTCCGCTGACGTTGCCGTCAGCGTTGCCGTCAAAAGCCCCAGAGGCCCCGCCGGAAATCACTCCGGCGGGGCCTCCGCGTAACACTCTGCACTCGCTTCGAGAACAGTCCGAGCTATTCCGGCAGGATTTGTCGAATCACCGGATTAACAGCCAATCCAGGGATCTCTGAAGTCAGGCACGAATGCACCTCTCGAAGGAAGCTGGAGAAAGCACTCGCGAGCTCTTCATGCTCGACAGTAACCCGCCAGGGCCGTTTCGATGAGGTCAAGGCAATGAGATCGCCATCGAGATGCAGATGGATAACCTCTTCACTCTCCGTGAAACCGAACGCCGCGTCTTCTCCTGATGAGATACGCCTCTCTGCATGGGAAAGCGAAAGGGCCAGATCCACGAGCGTAACAAATCTTCGCTTTGAGATGACCTCCACGCTATCTACGAGCATCTCGACATTGACGCCGAAGTACTTGTAGCGAAGGTCAATCTCTGCAATACCCGCAGGATCGCCCTGCTTGGCCCCCTCCCAGGTCCTCCGCCAGGGTGAACCCGGCTCTGGGAGGGAGAAGGAAAGATGAATCATGGTTTCTCCTTGCAGGAACTCTCTCACCTAGAACGGGAAGGCGGTCACGACTTTTCCGTCATTCACGATCACGCGGATGCTAGTCAAGTCTCCGCCCCCGTTTGCCGGACCCGCCCTGCCGATGGTGTCACCGAAGTCCCATTCGTAAATCTGGCCGGGTCGCGGTGCGCCAGTAGCAGGGTCTGGCGTGTTCGGCTTGGGAGTGCCGCGATTGATGGTGTCAGCAATCCTCTGACGGACCTTCTTCTCCTTGCCGATGAAGATACCCGCCTCGTCGTCGACCAGCGCACCACCGGGCCGGTGACGGTCCAGAATATGCTGCCAGTCCCCATTCTCCAGCGCCGCGGTTCCGCAGATTCCACTCGAATTGTGAACGAGGACCGGAGTCTGTCCCGCCAGCACATAGTACGTGTGGAGTTGCTGGACGGTGAGGTTCCAGCGGTTCGCCGATCCTTGTGTGGGCCGTGTGGTGACGACGTAGGCGTGGTTGTCGGTGGGCGTGTTGAGGGCGTCGCCGGGGTGTAGTTTCCCTGCCGGCACCCAGCTGTGGGTGGTGTCGTCCCAGAAGGGGTGGTTGGCGGTGGTGTGGAGAGTGGCGGTGTGTCCGTTCTTGGAGCGGATGGTGACGTCTTGCAGGTCGTGATCGTGGTTGATCCATACGTGCTGGACGGTGCGGGGGCCTTGAAGCTTGCCGTTCGTGGGATCGGCGGCCTCGACCCGGTCGCCGGTCTTTATCTTCCCGATGGCTTTGGTCTTTCCGCCGTCCATGAGGACGCGGGTATGAGGGTCAAAGCTGAGACATGAGGGAGAGGACGGCTCTTCGCCTGGGTCCACGCCTTCTGGTGCTCCGCTGAACAGCCCGTTCAAGGCCGATCCGGAAGCTGCCACGCCGCCTGCGCATTCCAGTCCGATGATAGGAGCTCCAGCAGTGCAGCCAACCAATGTGGGGAGACCGATGACGGTGATCGTACCGACCGCAAGGAAATCATCCACTTTCTGCGCCACGGTTTCCCGGGCGACGGCGTCGCTGACTTTCTTATACTGCTGTGGATTTTCCTCGCACATACGATTCGCGCCGCAGGACCGCACTGGTGGCGCTGATGAAGAACCCGTACCGGTGTTGTTGTAGTGGGTCTGTCCGCACGTGCCGTGGTGGCAATACCCGGCCTTCGGGTTTCCAGGGTCGACCGGCCCGTCGGTGATGGTGCCACTGGAGCCGCCCACCACGTTTCCCCGCGGGACACCGATGCCGCACGCGTCCGGGTGGCAGAGACCTGTGGGGTCGCTGTTGGCGACGGGGTTGTCTGCGGCGTAGGTGTAGCCGCCCAGGTCCTGCGGGTTGGCGGCTTCGAGGACGGGGTCGACGCTGATGAAGGTGCCGAGTGCGGGGTCGTATTTGCGGGCTCCGACGTCGGTGTATCCGGTGCTGGTGTCCTGGGGTTTGCCGAGGTAGGAGTGGGTCGGGTCGGCCCAGGTGGTGGTGTTTGTGCTGGCGCGTGGCTGTCCGTAGGGGGTGTATTGCTGGCGGGCCACTTCCTGGGTGGTGGCGTCCATGGTCATGGTCGCCGTGCCGTGGAGGTCGCTGAAGAGGTACTTCAGTCCGCTGCCGGAGAGGCTGGAGCGGACGGCTATGGGTGTGCCGCTGCCGCCGTGGCTGTAAGTGCGGACGGCGCCGATCAGGGTGTTGGGGGTGACCTTGGTGTTGACGATGAGTTCGGTGTCGCCGGCGAAGAGGGTGGTCTGTCCCGGGTCTCGGCGGATGAGCTGGTTGCCGTCGGCGTCGTACACGTACTTGGTGGACGTGGGATTGGCGCCGGTGGTGTCGACCTCGTCCAGCTCGCCCTCGTCGCCCCAGGTCAGTGTCTGGCCTGGACCGGTGGTGGGGGTCCGGGTTTGAAGGTTGCCGTCCTCGTCGTAGCTGAATCCGGTCGGGTTGGTGCCGCCGGTGGTCGCGGTCAGTGTGTGGGGCTGGGCGCCCGTCGTGTTGCACTGACTGGTGCAACCGTCGTGGTAGGTGGTGGTGGTGTCGGTGCCGGAACCGCCGATGGCGTGGTCGATGGTCTGGTAACGGTTGCCGACGGCGTCGTACCGGTAGGACTGCCAATAGGCGCCGGGGCCCGTCGCGAGCGTGCTGCTGGTCGGGGGGCTCGTGGTGCAGGTGTCGTTGGCTGTCCATGCCTCGGCGAGGCGGGCGAGGGTGTCGTAGGTGTAGCACTGCCGGTCGGTGACGGTATTGCCGGTCTCCGACTGTAGGTCGGTGGTGGTGGTGGGGTTGCCGGACGCGTCGTAGGTGTAGGTGGTGTCGTCGACCAGGGGGCCGGGCGTTTGGGTGCGCTCGATCGTGCGCTCTTTCAGCCTGAGCGTCTGGTCGTCATAGGTGTAATTGACGGTGGCGGTGTTGGTCGCGGCACCCAGGGTGACCATCTTCGGCTCACCGTCTGGCGTGTAGACGGTCCCGCCGACGTAGATGCTGCCGCCGGTGGCCTTGGTGATGGTGGGGTTGCCCAGGGCGTCGCGGTCGTAGGTGATGGTCTCGTTGCTGAGGCTCTGGGCGCGCGGATCGCTCTGCGTGGCCAGCAGTTGGTCCCTGAGCGTGTAGCTGTAGGTCGTCGTGTATGTCGCGGGCAGTGGCGACTCGGATGCCGGCAGTGTGATCTTGGTGCCGGTCGGCTTGCCTAGGGTGGTGTAGCCAGTGGTGGCAACCGTGTAGCCGCCGGTGGTGCCCTGGACGTAGCGGGTCGAGGAGGTCGGCAGACCGATGCGCAGGGTGTCGTAGGTCCAAGAGGCGAATTCGAAATCGGACTCCGACTTGTCAGTGCCGGTGAGTTTGCGACCCAGCAGGTCGTAGGTGTAATCGAGTTCCTTCTGCCGCGCATCGGTGGTGGAGACCTGGTTGCCGGCATCGTCGTACGTGTAGGTACTCGAGCCCGCGTCCGGGTCGGTCTGGGACTTCTTGCGGCCCAGAAGGTCGTAGTCGAACGTCCACACCGTCTTGTCCGGCCCTGTGATCCGGTGCTGCTGACCCGCGGCCGTGTAACCGTACGTCGTGGGTGAGGCCGTGCCGCCCGATGCGGTGAAACCGTTGGCCGCGGTGCCGGACAGGGTGGGCAGGCTTGTGTACTGGTCGAGTTCCGTGGTTTGGCCACGCGCGTTGGTGACCGTGGTGGTGGCCACGCCGCCCTTGGGGGGCAGGACGGTGGTCTTGTCCCCGGTATAGGCAGTGGTCGTGGTCCAGGCCTTGCTCCCGTCGTGTTCCTCGGTGACCAGGTCGGCCCGGCCCTCTCCGTCGTAGTCGGTAACGGTGGTGTCGGGGATGGAAGCCTGGGAGACCGATACCAGGGTGTTGCTCGGGCTGCCGCCGACTGCGTAGGCGTTGTTGGTGGCTACCGTCCAGCCGTGAGAGTCGTACTGGGTGTCCGAGACAGTGGTACTGGCGTTCTCCGCGGTCGTCTGTGTTTGGAGCGGCCGAAGCATCGCGTCGTACAACGTTTTGCTGGTCGAGTAACTGTCGTCGTCCATCAGCGAGTTCGCTGCCACGACCGTGGGCGCTGTCTTCGACAGGCTGTAGGCGTAGGTCGTATTCGCCGGGGCGCTGTTGGCCTTGATCTCGTTGGGCAGCCAGACTGCGGTCGTGCGGCCGAGCGCGTCGTACGTGAGCGAGGTCAGCAGGCCGGCCGCGTCCGTCTGGGCGGTCGGCAGGGCTCGGGCCGGGTCCAGGGTGACGGAGGCAAGCTGGCAGTCCTTGGACGATGTCGTGGCCGTGGAACAGTCCGTGCCGGGCGTGACCTGGGTGACGGTCCTGCTGCCCGTGGGAAGCTCACCCGTCGCAGGGGTGTAGGAGGTGAAGACGGTCTGGGCGAGGCTCTTGCCGTCCGGGGACGTGGACTTGGGGGTGCGGGTGGCCTTTGTCACGCGGCCATAGGAGTCGTATGCGGTGACGCCCGTGTCGACGAATGCGGTGGCGGTGGCTCCATTGGCGGCCGATGCCGTCTGTACATCGGTCGCGTCACCGATGCTGGGCAGTGCTGGATTCTGCTGCCCGTCACCGTCGTAGGTGAAGCCGTTGGAGTCGTAGGAGGTGCGAGTATCGGAGAGCAAGGTACCGCTGGGGGTCGCTCCGGCACTGGAACAGTCCTGTGCGGTGGTGATGGCTTCCGCGGGCAGCACCAAGGTGTCCACCTTGCCCGTCAGATAACGGGTGTAGGTGCACTTGGCGACGTTGTCGCTGTCAGCGGTCTCGCCGCGGTCATCGACCTGCACTTGCATACCGGTGGTCGACTTGCCCAAAGTCGTGTTGTAGAAGGTATCGGTCTCCGTCTTGCGCCAGCCGTACGACACGGCTTCGCGCGTCAGCGACTTGGTGGTACGCGCCATTTGGGCCGTCAGATCGGGCAGGCCGCTTCGCTTGCGGGTGGCTGTGGGGCCGATGATTGTGGGCACGTTGACAGCGGCCTTGGCCAGGCTTCCGCCGGAGGCGGTGTAGGTGTCGGTCTCGAAGGTTTGTCCTGCCAGGCCGTCGGCGTCGGCAACCGAGGTCGTACCGTCCTGGCTGGTCAGGTCGGGCACCGAGCGGGTCTTGCCGCCCGGCAGGGTGTCACCGTTCATGCCCAGGAAGTAGTACGTCTTTGTCAACGTCTTCTGGTCATGGACCTCGACGCCGTTCGTCGTGTGGAAGACGTTCGGGTCGCCGGTGGTGACGTCGACTTCGGGGTAGCCCCTGAACTGGCCCCAGGTGCGGTTCTTGGCCTTGACCACTTCGTTGTCGTCGTAGTGCCAGCCGGGGTTTCCCTTGTAGACGTAGTCCGTCTCCAACTCCGGCTGTTTGCCGTCCTGGTAGGAGTTGTGCGGGTCGATTGTGACGACCGAGGTGACCTTGTACTTGTAGAACCAGTCCATCCATGGCGCCGGCTGGCCCTCGGGGGTCCAGTACGCGGGGAAACAGGACAGTGTGTTGGTGGAGGCGAATGCCTGGGCGGCCGCGTCCGTCGGATCGTTGGGGTCGCTCGCCGGTGCCTTGGAGCAGTCGGGCCGGTCGTAGGTGAGAGTGGTCTGCGCACCTGTCTCGCTGGTGACAGTCTGGATGCGGTCGTGGTACATCAGCGGCATCTGCGGCATCGTGCCGACCCGGTTGGGCAGTTGGAGCGGCGGGTCGAAGCTCACCGCCGGTGTGGTGGCACTGCCCGATGCTCCACCCAGGGTGTCAAGACCGGTGCGCTGGATGGAGTCCAACCAGAGCGTGGGGGCATGGTCGCCGCCGTCGGGGAAGGACTGGGTGAAGCTGTACTTGTCGACCTGCTTCGTGGCCCCGCTGCTCTGTATCTGGGTAGTGATGGAGGTCAGACGCTTCCGGGACCAGAAACTTGGCCCGTGGTTGGTGCAGTTCGTCGATCCCGAGGCGCAGTTGAGGTCGACTGGCACGTCGGGCCAGTACGCCGCGTTCGCCGCAATGAACTGGCTGTCGGCACACGTGTTGCCCGATGGAGTACCCGGAATGCAGCGCTCGGCAGTGTCGAACAGGATCTGCTCCGGAGCGGTACCCGCGTAGATCGTCGAGGTGGTCATGCCGTAGTCGATGCGGGAGAGGGTGCCTCCGCGGGTGTAGGACACCGCGGTGTCCTTCATGTCCGCGCCGTAGTAACCCGTTTCAGGCGAGTAGTACCAGGCTGTGGCGTTGCCGTGGGTGTCCACCGAGTAGTCGAGGTTGAACCGGTAGCCCAGCGTGCAGGACGTGGCGGCGAAGTCCGTGCCGTCCGGACAGGCAGACACGCCACTGTGCGCACGGTAGACGGGCTCGGTCCATACGGACTTCGTCTCGTCCTTGCCGTCGCTCCACCCCGGCAGCCGGTTCAGGCCGAAGAAGTACTGCACGCCCCCTTCTGTGACCTTGAAGTACTCCTTGTTGTCAGTACCGTTGGCGGCACCGGTCAGCTCCTCCACCTTGGTGTCGGCGTCGTCCTGGGCGGGATGGAACGTCTTGGTGGCATCGTCGTAGACGATCTCGGTGGACGTGCCGTTCAGCGACAGAGTGAGGATCTGGCCGGCCCAGCACTCGTCCCCGTCGTTCTCCGGCGCGCCGGAGGAGGAGTCGTCCTTGCACGACTTGTAGGTGCGCTCGATGTAGTTCTCGGTCGTGGTCCAGCCGTCGCCCAGCCACGAGGACTGGTTGTTTGTCGCCTCGGTGCGCGCGTCCTGGCTGGAGGAGTCGTATGCCAGGTCCACCTGCGGCGTGTTTCCGCCGATGGCCGCAGGCACGTTGATCGGATAGTTGTAGGTGAATGAACCCGTGTTCCCTGACATCGACCACGTACCCGCGGGGGAAAGGCTCGTCGCCGAGTAATCACCCGACGGGCCCGATGTGCCCGACGTCGCCGCCAGGACCGCCATTGCACCGGACGATGCCAGCGCCTTACGGGAGGGGGAGGGCACGCCGGCTGTTGTGCCTGGCACGGTGACCTGCCCGGACAGCGGCCTCCCGGGGGTAGTGCGCACAGGCGACTGGACCTGGCACTTGCGGAGCTTCGGTGTCGTCAGCGCGCACGAGGGAAGCTGGACGAGGTGAAGTCGCGAGGCGAAGTCACCGCCGAAGGCGTAGCGGAAGGTGGAATCGTCGATGCTCAGGGCGACCTTTCCGTTGCCCGGGCCGGTGCGACGGAGAGTGAAGAGCACACCGTGGACGCCGGCCGCCTGCGTGGCCTTCTGGCCCAGCACGGTCACCCGAACCCGCTGGGAAGCGGTGCTGGAGGCCGCCTGAGGATGCGCATCAGCGCCGGGGCCGACCAAGACGGGCGTCGTGCCGGCCCGCACCTGTGTGGCCTTGGCGGGCAGCCGTGTGGAAGCCGGCACGCTGGGCAGGGTGACCTCCGCGCTGCCCGCCACTGGGAGCTTTGCTTGCCTGCGAGGGTCGAAGTGCTTGAAGGCCTTGGGCGCGCTGACGTGCCTGGGGGCCCGGTGCGTGAAGGGGATGGGCTTGCCGGATGAAGTCGCGGACACTGTGTGGTCCTTCGACGGTTCCGACGCCGTGGCCGTACCCGCCGGAAGCAGGCTTGTCGCCATCAGTGCGCCGACGGCGACGAACACTGTACGGCGAAGCCTCCCTGCGTTATTGGCCGGTCGGCCGGGTCCCCACCCCGTTCTTCGCACCATGTTGTGCGTTCCCCTCCCAGCTCCAGCCCACATTGGCTCAATGAATGTGAGCGCAGGTCAGCGACGGGCATGTCATGCTCCTGCCCCCCTCGGCGGATCACGCTAAGCCCTTACATCTCCTTCACAGGCAAAGGATTTCCTGTGAAACCCTCAAGAGATCACCCGAGTCGGAACCCAATCCGATCCGCATGCATCGAATTCGGACCAACTTTGGTTACGGGCAAGTTCGTTGGTGATGGACCGTGGTTCGCCCGGGGCTCAGAATGCACAGCGGCGCGGACCCAAGGGGGGGCCGCCTGAGTCCCGCGAAGGACCCCAACCTCAATGTCAGCCTTTCGCTCAGCCCTACGGGCATCCAAACGGTTCGCGTCCAGACCCGTTGCCGTCACCGTGGTCGCGGCCCTTGCCGCCGGGTCACTGACCTCGGCAGTGGCAGCCCAAGCGGCACCGGCCGCCTCCCCCCGGTCATTGCACGCGGACTTGTCCGACACGCCGTCCCCCGGTAGCAGCCTCAACGCCACCGAGTCCGCCTCTGCACGGGCGAAGGCCACAGGCCAGCCGGTGACCATCGATCAACTCACCGACACGGGAACGGTGGTGGTGGCCAACCCGGATGGCACCTTCACCCGCACCGACTCCTCCATGCCGCAGCGCACTCTCCAGGACGGGAAGTGGGTGCCGATCGACACCACGCTGGTGCGGCAGCCCGACGGAACCTGGGCCCCCAAGGCCGCCGTCACGAACGTGGCGTTCTCCGGCGGCGGTTCCGGTGCGCTGGTCATGATGCGCAGCGGCGAGGACAAGCTGGGCTTCTCCTGGCCAGGCGCCCTACCCACACCGGTGGTGTCCGGTGACACCGCCACGTACCCCGAGGTGCTGCCCCAGGTCGACCTCCAGCTGACCGCGGACGCCTCCGGGTACTCCTCGGTTCTCGTGGTCAAATCCGCCAAGGCGGCGGCAGATCCACGCCTGAGACACCTGGAGCTTGCTACAGCGACGACCGGTATCAAGCTGGCTGCGACGCGCGACGGCGGCATGCAGGCCACGGACAGGCACACCGGCAGGACGGTGTTCCACAGCGACACCGCGCTGATGTGGGACAGCGCCGTCCAGAAAACCAGTACCGCACCCCTGGCGCGCACCACGACCGTGACATCGGCCCGAGCCGAGCACCGAACAGCGGCCAAGGTGGGCAAGCACCGCGCTCAGGTCCGGGTGAGCCTCAAGTCCGGCAAGCAGCTGCTGGGGGTGGACCAGAACCTGCTCTCCGCCAAAAGCACCACCTATCCGGTCTACATCGACCCCGAGTGGAGCGGCAGGCCGTCCCAGCTGGACTGGGCTCGGATCTCGGACAACGGGTGGAACGTCTACAACTCGACGTCCACCTCGGGTTCCACCAACGCCCGCGAGGGATGGGACAACTCCTACCCCGGCAACGGCGAACGGGCTCGGACGTACTACCAGATGAACACCAGCGGCATCAAAGGCGCCGTGGTCACACACGCCTCGCTGTATGTGAAGCAGCTCTCTGCCGCCTCCTGCTCCGACACCCCGGCTGCCGTGTACGGCACCGACCGCCCCGCCGGGTGGAGTTCCTCCTCGCTGTACTGGGGCCACGAGCCCGGAGGACGCACCGGCGCGCTGGGTTCGAACCCGAAGAGCCATGAGGCCGGCACCTGCCCGGTAACCGATGGGGCCAATTCCTGGGTCAGCCCGCCATCGCTCGAGTTCGACGTGACCTCGCGTGCGCAGAGCGCGGCGGCCGGCGGCTGGAAGAGCATGACGCTGATGGTCCAGTCCCCCGACATGAACGACGCCACTCAGTGGAAGCAGCTTGCCTACGGCGGCGGCGCCACCATGTCGGTCACCTACAGTTACCGGCCCAAGCTGAACGGCACTCCCGCGCTCAAGCCATCCGCGGTGAGCATGGGCAAGACGATGACCACCACGCACACTCCGACGCTGTCCGCGCGCGCGGTCGATCCTGACCTGGCCGGCGGCAGCGAACTGGTCCGCATGGAGTACAACGTCTACAACTCCTCCGGCACGCTGATACATCAGGGTTTCGGCCCGAGCACCGATTCGAAAAAGCGCCCCCGGTACAACACCAACGGCAGCGACTGGACCACACCGAACCTGCCGGACGGCACCTACACCTGGAAGGCCACCGCACAGAACGCGGCCGGCTACTGGGCCGGGACCGGCTCCGGCACCTGGACAAAGACCCAGAACTTCACCGTCGACACCTCCGCACCACCAGCACCGACCGTGACGTCAAGTCAGTTCCCGGCCAAACAGATCGGTGCCGCCTACGGCGACAAGGCCACCTTCACCCTCAGCAACAACCACACCAACAACATCACCGGCTACCTCTTCTCCCTGGACGGCACGCTCGGCAACACCGTCTACAACAGCACCGGTGTCACCAAATGGACCACGAGTACGAAAATCACGCCCGGCGTGCCGTACTACGTCAGCTCCGACAACGCCTCGGGCACCGGCACCGCGGTCATCAACGGCAGCGCCTCGCCCTCCTTCGCACCTGGGAAAACGGGCCCGCACACGCTGTACGCCAAGGCCGTCGACCAAGCCGGCTCGACGTCTCTCACCCAGACGTCCTACGCCTTCTACGCCGGTACCAGCACGCCGACGTACGCCTACGGCGACAAGATGATCACCGGCTGGACGGCAACCAACACGGACAGCACGACTACTGCCGTGCCGGCGGCGACGGCCACCACCAAGAATGGTCAGCTGGTCAGCCAGGCTGCCGGCAGTGGTTACGAGTTCGCCGACGGCTACCAGGCGTTTCTCGGCAACAAGAGCAGTACCTCCAAGGTCGTCTCCGGTGACAGCGTCACCCTCAGCTTCGACATCCCCAAGGACGGCCCCTGGAGCTTCGGGGCCAACCTGACCAAGGCAAAGGACTACGGCATCTACCGGCTGGTCCTGGACGCGGGCAAGCCCACGCAGTCGACGCTGATCAGCGGCTACGACGCCTACAACTCCTACGTCACCACCCAGTTCCTCAACCTCGGCATACCGAAGGATTCCGGCGGTCAGCTGCTCACCCTCAAGCAGGGCGTCCACACGCTGACCCTCACCCTGACCGGCAAGAACCCCAGCTCATCCGGGTTCCAGGCCGGCATCGACGTGCTACGGCTGGGGCCGGCGCTGACGTGCGCGATCAACACCACCAGCAGCTGCCTGAACAACACCGCCACCAGCACGTTCACCACCACGACCAGCACTGCCGACGCCGACGGATCCGGCAACAGCATCAACTCCGCCGATCTGACCAACACGTCCGGCTGGCAGAGCGGCAAAACGGTCACCGTGGACGGTGCCGCCTTCACACTGCCGAGCTTCGGCACCGGCACCTACGACAACATGCTCGCCTCCGGCCAGACCGTCACCCTCCCGGACAGCGGCGTCGCGAACACTGGCGACGCGGTGGTCTTCCTCGCCTTCGCCACCGGCGGTGCGGCCAAGGGAGCCAGCGGCACCATCACCTACGCCAAGAACAACTGCTTGGAAACGAACGGCAACACCGCCGACCAGTCGTACCAGCTTGACACCGTCCCCGACTGGCTCAGCGGACCCACCGCAGCGGCCTCAGTGACCCTGGTCCACGAGAACCACAAGGACAACACCCAGACCAGCCCGAGCTCCGGTCCGAAAATCTACGCCGTCAGCGTCCCGCTCCAATGCCCCGGCTCCGTCATCAGCAGCATCTCCCTGCCCCTGTTCACGAACGGCGTTCAGGCCGGCCAGCCCTCCCTGCACATCCTGGGACTTGGCCTGCGCCCCACGAGTGTCACCGGCAGCGGGTCGACCGTCCAGCACTGGGTGGGTACCTTCTCCTCAGTTCAGGACACCGCCAAGGTGCAGCAATCCGACGGCAGCACCGCGAACGTCAACGGGAAGACGCTACGCTTCCCGGCACACGTCAGCATCGGGACCAATAGCGGGACCAATGACGCCAACGAGGTCCGAGTTCACCTGTCCAACGCCCTGGGCTCCACCCCGGTGACCTTCGACGCAGCCTCCATCGCCCCGCAGGACACCACCACCGACAACGCTACGGCTGCCGCGCCACCGACCCCGCTGACCTTCGGAAGCAAAGCCTCCGTCACCATCCCGGCAGGTTGCGACGTCACCAGCGACCCGGTGACGCTGACCGTTCCACAGCAGGCGACCTTGCTGGTCAGCGTGCAGGTGCACGGCTCGGTGTCCGCCATGCCCGGCCACGCCATGGCCCAGACACCCGTGTGGGCCAGCAGCGACACAACCAACCGAACCGGTGACACCGCAGCCGGCAACTTCACGCAGACGACGTACACCGGGCTGCCGTACCTGGCCGGTATTGACGTCACCACACCCACCACAGCCCCCACCGGTTCCCTGGTCCTCTACGGCGACCAGAGCGTCAACGCCGACACCGGCAGCGCCGACGGCCGACACCACCTGAGCGACGCCATCACCGACGCCATCGTCCAGGACACCAATGGGGACAACTCCGTCGACTACGGCATCCTCAACGCCGGTACGAACAGTGCCAGCCTGAGCAATAACCTGTTGCCGCAGGACACGAACAGTGACTTCCCTGTCAACGCCCTCAACCCACTGGACCGCAACGTGCTGGCTCAGGGCAACGTACGCACCGTTCTCGTGTCCACCGGCACTACCGACCTGCTCAACTGCACGAGCGTTGCCGATACCTGCGCTACGAACGTCGAAAAGGGACTCACCGCGCTCAACAGCGAACTGAGTTCTTACTGCACCGACGACGGACAGACCTTCAACAACGGGCAGCCGGTCACGCAGAACTCCAACCTCACCGTCTACCTCGCCACCATCCCGCCGTTCACCGCCGCCCACCCGGGCACCGCCACCCAGGAAGCCGCCCGCGAACAGGTCAACGGCTTCCTGCTCGACAACTACCCTGCACAGGTCCTCGACTTCGCGGCGGCAGTCTCCACCGACGGCAATGACACCTCGCCGACCGTGAAGGCGGCCGATCTCTCCGGCGGCAATCCCTCCGACGCGTACTACACCGACCTCGCAAACCTTTACCTGACCGACACGAACACCGACGTCGTCGCCATCGCACCGAACATGATCACCCCGCTCGCCACCGGTAGCGACACCCCCGACAACGAGTGGGAACTTTCCGCAGACGGTACCGACGCACGCGGGGACAACCCGTTGACCGCCGTCGGCGGAGCGACCTTCAATACGGCCGGGCCGGACGCGGCAAACGCCCCCACCGCCGCCACCTCGTTCGACGGCAGCACCGGGTTCCTCGAGAGCGACCACACAGCCGTCAACACCCTCGCCGACTACACCGTCTCCGGCTGGGTGAAGCTCGACTCGGCCGCCGGACCGGCCACTGCCATCTGCGAGGGAACCAGCCAGCACCAGGCTTTCTATGTCGGCTACGACAGGGACAACCAGGGCTGGATGTTCCAGACCACGACCACGAACGACGACAGTTCCGACTTCCCCACCGCGGAAGGAGACGCCGGCACGGGGGCCCTGGGTACCTGGACACATCTCCTGGTCACCTACACGGCCCCCGTCGACGGCGACGACACCACCGGCGTGATGTCGATCTACCAGAACGGCACCCTGATGGGCACCGCCGTCAACCCCACCCCGCAGTACGACTCCTCCATGCCCCTGACCATCGGCGGCTGCGTCAACACTCCTGACGCGACCTCGCCGTACAACGCCTTCCCCGGCTCCGTCTCGGATGTCCACGTCTATCCGTACGCCATGGCAGCGAGCGATGCGAGCGCGGGCAGCGTGATCGTGCCGTCCGGGTGGAACAAGGGCATGCCCGAGGACGAGTGGAAGCTCTCCGCGGACGGCACTGACACCGCGTCCCTCAACGCGCTCACCCCGACCGGCAGCGTCAGCTTCAGTACCGACGCGCCGAGCGGGCTGTCCGGCAGCACCGCCTTCGATGGCAGCACCGGCTTCCTCAAGAGCAAGCAGAGCGCGGTCGACGCACTCGGCGACTACACCGTCTCCGCCTGGGTCAAGATCAACTCCGCCCTCGGCACCACCGCCGTCTGCCAGGGCACCACGCAACACCAGTCCTTCTATCTCTCCTACGACAAACCCAGTGCCGCCTGGATGTTCCAGACCACGACCACCAACGACGAGAACGCCGATTTCCCGACCGCCGAAGGAGACAACAACAGCGCCCCGGTCGGGACCTGGACCCATCTGGTCGCCACCTTCCGGGCACCGGTCGCCGGTAGTACCAACACCGGAAACATGGCCCTTTACCAGAACGGCACCCTGGTGGGGACCGCCACCAACCTCAGCCCGCAGTACGACTCCTCCATGCCCCTGACCATCGGCGGCTGCGTCAACAGCGCCTCCGCCACGACCCCGTACCTGGCGTTCCCCGGCTCCGTGGCCGACGTCCACGTCTACCCGCGGACGCTGTCGGCGACCGAGGTCAGCGAACTCCGCTGAACCCAGCACCGCAGCGATGGTCCCCGCCGCTCTTCCCGCAGCGGCGGGGACCACTCGTTGGAGGCCGCCGACCGGTCCCACAAGCCGTAGCCGCCACCGTCAGCGCTGCATTCGAGCTCACCTGGTTGTTCAGCGCGGTAGCAGGGTCTGCATATAGTCCGTCGTCTCGCGGAACACGGAGCGGAGGATGCACGGGCGGCTGGTCGGCGTCCGCGTCCAGTAGCCACCGCCCGTGCCGGACACACACTTGCCGCTCCACGGTGAACGCGGGCAGAGCACGCGCCGGCACGGCCGGTTCGACCCCGCACAGCTCGGCGAGCACACCTCGCCCGGTTTCGTTGAGCAGGATCTCCGCATCGGCTCACACGCTGCCGCCGTCGTTGCGGGTGGGGGAGTTGCGGCATGTCCACAGCCGCAGCATGCTGGCGGCAGGCAGGCCGTAGCGGGCCGCGGCCCGGTTGATCAGTGACGTGGTCGGCTGCCCGGCCAGCGGCACGGTCCGTAACGCCCCTGTTGCCATAGCTCTCCCCGGCATCTGTTCCTGGTCTTCTGTCTCGGCGCTTCTGACCGTCTACAGTTCGAACTCGAGGTCGGTCAGGTCGGTGAGTTCGACTTTGAGGCTGTGTGCGCGGTGGCCGTTGTCGCGGAAGTAGACCTCGCCCAGGGATTCGGCGGCGATATGGCGGAGGTCGTCCTCGTCGGCGCCGGCCTGCTGGGCTTGGAAGAGGCGGGCGGCGTGTTGTGGGGGCAGGGCGAGGGTGAGGTGGCGGATGCGGGCGTCGTCGGTGCTGCCGGGGGCGGCGGTGTAGCCGAAGCGGGCCTGGATGTCGATCATGATGCCGCCGGTGGTGGCTGCCGTCTGCTTCGCCCGGGCGCGGATCTGTGGCTGCCAGCGGGCGCGGACTTCGCGTTCGAGGCGGTCGGCGAGCTGTGGGCGGGGGGTTTTGATCTGGTTTTTCACGTAGCGTTCGACGGTGCGCTGGCTGGCGCCGAGGAGTTCGGCCACCCGCCGGGTACTGCGCTGGTGCTGGCGGACCAGGTAGCGCATCTGTGCCCCGGCGGACTTGGGCAGGGGGGCGGGTGAACGCCCCCCTGCACCGCCTTGTCGAGTCCTTCCCCGATCGTGACCATGCCGCGATTCCCCTTATTCTCCGGTGTCCTTGGCGGCGTGCTCGCCGGTTTTGATGTAGCGGGCGAGGTTGGCGGCATGGCCGTCGCCGGCGAGCTGCTCGAGTACGTTGGCGCCCCACAGCATGCTCTGGGTGCCCTCGTGCTTGACCATCCCCGGGGAGACGCCGAGCCGGAACGAGCCCGGCACGGTCTTGCCGTCGGCGGCGTAGGGCAGGACGGCCAGTGGGCTGGGGCCGTCGGCGGCGTATGCGCAGTCCGAGAGGACCGGTGGCCGGTGCGTTCAGCCCTGGGACGGATCCGGCATCGAAGGGTTGTCGATACGCGCCCCTCCATGGATCACTCCGGCGGCGATCGACCCGTTCTCGGCGTGGATGTCGGCGTTGCCGGCCACGGCCAGACCGCCTGGTCCGGTGACCGCGCCGCCCTGCGGGGCGTGCTGGGCGAGCAGGGTGCGCAGCTGCTCGGCGGCGTGCTCGCGCTCATCTGCGGCGAGGCTTTCCAGGACCGCTTCGATACGCGTCTGCCAGGATGCCTCCTGACGAATCCGGACCCGATCAGCCTCGGCCGGCTCAGCATCCCGCAGGACGACCGCGGTCTGCTCCAGGCGCTCCAGCTCCGCCCGCTCACGCTGTACATCGCCCTGGCCGAACCAGCGGGCCACCGCGCCCCGTAGCCCGGTCCACGCGTCCGTCCCCGCGGCTGTCACGACTGCCGTGCCGCCGGAAGCGGCCAGTGCGGTCAGTACCTGATCGAGCACCCCACACCCCCTGGTCTCCTGCGAGTCATGAGGACGGTAGCGCGAACGAACGGCGTACCGCACACGGCGCCAGCAGAAGGTGGCTGGCTTCGTTCTCTCACGCAGCAGCGTTTGTCCATCGGCTCGGTAGGCGGTGGCTGGTCGGCGGGTTCGTAGATGCTTACGAGTGATGACGTCAGGCCCCGTCCTCGAACGCGCATGGGAAACCAGCGCGGTGGCTCGTTGAAGGGGAAGAAGGACGGGTCCGGACAGGCGGGTTGAGCGGTCCGCGCACCTTGATCACTACCGAGCCTGCTGATTAGCTGGCCTGCATGCCTGAATTAGGACCCGTCGCCTGGCCACCCGCCCCGATCAAGACCGACAGACTCGTGCTCCGCGAGCCTGAGGCCCGCGACCGCGCGGCGATCATCGAACTGTTCACCTCGCCCGAGGTGGGCACCTACATCGGCGGACCCCGACAGCGCGACGAATTCGAGCGCGCGCTGCCCGAAACCCCCAAGCGGCGCCCCGGCCTCTTCGTGGCCGATCTCAACGGGGAGATGATCGGGATCGTCACACTCGAACGGCGCGACCCGCAGCATCCGGTCCACGTCCGCCCCGGGACCTCGGAGGTCGAGCTCGGCTACATGTTCCTGCCGCAGGCCTGGGGACACGGGTACGCCGCGGAGGCGTGCGCGGCGGCACTCGACTGGTGCGCCGGAGCACTGCCCGGCGAGCCAGTGGTACTCACCGCCCAGACCGCCAACGAACGCTCGCTGCGCCTCGCGGCGAAGCTGGGGTTCACCGAGGTGCAACGGTATGAGGATTGGGGCGCTGAGCAGTGGTTCGGCATGTGGGCCCCGGTCGCGTTGTCCGGCTGAGGTCGTGTTCGCCAGTGTCCGCACTCATCGCGATGAAGCCGGGCGAGCGTGAATCAGGGCCTTCGCCGAGAGGTGGCCTCCTCGAGGCGGTCGACCCGGCCCACGCCATCCAGGAAGTGCGCGAGAATCGTGAGCTACGCCGGAACTGCTACACACAACTGCACTGGAATGCCGGGCAGTTCACCACAGCGCTCAGCCGGCACTTGTACGTCATGCGGGACCGCACGCCTGAGCAGGAGGACGTATCGGCGCTGTGGCTTTATCGATGACTCACGACAGCAGTTGTTCAGAGCTGCGGGAGGAACTTGCCGCGGCCGGACCTCGATGTCGATGAGAACGGGAGGCACCCGCCGGCACCCGGGCACGGCGCGACGACGGCTGCCGCCTGCGCCCGCAGCCAGCGCTTTTGTCCCGGGCCCCGGACGAGCAGCAGACGGCATGCTGCGCGTCGTCACCGAGGTGCTGCCCGAAGTCGGGAACATCCAGGGCAGCCACCTCCTCCCGAACTGCTCGACAAACGCTGCTCTGCGACGCGAACAGAGCCACGCCGTCCTGTTCGCGGAGTGCTTGGAGATGATCGCCCGGTGTTCTTCCTCTGGTGCCGGGTGCTCCGCGTGGCCAGGAGGAGCTGAGCGTCCTGGCCACGCGGCGGTCTTCAGCAGTGCGGGAGTCCGGCCGGAGGGTCGTGTGGCGTGTTGACGTTGCCGCCCCAGGAGTAGACGCCGTAGTAGGCGTGGTGGCCGCGTGTGTCGATGATGATGCCGTAGTACCAGACGTTCGTGCGGTGCTTGCCGTCGTTGTAGTAGTCGCCCCGGCTGTAGCAGTCGATGGAGAAGCTGCTCTTGGCCTTGGTCGTGCCGACGAAACGGCTCTTCAAGTGCGGGCCGCTACGCAGGTTGCTGCCACCGTCCACGGTCGTCTGGACCCCTGCCCTTGCGGCGACCGGAACGGGTGTGGCCGCTCCGGCGGGTATGGGGGGATTGAGCGGTCCGGCGGCGACGCCAACGGCAACCGCCGCGGTGAGCAGGGCCGCACGTACAGATGCGCGCATAGTGGTTCCAATCTGCTTCTGCTGGTTCATGACCCGACAGCCACGCACTGGAGACAGCGGCGGCGTCGGTTATGCCGCAGGAAGCGGCAGTCTGTCTGTCGCTGTGGGACGACCACCGCTCATCGGGTGAATTGGTTGGGTGGTCGGGCGCCCACCCCCGTGGGACGCCCGACCCGGTAGCTCAGTAGATCCAGGCCCGGTTGGCCGAAGCCTCAGCTGAGGGGGCTGGTGCGGCTTCGGAGCCGGGTTTTGGGGCGGGCCGATCTGAGGCCCGGCCTGGGCCGGTCAGAAGGTGCCTGCGTTGAGGGTCTTCTGGAGTTGGGTGGTGGTGTTGGTGTCCCAGGTGTCCTGGGGGGTGAGGCCGAGGTGCTTGTTGAGGGCGGTGACGGTGTCGGGTCCGGTGATGCCGTCGGCGGTGACCTTGAGGTAGGTCTGGAGGGCCTTGACGGTCAGGGGGCCGAAGGCGCCGTCGACGTCCAGGCCCGCGTTGTTCCTGGTGTTGAGGGTGCGCTGGAGGGCGGCGCAGGTGGCGGGCCCGAACTGGCCGTCGACCACCAGCTGTGCGGGGACGGTGACGAGGGCCTTGGGCTTGATGACGCCTGACTTCCCGGCGAGGGCGGCCTTCATGACGGCGGCGGTGTGCGGACCGTACTCACCGTCGACGGTCAGTTTGTGCTGGGTCTGGAAGGTACGCAGCGCCTTGTCGGTCGCGGTGCCGAACTGCCCGTCGACGGTGAGACCGGCCTTCTGGACGGTGTTGAGGTTCTTCTGCAGGGTTTTCACGGCGTTGCCGGTGGAGCCCTTGCGCAGGATGCCGTCCTGGGGCGGCATCGGGGCGGCGCCGTCGTAGGCGGGCCGTCCGTAGCCGACCACACATGCCCGGCCGCGGACCCGGCGGCGGAAGGCGTCGGAGGTGTTGCCTTCCAGGGTGGTGATGGTCCCGTTGGAGTGGACCGCTTCGACCAGGCCGACGTGGTCGATGCCGCCGATGGAGCGGCCGCCGGAGAAGTCGAAGAAGACGACGTCGCCGGGGCGGATGCCGCCCAGGCCGTAGTGCCAGCGCCCGTGGGCCTGGAAGGCGCGGGCGTGGGCCGTGGTCAGCGCGTACTTGCCCATCACGGCGGTGAGGTTGCCGGAGTGGGCGGCCTCGTAGCTGATGGACATGTCGCACCACGGGCCGGAGAAGCCGTACCAGGCGGTGACGGCGTTGTGGTTGGAGCCGGGCGGGTGCTCGGTGGTGCCGAGCAGCTTGCGTGCAGCGGCGATCATTGCCTGTGCGGTTCCCATGGCAGGTCTCAGAGCTCCATGTCGTCGGGGAGGGCGTCGAGGTCGGAGGTGACCTCGTGGCCGGGGTCCTGGCTGACGCCGGCCTGGTCGGGGTCGACGTCGAAGACGCCGGCGCCGCCCTGCGGGTACGGCGGGGTCTGCTCGCTCTCGCTCATGAGAGTTCCTCCTGGTGTGACGTGATGGTGCGGTCGTCATGACCGCCTTGCATCACCCAGTTCAGGGGTCCGGGAATTGATTAATAAGCCGCTTTCGCCACCGTGAACATTGATTGCGGCGCAGGTCAGGGAGACGGCAGGGCAAGCGTGGGGGAAGAGATACGCCTCCGGCTTGCTTCTCTGTCACGGGCACGCGTTGTCGGTTGCTCTTTCCCCCGGGCATGCGTAGCGTCCCGGTGATCGCGCCGCGGCCACCGGGGGAAGCGGCCGGACGGAGGGGACCGTCGATGGCAGGACGCCCTGAGAGGCCACTCGATCCCAGTGCGGGGCCGGTGGCAGGGCTCGCGGCCGAGTTACGCAAACTGCGGGCGGAGGCGGGCAGCCCGACCTACCGGGCGATGGCCCAGCGCACCGGGCAGGGGGCAAGCACCCTGTCGCAGGCAGCTGCAGGAGAGCGGCTGCCGACCCTGCCCGTGACGCTGGCCTACGTCCGCGCCTGCGGTGGCGACCCGGCAGAGTGGGAGCAGCGCTGGCGGCAGGCGGCCGCTGAAGCAGCGGCCGAACCCCGAGCCGAGGACGAGGACGCCGAACCCCCCTACCGGGGACTGGCCCGATTCGAACCCGGCGACACCGACTTGTTCTTCGGTCGTGACCAGCTCACCGACCGCCTGCTCGAACTCGCCACTGCCCGCCGGTTCACCGCGGTGTTCGGCCCCTCGGGCAGCGGCAAGTCCTCCCTACTACGCGCCGGTCTCAGACCCCGCCTCCGCGCCCTCGACGGGGCCGGGCCGCGGCCAGCCGCGCTGCGGGTCCTCACTCCCGGCGAGCACCCCCTGAGCACCCATGCGCAGCGTCTGACACCCAAGGAAGGCGCCGGGGAGACGTGGCTGATCGTCGATCAGTTCGAAGAGCTCTACACCCTTTGCCATGACCCGGTGGAACGCGATCAGTTCCTCGACCGCCTGCTTGCCGCCGCAGATCCTGCCAGCCGGCTGCGTGTCGTCATCGCTGTCCGCGCCGATTTCCTGGGCCGCTGCGCCGAACACTCCGCACTGACCGCCATGCTGCAGGACAGCAGCGTCCTGGTGGGCCCCATGAGCCGCGGCGAGCTGCGTGAGGCAGTAATCAAGCCTGCCCAGGCCTGTGGGCTGATCGTGGAGCGCTCTCTGACCGCCCGGATTCTCGACGAAGTCGATGGGGAACCCGGCGCTCTGCCGCTGATGTCTCACGCCCTCCTCGAGACCTGGCATCGCCGTAAGGGCCGCGCGCTCACAGAGACAGCGTACGAGGCAGCCGGCGGCCTGCAGGGCGCGATCGTCCGGACGGCCGAGGGCGTCTACGACAGCATGAGCCCTGCCCAGGCCGAGCTCACCCGGTCTGTACTGCTCCGCCTGGTCACACCCGGTGACGGGACGCCGGACACCCGCCGCCCCGTTCAGCGCAAGGAACTGGACTTCGCCGATGCGGCGGAGATTGCCACAGTTCTCGACAGGCTGACCCACGCACGCCTGCTGACCTTGGACGACGACACCGTCGACCTCGCCCATGAAGCGCTCATCACGGCCTGGCCGCGATTACACGCCTGGATCGACAGCGAACGGTCCAGGCTCCGCCTGCACCGCCGTCTGACCGAAGATGCACAGGCATGGAACGATCTGGGCCGTGACCCAGGAGCGCTCTACCGGGGCACGCGACTGGCCGCTGCGGAGGAAGCCTTCGCCCAGCCTGGCGGCCGAGCCGACTTCACCGGCTTGGAGAAATCCTTTCTGGACGCCGGGCTGGAAACCCGCGAACGTGAGCAGCGTGCCACGCTCCGTTCGGCCCGGCGGCTGCGCCGGCTGCTGGTCTCCGTCTCGGTCCTGGCCGTCCTGGCCGTGCTGGCCGGGCTGCTCGGCTGGCAGCAGAGCAGGGCGGCAGAAGCCGAACGGGTACGCACCGAAGCCCGGCGCCTTGCCGCCGTGGCCGACACGTTGCGGTTGTCCGACCCGGCCACGGCGATGAAACTCAGCGTGACCGCTTGGAAGATCGCCGATCTCCCGGAGACCCGCTCGGCATTGCTGGCAGCCGCAGCCCAACTTCCGCAGGACGCCTTCCACGTTCCCGACTCCACCCTGGCACTGGCCGGTCTCACCAAAGACGGGCACATACTGGTGACGCTGCGGGACGGGCAGGTCGAACGCTGGGATGTGCGCACCCACCACCGGCTGAGCCGCTTCACAGTCCCTGCCCAGGACAACCCGGCGTTCGCCCTTTCGCCGGACGGAAAGAGGCTGGCGATATCGACCACATCAGGAATCCAGCTGTACAGCACAAAAACGGGACTACCAGACAGCCCGATGCTGCGCCCACCTGGACCGGCAGAAGAGGTCGCCTTCAGCGCGAGCGGCAGGACGTTGCTGGTGACCGCCGGGACGGCATGCGAGAAGAACGGCTCACAGGAATTCGATCACCCGCTCCACGCGGCTCAACTGTGGGACCTACACCGACGGACGGTGCTCTTCGAGACCTGTACGCGCGCCTCATGGTCCGGCGACGCGGATCTCGCGGAAACCATCCAGGGGACCAGCGACATACACACCTTCATTCAGGTCAACTCCCACAGCATCCTCGCGATCAGCCGTGACGACCGCTTGGTGGCGGTTTGCCGCCCGGACGGCGGAGTACAAGTGTGGCAGGTAGCCGGTCGGCGCCGGCGGCTACCCGGACCATGGGAGAAGACATCCTCGGCCTCTGGGTGTCCCGCAGCCACCGCCTTCACGCCGGACGGCCATGCCCTGGTACTCACCACTGGTGACGGACTGACCATGTGGAACGTAACCACCGGCCGGGCCACAGGCACCTTCGCCCACAAGGGGGTGCAGGAGATCGACTTCAGCACCGACGGCCAACTCTTCGCCACTACCGATGACCGCGATGTCCTGCTGTGGCGGGCGGATCACCCTGCAGCTCCAGTGCTGGCCTCGACGCTGCCGCACCAGTCGTCACCGAGTATGGTGCGGTTCGACCGGACCGACGGAGTCATTCGCTACACCAGCGGTTCCTTCGACACCACGGTCTGGTCGATGTCCCTGGGCCACGCCGACGACAGCGGCTGGCACGCCGACTCCGCAACGGCCGCTGCGTTCAGCCCTGACGGCACCCGGCTGGCCACAGCACGACAGACCGGCGGTACGCACCGCCTGACACTGAGGGACGTACCCACGGGCCACAGTACGGCCGTTCCCCTGCCGACTGCTCCCTGCGCCGTGGACGCCGTCTTCCCCCAGGACAACGACAGCGAGGCAATCTGCGGGGATGTCCTGGCCTTCGGACCGGACAACCAAACCTTTGCGTATTCGGGCGGCGGCGGAGACACGAACGTGGCTACGACACTGGCTGTCCTGGACAGCCGCGACATGACCCGGCACCGAGTACTTCGCCTCCCCGGCACCGACGAGGACGCGGACACAGTCGACGGCCTCGCAATAAGCCCCGACGGCAGCACAGTTCTCGCCTCCCTGTCGTACGATCACACGGAGCTGTGGGACCTACATCGCAGAACCAGGACCGCCAGGCTTCCAGATGTCGCCGGAACCCTGTCTCTCACTCCCGATGGCCGTCTACTGGCCACCTCCGAAGGCGACATAGTTCGTTTGCCGTCCAGAAAGCGCACCAGCCACACACTCACGTCGAATCAAACCACCGTCGTGGCCCAGGATACGGTCGGCGGCCACCTCGCAGCCGGTGACGAGGCGGGTGGAGTCACGCTGTGGGACGGAACCGCGGCCCACCGCCTGGGTGACCTCACCGCCGTCCCCGATCCAACCGAACCCGCTGACGCAAACGGAGATAGAGCGACAGCAGGGGTGTCCGCGCTCGTCTTCTCGCATAACGGCACGATCCTGGCTGTAGGCGCGGAGGACGGCACTGTCAGGCTATGGGACGTGCCCTCCCGTAAACCTGTCGGGGGAACCTTGCACACCGACTCTGGGAGCATCATGGCTCTTGCCTTCTCCGCAGGCGACCGGACCTTGCATGTAGCAGGTGAGCACGTGCCCTTGCTGGCCTACGAGTTGGCGCCCAGCCGAACGGTCGCCAACCTGTGCGGGCGCATGGGAGCCGGACTGTCTCGAGCGGAGTGGGCGTCCTACGTCGACAGCGTCGCCTACCGGCGCAGTTGCTGAGCATCGACAGGGGGGAGTCGCAGGTCCGGCAACCCTCATGTTGATGTAGCGAGGCGTCCCAAGCACCGGAGGACTTCGACCGGGCCTCGACGTCGGGAGCTGCTGCAAGCGCTGGGGTTCTTCCAGCGGGCTACGCCTGATCAGTTGTGGAAGCTGACCCGCCCTGGCAACCGGCACGACAAGCTCACGCGGGACACCCTCCTGGATCTTCAGGACCACCAGCTGGTGAGGATCGAGTCGGTGTAGGAGGACCAGCGGCAGGTGTGGGGGCTGAACCGGCGCGGACACGGCGAGGCGAAGCAGCTGCCGGAGCCGAAGGACGCACGGGTCTCGGCGCTGCGCAAGCAGGAGTACGACCCGGACACGGGACAGCTGCTCGGCGCCGGTTACGACGACCACGCCGCGGCGGTCACCTCGACGGCCGCCGAACTCCACCGCGCCGGGATCGGCCACCGGCTCGGTTTTCAGACCGAGATCGGGCACCGGCTCGGCTCCAGCTTCGTGCAGCGGGCGGACCTGGTGGTGCGGGCGCCGGCGGCCGGGGTGCCGGTGCTCCTGCTGGAGAAGCCGCCGTCGAAGCCGCCCGCCTCCAGGCCGCCGCACCGCCGGAGCCGCAGCACGGCCAAGAGCCGGGCCGGGGCCGCAGCTGATTCCGCCGCCGGCCCTGACGAAGGGGTACAAGTACAAGTACCGGTATGGCGCGTGAGCGGGCGCGTGGCCGTCCGTGGTGGACCGGGCGCGGGAGAGAACGGGTAGCTGTGCCGCCTGTACCAGCGGATGATCGACCGGTACTGGGACGCCGCCGCCTTCCGGGCGGCGCTGGCGTCGGAGAAGCAGCACCGGGCGGTTCTACGGCGCCTCGCCGCGACCTTTGACCAGCGGACTCATCAGTGAACGGCACGTTTCTGCCGCATTCCGGCTGACCCCCTATCTCGGTCACACTCCTGAGGGAAGACTGATCTGAATATGGGCATGAAGGAGTCACTGTCATCTCACACAAGGAAGAGAATGCGCATGGGCTCCCGGTCCGCGTTAGTTGCTGTTGGCGTTGCCGTGACCTTGGCGGTTCTTCCTGGCTGCAACGACAGCCACTCGTCACAGCCAGCACAGTCGGCACAGCCGACCCACAAGCTCGTGAAGCACACTTTTTACGGCTATGACCCTGAGGACCCCGACCTGCACATGCGTGAGGTTCTCAGCTGGACGTCCCAGGATGACAACGGACCCATCGACGGGACGTACGCGATCCAGGAACAGGCGAGCGGCAAGGGGCCTTGGACGCCAATGGGCGAAACGAAGTCCTTCCAGGGGACTCAGCGCGGCAACGAGATCGATGTGCCGGGAGGGCAGCTGGGCGACGCGATCCCCGTGCATGGCACCCTGCAGCAGAACGGCCATCGGCTGCACCTCGATGGCGATTTGGGAATCGAGACGTACGACCTGTACGACTCTCCATCGGTCGCAGCAGCCGCCGGGAGGCAATGATCTGACCTCATCCCTGCTTGCGTGGATGCTGCGCGAGTACGACGAGCAGGCCGCCATCGCGGCGATGAGTGAGCGGCCGGGTCCCACGGGGACCTGGCACTTCTGCTGCGCAGGGGCGGCAGGATTCGAACCTGCGGCGTGCGAGTGTGGAGTCCGCTGCTCTGGCCGAGCTGAGCTACGCCCCTTCGGTGGCTGGAGCCTGGCTCGGCGCTGGATCCCTCCGCCACCGGATATCGGGCGGCACCCGGGCCACTCCGGTGCCCGTGAGCGCCCGAGCCAGCGCCCTGACCCGGACGGCCTCCTGTCGAGGGTCACGGCCACAAGTGGCTGAGCCGCTGGCGGGCAGAGGGCGAAGCCGGCCTGCACGACCGTTCCGGCCTACCCCACAGGACGCCGCACCGCACGGCAGCAGCGGTCGAAGACCGCATCTGCCGCCTGCTGCGGCAGGACCGCAAGCTCGGCCCGGCCCGCATCGGCCCGATCCTGGGCCTGGCCGCCACTGCTGATCGATCAGGCGTCGGACGACACCGTGGAGGGTGTTGGCGTCCGCGGCGGAAGGGCGTGGGGTGGGGGAGCCGGGCGGTGTAGGGACTCATTGAGAATTCAGAGATCCTCAACATCTCCAGGCCCTTGGAGCTTGCCGCCGCATACCGCGCCGCGCTCACCGGGGCATCCCCCACCCGCTTTCTAGGACTGGTCACGTGAGTACCGACGCGCCCCTGAAGCGCCCCGTCCTCCGGCGGTTCACATTCTTCGTCGGAGATCGCCGCCAGCGGTGAGCACGGCTTCGCCGCCGACGGGGCCTCCCGCGCAGTTCGCGGCTGCACCCGGTGCACAGCGACCACACTGCTGCCGCTGTGCACCGAGATCACCGGGGCCTGTGGGATGGCCGAGTGGCACTGGATCGGCCCCACGAACTTATGTGGTGCCCCGTGCCCGCCTGCTATCGCAGGTCCACCCAGGCGTACTCGTAGCCGTCTTCGAAGTTGCAGCTCATCGAGGACTTCTGGCCCGGCTTGCGCCAAGGGCCCCACCGTGTGTACTTGATCAGAGGGTTGCTGTGGTTGATGCAGGTGGCACGCGCACGGTGCCTGCGCCAAGAGGGCTGGTTGGAGCAGTAGGTGTGCACGCCCAGACGGACAACGCCATGGTGGTAGATCTTGCACGGGGGGCTGGCAGCGGCCCGGGCCGTCTCGGCAGCTGCCGGAGAGGTTTCCTGGGCCGTGGTGCCGGCATGGGCGGGCGCGGCGACGGTTATCCCGCCGAGAATCGCGATGCCCATGGCGGCGGCAGCCGCGCCACGCCGCATGGTCATCCTGCGTGCCTTCACGTGGTCCTCCTTTGTAGGTGTCTGGACACCGAGCACGACAACCTGGCTCGGCGGTCCTTCCGGTGCGGGGCACCGTCGCCCAACCCACGCAAGGGCGACGGCGGCTTCCCCGCACTGGCGCCGCAGCGGGGCGGCGCATCACCGAGTTCAGCGGTTCCGGAATTGAATGGGCAGCCGGTTATGCCACCCTGAACAATGGACTCGCTGCAGGTCGCCGGACACGGCGTAGCTGCGTTGGCCGAAGGAGACGTCTTCGGATTGCGCTCCTGCCACGACGGTGCGTACCTTGTCCGGCCTCGCGCCGCGTCCACGGGGGAAGCGGGCGGCTAGTGTCCTGAGTCGGGAATTCGCTTCAGATATCTTGCGAGGCGTTCAAGGATCTCGTCCGCGGTCTTCGTCCAGACGAAGGGTTTCGGCTCTTCGTTCCAGGTCTTGATCCAGTTGCGGATGTCCCTCTCCAGGGACTGGACGTTCCTGTGGACACCTCGCCGTATTTGTTTGTCCGTCAGCAGCGCGAACCACCGCTCGACCTGGTTCAGCCAGGAGGAACTGGTCGGTGTGAAGTGCACATGGAAGCGGGGGTGTGCGGTCAGCCATCGCTGGATGGCCGGGGTCTTGTGCGTTGAGGCGTTGTCGCAGATGAGATGCACGTCCAGGCCGGCGGGTACCTCCCTGTCGATGCGGACGAGGAACTTCTTGAACTCCACGGCACGGTGCCGGCGGTGGATCTGGCCGATCACCTCGCCGGTAGCGGTGTTCAGCGCGGCGAACAGCGTGGTGACGCCGCCGCGCACGTAGTCGTGAGTACGGCGCTCGGGCATGCCCGGCATCATCGGCAGCACCGGAGCCGACCGGTCCAGCGCCTGGATCTGCGTCTTCTCGTCCACGCACAGCACCAGCGCATGCTCGGGCGGGGCGAGATACAGGCCGACCACATCGCGGACCTTCTCGATGAACTGCGGGTCCTTCGATAGCTTGAAGGTGTCCACCAGGTGCGGTTTGAGGCCGAAGGTCCGCCAGATACGTGTGATGGCCGACTGGGAGAGTCCCACTTCCTTGGCCATCGACCGCGTCGACCAGTGCGTGGCGTCCTTCGGCGTGGTCTCCAGCGTCTTGACGACCACTTCTTCCACCTGGGCGTCGGTGATCTTCCGGGGACCACCCGGGCGTGGCTCGTCGGTCAGGCCCTCAAGCCGGTCCCGCACAAAGCGGGCCCGCCACCTGCTCACCGTGTGCTCCTCGACACCGAGCAGGGCGGCGACGTCTCTGTTCGAAGCGCCGGTTGCGCACTCCAGCACGATCCGGCACCGCAGGGCCAGGGCCTGCGAAGAAGTCCGACGCCTGGCCCAGCGGTTCAACGTCTCACGCTCGTCATCGGTCAGCACCAGCTCGGCCTTCGGCCGTCCCGTCCTCGCCACCCGGCCATCATGCCGAACCGCGATGACTTACGCAGCGAATTCCCGACTCAGGACACTAGACGAGTAGTTCCGATGTGGCTCAGTGGTCGTAGGCGATCAGTGACCTGGTGATGGGTGCGCCGATGGTGCGGTTGTGCCAAATTGCGCAGGTCATCGCCAGGATCCGTTGGGCCACGCGGACGCCGACGCCTTCGATGGTGCGGCCGCCGTGCTGTTCGAGGTCGAGCTGGCCCTTGAGGGTGTCGTTGACCGACTCGATCAGCTGGCGCACGGTCTTGAGCAGGCCCTCTCCCGGGCGTGGAGTGCCGCGGTTGCGGTAGGAGGGCCGCAGCAGGCTGATGCCGCGGGCGGCGAGAAAGCGGTCCAGTTCGGCGGCGATGTAGCCCTTGTCGGCCAGGATGAGCAGGCCGGCCCGGTCGGTGGCCAGGTGCGGCTCGTTGTCGATCAGGGCGGCCAGCACCTGCCGTTCGTCGATCTTCGGGTCAGCGAGGGCCCAGGTGACGGGCAGGCCGGCTGGGGTGCACACCAGGTGCAGCTTCAGGCCCCAGTAGAAGCGGGAGTGAGAGCGGCAGTAGCCGTAGCCCGCCCAGCCGGCCAGGTCGGAACGTTTGACGGTCTCCCGCGAGCGGGCGCACTCCACGGGGGTGGAGTCCACGATCCACACCGGGTCCAGCCACAGGTCGGTGTCCGCAGCCAGGGACCGGATCACCTGTTTGACCAGCCCCAGGGCGGCCCGCAGGCGCTTGTTGTACGCCGGCCGCTGGGGCAGGTAGGGGAACATCGCGTGCAGGTGGGCGTGGGCGAAGCGCAGCCAGCGGGCCTCGCAGTGGAAGCCCAGCATGGCCTGGGCCACGGCCAGGGTGACCAGTTCGGCGTCGGTCAGCCGAGGCGGCCGGCCGCGTCGGCGCGGGGTCTTCAGACGGTCGTCGATGTGCACGTACAGTGCGGTCAAGAGGGTGTCTAACTCGGTCGTCACAACCCGATGTTGGGCACCCTCCCCACGTCCGTGAACCCCGCATTCGGAACTACTCGTCTAGCTGTACTGACCCGTGAGGTTGGGGACGCGGCTGGCGGGTGGTTGCCCTTTCAGTGCGGTGTGTCCGCGGTGGTGATTGTATGTGTGCAGCCACTGCGGGAACGCTTCGCGGCGCTCGGTTTCTGACCGGTAGGGGCGGGCGTAGGCCCACTCGTCCAGCAGGGTGCGGTTGAAGCGTTCGACCTTGCCGTTCGTCTGGGGTCGGTAGGGCCGGGTTCGCTTGTGGACGATCCCGGCTGCTGCCAGGGCATCGCGCCAGTCGTGTGAGCGGTAGCAGGAGCCGTTGTCGGTCAGCACCCGTTCGACGGTGATCCCGGCATGGGTGAAGAAGGCGTGGGCCCGCTGCCAGAAGCCGGTGGCGGTCTCCTTCTTCTCGTCCGCATGGATCTCGCTGTAGGCCAGGCGGGAGTGGTCGTCGACGGCGGTGTGCAGGTAGCTGTAGCCGAGGTTGGGACGGCCGCCGGCGGTGCGGGGCCGGGCGGGGTCGCGGTGCGCGGAGCTGTTGCGGCCGCCCTGGGCCCTGCCGTGGACCTTGTGCCCGCCGCCGTCGGGGATGTTGCCCAGCTTCTTGATGTCCACATGCACCAGTTCGCCGGGCCGCTCGCGTTCGTAGCGGCGCACGACGTGGCCCGTGGCCCGGTCGAGATGGGTCAGGCGGGCCAGGCCGTAGCGGGTCAGGACACGGTGCACGGTCGAAGGCACCAGGTGCAGAAAGTGCGCGATGCGGGCCGGCCCCCACCTGCGCGCCAGGCGGACCTTGATGACCCGTCGCTCGGTGCGGGTCGGAGTGCGGCCAGGGCTGTGGTGGGGCCGGCTCGGGCGGTCGGCCATGCCCGCCTCGCCGAGCCGGCGGTAACGGTCGGCCCACCGCTGGGCCGTGGTGGGCGAGACCTGGAAGCGTTCGCCGGCCCGCCGAAGCGGCCAGCCGTCCTCGACCACGCATCGCGCCAGACGCAGGCGGCCGGTCTCGGTCAGGGGTGCATTACGGTGGACCACGAGGGCCTTTCTGGTTGGTGTAGACGTCGCAATCCACACCAAACCCGGAAGGCCCTCACCCGTTCAAGATCTCTCAGCCGAGACCTGGCTCACCTGTCCACAACCTCCCCGGACAGAACAGCTAGCGCCTGCCCTCCGGGCGGGTCAGGGATCTAGGGTCTTTCGAGGCCCTGACCCGCCGCCGTGTTCAGTGGGCCACCACCGGCACCGGCACCTCGTCCTCGGCGCCCGTGCCGGAGGCCACCGTGACGGAGCCCGGACGGCCGGCGTTGACGAAGGTGAAGGCGATCAGCGCGGCGATCCCGAGGATGCCGACGGCGAAGGCGATCGCCGAGGTGTAGCCGTGCACCATGCTCTGGAGCCCGAGCAGCTGCTGCTGCGGCTTGGTGACGGCACCGCCGACGTGGTCCTTGAAGTACGACGTCTTCGCGGACGCGGCGATGGTGTTCAGCAGGGCGGTGCCGATGGCGCCGCCCACCTGCTGCGAGGTGTTGACCATCGCGGAGGCGACACCGGCGTCCCGGGGCTCGACGCCCTGGGTGGCCAGGGACATGGCCGGCATGAAGGCCGTGCCCATGCCGAGACCGAGCAGCACCATCGCGGGCAGCAGCAGGGTGACGTACGAGGAGCCGATCTCCAGCTGGGTCAGCAGCAGCATGCCGAGGCCGGCGACCAGGAAGCCGGGGCCCATCAGCAGCCGGGCCCGGACCCGGGTCATCAGCCGGGTGCCGATCTGGGTGGAGCCGGTGATCATGCCGGCCACCATCGGCAGGAACGCGAAGCCCGTCTTGACCGGCGTGTAGCCCTTCACGATCTGGAGGTAGTAGGTCAGGAAGAGGAACAGGCCGAACATGCCGATGATGGCGAGGCCGAGGGAGAGGTAGATGCCGCCGCGGTTGCGGTCGCGGACCACGCGCAGCGGCAGCAGCGGGGCCTTGACCCGCGACTCGACCAGCACGAACGCCAGCAGCAGCACCACGGACGCCACGAACATGGACACGGTCACGGCGTCGCCCCAGCCGTCGGACTCGGCGCGCGTGAAGCCGTAGACCAGCGCGACCAGGCCGAGGGTGGACAGCACCACGCCGGGGATGTCGAGCGGCGAGCGGTTGCGGCCGCCCTCCGGCTCCCGGATGACGAGGGTGGCGCCGAGCGCGGCGACGATGGCGAACGGCACGTTGACGAAGAACGTCCAGCGCCAGTCCAGGTACTCGGTGAGGAAACCGCCGAGGATCAGGCCGACGGCACCGCCGCCGCCCGCGATGGCGCCGTAGATGCCGAACGCCTTGGCGCGTTCCCGGGCGTCCGTGAACATCACGGCCAGCAGGGACAGCGCGGCCGGGGCGAGCAGCGCGCCGAAGACGCCCTGGAGGGCGCGGGCGCCGAACATCATCGGGCCGGAGGTGGCGAGGCCGCCGAGCGCGGAGGCGAGCGCGAAACCGACCAGACCGGTGAGGAAGGCTCGCCGGCGGCCCCACTTGTCGGCGATCCGGCCGCCGAAGAGCAGCAGGCCGCCGAAGGCGAGGGCGTAGGCCGTGACGACCCACTGCCGGTTGCCGTCGGATATGCCGAGGTCCTTCTGGGCCGACGGCAGGGCGATGTTCACGATGGTGGAGTCGAGGACGACCATCAGCTGGGCGAGCGCGATGAAGACGAGCGCCTTCCAGCGGTTGGCGTCACCGCTGCGCGCGGTGAGGCCGGGAGCCTTGACGGCTTCGGACATGGGGGTACCCACTTCGGGACTTCGAGACTGCGGGACTCGGGACGTCGTGACGGAAAAATGCTGAGAAATCGACAGAGAACAGAAGGTGTCGGGACAGTGATGGAAGTCGGGTCGCGCGGAGCTACGCGGTCGGACAGGACTGACGCAGCTCCTCGACGGTGACGGCGCTGCCCGGCAGGGCGGAGCGGGCGGGGGCCCGCAGGCCGTCGAGGAAGATCTGGAGATGGCGGTGGACGAACCGGTCCCCGCGCAGACAGTCCGTGCCGGCCGGGGGCCGGCTCAGCTGGGCGACGGCGACCAGCAGATCGAAGGCGCCCACGTCGGGCCGGAGCTGACCGGCCGTCACCGCCCGGCCCATGACCTCCTCCACGAGGCTTTCGACACGCTCGCGGGAGGCCTCCAGGTCGGGGTGGTGCTGGTCGAAGGTGCCGGAGACCATCGGGCACAGGGCACTGATCCGCTCGTCGGCGGCGGTGTGCACGAAGTGCTCCAGCGCGGTGAAGGCGTCCCCGGTCTCCGCCAGGGCGCGCTCGGCCGCCTCGGCCGTGCGGTCCATCACGGAGCAGACGACCTCGCGGACCAGGGCGTCGCGGTCGGGGAAGTTGCGGTACAGCGTGGCGTTGCCGACGCCGGCCCGGCGGGCGATCTCGTCCAGCGGAACATCGGGGCCGTGCTCGACGAACATCTGCTGGGCGGCGGTGACGATCCGCTCGCGGTTGCGCAGGGCGTCGGCGCGGGGCCGGCTCACCTTGCGCGGCGCGGGACGGGTCGCGGTCGTCACGGAGTACTCCTCGGATGTCGAAGTTCTTCGGGCCGTCCGATCCGGGGAACGACTCCCCGTTTCAGGCGGACACACTTCCAAACGGGGAAAGGGTCCCCACTTATTTCCCGCCCCCGGAAAGAACGGGTGTGACCTGGGACACGCTCGCCTCTCCCCGGGGATTC
>NZ_VOGW01000016.1:88053-151211 GCF_007896895.1 Streptomyces misionensis | reverse complement strand
GGGCGTGTTCCGCGGCCTGCGCGGCCCGGGCGTCCGGGGCGTGGGCGGCGGCGCCGGCCTGGCCCGCGGCCGGGCGGGGGGCGTGGGAGCCGGAATCCGAGCAGCCGGTGACGAGGGCGGTGGAGGCGAGGACCGCGGCACCGCAGCCGAGGACGAGGCCCCGCCGCCGCGCCCGGCACGCACCACCCCGTGCCCGACTTTTGTCGTTGTGTACTACTAGTCGCATGGTGCTGGATCTTCGCAGGCCCGGCCCCCGTATCCGGGCCGACAACGCCGCCCGCGGGCGCACCGTCCACCGACTGGCCCACAATGTCCCGGTGAACGACCTCGCTCCCCTCCTCACCCCCGAAGGCCGGGCCCTCCTCGAAGAGGTCCGCGGCACCGCCCCGGCCGACGAACTGGCCGTCGCCACCCGGCTGCGCCGCGACCACCCCGCCGACCTGGTGTCGGCCGCGCTCGGCCAGGCCCGGCTGCGGCAGCGGGCGGCGGCCAAGTTCGCGGCGGCGGACGCGGAGCGGATGTTCTTCACCCCGAACGGGGTCGAGCAGTCGACGCGGGCGAGCGTGGCGGCGTACCGGGCGCGGCGGCTGACCGATCTCGGGGTGACCTCGGTGGCGGACCTGTGCTGCGGGATCGGCGGGGACGCCGTCGCGCTGGCGCGGGCCGGCATCCGGGTGCTCGCCGTGGACCGGGACCCGCTGACGGCGGCCGTGGCACGGGCGAACGCCGAGGCCCTCGGGCTCGCCGGGCTGATCGAGGTGCGTGAGGCCGACGTCACCGAGGTGGACACCGCCGGGTACGACGCCGTGTTCGTGGACCCCGCGCGGCGGGGCACGTCGGCGAGGGGCGGCGGGCGGATCTTCGATCCCGAGGCGTACTCGCCGCCCCTGTCGTGGGCGGTGTCCGCCGCGCGCCGGGCGCCGCACGCCGCGCTGAAGATCGCCCCGGGCGTGCCGCACGAGGCGGTGCCCCCGGAGGCCGAGGCCGAGTGGATCTCCGACGGCGGCGATGTGAAGGAGGCGGTGCTCTGGTTCGGCACGGGGTCGCCGGGCGCGGTGCGCGCCACCCTGCTGCCCGGCCCGCGCACCCTGCTCGGGCGGGGCCTGCCGGACCCCCGGGTGCGGCCGGTGGGGGCGTTCCTGTACGAGCCGGACGGCGCCGTGATCCGCGCGCATCTGGTCGCCGAGGTGGCCGAGGAGGTCGGCGGGGGGCTCCTGGACGAGACCATCGCCTACGTCACCGCCGACGCGCTGCACCCCACGCCGTACGCCACCGCCTACGAGATCACCGACCGGCTGCCCTTCAACGTGAAGAAGTTGAAAGCGCTGCTGCGCGAGCGCGAGGTCGGCACGCTGACCGTGAAGAAGCGCGGGTCGGCGGTCGAGCCGGAGGAGCTGCGCCGGAAGGTCAAGCCGCAGGGGCCGAACGCGGCGACGGTGTTCCTGACCCGGGTCGCGGGCGCGCCGACGATGCTGATCGGCGGGCCCGCCCGGCCGCCCGCCGGCCCCTGACGGCGGGACCCGGCCCGGGGGTCAACGGCGCAGGGACGTCCACAGGTCCTGCGCGTCCGGCTCCTTGGCGATCACCCGGTTGGGGTCCGAGGGCGCCTGGACGACCGGCATCATCACCGTCTTCACCCGGCCGGCGGTCAGCCCCTTCAGGCTCCGGCCCAGTTCGGTCAGTTCGGCGAGCGAGTCCAGGCCGGTGTCGGTGGTGATGCTCGCGGTGACCGCGTCGGCAACCTGGTAGAGCTTGGCCGGGTCGGTGAGCAGGTCCGTGCCGGAGATCCGCTCCAACAGGGCCTTCACCAGGAGCTGTTGGAGGCCTATGCGGCCCAGGTCGCTGCCGTCGCCGATGCCGTGCCGGGTGCGGGCGAGGGCCAGCGCCTGCTTGCCGTCGAGATGATGGGGGCCGGCCTTCAGATGGAGGTGGCTCTTGTCGTCGTCGATGTCCTGGCCCGTGGTGACGTCCACCCCGCCGAGCGCGTCCACCAGCCTGGCGAAACCGGCGAAGTCGATCTCGACGAAGTGGTCCATGCGCACCCCGGTGACCGACTCGACCGTCTTCACCGCGCACACCGGACCGCCCACCGAGAAGGCGCTGTTGAACATCGAGCCGTACGCCGGCGCCGTTTCGCCCCCGGACGGCAGTGGGCAGGACGGGCGGGTGACGAGGGTGTCGCGCGGGATGCTGACCACCGTGGCGGCGGTGCGGCCCGGGTCGATGTGCACCACCATCGCGGTGTCCGAGCGGGCGCCCTCGCTGTCACCGCCGCCCAGCTCCCTGTCGGCCGCGCCGCTGCGCGAGTCCGAGCCGAGGACCAGGATGTTCAGGGCGCCGGCCGGGAGCGGGGCGGCGGCCGAGGAGGCGCTCGGGGCCGGGGCGGGCGCCGGACGGTCGTCGCCGAGCGCGCTGTTGATGTCGACGCCCCTGATGTTGTGGTTGAGGTGCCAGTAGGCATAGCCCGCGGTGGCCGTGGCCAGCACCAGGGCGGTCGCCAGGGTGAGACCGGCGATCCGCAGCGTTCTCGATCGCCGGCGCACGCGTATGCCCGCGTCGCCGTGCTCCTCGTGTCGCATCACGACAGGAACGTAAGTCCGAATTATTAGCGGACCGTTAGTTGAAGCATCACGATTTGGTTTTCTTCGGGAATTCTCATGGCCGACCCCCCGGAACCGGCTTCGAAAATTTCGATCACCCCGTCGGCCGCGCGGCCGTGCTCGACCGCACCACCAGGCTCGTGGCCAACTCCAGCCGGGTCGCGGCCCGTTCCTCCTGGGCACTGCCCAGTTCGAGCACCAGCCGGGCCGCGGCCTCGGCCATCTCGGTCAGCGGCTGCCGTACGGTCGTCAGCGGCGGACCCACCCAGCGGGCCACCGGCAGATCGTCGAAGCCGACGACGCTGAGGTCCTCCGGGATGCGCAGCCCCAGCTCACGGGCGGCCTCGTACAGGCCGAGCGCCTGGAGGTCGTTGCCCGCGAAGATCGCGGTGGGCCGGTCGGGACGGCGCAGCAGCTCCAGGCCCAGGCGGTAGCCGGCCTCGTGATGGAAGTCCCCGCCCAGGATGAGCGCGGGGTCGACGGGCAGCCCGGCCGTCTCCAGGGCGGCGCGGTAGCCGTCGATCCGGGCACGGCTGCACATCATCCGGGTGGGGCCGCTGATGGCGCCGATCCGGGTGTGGCCCAGCTCGACCAGATGGCGGGTGGCGGCCAGGCCGCCCTGCCAGTTGGTGGCGCCGATGGACGGCACGTCCGGGCCCGGGTCGCCGGCCGGGTCCACCACCACGAACGGGATGGATCTGCTGGTCAGCAACGCCTGCTGGCCCTGGTCCAGTTCGGACAGGACCAGCACCACCCCGTGCGGGCGGCGGGCGGCGACCTGGTCGGCCCAGGAGCGGCCGGGGGTGAGCCGCCCCGCCGACTCGGACAGCACCACGCTCAGGCCGGCCGACTGCGCCACGTTCTCCACGCCCCGGATGACCTCCATCGCCCAGGCGCTCTCCAGCTCGTGGAAGACCAGGTCGATCAGTGGCGAGCGGGAGGCCTCGGCACGCCGGCGCCGGTAGCCGTGGGCGCGCAGCAGCTCCTCGACGCGGGTACGGGTCGAGGGCGCGACATCGGCTCTGCCGTTGAGGACCTTCGAAACAGTCGGAGCGGACACCCCGGCCTCTCGGGCGATCTCGGCGAGCGTCGCGGTCTGCGCTTCTGCGGGCTTCCCAGGCTTCATGTCCGCGATCGTATCCCTGCGCGACCCCTTGACGAAGCCCCTCTTCCGCCATACGTTCCCGGAACATTCGGAACCCAACTCGAAACATTGCGAGAGGCCAGGGTCAATGGAGTCCACCACGTCCAACGGCGGGCACACGTTCAGCAGGCGCTGGGTGCTCGGCGCCGCTGCCACCACACTCGTCACCGCCGGAACCGCCGGACTCACGGCCTGCGGCTCCTCCGGGGGTTCCGGGGGCGGGGGCACGCTCACCGCCTTCGTATACGGCGACGGTGACGCCAAGGTCCAGGTCCAGGCGATCGACCGGTTCAACGCGTCGGCCGCCGCGAAGAAGGCCAAGGGCAAGATCAAGCTGGAGAAGGTGCCCGGCTCGGAGTACCCGACGAAGCTGCGCACCGCGATGGGCTCCCCCAACGCGCCCGACATCTTCTTCAACTGGGGCGGCGGCTCCATCAAGGCCTACCGGGACGCCAAGCAGTTGGTGGACCTCACCGACATCATCGAGTCGGACCCGGTGCTGAAGAGCGGCTTCCTGCCCTCGGTACTCACGGCGGGCGGCCTGGGCGGGCGCAAGTACGGCATACCGATGCGCGGCATGCAGCCCGTGATCCTCTTCTACAACAAGACCCTCTTCGCCGAGCAGAAGCTCCAGCCGCCCACCACCTGGGACCAGCTGCTCGACATCAACAAGAAGCTCAAGCGGGCCGGGATCACCCCGTTCGCGCTGGGCGGCGCGGACATCTGGCCCGAGCTGATGTGGCTGGAGTACCTGGTCGACCGGATCGGCGGCCCCCAGGTCTTCGACCGGATCAAGAACGGCGACGCCTCCGGCTGGGGCGACCCGGCCGTCCTCAAGGCCGCCCAGACGGTCAAGCAGCTCATCGACGACGGCGCCTTCGGCAAGGGCTTCAGCTCGGTCGCCTACACCAACGGCGGCGCCCCGGCCGTGTTCGCCAAGGGCAAGGCCGCGATGCACCTGATGGGCTCCTGGGAGTACAACACCCAGCTCGGCAAGTTCCCGGACTTCGCCCGCAAGGAGCTGGGCTGGACCGCGTTCCCGACGATCGAGGGCGGCGCGGGCGACATCCGCAACGTCGTCGGCAACCCCACCAACTACTGGTCGGTCAACGCCCGTACGTCCAACAAGGACGCCGCGATCGCCTTCCTGCGCGACTGCGCCTCGGAGACGTACGCCAAGGAACTGGTGGCCATCGGTGCCATCCCGACCACGGCCAACGCCGAGAAGCTGCTCGACGCCTCGCCCAACCCCGAGTTCGCCAAGTTCCAGTACCAGATGGTGCAGCAGGCCCCGGCGTTCACGCTGAGCTGGGACCAGGCCGTCGACCCGAACGTGTCGACGCCGATGCTCACCGAGGTCAACAAGCTGTTCGTCGGCAAGTCCTCGCCCAGCCAGTTCGTCTCGGCGCTCCAGGGGCTGAAGTGAGCATCAGCGTGACCAAGGGCGGCTCGCGCTCCGGCGCGGGCCGCCCGCGCCGGAGCGCCGGGGCGAACGCCGGCCGCCCGCACGCCGCGCTGGCCCTGCCCGCCGTGCTGTTCTTCGCCTTCTTCGCCATCGTCCCCATGGTGCTGGCCTTCGGCCTCTCCTTCACCAAGTGGAACGGTCTCGGCAACCCCCAGCCGGCGGGCCTCGCCAACTGGCAGAAGCTGTTCGAGGACGGCCGGCTCACCCAGTCCCTCACGGTCACCGTGCTGCTCACGGTGGTCAGCTGGGCCTTCCAGACGGTGGTCTCGCTGCTGCTCGGCGTCTGGGCGGCGGGCCGGCAGCGCAACCGCGCGATCCTGTCGGCGGTCTTCTTCGTGCCGTTCCTGCTGTCCTCGACGGCGATCTCGCTGCTGTTCTACGCCCTGCTCGACCCCAACTTCGGCATCATGCCCGGCGACACCCTCGGCTCCACCAACGGCGCCTTCCTCGCCATCGTGTTCGTCGGCGGCTGGCAGTTCATCCCCTTCCACACCCTGATCTACCAGGGCGGGGCCCGGCAGATCCCCGAGGTCCTCTACCAGGCGGCGGCCATCGACGGCGCCGGCCGCTACCGCCAGTTCTTCTCCATCACGCTGCCCCAGCTGCGCAACACCGCGACCACCTCCGGCGTGCTGATGATCGTCGGCTCGCTGACCTATTTCGAGACCGTCCTGATCCTCACCCAGGGCGGCCCCGGCACCGACACGGCGATCGTGCCGTACCTGATGTACGAGGCCGGTTTCAAGAGCTACGACTTCGGCTACGCCAGCGCCATCGCCTCCTTCCTGGTGGTGGCCGCGACCGCGCTGTCGCTGCTGCTGGTACGGCTGTCCGGCTTCGGCGCGATGCGCAGTACCCGGGAAGGAATGTGACGAGGTGTCTCACGACACGCTGCCCCACCCCGTGAAGACCGGCGCCGCGCCCGCGGCCCGGCCGGACGGGCGACGCCGCCGGCACTGGACCCAGCGGCCCAATCCGCTGGCCGGCCTCGGCTCCTTCGTCTGGCTGGTCGTCGTCATCGTCCCGATCTACGCGATGATCTCGGCCTCGCTCACCCCGCAGGACCAGGCGCTGGGCCACAACGCCCTGAAGCCGCCCGGCAGTCCGACCTGGTCCAACTACAGCACCGTGCTGCACAACTCCTTCTTCCACCTCCTGTGGAACACCGTGCTGGCGGCGGCGGCCGTCGTGGTGATCGTGCTGGTGCTGTGCGTACCGCTCTCCTACGTCGCCGTGCGCACCCGCGGCTTCTGGTCGGGGGCCGCCTTCCGGGTGTTCCTGCTCGGTGTCGCCATCCCGGCGCAGGCGGTCGTCGTACCGCTGTACCTGATGATCACCAAGCTGAACCTCTACGACAGCCTGCTCGCGATCATCCTGCCGACGGCCGCGTTCGCCATGCCGGTGGCCATCCTGGTCCTCACCGGCACCATGCGGGACATCTCCGAGGAGGTGTACGAGGCGATGGCCCTGGACGGCGCCTCGCCCACCCGGATGCTGTTCCAGCTGGTCATCCCGATGTCCAAGGGCGGCATCAGCACCGTGGTGATCTACTCGGCGCTCCAGGCCTGGAACGGCTTCCTCTTCCCGCTGATCTTCACCCAGTCCGAGGGGCCGCGCGTGCTGACCCTCGGTCTGTTCACCTACATGAGCCAGTTCGGCGTGAACATCCCCGCCCTGCTCTCCTCGGTCGTCCTCTCCGGCATCCCGATCTTCGCCGTCTACCTGGTGGCCCGCCGCGCGCTGGTGGGCGGCCTGATGGGCGTCGGCGGCAAGTGATCGCCGACCGGTCCCCCTTCCCCGACAGGAGTTCCATGAGCACCGCCCCCTGGCGCGACCCCGCGCTGCCCGCCGCCGCCCGTGTCGACGACCTCGTCTCCCGGATGACCCTGGAGGAGAAGACCGCCCAGCTGTACGGCGTCTGGGTGGGCGCGGCCACGGACGGCGACGGGGTCGCACCGCTCCAGCGCGAGATGACCGCGGACTACGACTGGGACGAGCTGATCACCCTCGGCCTCGGCCAGCTGACCCGTTCCTTCGGCACGGCGCCGGTGGACCCGGCGCTCGGCGCCCAGGCACTGGCCCGCGCCCAGCGCCGGATCGCCGGGGCGGGCCGCTTCGGCATCCCGGCGGTGGCCCACGAGGAGTGCCTGGCGGGGTTCACCGCGTGGCGGGCGACGGCGTACCCCGTGCCGCTGGCCTGGGGCGCGACCTTCGATCCCGCCCTGGTGGCGGAGCTGGGCGGGCACATCGGCCGCGACCTGCGCTCGGTCGGCGTCCACCAGGGCCTGGCGCCCGTCCTGGACGTCGTCCGGGACCTGCGCTGGGGCCGGGTGGAGGAGACGATCGGCGAGGACCCGTACCTGGTCGGCACGATCGGCGCGGCGTACGTCCGGGGGCTGGAGTCGGCCGGGATCGTGGCCACGCTCAAGCACTTCGCCGGGTACGCGGCCTCGGCGGGCGCCCGCAACCTGGCGCCGGTGCGGGCGGGCGTCCGGGAGCTGGCCGATGTGACGCTGCCGCCGTTCGAGATGGCGCTGCGCGAGGGCGGGGCCCGTTCGGTGATGGCCGCGTACACCGAGACGGACGGCGTCCCCGCCTCGGCGGACCCCGCGCTGCTCACCAAGCTGCTGCGCGAGGAGTGGGGGTTCACGGGCACGGTCGTCGCCGACTACTTCGGCATCGGCTTCCTCCAGTCGCTGCACCGGGTCGCCGCCGACCCCGCCGAGGCCGCGCACGCGGCGCTGGAGGCGGGCATCGACGTCGAGCTGCCCACGCTGAACTGCTACGGCAAGCCGCTGGTGGCGGCCGTGCGGGAGGGGCGGGTCCCGGAGGCGCTGGTGGACCGGGCGCTGCGCCGGGTGCTGCTCCAGAAGTGCGAGCTGGGCCTGCTCGATCCCGACTGGTCGCCGGAGACCGGCGAGGAGATCGACCTGGACTCGGCCGGCAACCGCGCGCTGGCGCGCCGGCTCGCCGAGGAGTCGGTGGTGCTGCTGGACAACCCGGACGGGGTGCTGCCGCTGGCGCCGAGCGCGCGGATCGCGGTGGTCGGGCCGCGCGCCGCCGACGCGCTCGCGATGCTCGGCTGCTACTCCTTCCCGTCCCATGTGCTCACCCACCACCCCGACGTGCCGACGGGCATCGACATCCCGACCGTGCTGGACGCCGTACGGGCCGAGCTGCCGGACGCCAAGGTGACGTTCGCGGAGGGCTGCGGGGTGTCCGAGCCGGACACCTCCGGGTTCGCGGAGGCGGTGGGGCGGGCCGCGGAGGCCGAGGTGTGCGTGGCCGTCCTCGGCGACCGGGCCGGGCTGTTCGGACGCGGCACCTCGGGCGAGGGCTGCGACGCGACGGACCTGGAACTGCCGGGCGTGCAGGCCGCGTTGCTGGACGCGCTGGTCGAGACGGGCGTGCCGGTCGTCCTGGTGCTGCTGACCGGCCGCCCGTACGCGCTGGGCCGCTGGCAGGGCCGCCTCGGCGCGGTCGTGCAGGCCTTCTTCCCCGGCGAGGAGGGCGGTCCGGCGCTGGCCGGGGTGCTGTCCGGCCGGGTGAACCCCTCCGGCCGGCTCCCGGTGAGCGTGCCGCGCGAGCCGGGCGGCCAGCCCTGGACCTACCTCCAGCCCCCACTGGGCCTGGCCGGGGAGGTGAGCAACCTGGACCCGACCCCGCTGTTCCCGTTCGGCCACGGCGGCTCGTACACCACGTTCGCCTGGGAGGACGTCCACAGCCCCGAGGCGGAGCTGCCGACCGACGGTACGTACGACCTCTCGCTCACCGTCCGCAACACGGGCGGGCGCGCCGGGGCGGAGGTCGTCCAGCTGTATCTGCACGACCCGGTGGCCTCGGTGACCCGGCCCGACGTCCGCCTGATCGGTTACCAGCGCGTGGAGCTGGCCCCCGGCCAGTCCCGCCGCCTCACCTTCCACTTCCACCCCGACCTCTCGGCCTTCACCGACCGCACCGGCACGCGGGTGGTGGAGCCGGGCGATCTGGAGCTGCGCCTGAGCGGGTCGAGCACGGACGTCCGGCACCGGGCGCGGCTGCGGCTGACCGGGCCGGTGCGGCCGGTGGGGACGGAGCGGCGGCTGCGCTGCGAGGTGACCGTGACGGAGGGCTGAGCCGGACCGCCGGGGGGGCGCGGGGCCATGGGGCTTACGCCGAGGGCGCGAACCTCGGCAAAGAACAAGCCCTGTGCGCCCCGCGTTCGGGACGTGTTCGGAAGGCTCCTGCGAGGGCCCGACAGCTCGGGCCTCGGCTGTCCGGGCGGCGCCGCCCTGGTGACCGGACCGCTGCTGGTGCTGGTCGCGCTGATCAGGGTGCCGGCGGTGCCGAACGTGCCGCTGTTCCGGATCGCCTTCGTGCTGACCCGCCCGCTCGGCGCCACCACCGGCGACCTGCTGACCGAGCCGGTGGCCAAGGGCGGCCCGGACCTGGGGACGACGGGGGCGTCGGCGGGGCTCCTCGCGGTGCTCGTCGCTCTGATGGTGCGGGCGACGAGAACACCCCGCCCCCGGGATTCCGGGAGCGGGGTGTGAGTGGAGCGCCGGGCAGGCCTTGCACCTGCATCTCCCCGCAGGAAGCGGGGCGTCTTTCCTTGGACCACCAACGCACTGCGTTCGTACCGGAGTTCCGGCCGTTCGCTGTGTGATGATCATAGAACGATGCGGGCGGCCACCGCAAACTCAGTCGGCGGCCACCGGCTCGAAGCGCCAGCGGTGCACCGGCCGGGTCACCAGCTCGGGCCCCGGGTCCGGCAGTTCGGGCACCGCGGCGTCGTACGGCGCGTCCCACCACGTGATGACCAGGACCCGGTCCTGCGGCGCGCGGAAGATCTCGCGGCGCACCGGCCGCTCCGGCAGGGCCTGCGCGCGCGCCCACGCCAGCAGCTCCGCGCCCCGGCCCTCGGCGGCGCGCGCCTCCCACATCAGCGCGACCGTCATGAGTACAGGTTCTCCTTGCTGACCTCGTGCACATGGTCGTGGCCGTGGTGGTGGCCGGGCACGTGCGACTCGGTCACCGGCAGGGAGGAGTCCGCCGACAGGTCCCAGCTGGAGGCGGCCCGGTTGCGGGCGACCATCTCGGCGCCGAGCGCGGCCACCATCGCGCCGTTGTCCGTGCACAGCTTGGGGCGCGGCACCCGCAGCCGGATGCCGGCCGCCTCGCAGCGCTCCTGGGCGAGGGCGCGCAGCCGGGAGTTGGCCGCGACACCGCCGCCGATCATCAGGTGGTCGACCCCCTCGTCCTTGCAGGCCCGCACGGCCTTGCGGGTGAGCACGTCCACCACGGCCTCCTGGAAGGAGGCGGCCACGTCGCGCACCGGCACCTCCTCGCCGGCCGCCCGCCTGGCCTCGATCCAGCGGGCCACGGCGGTCTTGAGGCCGGAGAAGGAGAAGTCGTACGCCGGGTCGCGCGGGCCGGTCAGACCGCGCGGGAAGGCGATGGCCGCGGGGTCGCCCTCGCGGGCGTACCGGTCGATGACCGGGCCGCCGGGAAAGCCCAGGTCGAGCACGCGGGCGATCTTGTCGAAGGCCTCGCCGGCGGCGTCGTCGATGGTGGCGCCCATCGGCCGTACGTCGGAGGTGATGTCCGAGGACAGCAGCAGCGAGGAGTGGCCGCCGGAGACCAGCAGCGCCATCGTCGGCTCCGGCAGCGGGCCGTGCTCCAGCTGGTCGACGCAGATGTGCGAGGCCAGGTGGTTGACGCCGTACAGGGGCTTGCCGAGGGCGTAGGCGTAGGCCTTGGCGGCGGAGACGCCGACGAGGAGGGCGCCCGCGAGGCCGGGCCCCGCGGTCACGGCGATGCCGTCGAGGTCCTTGGCGGTGACCCCGGCCTCCTTGAGCGCGCGGTCGATGGTCGGGACCATCGCCTCCAGGTGGGCACGGGAGGCCACCTCGGGGACGACGCCGCCGAAGCGGGCGTGCTCGTCCACGCTGGAAGCGACGGCGTCGGCCAGCAGGGTGGTGCCGCGCACGATGCCGACGCCGGTCTCGTCGCAGGACGTCTCGATGCCGAGGACGAGGGGTTCGTCAGCCATTGATCTCGGTTCCTTGAACAGATGCGGAAGGGTCGGTCAGGCGCATCACCAGGGCGTCCACGTTCCCCGGCTGGTAGTAGCCGCGCCTGAACCCGATGGGGGCGAAGCCGAAGCGCTCGTACAGCTTCTGCGCGCGGACGTTGTCGACCCGGCATTCGAGCATCACCTCGCGGCACTCGAACGCGGTCGCCGCCCGCAGCAGGTCGGTCAGCAGCCGCCCGCCCAGGCCGGAGCCCTGCTGGTCCCGGGCGACGGCGATGGTCTGGACGTCGGCCAGATCACCGGAGGCGGCCAGGCCGGCGTAGCCGACGATGCGGCCCTCGGACTCGGCCACCACGTAGCGGCGGGTGGCCGCCGGGCCCCGGGAGTGGGCCAGCTCGGACCAGAACATGCCCCGGGACCAGGCGTCCTCGGGGAACAGGTCCTTCTCCAGCTCCAGGACCGGGTCGATGTCCCACCAGCGCATCTCGCGCAGTCGTGCGGTCACTTGGGGGTGACCACCTTGTAGTTCTTGGGAACCTGGGCGTCCGGGCGGCGCAGGTACATCGGCCGCGGCGCCTCCAGCTCCTCGCCCGCGGCCAGCTTCCCGGCGGCGAGCGCGGCCAGCGCGGCGGCGGACACGTGCGCGGGCTCGTGGGCGGTCGGGAACGTGTCCGGGTAGAGCAGGGCACCGGCGCCGACCGCCGGGAGCCCGGCGACCCGCTCGGCGATGTCGGCGGGGCGGTCCACCGCCGGGCCGGTCAGCCGGGTGCGGGAGTCGGCGTACGTCGCCCAGTAGACCTCCTTGCGCCGGGCGTCGGTGGCCACGACGAAGGGGCCTTTCTCGATGTCGGCGGCGTAGGCGAGGCCGTCCAGCGTGCACACGCCGTGCACGGGGACGCCGAGCGCCAGCCCGAAGGTGTCGGCGGTCATCAGGCCGACGCGCAGCCCGGTGTAGGGGCCGGGGCCGGTGCCGACGACGATCCCGGTGACCGCCTCCAGCGTGCGGCCGGCCTCGGCGAGGACCCGGTCGACGGCCGGCAGCAGCAGCTCCCCGTGCCGGCGCGCGTCCACCTGGCTCGACGAGGCGATGACGTCCGTTCCGTCGTGCAGGGCGACGGTGACGGCGGGCGTTGCGGTATCCAGAGCGAGCAAGAGCACGCGAACAGCCTACGGCGCCCGCGCCTCGTGCACGGTCGCCCGGGACGGACGGTCACCGGCTGCTACGGTCTGTACGAAGTACGACATATGGCGCGAGGCAGAGGGTGGCGCGGGTGACAGGGACCAGCTCGGGAATCGTGGCGGGCCTCACCGCGGCGGCCATGGGAACGGTCGGCTTCCTCGCCTACCAGGCGCAGGCGACCGTACCGGCGGGCCTGGGCGGCCGGCCGTCGGCGAACGGCTCGCCCGGGACGGCGGCCACCAAGGCGCCCCGGGACCGGCGCCATCCGACGGCCCTGCCGACCGGTTCCGGCAAGGGTGAACGGGTCGTGTACTCGGTGGACGACGACCGGGTGTGGCTGGTGGGCGCGGGCGACCGGGTGCTGCGCACGTTCCGGGTGCGCCCCGGCACCGTGGACCCGCCGGTCGGCACGTACTGGGTGACCTCGCGCTCGCACGCGGTCACCGGGACCGACGGCATCCCCATCGAGCACGTGGTCCGCTTCACCACGGTCGACGGCGTCACCATCGGCTTCAGCGCCCCCGTGCGCAGCGACGCCGTCCCGGCCGCCGACGCGGGTGCCAGGACGGGCGGCATCCGCGAGACCCGGCCGGACGGCGACGCCCTGTGGAAGTTCGCGACGATCGGCGAACGGATCGTGGTGATCCGCTGACGTCCGGCCGGCCTGGTCCGACGACCGGCCTGGTGCGACGAGCGGGCCGGTACGGCGGGCCCGCCGGGCTCACCCTTGGCGGGCCGGGCTCACGCCGCCCGCCGGGTCCGGTCCGGGCGGCGCGGGGCGCGCGGTTCCGGGGCTCTCGGCGGGCGGGAGATCGCCGCCGCGGCCGCGCAGGCCGCCAGCAGGGTCTGCATGGGCACCGGAACGGGACCGGGCTGCCGCGGGGTGCGGGAGGAAGGGGGCATGGGGCGCCTCCTGAGGTGCGGGGCGGCGTAGTTAGGCATGCCTCACTACGAGCTGAACCCCATGTCATCACGGCACGGCAGCCCGCGCAACATCTTGCCGACGGCCTGTCGGAAAAACCTCGCGGCTCAGGCCGTGAGCGTCTCCAGGCCCGCGTCGGCCCACCGCTCCCCCAGCCCCGTCAGGGTCAGGTGCCGCACCTCGTCCGTGGTGTCGCCGACGGCGCGGTGGATGACGACCTGGAGCCGGTCCTCGGTCAGCTCCTCGACCTTGCCCTCGCCCCACTCCACGACGATCACGGAGTCCGGGAGCGAGACGTCGAGGTCCAGGTCCTCCATCTCGTCCAGGCCGCCGCCGAGCCGGTAGGCGTCCACGTGGACCAGGGGCGGGCCGTCGCCGAGGGAGGGGTGCACCCGGGCGATCACGAAGGTCGGCGAGGTGACCGCGCCCCGCACCCCGAGCCCCTCGCCGAGCCCGCGGGTCAGCGTGGTCTTGCCCGCGCCCAGCTCCCCGGAGAGCATCACCAGGTCACCGGCGCGCAACAGCTTGGCGAGGCGCCGGCCCAGCTCCCGCATCTGCTCGGGGGAGGTGATCGTCAGCCGGGTCTCGGCGGGGTCGTGCTCAGCGGGGTCGTACGGTGCTGCTGGACGTTCCATAGGCACTTACGGTAGCCCCTGCCGGCACCGCGCCCGCGCGGGTGAGCAGGTCGGCGAGGCGGTCGGTGACCACTTCCGGGTGCTCCAGCATCACCAGGTGCCCGGCGTCCGGCACCAGCACCAGCTCCGCGTCGGGCAGCCGGTCGGCTATCGCCTCGCTGTGCGCGCTCGGCGTCACCAGGTCCTGCACCCCCGCCAGCACCAGCACGGGTATGTCCCGGAAGCAGGCCAGCGCCCCGGTCTTGTCGTGGTCGGTGAAGGCCGGGTAGAACTCGGCGACCACGTCGATCGGCGTGGACTCGATCATCCGCTCCGCGAACCGCTCCACGGCCGGGTCGACGTCCCGCCCGGCGAAGGAGTACCGCTTGATGATCCCGGCGAACAGATCCGCCGTGGCCCGGCGCCCCTTCTCCACCAGCTCCGCCTGCTGCCCGAGCGCCCTGAGCACGCCGGGCAGCACCCGGCGTATCGCGTTGACGCCGGCCACCGGCAGCCCGAAGTTGACCTCGCCGAGCCGCCCCGAGGAGGTGCCCACGAACGCGGCGGCGACCACCCGGTCCCGGATCAGCTCCGGGTGCTCGGCGGCGAGCGCCATCATGGTCATCCCGCCCATCGAGTGGCCCACCAGCACGATCGGCCCCTCCGGTGCGGCGGCGTCGATGACGGCCTTCAGATCGCGGCCGAGCTGGTCGATGGTGAGCGGCTCGCCGTCCCGGTTCTGCGCCACGCCCCGCCCGGAGCGGCCGTGGCTGCGCTGGTCCCAGTGCACGGTGCGCACGACCCCGCGCAGGGCCGCGCGCTGGAAGTGCCAGGAGTCCTGGTTGAGGCAGTAGCCGTGGCAGAAGACGACGGTGACCGGCGTGGGCGCCTTGCGGCCGAAGAGCCGCAGCCGGCGCGGGGAGGGGTCCGCGCCCGTGTCCGGCTCGACCTCGTCGACCTCGTAGTACAGCTCGGTGCCGTCGTCGGCGTACGCCTTGCCCGGGGTGCCGCGCAGGGTGCCGTAGGGGCCCGCGGCGTCCAGCGCGAGGCGGGCCTTGCGGCGCATCGAGCGGCCCACCGTCATCCGCTCGACGGCGACGCCGGCCGCCGCTCCCGCGGCGAGGACGCCTATCGCGGCGCCGACGACGCCGGTGGCCCTGCGCCAGCTCCCGGCCGCCCCTTCGGCGGAGGCGGCGGCCGCCGAGGCGACGACGTCCGCCCTGCTCTCGTTCACGTACCGCTCCTCCTCGCCGTACAGATGTTCGCTGGGACGGGCCTGGGGTGCGGGGTGACCGCTGTGCCGGCCGGCATTCCCGAACGGGTTATCCGCGCTCTTCCTCGTTGACGTAGACGCGGGGCACCCGGCTCCCGATGCGCGTGACGATCTCGTAGCCGATGGTGCCGCAGGCCGCCGCCCAGTCCTCGGCGGTAGGCTCGCCGCCCTCGCCCGGCCCGAACAGCACGGCCCGCGAGCCGACCGGCGGTTCGTCGCCGCCGAGGTCCACCACGAACTGGTCCATGGCGACCCGCCCGGCCACGGTCCGCCACTTGCCGTCCACCAGCACCGGGCCCGCGCCGGAGGCGTGCCGCGGGATGCCGTCACCGTAGCCGAGGGGGACGAGGCCGAGGGTGGTGGGACCGGGGGTGACGTAGTGGTGGCCGTAGCTGACGCCGTGCTCGCCCGGCACGCGTTTGACCAGCGCCAGCGAGGCGCTGAGCGTCATCACCGGGCGCAGCCCGAAGTCCGCGGGGGTGCCGATCTCGGGGCTGGGCGACAGGCCGTACATGGCGATGCCCGGGCGGACCAGGTCGAAGTGAGTCTCGGGGAGGGTGAGCGTGGCGGGCGAGTTGGCGATGTGCCGCACCTCGGGGCGAACGCCCTGCCCCTCGGCGTACGCCACCATCTCGCGGAAGCGGGTGAGCTGGGCGGCGATGGAGGGGTGGCCGGGCTCGTCGGCACAGGCGAAGTGCGACCAGAGGCCGGTGACCCGGACCAGCCCCTCGGCCTCGGCGCGCAGGGCGGCGGCGACCAGTTCCGCCCAGTCGGCACCGGGCTGGCAGCCGTTGCGGCCGAGCCCGGTGTCCGCCTTGAGCTGGACCCGTGCGGTGCGCCCGGCCGCGCGGGCGGCCTCGGTGACCTCCCGCAGCGCCCACATCCCGCTGAGCGACACGTCGATGTCGGCCTCGATCGCCTGCCGCCAGGGTCCGCCGGGCACCCACAGCCAGCACAGCGCGCGCTGGGTGAGCCCGGCCGCGCGCAGCGCGAGGGCCTCCTCGGGCGTGGCGGTGCCGAGCCAGGTGGCCCCGGCCTCGACGGCCGCGCGGGCGCAGCGCACCGCGCCGTGTCCGTAGCCGTCGGCCTTCACGACGGCCATCACGGCGAGGTCTCCCACCCGGGCACGCAAGGTCCGCACATTGGCGCGCAGGGCGCCCAGATCGATCTCGGCGCGGGCGCGCAGGAGGGCGGTCGGCACAGCTGCTGTCTCAGTCATGGCGCCCCCAGTCTCTCAGAGCGCGGTACCGGCCGGACCGTGGTGTCGGCCACGGCCCCGCCGGGGACCGTGCTCCGACGGCGCACGGCGGCGGACCGAACGCGCCTGACGAAGCGCCACGACCGCCCGCACCGCGGCGACTCGGCGCGTGTCCCCGCTCGGTCCGGGACTCGGCGCGGGTGCCGCTCGACGCCGGACTCGGCGCGTGTCCCCGCTCGGTCCGGGACTCGGCGCGGGTGCCGCTCGACGCCGGACTCGGCGCGTCTTTCCGCTCAGCGCCGTACGTCCCGCCACGCCGCCGGAATGCGGTCCGCCACGTCGTGGGCGCCCGCCGGGGCGCCGTCGGCCGCGAACCGGCCCGCCAGGCCGTGCAGATACGCGGCGACACCGCCCGCGTCCCGGGCGGGCAGCCCGGAGGCCAGCAGGGAGCCGCCGAGACCGGACAGGACGTCCCCGCTGCCCGCGGTGGCGAGCCAGCCCGTGCCGGTCGGGTTCACCCGTACCGCGCCGCCCGCCGCGTCGGCGACCAGCGTCGTCGAGCCCTTGAGCAGCACCGTCGCCCGGTAGACCGCGGCCAGTTCGCGCACCGCGGCGAGGCGGGCGCCCTCGACCTCCTCGCGGGGCACCCCCAGCAGCGCGGCGGCCTCCCCCGCGTGCGGTGTCATCAGGGTGGGCGCCGTACGCGCCCGTACCGCGTCCCGTTCCGCGAGGCGCAGCCCGTCCGCGTCCAGCAGCACCGGCACCTCGGCGGCCAGCACCTCGGCGACGGTCGCCGCGTCGTCCCCGGCGCCCGGCCCGGTCACCCAGGCCTGCACCCGGCCCGCCTTGGCCGGGCCCCGGTCGGAGACCAGGGTCTCCGGGAAGCGGGCGATGACCGCGTCGGCGGCCGGGCCGACGTAGCGCACGGCCCCGGCGCCGCCGCGCAGCGCCCCGGCGACGGCGAGCACCGCGGCGCCCGGATAGCGCGCGGACCCGGCCGCGATCCCGACCACGCCCCGCCGGTACTTGTCGCTCTCGGCCGCGGGCACCGGCAGCAGCCGCGCCACGTCCGCGTGCTGGAGCGCCTCCAGCTCACCCTCGGCCGGCAGCTCCAGACCGATGTCGACCAACCGCACCACCCCGGCGTACTCCCGCGCCGGATCCACCAGCAGGCCGGGCTTGTACGTGCCGAAGGTGACGGTGAGGTCCGCCCGTACGGCGGCCCCCCGCACCTCCCCGGTGTCCGCCTCGACCCCGCTGGGCAGGTCCACCGCCACCACGGCGGCCCGGGACCGCTCCACCGTCTCCACCAGCCGTGCGGCATCCGGCCGCAGCCCGCCCCTGCCGCCGATCCCTACGATGCCGTCCACCACGAGATCGGCCCGCCCCAGCGCCTCCTCGGCAAAGCCGGCCGGACCGACGACGCCGCCGGCCCGCCGCAGCGCGGCCAGTCCCCCGGCGTGCGCCCGCTCGGGCGCGAGGAGCACGGCCGTCACCCCGGCCCCCCGGCGCGCCAGCCGGGCGCCCGCGTACAGCGCGTCGCCGCCGTTGTCGCCGCTGCCCACGAGCAGGACCACCCGGCTGCCGTACACCCTGCCCAGCAGGTCGGCGCAGGCGGCGGCGAGGCCGGCGGCCGCCCGCTGCATCAGCGCCCCCTCCGGCAGCCGCGCCATCAGGGCCCGTTCGGCCGCCCGTACCGTCTCCACGCCGTACGCACTCCGCATGGCACCGAGTGTGCCCCGTAACCCCCGCCGGTCACACCCGGGCCCGCTCAGCCCTCGGCGATCACCACGGCCGAGGCGACGCCCGCGTCATGGCTGAGGGACACGTGCCAGGACCGCACCCCCAGCTCGGCGGCGCGCGCGGCCACCGTCCCGCGCACCCGCAGCCGGGGCCGCCCGCTGTCCTCGACGTACACCTCGGCGTCCGTCCACAGCAGCCCGGGCGGTGCCCCGAGCGCCTTCGCCACCGCCTCCTTCGCGGCGAACCGGGCCGCCAGCGAGGCGGTTCCGCGCCGCTCCCCGCTGGGCAGCAGCAACTCCTGCGTCACGAACAGCCGGTCGGCCAGCTGGGGGGTCCGCTCCAGGGACGCCCGGAAGCGGTCGATCTCCGCCACGTCGATCCCGACTCCGATGATGCTCATGGACAGCACCCTAGACAGGCCGCCCAGGTACGCCCTCTACGCTTCGGCCATGAACAGCACCGCGTCCCAACAGTCCTATCTCGCCGACCTGTTCTCGCTCGACGGCCGCGTCGCCGTGGTGACCGGCGGCAGTTCCGGCATCGGCCGGGCCGTCGCCGGGGCACTGGCCCGGGCCGGGGCGAGTGTGGTGGCCGTGGCCCGCGGCGAGGAGCGACTGGCCGCCACCGTCGGGGAACTGACGGCCGACGGGTGCCGGGCCGCCTGGGTCGCGGGCGATCTGGGCAGCCGGAAAGGAGTGCGGGCGGCGGCCGAGGAGGCGGCGGCCGTGTTCGGGGAGCCCGACATCCTCGTCAACAGCGCCGGGATCAATCTGCGGCCCCCGATGGACGAGCTGGGCGAGGACGTCTGGGACGCCACCATGGCCGTGAACCTGGAGGCGCCCTTCCTGCTGGGGCAGCGGTTCGGGCCCGGCATGGCCGAGCGCGGCTTCGGCCGGATCATCCACATCAGTTCCCAGCAGGCGCACCGCGCGTTCGTGTCGAGCGGCGCGTACGGCGTCTCCAAGGGCGCCCTCGAATCGCTGGCCCGCTCGCAGGCGGAGGCCTGGTCGCCGTACGGGGTCACCTGCAACACCCTCGTGCCGGGCTTCGTGATGACCCCGCTCAACGCCCGGCTGTCGGCCGACCCGGAGCGGGTGGCGGCGCTGGCCGCGCGCACCATGACCGGGCGCAACGGCCTCGCCGGGGACTTCGCGGGCGCGGCCGTCTTCCTCGCGAGCCGCGCCTCCGCCTACGTCACGGGCCAGTCGATCCGCGTGGACGGAGGCTTCTCCGTCCACTGAGATCCGGGGCGGGGCTACTCCACCGTCACCGACTTCGCCAGGTTCCGCGGCTGGTCCACCTCGTTGCCCCGCGCGGCGGCCAGCTCGCAGGCGAAGACCTGGAGCGGCACGGTGGCCACCACCGGCTGCAGCAGGGTGGGCGTGGCCGGGATGCGGATCAGGTGGTCGGCGTACGGGACGACCGCCTCGTCCCCCTCCTCGGCGATCACGATGGTGCGCGCCCCGCGCGCCCGGATCTCCTGGATGTTGGAGACGATCTTGTCGTGCAGGAGGGAGCGGCCGCGCGGCGACGGCACGACCACCACCACCGGCATGTCCTCCTCGATCAGCGCGATCGGGCCGTGCTTCAGCTCGCCCGCCGCGAAGCCCTCGGCGTGCATGTAGGCGAGTTCCTTGAGCTTGAGCGCGCCTTCGAGGGCGACCGGGTAGCCGACGTGCCGGCCCAGGAAGAGCACGGTGTCCTTGGCGGCCAGCGTGCGGGCCAGCGCCCGTACCGGCTCCATGGTCTCCAGGACGCGCTCGACCTCGACCGAGATCCGGGACAGGTCCTTGATCACCGCCTGGACCTCGTCGCCCCACTTGGTGCCGCGCACCTGGCCCAGGTAGAGGGCGACCAGGTAGCAGGCGACCAGCTGGGTGAGGAAGGCCTTGGTGGAGGCGACGGCGACCTCGGGCCCCGCGTGCGTGTAGAGCACCGCGTCCGACTCGCGCGGGATGGTGGAACCGTTGGTGTTGCAGATGGCCAGCACCTTGGAACCCTGCTCGCGGGCGTGCCGCAGGGCCATCAGGGTGTCCATGGTCTCGCCGGACTGGGAGATCGCGATCACCAAGGAGCGGCTGCCCAGGATGGGGTCCCGGTAGCGGAACTCGCTGGCCAGCTCCACCTCGCAGGGAATCCGCGTCCAGTGCTCGATGGCGTACTTGGCGATCAGCCCGGCGTGGAAGGCCGTACCGCACGCCACGATCACGACCTTGTCGGTCTCGCGCAGCTCGGTCGGGGAGATCCGCAGCTCGTCCAGGGTGAGCGAGCCGGACGGGTCGATCCGGCCGAGCAGGGTGTCGGCGACCGCCTTGGGCTGCTCGGCGATCTCCTTGAGCATGAAGTAGTCGTAGCCGTCCTTCTCGGCGGCCGAGGCGTCCCAGTCCACGTGGTAGGAGTGCACCTCGGCGGGGCGGCCGTCGAAGCCGGTGACGGTCACGCCGTCCCGGCGCAGCTCCACCACCTGGTCCTGGCCCAGCTCGATCGCCGAGCGGGTGTGGGCGATGAACGCGGCGACGTCCGAGGCCAGGAACGCCTCGCCCTCGCCGACGCCGACCACCAGCGGGGAGTTGCGGCGCGCGCCGACCACCACGTCGGGGGCGTCGGCGTGCACCGCGACCAGCGTGAACGCGCCTTCAAGGCGCCGGCACACCAGCCGCATCGCCTCCGCGAGGTCGCCGGTCACCGAGAACTCCTCGGCCAGCAGATGGGCGACGACCTCGGTGTCCGTCTCGGAGTTCAGCACATGGCCGCGCTCGGCCAGCTCGGCCCGGAGCACCGCGAAGTTCTCGATGATGCCGTTGTGGACGACGGCGACCCGGCCCGCGTTGTCCAGGTGCGGGTGCGCGTTGGCGTCCGTGGGACCGCCGTGGGTGGCCCAGCGGGTGTGCCCGATGCCCGTCGAACCGGCCGGCAGCGGCCGCTCGACCAGCTCCTTCTCCAGGTTGACCAGTTTCCCGGCCTTCTTCGCGGCGGCCAGACCGCCGTCCGCCGGCAGGGCGATGCCCGCCGAGTCGTACCCCCGGTACTCCAGCCGCTTCAGCCCGGCCATCACGACATCGAGCGCCGACTGCGACCCTACGTATCCCACGATTCCGCACATGGGCGGCAGCCTACGGTCAGCCCGGCGCCAAAAACCGTTACCCCTTGCCCGAATTCGGAAATTCCCACAGGCATACGAACGCTCGCCCGGCCCGGTGGCGCGCGTCTGACGGGGCGCCCGGTGGCGTGACGGACCCCACCTCCCGTGCCGTTCAAACTCCGTTAACAATGGAATGTGATCTCACCGGTCCCCTCGATGCCCCGGAGCGCCCACCGGCACAGGCCGGAGGCGACTCCCTACGTCGACCTCACCCGAGCCGAGTGGAGCGCGCTGCGCGACAAGACGCCGCTGCCCCTCACCGCCGAGGAGGTGGAGAAGCTGCGCGGTCTGGGCGACGTGATCGACCTGGACGAGGTGCGCGACATCTACCTCCCGCTGTCCCGGCTGCTGAACCTCTACGTCGGCGCCACCGACGGCCTCAGAGGCGCCCTGAACACCTTCCTCGGCGAGCAGGGCTCCCAGTCCGGCACCCCGTTCGTCATAGGTGTGGCCGGCTCCGTCGCCGTCGGCAAGTCCACCGTCGCCCGTCTCCTGCAGGCCCTGCTGTCCCGCTGGCCCGAGCATCCGCGCGTGGAGCTGGTCACCACCGACGGCTTCCTGCTGCCCACCCGGGAACTGGAGGCCCGCGGCCTGATGTCCCGCAAGGGCTTCCCCGAGTCGTACGACCGCCGGGCGCTGACCCGCTTCGTCGCCGACATCAAGGCCGGCAAGGCCGAGGTGACCGCGCCGGTCTACTCCCACCTGATCTACGACATCGTGCCCGACCAGAAGCTCACCGTCCGCCGCCCCGACATCCTGATCGTGGAGGGCCTCAACGTCCTCCAGCCCGCACTGCCCGGCAAGGACGGCCGCACCAGGGTCGGCCTCGCCGACTACTTCGACTTCAGCGTGTACGTCGACGCGAGCGCCGAGGACATCGAGAGCTGGTACCTCAGCCGCTTCAAGAAACTGCGCCAGACGGCGTTCCAGGACCCCCACTCGTACTTCCGCAAGTACACCCAGGTCTCCGAGGAGGAGGCCCTCGACTACGCCCGCACCCTGTGGCGCACGATCAACAAACCCAACCTGGTCGAGAACATCGCCCCCACCCGCGGCCGGGCCACCCTGATCGTGCGCAAGGGCCCGGACCACAAGGTGCAGCGGCTGCGCCTGCGCAAGCTGTAGGCGGGGCGGCGGAGCAGGCCGAGGCGGCGCGGCGCACCTGTTACAAAGGGCGCCATGCTGCATCTGCGCCTGATCACCCCGGCCGAACGGACCGACGAGGTGGTGCGACTGATCGAGGACACGGTCGGCACCGCCCACCTCGCGGTGATACCGGGGGCCGCCCGCGACCCGGCCGGTGACCTGGTGCTGTGCGACGTCGCCCGGGAGGCGGGCGACGGGCTCATCGCCGGGCTGCGGCACCTGGGCCTGGACGACACCGGCGCGATCGCCGTCGAGGAGATCGGCCGTCCCTGTCCCGGCGGGCCGATCAGGCCGAGCGGGACGCCCCGGGCGAGGGCGCGGACGCGGTGCTCTGGGAGGGCCTGACCGAGGCCACCCACGAGGAGTCCACCCTGTCGGTCACCTACCTGGCGTTCATCACGCTGGCCACGATGATCGCGGCCTGCGGCGTGGTGCTGGACAACGCGGTGCTGATCGTCGGCGCGATGGCCGTGGGCCCCGAGTTCGGTCCACTGGCCGGCATCTCCACGGCCCTGGTCCGGCGCCGCCCGCGGCTCGCGCTGCGCTCGCTGACCGCCCTGTTGGTGGGCTTCGCGGCGGCGATGGCGGTGACGGTCGGCTTCACCCTGTTCATGGACGCCGTCGGCCTGTTCCAGCGCTCCGCGCTGGAGGGCAGCCGCCCCAACACCGCGTTCGTCTACGCGCCGGACGCCTTCTCCTTCATCGTGGCGCTGCTGGCGGGAGTGGCCGGCACCCTCTCCCTGACCTCCGCCAAGTCCGGCGCCCTGGTGGGCGTCGCCATCTCGGTCACCACGGTCCCGGCCGCCGCCAACGCGGCGGTGGCCCTGGCCTACGGCGACACCGGCCAGACCGCGGGCTCGGCCGAACAGCTCCTGCTGAACCTGGCCGGCATCGTGCTGGCGGGCGCGCTCACCTTGCTCGCCCAGAAGTACCTCTGGCGGCGCCGGCGGCAGCAGGGCTGAGGGGCGCGGGGGCCGTTGCACGCATACGGCCCCCGCCGCGCGGGCGCGAGCGGACCGCCCGCGCCCCGAACCGCCTTATCCCAGGGCCGACTTCACCGCGTCGGCGAGCCGCCCGGCCACCGACCGCGCCTGCTCGATGTCCGCCGCCTCGACCATCACCCGGACCAGCGGCTCGGTACCGGAAGGCCGCAGCAGCACCCGCCCGGTCTCCCCGAGCTCCCGCTCCGCCTCGCCGACGGCCGCGGCCAGGTCGGCGGAGGTCCGCACCCGCGACTTGTCGACGTCGGGCACATTGATGAGCACCTGCGGCAGCCGCTCCATCACGGACGCCAACTCCCGCAGGCTGCGGCCGCTTTCGGCGACCCGCGCGGCCAGCAGCAGACCGGTCAGCGTGCCGTCGCCGGTCGTCGCGTGGTCGAGGACGATCACATGCCCGGACTGCTCACCGCCGAGGGCGAACCCGTGCCGCTTCATCTCCTCCAGCACGTACCGGTCGCCCACGGCCGTCTGCACCAGCCGGATGCCCGCCTTCTCCATCGCCAGCTTGAAGCCGAGGTTGGACATCACGGTCGCCACCACGGTGTCCGCCCGCAGCTCGGAGCGCTCCCGCATCGCGAGGGCGAGCACGGAGAGGATCTGGTCGCCGTCCACCTCCTCGCCGGTGTGGTCCACCGCGAGGCACCGGTCGGCGTCGCCGTCGTGCGCGATGCCGAAGTCCGCGCCGTGCTCGACCACGGCCGCCTTCAGCGGGCCGAGGTGCGTGGAGCCGCAGCCGTCGTTGATGTTGAGGCCGTCCGGCTCGGCGCCGATGGTGACGACCTGCGCACCGGCCCGGGTGAAGGCCTCCGGCGAGACCCCCGAGGCCGCGCCGTTCGCCTCGTCCAAGACGATCTTCAGCCCGTCCAGCCGGTTGGGCAGCACCGACAGCAGGTGCGCGACGTACTGCTCGAAGCCCTCGTCGTAGGAGCGCACCCGGCCGACGCCGGCGCCGGTCGGCCGCTGCCACGGCTCGCCGTGCCGGTGCGACTCGTACACCGCCTCGATCCGGTCCTCCAGCTCGTCGGCGAGCTTGTGACCGCCGCGGGCGAAGAACTTGACGCCGTTGTCCGGCATGGCGTTGTGGCTGGCGGAGAGCATCACGCCGAGGTCGGCACCGAGCGCGCCGGTGAGGTGGGCCACCGCGGGCGTCGGCAGCACGCCGACCCGCAGGACGTCCACCCCCGCGCTCGCCAGGCCCGCGACGACCGCCGCCTCCAGGAACTCCCCGGACGCCCGCGGGTCCCGGCCGACCACGGCCTTCGGCCGGTGGCCCTCGAAGGTGCCCGCCTCGGCCAGCACGTGCGCCGCGGCCACGGAGAGGCCGAGGGCCATCTCGGCCGTCAGATCCGCGTTGGCGACACCGCGCACGCCATCCGTGCCGAAGAGTCGTCCCACTTGTCCTCCTGAGGAAGCATCGATGGCGTAAACGGACGGGCACCGGGTCGATGGGGGGCGCCTCGCCATCCGATCACACAAGCCTTTGAGCGTCTTGTGTCGTTATACGCCCTTGGCTGAGATAAACGAACGCCCCGACGGCACAAGTGGCGTGCCGCCGGGGCGTTCGGAGTACGAGCAGGCAGCTCGGGCTTGCTTAGCGCTTGCTGTACTGCGGAGCCTTGCGGGCCTTCTTCAGACCGGCCTTCTTCCGCTCGACCGCGCGGTCGTCGCGGCGCAGGAAGCCGGCCTTCTTCAGCGGGCCGCGGTTGTTGTCGACGTCCGCCTCGTTCAGCGCACGGGCGACACCGAGACGGAGCGCACCGGCCTGACCGGAGACACCGCCACCGGCGATGCGGGCGACGACGTCGTAACGGCCCTCGAGCTCGAGCACCTTGAAGGGCTCGTTGACCTCCTGCTGGTGCACCTTGTTCGGGAAGTAGTCCTCGAGGGTGCGGCCGTTGATCTTCCACTTGCCGGTGCCCGGAACGATCCGGACGCGGGCGATGGCGTTCTTGCGGCGGCCCAGGCCGGCGGCCGGCTGGGGCTCGCCGAAGCGGGAGGCCAGGGACTCCGAGGTGTACTCGCCCTCGACGGGGACCTCGGACTCGGTGGTGTAGCTGTCGATGTCAAGCTCTTCGAGCGGCTGCTCGGCAGTGGTCTCGGCCACGATTCTCCTCAGATTCTCTTCAGTCTTAGGGGGTGGCCGGACTTACTGCGCGACCTGGGTGATCTCGAACGGCACCGGCTGCTGGGCAGCGTGCGGGTGCTGGTCACCCTTGTAGACCTTCAGCTTCGAGAGCATCTGACGGCCCAGGGAGTTCTTGGGGAGCATGCCCTTGACGGCCTTCTCGACGGCCTTCTCGGGGTTGTTGGCCAGCAGGTCGTCGTAGCGGACGGACCGCAGACCACCCGGGTAGCCGGAGTGGCGGTAGGCCATCTTCTGGGTCCGCTTGTTGCCGGACAGGTGCACCTTGTCGGCGTTGATGATGATGACGAAGTCACCAGCGTCTACGTGCGGCGCGTAGATCGGCTTGTGCTTGCCCCGGAGGAGGGTCGCAGCAGTGGTGGCGAGACGGCCCAGGACAACGTCCTGAGCGTCGATGACGTGCCACTGGCGCGTCACATCGCCGGGCTTGGGGCTGTACGTACGCACGGTTCGTAGCCTTCGCTTCGAGTGAATGGTCCTGAACAGGTCACCGAAACGATCACGACAGCCTTGACCGCACTGCGGTGACGCAAACCGCGCGCTGGTCGCTGGTCATCGGCCCGGTGGACCGGTGTAAGGGCCCGTCCCGTGAGAATGAGCAAGCCAATACACAACGAAGAAGCAGGTTACCTGGCAGCCCCCGGACGGGTCAAAACGAGGCAGGACGCCCGGCGGGCCCTGCGCCGCCTCCCCCGCGTCCAGTGCGCTGGGGGTGCCCCCGCGCGAGCGAAGCCGAGCGTGGGGGAGTCGGCGACCGACGACAACGCGGCAGACGTGCGTGCCAGACCCCGCGAGCCCGGCCGGATCCAGACGAGAGGCCCTAAGATGCGCCCCATGAGTTACGGGCAGGGGGGACCCCAGTCTCAGTGGGATCCCTGGAAACCGCAATCCCAGCAGCCGCAGCAGCCCCAGCAGCCCTGGGGCAGCGCCGGCGACGACGGGACACCGGACTGGGCCGCCCTCGCGGAGGCCTCGGAGACCCGCAGCAAGCGGCGCAAACTGCTGCTCATCGGCGGTGGCGCGCTCGCCACGATCGCCATCGGCACCGCGGTCGCCCTGGCCGTCGTCTCGGCGAACGGGCACAGCGGCCCCTCGGGCCACGCCTCGCAGCTGCCCAGCGCCACCCTGCCCGGCGGCTCGGCCGGCGCCGTGCCCTCCTTCGCCCCCACCAGCGCCCCGCCGCCGCTGGACCCGAAGGACTTCATATCCAGCGCAAAGAAGGACACCGCCCCGCTGAGCCCCGCGACCCTGTTCCCGGGCACCCGGCTGACCATGGGCAGCACGGTGTACACGAAGGGCGCGACCAGTGACACCACCAGCTGCGCCGGCGCCGCGGGCGGCACCCTGCCCCAGATCCTCACCGCCAACGGCTGCACCCGGCTGATGCGCGCCACCTACACCCACGGGAACGTCGCGGTCACCGTCGGCGTCGCCCTGTTCGACACCGAGGCCCAGGCGGCCAAGGCCCGCAGACAGACCGACGACCACAGCATCGTGCGCTCGCTGTCCGGCCAGGGCGTCGCCGCCTTCTGCGACGGCGCGACCTGCCGCTCGACCCGCAACGCCTACGGCCGCTACGCCTACTTCACCCTCGCCGGCTTCACCACCGGCAAGAGCGTCACCACCAAGGACACCGAGGTCTTCAGCGCCGGCGACAACCTGGCGGAGTTCACCTTCCAGCAGATCCGCCGCCGCGGCCAGGCGCAGGCGTCCGCGGCGGCGAACCGGTAGCCCGGCGCCTCCGGCTCAGCAGCACCCCGCCGACGGCAGCGAGCGCTTGTTGCGGGCCTCCTTGTTACGGGCGGCCAGCAGCTCGTCGGCGGGGTAGCCGACCTCCTCCAGGGTCAGCCCGTGCGGCCGTACGACATGGACGGCCGAGTCCCGGGTCCCCGCGGCCAGCACCTTCCCCGGCCACTGGGGCCCGCGGTGCCCGTCGCCGACGAACAGCAGCGCGCCGATCAGCGAACGCACCATGTTGTGGCAGAACGCGTCGGCCCGCACCGTCGCCGTGATCACGCCGTCCGCGCCCCGCACCAGACTCAGCTCCTGGAGCGTCCGGATCGTGGTGGCGCCCTCCCGCCGCTTGCAGTACGCGGCGAAGTCGTGCTCCCCGAGCAGCTCCCGCGCGGCCTCGTTCATGGCGTCCACGTCGAGCGGCCAGTCGTGCCAGAGCACATGGCCGCGCAGCAGCGGGTCCACTCCCCCGGGGTTGTCCGTCACCCGGTACGCGTAGCGCCGCCAGATCGCCGAGAACCGCGCGTTGAACCCCTCCGGGGCCTCCTCGGCCCGCCATATCCGCACGTCCTTCGGCAGCCGCCCGGCGAGCCGCTTGAGCAGCTTCTCGCGGTGCTCGGCCCACAGCTCGGCCGGCAGGTCGACATGCGCCACCTGGCCGCGCGCGTGCACCCCGGCGTCGGTGCGCCCGGCCACGGTCAGCTCGTACGTCTCCTTCGACCGCGTCACCGTGCGCAGCGCGTCCTCGATCTCCCCCTGCACGGTCCGCTTGCCGCCGGCCTGCTTGGCCCAGCCGTGGAAATCGGTGCCGTCGTAGGACAGATCGAGGCGGACACGGACATGGCCCGGCTGTACTTCACTCACACACAGATCCTCTCAAGTACGCGAAAGCGGGCCCGCCCGAAGGGCGAACCCGCTTCCCGCGTCAGGCTGAGCCTCAGGCGTCCTTGGACTCCTCGGCAGCGGCCTCCTCGGCCGGCGCCTCGGTGGCCTCGGCGGCCTTGGCCTCGTCGGCCTCCTTGACCGCGCGCTTGGTGGCGGCCTCGGCCTCACCCACGGCGTTCTGCTGCACCGTCAGCGCCTCGACCAGCTCGATCACGGCCATGGGCGCGTTGTCGCCACGGCGGTTGCCGATCTTGGTGATGCGGGTGTAACCACCCGGACGGTTCTCGTACCGCGGGCCGATCTCGGTGAAGAGCGTGTGCACGATGCTCTTGTCCGTGATGACCTGGAGCACCTGGCGGCGGTTGTGAAGGTCGCCCTTCTTCGCCTTGGTGATCAGACGCTCGGCGTACGGGCGCAGGCGGCGGGCCTTCGCCTCGGTGGTGGTGATGCGGCCGTGCTCGAAGAGGCTCTTCGCCAGGTTCGCGAGGAGCAGCTTCTCGTGCGCGGCGCTGCCGCCCAGACGGGCACCCTTGGTGGGCTTCGGCATTGTTCTTCTCCTGTGTGTCTGCCCCGGCCGTGTCAGGTACCGGGGTCAGTATCCGAGCAGACGGTTGTCTGTCGGAGATCCGGACGGGCCCCGAAGGGGCACCCGTCCGGAAGGGGCGCGGGGAGCTGCGCGACAAGCCACAGCGCACCCGCACCCGAAAACGGACCGTCCGGCCCGAGCTCTCAGTACTGCTCGGTCTCGACGAACCCGGCGTCCGCGTCGTCGTCCGCACCGAAGGCGTCCGCGGCGGCGGTCGGGTCGAATCCGGGCGGGCTGTCCTTGAGGGCCAGGCCCATGCCGGCCAGCTTCGCCTTGACCTCGTCGATCGACTTCGCACCGAAGTTGCGGATGTCGAGCAGGTCGGCCTCGGAGCGGGCGACGAGCTCACCCACGGAGTGGATGCCCTCGCGCTTGAGGCAGTTGTACGACCGAACGGTGAGCTCCAGCTCCTCGATCGGCAGCGCCAGGTCGGCGGCGAGCGCGGCGTCCGTCGGGGACGGACCCATGTCGATGCCCTCGGCGTCGATGTTCAGCTCGCGCGCGAGACCGAACAGCTCGACCAGGGTCTTGCCCGCGGAGGCCATGGCGTCACGCGGACGCATCGCCTGCTTGGTCTCGACGTCCACGATCAGCTTGTCGAAGTCGGTGCGCTGCTCGACACGCGTGGCCTCGACCTTGTACGTGACCTTCAGAACCGGCGAGTAGATCGAGTCGACCGGGATACGGCCGATCTCCTGGCCCACCTGCTTGTTCTGCACGGCGGAGACGTAGCCGCGACCGCGCTCGACGGTCAGCTCCATCTCCAGCTTGCCCTTGCCGTTGAGCGTGGCGAGGACGAGGTCGGGGTTGTGCACCTCGACACCGGCCGGGGGCGCGATGTCGGCGGCGGTGACCAGACCCGGGCCCTGCTTGCGCAGGTACATCACGACCGGCTCGTCGTGCTCCGAGGAGACGACCAGCTGCTTGATGTTGAGGATCAGGTCGGTGACGTCCTCCTTGACGCCCGGCACGGTGGTGAACTCGTGCAGCACGCCGTCGATCCGGATGCTCGTGACGGCGGCACCGGGGATCGAGGACAGGAGGGTACGGCGGAGGGAGTTGCCGAGGGTGTAGCCGAAGCCCGGCTCCAGCGGCTCGATCACGAACCGGGAGCGGAACTCGTCGACGACCTCTTCGGTCAACGAGGGACGCTGAGCGATCAGCATGGAATGAATCCTTCAGTCAGGGGCGCCCGCTATTTGACGCCCGACTCTGTACTGCAAGGGTACGGGCGGCACGGCTTCTGAACAGAGGCCGTGCCGCCCGGAACCGCAAATCCAGCGGAGCGCTGAGCGTCAGACGCGACGGCGCTTCGGGGGACGGCAGCCGTTGTGCGGGGTCGGGGTGACGTCCTGGATGGAGCCGACCTCGAGGCCCGTGGCCTGCAGGGAGCGGATCGCGGTCTCACGGCCGGAACCCGGGCCCTTGACGAACACGTCGACCTTGCGCATGCCGTGCTCCTGGGCGCGGCGGGCAGCCGACTCGGCGGCCATCTGCGCGGCGAACGGCGTGGACTTCCGGGAGCCCTTGAAGCCGACGTGGCCGGCGGAGGCCCAGGAGATCACGTTGCCCGAGGGGTCCGTGATCGAGACGATCGTGTTGTTGAACGTGCTCTTGATGTGCGCGTGGCCGTGAGCGACGTTCTTCTTTTCCTTGCGGCGCACCTTCTTGGCAGCGCCCTGACGACCCTTGGGGGGCATCTACAAACTCCTAGAGGGAGGTGGTCGGTCCTACAGCGAAGACCGTGGACAGAGGTCCGCTGCGGACTACTTCTTGCCCGGCTTCTTCTTGCCGGCGATGGCGCGACGCGGGCCCTTGCGGGTACGGGCGTTGGTGCTGGTGCGCTGACCGCGGACGGGCAGACCGCGACGGTGACGGAGACCCTGGTAGCAGCCGATCTCGACCTTGCGGCGGATGTCGGCCTGGATCTCGCGACGGAGGTCACCCTCGGTCTTGATGTTGTTGTCGACGTACTCGCGGATCGCGACCAGCTGCTCTTCGCTCAGGTCACGAACGCGGGTGTTCGGGTCGACGCCGGTCGCAGCCAGCGTCTCCTTCGAGAGGGTCCGGCCGATGCCGAACACGTAGGTGAGGGCGACCTCCACGCGCTTTTCGCGCGGGATGTCAACACCGGAAACGCGTGCCATTCAATGGCTCCTGGTGAATCTTCGGAGGTCTTCCGCAGAACCGGCTCCCGGCCGCCGTATGAGGTACGAACCGGGTCCCCGGCCTCCGAACCGGGGGTGTCGAGCCGCTCGGCTCGGGTTCTGCGTATGAACAATTCAGCTCGCGTCGCGCGAAGACTCTGCGATAGAGGTGCAGAGAGGGGTGGTCGTGCGTCAGCCCTGGCGCTGCTTGTGGCGCGGGTTCTCGCAGATGACCATGACCCGGCCGTGACGGCGGATCACCCTGCACTTGTCGCAGATCTTCTTGACGCTCGGCTTGACCTTCATGGGGTGAGGTTCTCCGGGTCAGTGCCATCGCACCGGGCGAACCCGGGGCGCGGGCAAGATCTACTTGTACCGGTAGACGATCCGGCCACGCGTCAGGTCGTACGGAGACAGCTCCACCACGACCCGGTCGTCAGGGAGGATGCGGATGTAGTGCATACGCATCTTGCCGCTGATGTGTGCCAGGACCTGGTGGCCGTTCTGGAGCTCGACCTTGAACATGGCGTTCGGCAGAGACTCGACGACAGTGCCCTCGATCTCGATGGCACCTTGCTTCTTGGCCACGCTTCGCCCTTCGAATCGACTACCTTGATCGACTCTCCCGCGTCCCTTACGGGCGCATGCGGACATGCGGGTGCACGAGAGCCGACGAGTCAGTCTACGTCGGCGCACCCGGAAACGCGAATCGAGGAATTCTGCCCCACGAGGGCGGCCCCTATGCGAGCCGCTGTTCAGGCAAGCGGGTCGGGGGCCGCGGTGATGCCGTGCTCCGCCAGCTTCGCCTTGCCGCCGTCGACCGCGGTGAGGACCAGCGGGCCGTCCTCCGTCAGCGCCACGGAGTGCTCCCAGTGCGAGGACCAGGTGCCGTCGGTCGTGATGACCGTCCAGTCGTCCTCCAGGACCTCGGTCCTGGGCGTGCCGAGGGACACCATCGGCTCGATGGCCAGGCAGAAGCCGGGGACCAGCTTGGGGCCCTTGCCGCGCCGCCGGTCGACGTAGTTCAGCAGGTGCGGGTCCATGTGCATCTCGGTGCCGATGCCGTGGCCGCCGTAGTCCTCGATGATCCCGTACCGGCCGCCGCCCGGCTTCGGCTGGCGGCGGATGTACGTCTCGATGGCCCGGGAGACGTCGACCAGCCGGTTGCCCTGCTTCATCGCCGCGATGCCGGCCCACATCGACTCCTCGGTCACCCGGGACAGCTCGATCAGCTCCGGGGCGTGGCCGGAGCCGACGAAGGCCGTGTAGGCCGCGTCGCCGTGCCAGCCGTCCACGATCGCGCCGCAGTCGATGGAGATGATGTCGCCGTCCTTGAGGACGACGTCGTCGGACGGGATGCCGTGCACCACCACGTCGTTCACGGAGGTGCAGATGGTCGCGGGGAAGCCGCCGTAGCCCAGGAAGTTCGACTTGGCGCCGTGCTCGTCGAGCACCTTGCGGGCGACCTCGTCCAGGTCCTTGGTGGAGGCGCCGGGCACCGCGGCCTCCCGGGTGGCCGCGTGGATCGCGGCGACGACCAGGCCCGCCGCACGCATCTTGGCGATCTGCTCGGGCGTCTTGATCTGCACCATGGGGGGCCTGCGCTCTCCGTCACTCACGTCGACTGGGTGTACCTGTACAACACTACGGCCGCGGCGCCCCCTCGAGGGCACCGCGGCCGGTGGGCGGCCGGGCTTACTTGCTCTCGGCCTGCTCGCTCTTCAGCGCCTCCAGCGCGCGCTGGGTGACCTCGTCCACCGGGGCCTGCGCGGAGATCGTCCGGACCAGACCCTGCGACCTGTAGTAGTCGATGATGGGCTCGGTCTGCGTGTGGTAGACCTCCAGGCGCGTGCGGACGGTGTCCTCGGAGTCGTCCTCGCGCTGGTACAGCTCGCCGCCGCAGACGTCGCACACGCCCGCCTGCCGCGGCGCGTTGTAGTCCACGTGGAAGACGTGCGAGGAGTCGTTGCGGCAGATGCGGCGACCCGCGATGCGCTTGACGACCTCGTCCTCGGGGACCTCCAGGTCCAGCACCGCGTCCAGCGCCATGTTCTCGGTGCGCAGCAGCTCGTCCAGCGCCTCGGCCTGGGCCACGTTGCGCGGGAAGCCGTCCAGCAGGAATCCGCCCGCGGCGTCCGCCTGCTCCATGCGGTCCTTGGCCATCGCGATGGTGACCTCGTCGGGGACGAGGTTGCCGGCGTCCATGTAGGACTTGGCGAGCTTGCCCAGCTCGGTCTGACGGCTGATGTTGGCCCGGAACAGGTCACCCGTGGAGATGTGCGGGATGGCCAGCTGCTCGGCGAGCCGGACGGCTTGCGTTCCCTTACCGGCACCCGGCGGCCCGACGAGGACGATACGCATCAGCGGAGGAACCCTTCGTAATTGCGCTGCTGGAGCTGGCTCTCGATCTGCTTCACCGTTTCGAGGCCGACACCCACGATGATCAGGATGCTGGTACCGCCGAAGGGGAAGTTCTGGCTTGCCCCGAAGCCGACCAACGCCATTGTCGGTACGAGAGCGATCAGACCCAGATACAGCGAACCCGGCCAGGTGATCCGGTTGAGCACGTACGACAGGTACTCAGCGGTCGGTCGGCCAGCCCGGATGCCCGGGATGAAGCCACCATACTTCTTCATGTTGTCGGCGACTTCTTCGGGGTTGAAGGAGATCGCCACGTAGAAGAACGCGAAGAACACGATGAGCAAGAAGTACAGGGTGATGTAAATCGGGTGATCACCCTTGGTCAGGTTCTCCTGGACCCACTGCTTCCAGCCCGAGTTGCCGCCCGCGAACTGCGCCACGAGGGCCGGGATGTACAGCAGCGACGAGGCGAAGATGACCGGGATCACACCCGCCTGGTTCACCTTGAGCGGGATGTAGGTGGACGTACCGCCGTAGGAGCGACGGCCGATCATCCGCTTCGCGTACTGGACCGGGATGCGGCGCTGGGCCTGCTCGACGAAGACCACCAGCGCGACCATGACCAGGCCGACCAGGATCACGGTGCCGAACTCGATCCAGCCGCCGGCCAGGGTGCCCTGCTTCTTGATCGCCCACAGCGCGGACGGGAAGGTCGCGGCGATCGAGATGAACATCAGGATCGACATGCCGTTGCCGATGCCGCGGTCGGTGATCAGCTCGCCCAGCCACATCACCACGGTGGTGCCGGCGGTCATGCAGATGACCATCGTGATCGTGGTGAAGATCGCCTGGTCCGGGACGATGCTCGTGGAGACCGAGCAGCCGCTGAACAGCGCGCCGCTGCGGGCGGTGGCGACCAGGCCGGTGCCCTGCAGGATCGCGAGGGCGAGGGTGAGGTAACGGGTGTACTGCGTGATCTTCGCCGTCCCGGCCTGGCCCTCCTTCTTCAGGGCCTCCAGGCGCGGGATCACCACGGTCAGCAGCTGAAGGATGATGCTGGCGGTGATGTACGGCATGATGCCGAGCGCGAAGACCGTGATCTGCAGCAGCGCGCCGCCGCTGAACATGTTCACGAGGCCGAACAGGCCCTGGTTGGCCCCCGCCTCGCTCACGCACTGCTGGACGGCCTTGTAGTTGACGCCGGGGATCGGGATGTGGGTACCGACCCGGTAGACCACGATGATGCCCAGCGTGAAGAGCAGCTTCTTGCGCAGGTCGGGCGTCTTGAACGCCCGGGCGAACGCGGTGAGCACGGTGCCTCCTGCGACCCCCGCGCAACTGCGTCAAGGGTGACGGTCTGAGGTTCGACGAATAAGTGAGAACAGTGCAGGCCACCTTACCGGCGACCATGCCCCCCTTGGAACGACCAACCGGGGATACCTCATTGTGAGGTATCCCCGGTGGGATCGTTTACGTCATCGACGCGTCGTCCGAGGGGTTCAGACGAGCTCGGTGACCGTACCGCCGGCGGCGGTGATCTTCTCCTTGGCGGAGCCGGAGACGGCGTCGACCGTCACCTGCAGCGCCACGGAGACCTCGCCCTGGCCCAGGACCTTGACGAGGCTGTTCTTGCGAACGGCACCCTTCTCGACCAGGTCCTGGACGGTGACCTCGCCACCCTGCGGGTAGAGCGCGGCCAGCTTGTCCAGGTTGACGACCTGGTACTCGGTCTTGAACGGGTTCTTGAAGCCCTTCAGCTTCGGGAGGCGCATGTGCAGCGGCATCTGGCCGCCCTCGAAGCGCTCCGGAACCTGGTAACGGGCCTTGGTGCCCTTGGTACCACGACCGGCCGTCTTACCCTTCGACGCCTCACCACGACCCACACGGGTCTTGGCGGTCTTGGCGCCCGGGGCGGGACGGAGGTTGTGGATCTTGAGCGGGTTCTGCTCCGCCATGATCAGTCGACCTCCTCGACCGTCACGAGGTGGCGGACGGTGTGCACCATGCCGCGGAACTCGGGGCGGTCCTCCTTGACGACCTGCGTGTTGATGCCCTTGAGACCAAGGGAGCGCAGGGTGTCGCGGTGGTTCTGCTTGCTGCCGATGTAGGACTTGACCTGCGTGATCTTGAGCTGCGCCATGATTACGCACCCGCCCCGGCACGCGCACGCAGCAGAGCCGCGGGAGCGACGTCCTCGAGCGGCAGACCACGGCGGGCCGCGATCTCCTCGGGACGCTGCAGGCCCTTCAGGGCCGCCACGGTCGCGTGCACGATGTTGATCGCGTTGTCGGAGCCGAGCGACTTCGACAGCACGTCGTGAATACCGGCGCACTCGAGCACGGCGCGCACCGGACCACCGGCGATAACACCGGTACCGGGGGACGCGGGCTTGAGGAGCACGACGCCGGCAGCCTTCTCACCCTGGATCGGGTGCGGGATGGTGCCCTGGATACGCGGGACCTTGAAGAAGTGCTTCTTGGCCTCCTCAACACCCTTGGCGATGGCGGCCGGCACCTCCTTGGCCTTGCCGTATCCGACACCCACGGTGCCGTCACCGTCGCCCACCACGACCAGCGCGGTGAAGCTGAAGCGACGACCACCCTTCACAACCTTGGCGACGCGGTTGATCGCGACGACGCGCTCGACGTACGCGGTCTTCTCGGCGGCAGCAGCGCCGCCGTCACGGCCCTTCCGGTCCCGCCGCTCGCCGCCACCGGCACCGCCACCGCGGCGCTGGGGTCCAGCCATTGGAATTACCTCTCTCTGTTTCCGCTAGCTACGGAACCGTGGCTCAGAACTTGAGCCCGGCCTCGCGGGCGGCGTCCGCCAGGGCCGCGATGCGGCCGGCGTACTGGTTACCACCACGGTCGAACACGACGGCCTCGACACCGGCGGCCTTGGCACGCTCGGCGACCAGGGCGCCGACCTGCTTGGCCTGCGCGGACTTGTCGCCCTCGCCACCGCGGATCGAAGCGTCCAGGGTGGACGCCGACGCCAGGGTGTGGCCCTTCAGGTCGTCGATCACCTGCGCCACGATGTGGCGGTTGGAGCGGGTCACGACCAGACGGGGGCGCTCCGCCGTACCGGAGATCCGCTTGCGGATCCGGATGTGACGGCGCTTGATCGCGGCGCGCTTGTAGGCGTCGCCCTTGAGGATCTTCTGCCCGTATGCCATGGCTTACTTACCCGCCTTTCCGACCTTGCGGCGGATGACTTCGCCCTCGTACTTGACGCCCTTGGCCTTGTACGGGTCGGGCTTGCGCAGCTTGCGGATGTTGGCCGCAACCTCGCCGACCTTCTGCTTGTCGATGCCCTCGACCGAGAAACGGGTCGGGGACTCCACCTTGAAGGAGATGCCTTCAGGGGCCTCGACCAGGATCGGGTGGCTGTAACCGAGAGCGAACTCCAGGTTGGAACCCTTGGCGGTGACTCGGTAACCGACACCGCTGATCTCGAGCTTCTTCACGTAACCCTGGGTCACGCCGGTGATCATGTTCGCCACCAGCGTGCGGGACAGGCCGTGCAGGGCCTTGCTCTGACGCTCGTCGTTGGGGCGGGTCACCTGCAGGGTGCCGTCCTCGCCCTTGGCGATGTCGATCGGTGCCACGACGGTGTGGGTCAGCTCGCCCTTGGGGCCCTTGACCTTGACCGTGCGGCCGTCGATGGTGACGTCCACGCCGGCGGGAACCGCGATGGGGAGCTTGCCGATACGCGACATAGCTGTTTCCTCCGTTCCCTTCTGCTACCAGACGTAGGCGAGGACTTCCCCACCCACGCCCTTCTTGCCGGCCTGCTTGTCGGTGAGGAGCCCGTGCGACGTGGAGATGATCGCCACGCCGAGGCCGCCCAGCACCTTGGGCAGGTTGGTGGACTTCGCGTACACCCGGAGACCGGGCTTGGAGATCCGCTTGATGCCCGCGATGGAGCGCTCACGGTTCGGGCCGAACTTCAGCTCGAGAACGAGGTTCTTGCCGACCTCGGCGTCCTCGACCTTCCAGCCCGTGATGAAGCCCTCCTGCTGGAGGATCTCCGCGATGTGAGACTTGATCTTGGAGTGCGGCATCGACACCGAGTCGTGGTAAGCCGAGTTCGCGTTCCGCAGACGCGTAAGCATGTCTGCGATCGGATCAGTCATGGTCATGAATTGGCCTGTGGCCTTTCTCGCCGGGGTTTCCTATATGCGCCATCCCTCTCCCCGTACAGGGACGGGACGGGTGCGGCGCGGGGACCTACGGCGTAGTAAGTCGTTCAGGGCGGCAGAGGCCCAACCCTCCTAGCCTAAGCCATGAGAGTCGGCACCTCTGCCTACCCCGGTTGCTTACCGAGAGGTCCAGGTATCCCTAAAAGGGGGGATTACCAGGAGCTCTTGGTCACGCCCGGCAGCTCGCCACGGTGAGCCATCTCACGAAGGCACACGCGGCACAGGCCGAACTTGCGGTAGACGGAGTGCGGGCGGCCGCAGCGCTGGCAGCGGGTGTAGCCACGCACACCGAACTTGGGCTTGCGAGCAGCCTTCGCGATGAGAGCCTTCTTCGCCATCTCGCTCACGCCTCCTTGAACGGGAAGCCGAGGTGACGGAGAAGGGCACGGCCCTCTTCGTCGTTGGTCGCCGTGGTCACCACGGTGATGTCCATACCCCGGACGCGGTCGATCTTGTCCTGGTCGATCTCGTGGAACATGACCTGCTCCGTGAGACCGAAGGTGTAGTTGCCACGGCCGTCGAACTGCTTCGGGGACAGGCCGCGGAAGTCGCGGATGCGCGGGAGCGCGAGCGACAGGGTGCGGTCCAGGAACTCCCACATGCGGTCGCCACGGAGCGTGACGTGGGCACCGATCGGCTGGCCCTCACGCAGCTTGAACTGCGCGATGGACTTGCGGGCCTTGGTGACGGCCGGCTTCTGACCGGTGATGGTGGTCAGGTCACGGATCGCGCCCTCGATCAGCTTCGAGTCACGGGCGGCGTCGCCGACACCCATGTTGACCACGATCTTGACGAGGCCGGGGATCTGCATGACGTTCTCGTACTTGAACTCGTCACGCAGCTTGCCCGCGATCTCGTCACGGTACTTCTGCTTCAGACGCGGAGTGGTGGTGGTAGCCATCAGATGTCCTCACCCGTCCGCTTGGCAACGCGGATCTTGTTGCCCTCTTCGTCGAAGCGGTAACCGACACGCGTGACGACCTTCTGACCGTCCTTCTCCACGACCAGCTGGACGTTGGAGACGTGGATCGGCGCCTCGGTGGTCACGATGCCGCCGGCCTGGGAGCCACTGGCGGTCGGGCCGGCCTTGGTGTGCTTCTTGACCCGGTTGACACCCTCGACCAGGACACGCTCCTCGCGCGGGTAAGCGGCAATGACCTTGCCCTGCTTGCCCTTGTCCTTGCCGGTGATGACCTGGACCAGGTCGCCCTTCTTGATCTTCATGCTTACAGCACCTCCGGCGCGAGCGAGATGATCTTCATGAACTTCTTCTCGCGCAGCTCACGGCCGACCGGGCCGAAGATACGGGTGCCGCGAGGGTCGCCGTCGTTCTTCAGAATGACGGCGGCGTTCTCGTCGAAGCGGATGTACGAGCCGTCCGGACGGCGGCGCTCCTTGACGGTGCGAACGATGACCGCCTTGACGACGTCACCCTTCTTCACGTTGCCACCGGGGATCGCGTCCTTGACGGTGGCGACGATGACGTCACCGATGCCCGCGTAGCGGCGACCGGAGCCACCGAGCACACGGATGCAAAGGATCTCCTTCGCACCAGTGTTGTCGGCGACACGCAGTCGCGACTCCTGCTGGATCACGTCTATCTCCTGTTTGTCTGCCGGTTCCCGGCAGGGGTTTCCCTGAGGAGACCCCTGCCGAGCCTGGCGGAACTGACCTGCGAGGCAACTGCCCCGCAGGAATTGCTACTTGGCCTTCTCGAGGATCTCGACGACGCGCCAGCGCTTCGTCGCGGACAGCGGCCGGGTCTCCATCAGGAGGACGCGGTCGCCGACGCCCGCGGCGTTCTGCTCGTCGTGCGCCTTGAGCTTGTTCGTACGGCGGATGACCTTGCCGTACAGCGCGTGCTTGACACGGTCCTCGACGGCGACGACGACGGTCTTGTCCATCTTGTCGCTGACGACCAGACCCTCACGGGTCTTGCGGAAACCGCGAGCTTCCTTGTTCTCAGTCACGTTGCTCTCGCTCATCAGGCGTTCTCCACCGTCTCGATGCCGAGCTCACGCTCGCGCATGAGGGTGTAGATCCGGGCGATGTCCTTGCGGACCGCCTTCAGACGGCCGTGGTTCTCGAGCTGACCCGTCGCCGCCTGGAAGCGGAGGTTGAACAGCTCTTCCTTGGCCTCGCGGAGCTTCGCCAGAAGCTCCTCGTTGCCCAGCTCGCGCAGCTCGGACGCCTTGGTACCGGCCGACATCACGCTTCACCTGCCTCGCGCTTGACGATCCGGCACTTCATCGGCAGCTTGTGGGCCGCACGGGTCAGCGCCTCACGGGCGATCTTCTCGTTGGGGTACGACAGCTCGAACATCACACGTCCGGGCTTGACGTTGGCGATCCACCACTCAGGAGAACCCTTACCGGAACCCATGCGGGTCTCGGCGGGCTTCTTGGTGAGCGGACGGTCCGGGTAGATGTTGATCCAGACCTTGCCGCCACGCTTGATGTGGCGGGTCATCGCGATACGAGCCGCCTCGATCTGGCGGTTCGTGACGTAGGCCGGGGTCAGCGCCTGGATGCCGTACTCGCCGAACGCAACCTGCGTCCCACCCTTGGACATACCGTTGCGCTTCGGGTGGTGCTGCTTGCGGTGCTTGACCCTACGGGGGATCAGCATTTCGGTCAGGCCTCCGTTCCGGTGCTCTCAGCCGGAGCGGCGGCGGCGGGAGCCTCGGCCTTGGGGGCCTCGGCGCCGGCAGCCTGCTGCGGCTTGCGACCGCGCCGCTCGCCACCGCGGCCACCACGGGCCGGGCGGTCGGCACCGCCACGGGCCGGGCGGTTACCCGCACGGGCCGCAGCGTTCTCGGCGCGGACCTCGGCGATGTTCTTGACGTCGCCCTTGTAGATCCAGACCTTCACGCCGATGCGGCCGAAGGTCGTCTTGGCCTCGAAGAAGCCGTAGTCCACGTTCGCGCGGAGCGTGTGCAGGGGCACGCGGCCCTCGCGGTAGAACTCCGAGCGGGACATCTCGGCGCCGCCGAGACGGCCACCGCACTGGATCTTGATGCCCTTGGCGCCCGCCTTCATCGCCGACTGCATGCTCTTGCGCATGGCACGGCGGAAGGAGACGCGGGAGGACAGCTGCTCGGCGACGGCCTGGGCCACCAGCTGAGCGTCCGTCTCCGGGTTCTTGACCTCGAGGATGTTCAGCTGGACCTGCTTGCCGGTCAGCTTCTCCAGGTCACCGCGGATGCGGTCGGCCTCGGCGCCGCGGCGGCCGATGACGATGCCCGGGCGCGCGGTGTGGATGTCCACGCGGACGCGGTCACGGGTGCGCTCGATCTCGACCTTCGAGATGCCGGCGCGCTCCATGCCGGACGTCATCATCCGACGGATGGCGACGTCTTCCTTGACGTAGTCCTTGTACAGCTTGTCGGCGTACCAACGCGACTTGAAGTCGGTCGTGACACCGAGCCGGAACCCGTGCGGGTTTACCTTCTGGCCCATTACCGGGTTCCTTCCTTGCTGCTGACGACCACGGTGATGTGGCTGGTCCGCTTGCGGATCCGGTAGGCACGGCCCTGGGCACGCGGACGGAACCGCTTCAGGGTCGGGCCCTCGTCGACGTAGGCCTCGGAGATGAAGAGGCTGTCGACATCGGTGTGGTCGTAGTTGTGCGCGGCGTTGGCAATGGCGCTGTCGAGCACCTTGCCCACCGGAACCGAGGCTGCCTGCGGAGCGAATCGCAGAACAGCCTGGGCCTCCGTGGCGTCCATGCCACGGATGAGGTCCACCACACGGCGGGCCTTCATGGGCGTGACGCGGATGTACCGCGCCTGGGCCCTGGCTTCCATGGTTGTCCCTTCAGAGTTACTTACGTGTCTGAATGCGATCCGCTGTTAGCGGCGCTTCGACTTCCGGTCTTCCTTGACGTGGCCCCGGAAGGTGCGGGTCGGCGAGAACTCGCCGAGCTTGTGGCCGACCATCGACTCGGTGACGAACACCGGGATGTGGGTCTTGCCGTTGTGCACCGCGATCGTGTGGCCGAGCATGGCCGGGACGATCATCGAGCGACGGGACCAGGTCTTGATGACGTTCTTGGTGCCGGCTTCGTTCTGCGTGTCCACCTTCTTCATCAGGTGGTCGTCGACGAAGGGCCCCTTCTTCAAGCTACGAGGCATCTCAACCCGTCCTTAGCGCTTCTTGTTCGTCTTGCGGCGGCGGACGATGTACTTGTTCGACGCCTTCTTGGGCGAACGAGTACGGCCTTCCTTCTTGCCCCACGGGGACACGGGGTGACGACCACCGGAGGTCCGGCCCTCACCACCACCGTGCGGGTGGTCAACCGGGTTCATGACCACACCACGGACGGTCGGGCGAACGCCCAGCCACCGCTTACGGCCCGCCTTGCCCCAGTTGATGTTGCTCTGCTCGGCGTTGCCGACCTCGCCGACGGTGGCGCGGCAGCGGACGTCGACCAGGCGGATCTCACCGGACGGCATGCGCAGGTGGGCCATGGAGCCCTCCTTCGCGAGCAGCTGCACCGAGGCGCCGGCGGAGCGGGCGAACTTGGCGCCGCCGCCCGGCCGCAGCTCGATGGCGTGCAGCGTGGTACCGACCGGGATGTTGCGCAGGGCGAGGTTGTTGCCCGGCTTGATGTCGGCCCCGGGACCGTTCTCGACGCGGTCGCCCTGGCTCAGGCCACGCGGCGCGAGGATGTAGCGCTTCTCGCCGTCCGCGTAGTGCAGGAGCGCGATGCGCGCGGTGCGGTTGGGGTCGTACTCGATGTGCGCGACCTTCGCCGGCACGCCGTCCTTGTCGTGACGACGGAAGTCGATCACTCGGTAGGCGCGCTTGTGTCCGCCACCCTGGTGGCGAACGGTCACACGACCGGCGTTGTTACGGCCGCCCTTGCTGTGCAGGGGACGGACCAGCGACTTCTCCGGCGTGGACCGCGTGACCTCGACGAAGTCGGCGACGCTGGCGCCACGACGGCCCGGCGTAGTCGGCTTGTACTTGCGGATTCCCATTTCTCAGTCCTCGTCCGATATCGGACGATCCGGACCGCCCTCAGGCGGTCGGACCGCCGAAGATGTCGATACGGTCGCCCTCGGCGAGGGTCACGATCGCGCGCTTGCTGCCGGCACGCTGACCGAAACCGGTCTTCGTGCGCTTGCGCTTGCCCTGGCGGTTGATCGTGTTGACCCCGGTGACCTTGACGTCGAAGACCGCCTGGACGGCCTGCTTGATCTGGGTCTTGTTGGCGTTCGGGTCGACGATGAACGTGTACTTGTTCTCGTCGAGGAGCGCGTAGCTCTTCTCGGACACGACCGGCTTGAGCAGGACGTCACGGGGGTCCGTGTACGACTTGCTCAGCGGGGTCTCGACCGTGTTCTTGCCCTCGGCGGCGTGGCGACGCGCCTTGGCGACGCGCGCGGCCTTGGCCGCCTTGGCGGCCTTCGAGGCGATAGCGGGGTGACGGATAGCCATCAGGCCTCGCTCCCTTCGGTGTCATTGGCCTTCGGGCCGGACACGAAGGACTCGAACGCGGCCTGGGTGAAGACCACGTCGTCCGAGACGAGAACGTCGTACGTGTTCAGCTGGCCCGGCTCCAGGATGTGGACCTGGGGCAGGTTGCGGGCGGACAGCCACGCGGCCTCGTCGGCGCGGTCGACGACCAGGAGCAGGTTCTTGCGCTCCGAGATCTTGCCGAACAGCGACTTGGCGGCCTTGGTGCTGGGGGTCTCGCCCTCGACCACGCCGGCGACGACGTGGATGCGGTTGTGACGCGCCCGGTCGGTGAGGGCACCGCGCAGGGCGGCGGCCTTCATCTTCTTCGGGGTGCGCTGCGAGTAGTCACGAGGCACGGGACCGTGCACGACGCCACCACCGGCGAACTGCGGCGCGCGGGTCGAACCCTGGCGGGCGCGACCGGTGCCCTTCTGGCGGTACGGCTTCTTGCCGCCACCGCGGACCTCGCCACGCGTCTTGGTCTTGTGCGTGCCCTGGCGGGCAGCGGCCAGCTGCGCGACGACGACCTGGTGGATCAGCGGGACGCTGACCTTGGCGTCGAAGATCTCCGCGGGGAGCTCGACGGAACCGGCCTTCTCGCCAGCCGGCGAAAGGATGTCAACAGTGCTCATCGGTTACCTCAGGCCCCCTTGGCCGCGGTGCGGACCAGGACGAGGCCGCCGTTCGGACCGGGAACCGCGCCCTTGATGAGCAGCAGACCCTTCTCCGCGTCAACGGCGTGGACGGTCAGGTTCTGGGTGGTGACCCGCTCGTTGCCCATGCGACCCGCCATGCGGAGGCCCTTGAACACACGGCCCGGGGTGGCGCAGCCACCGATGGAACCGGGCGAGCGGTGCTTGCGCTGGGTGCCGTGCCCGGCGCCGAGGCCACGGAAGTTGTGGCGCTTCATGACGCCGGCGAAGCCCTTGCCCTTGCTCTTGCCGGTCACGTCGACCTTCACGCCGGCCTCGAACACCTCGGCGGTGATCTCCTGGCCCAGCGTGTACTCGGAGGCGTCCGCGGTGCGGATCTCGACGAGGTGGCGACGGGGGGTGACGTCGGCCTTGGCGAAGTGGCCCTTGAGGGGCTTGTTCACCTTGCGCGGGTCGATCTCGCCGAAGGCGATCTGGACCGACTCGTAGCCGTCGACGTCGTTCGTACGAACCTGGGTCACGACGTTGGGGCCGGCCTTGACGACGGTGACCGGGACGACACGGTTGTTCTCGTCCCAGACCTGCGTCATGCCGAGCTTCTCGCCCAGGATGCCCTTGATCTGCTTAGCCATTCTCAGCCCACCAGCCTCAGAGCTTGATCTCGATGTCGACACCGGCCGGGAGGTCGAGTCGCATCAGAGAGTCAACGGTCTTGGGGGTCGGGTCGAGGATGTCGATCAGGCGCTTGTGCGTGCGCATCTCGAAGTGCTCGCGCGAGTCCTTGTACTTGTGCGGCGACTTGATGACGCAGTACACGTTCTTCTCAGTGGGCAGCGGCACCGGGCCCGCGACCGACGCACCAGTGCGAGTCACCGTCTCGACGATCTTCTTCGCCGAAGAGTCGATGACCTCGTGGTCGTAGGCCTTGAGCCGGATGCGGATCTTCTGTCCCGCCATGGCTACTCAGTAGTCCTGTCTCTTCTCACGCTCTGGAACCCGGCGGATTCCTTCTGCTGCCTTCGTTCCTCCGACCCACGCGGTCGGGCGTGTCGCGCTCCCGCTGACATGAATGTCCCTTGTTCGAACATCCCTGCGGGGAATGCACACGGCCCTTCCGGAAACCGCGGACCGGGGGCCTCGGGCCCACCGGGCGCCTGGCCGGTGCCGCGCTCACACTTCCCGGAAGATTCCCGTACGTCCGCCCCAGTGCTGCCCGAGGGCAGTTAGGGCGACGAGTACTGTGGGACTCGCTTCCGGTCCTCCCGGCGGGAGGCGCGCAGCATCAACACTCGACCGAGCAACTCGGACAGTCTGCCATACGGGGCAGGCAGACCGCCAATCGAGCCGAAGAGATTACCCCGAGGGTGACACAGGTCAAACCGGGAGCGGGGCGGCTCAGACGGACTCGGCCTCCGGCCCCGCCGCCGGAGTGGTCACGGCCACCCGCAAAGTACCGTCCGTCGACGGCGCGACCCGGACGGCACTGCCGTCGACGGGGTTGCCCGCCAGCAGCGCGGGGGCGCCGGCCGCCGTCGGGGTCTGCCCGAGCCTCCAGCCCTGGCTCTCGAAGTGCGTCCGGGCCCGCGCCAGCGCCTGGGCCATCGCTTCCTCGGTCAGCGGCTCGGTCGACCAGGCATGATGGGCGTACCGATCCTCGCCGTCCTGGTAGGTGGCGAGCCCCTCTCCCTCACGCCTCGCCGCATGACGCACCTGGAGAGCGTCATAGAGCCGGCTGGAGTGGTCGCGGGCCAGGCGCTGGGCCCGCTCGTCGGCCGCGGTCTGATGGGCAGAGGCGGGGTCGGCCGCGGCGGAGCCGCCCGCGGCGAAGCACGGGGACGTGATGCTGATGGCGGCCAGTCCCTCGCCCTTGGCCTTGTCGACGACACCGGTGAGGGCGGTCATCCAGAAGTCGTCGGGGACCGTGCGCATGTTCACCGTAGGGAAAGGGTCCGACCAGTCGGCGTCCGCGCTCTGGAATGTGTAGCCGCGCTTCACCCAGGCGTCTCTGGCCTGGCGCACCAGCTTTTTCGCCTCGGTCCCCGGCACCCCCGTGAGCTGGTAGGAGAGCGTGACCTGCCGGCGCTCGCCGGCGCTGTGGTCATCGGCCAGACAGGCGCCGACGGGGTTCAGCCCGGTGCGCTTGAGGGTCGGCTTGGGGGACATGCCGTCCACGGCCTGGTGGAGGATGTCCTCGGCGCGCTTGGTCGCCTGCTGTTCGTCCATGGTGACCTGCTTCGATCCCGTCTCTCCGCCGCTGTTTCCCTTCTGCCCCGAGCCGCACCCCGCCAACACGGTGGACGCGGTCAGTACGGCGATGACCGCCATCGCCCGGGACAGCTTCACGGGGTTCCTCCAGTCACGATCTTTGCCATATTGTTCAAGGAGTCACCCTCCCAGTACTGCGAGTGTGCGGGCATGAGGCCGTCCGTGGTCGGCAGCTTTCCGGGAGCGACATGGAAGGTCCGCCCACCGAATTCGTCGGATATCGGATCGTTCCCGTACATGACCGAGTGATCGTTGAAGAGCCGCCAGTATGCCTTGGGGTTCAGGGGCGCCAGCGGACCGGCCGGCGGTGGGGCGAGATTCACCAGGTCGTTCCTGGCGGTCGCGGCCCAGACGTGGTCGGCTCCGATGTGCAGGTCCTTGGCGTGGTTCACGCCCACTCCGGGGCTGCCCACCAGGATGGCGCGATCCACGGGCAGGTCGGGATGGTCCCGCATGGTTTCGCCGGCCACGAGGGTGCCGTAACTGTGCCCGAGAACCGTTGAGTTCACCGATCCGTGGTGGGCGGTGTCGATCCCGGTGAGGAAGTTGCTCAGTGGCTCACGGGCGGCGTCGGCGTACTTTGCGTCGGTCGCGTCGGTGAGGAGGTCCTGCGGGGCGTCGTAGCCGAGCCACAGGATCGACGCCGTCTTGTGGGTGGGATCGGTGAGGCTGGCCCGGTCCTGGAGCACCTCGGCGCGGTGTATGTCGCCGTCGATGCTGCCCAGAGTCGTACCGGTACCAGGCACATAGGTGGCCACGTTGTCGGCGGTGTCGGGATTGCCGATGGAGATGACGACGCGGCCGTTGTTCTTGTCATCGAAGCCGAGCAGGTAGGGGCGCTTGCTCTCGTCCGTGTAGGTGTCGAAGCGTTTCTCGATCGCTTCCATCCCGCTGAGCGGGCCGCGGGCCGTCTTCCGCGCTTCCTCCCAGTCCTTCCACTCCTGGGTCTCCACGCTCAGACCCTTCGGCATGGCTCCGGTGTACGGGTCGATGTAGGGCTGGAACCGTTCGGGCTCCGGGTGCTTCTTCAGCCAGGCGTCGTACTCCAGCTGCGCCTTCGCGTGGGCCTCGTCGAGCACCGTTCGGTTGGCTTCGTCCCGCACGGTGGCGGGGAGTCCGTCCATCGCGCCGACCGCGTCGGGGTGGACCGACAGGTAGTCCGAGCGCTGCTCGTCGGTGAGGCCCTTCCACCACTCGGCGTTGTCCTTGGGATTGTCGTGCTTGGGCGGCTGCGGCAGGGAGTCCAGATAGCCCTTGCCGGCGTCGCGCACCCCGTCCGTGTCCGACTTGACGTCGATCCAGTCCTTGTCGGAGACCACCAGGTCGTCGTCGGCCTTCAGGGCGCGCAGCTTCGGGGCCCACTTCGTGTCCGCGTCCGTGGCCTCCTTCAGGGCGTCACCGATGCGGTCGGCGAAGCCCACGGCCTTGCCGAAGTTGGGATTGGGGTGGATGTTGACGGCCTGCCGCTCCAGGGCAGCCGCCGCGGGGTCCGTCGGGCTGGTGCTCACGTGCACCGTGCCGCCCTCCGGCACCTTGCCGTCGACCTCCTTGCCACCGGCCGGGAAGGTCACCGATCCGTCCGGGCCGACCGTGCAGCCGGCCGCCTTCGCGTCCTCCATCGCCGCTTCCAGCTTCCGCTTGGCCGCGGCCATGTCGAAGGCGAAGCCGTTCAGCGCCGTGCTGACCAGCGCACACTCGGTCTCGACGTAGTGGAAGTCCTTGGACAGCTCCTTCAGCTCCCGCAGAGCGGCCGTCGCGCTCTCCCCGGAGAGCTGGTTGCGGATACCCGCCGAGACCCGGTTGTCGATCGCTTCCCTGGCCTTGCCCGCCATCTCGCTCGTGGCGCGGTAGCCGTCCGCGGCTTCCTGGTACTCGGACGGCTTGAGGGCCTTCAGCGCGGCGAGATCCATGACGCGCTCACTTGCCCTTCGTCTGGCCGCCGACGGCCTCGGTGTCCTGGTACTCCGTCTTGATCTTCTGCAGTCCCGCCCGGACGTCTCCGTCGGTCATCGAGAGATCGCGTCCCGCGCGTTCCAGCAGCCCGCCCAGCTTTCCGCAGCGGCCGCTCACGTCACCGACGTACTTCTTCCAGGACTCGAAGAGCTCCTTCTGTGCCGCGGCCGACTCGCAACCGGCGCCGTCCCCCAGCCCCGACTGTCCGTGTTCGAGCTTCCCCAGCGCCGTACTCACATCGGTCCGCAGGCCCGTGATGTCGCCGCCCGCGGTCGCCCAGACCTTCCGGTCCGACTTCAGCAGGCCCGGGCCGCCACCGGAGGAGCCGCCACTGCCGGCGTCCGGCAGGTGGTTCAACCGCATCCGAGCGGAGCCCGAATGCGCGACCGCGCCTGCCTTCAGCTCTTCCCATTCGTCCCAGGACATGCCTGTGACCCTCCCCCGTGTCCCGTCAGCTGCCTTCCGGCGGGCTCGCACCGGTGTTCCTGTGTGCGAGGCATGAACTCTCTTTGGGTTCACGAAAATAACAGCACGTCATCACTGCGGCGAACTGTCTCGGGGACTAAGCGGTTGAGTATCCGTACTCATGCGCAAGCGGGTTGTGCCGGACTCGGAGACGGGCTCCGCGCGAAGTCGGGCCCATCGTCAGAGCCCACGCACGAACTCCGACCACGCCTCAGGCGTGAGGGCCAGCCGGGGGCCGTCGGCCTTCTTGGAGTCGCGGACGTGGACGGTGGCGGGGGTGGGAGCGATCTCGACGCAGTCGTTGCCGTTGCTGCTGCTGCTGTAGCTGCTCTTGAACCAGTGGAGTTCCGGGGTGCTCATAGTTCTCCCAGCGCTTGCTCGATGAAGGCCAGAGACTCCTCTGGCGTGAGCGCCTGAGCCCGGATGATGCCATAGCGCAGGTCAAGCAGCCTGAGTTGCCTCGGGTTCGAGATGGGGCGGCCCGCGAAGTCGCCGTCGCTACGGCCAACAGCCGTCCCGTCCATGAACTTCAGCACCTCGATCAGGCCACCTGTCCCAGGGTGATTCGCACGGCCGGTCGGCATCACCTGAAGCTCCACGAACGGCAACTCGGCCACCTCCAGCATGTGTTGGAGCTGTCGGCGCAGCACCATTGTGTCCCCGATCGGGCGGCGCAGCGTCACCTCTTCCTGGACGAAGCTGAACTCCGGTGAGGGGGAGCGTTCGAAGACGGACTTCCTGGCCATCCGGGCCCCCACCATGCGCTCCAGCTGGTCGGGCGAGTAGGCGGGGCGCCAGGTGCGCAGCAGCGCTCGCGCGTACTCCTCCGTCTGCAACAGGCCGTGGATGTTGTGGTTGCTGTACAGCGACATCTCCACCGCCCGCCCCTCCAGCTCCGCCAGCTCGCGCACTTTCCTGGGGTACCGCGCCTTCCTCATGTCCTCCATGAAGGCCCGCAGGTGCCCCTGGGCCTTGAGGATCGTGTCCGCCCTGTCCAGGACCTCGGGCCGGGGGATGCGCGCCCCGCGCTCGATCTTGCGGATCATGTCCTCGCCGTAGCCGAGCGCCTCGGCCAGCTCGGGTACGGCCATCCCGGCCGCCTCCCGGCACACCTTGAGGAGGCGCCCCACCGCCTGCACGATCGACTCGATCTCGTCGCCCGGCTCTACGTCCCAGCCCGCTTCGTCCACGCTCTCGCCCACAACGCCTCCTTCGACGCGTACTCGTACTCGTACAACGCCTGAGACAGCCGAGACAGCCGAGACAAAAGCGGGGACAGTCGCCGTACGCAAGGGCGTTGTCACTCTCATACGCAAGCACGCTCGGCCACGCTGAGTGACGTGAATCAGGAAACCAACCTCCTCCGCACCTTCACGATGCTGCTGTCCGCCACACCCCGCGGCGCCCGGCTCGCCCGGCTGCTCGCCGTGGAGCGGTTGCACACCTGGGGGATCTCGTCGGACGCGGCCACGCACGTGGTCGCCGAGCTGGCGGCCAATGCCGCGACCCATGGCCGGGTGCCCGGCAGGAGTTTCCGGCTCACGCTCTCCGTCGCCGCCGGTACGCTCCGTGTGGAGCTGACCGACACCCGCCGTGAGCGGTTGCCGAAGGTCCAACGCCCTTGTGCCGAGCGGGAGTCGGGCAGGGGGCTGCTGGTGGTGGAGGCGCTGGCCGACCGCTGGGGTGTGTCCTGGGACAAGGTGCCGTGCAAGACCGTGTGGGCCGAGATCACCGTCCCGGGTGACTGATCGTCTTCTAGACCGCCGCCCCGGCCGGAGGCCACGGTGCGGTTCCGGAAGGGGACGGGCCCCACATCGGGGGCGCGGCCGCGGCGAGGAGCCGGCGGCGGTGGCGGCCGCGGCGGACCGCGGTGACGATGCAGATGGCCGGTACCGCGAGCGCCGCCGTCAGGAAGCAGCCGATCGCGGCCAGGATGCCGCCGACCATGCCGCCCACCTCGGGCTTGTCGCCCAGCGCGAACTCGGCCCCGGGGACCTCCGAGGCGCAGGTGACCGGGTAGTCGCCGCCGGTCCGCGGGGTGAGTTCGAGGACGCGGTCCCAGGAGCGGGCGCCGCGGGTGACGCGGAAGGTGCCGGCCGGCTTGGTCAGCGAATCGGCGAGCGCGCTCGGGACGCGGCAGTCGACGTGGCCCCGTTCGGGCTGGAAGACGTAGATCGCCCGGGTCTTCCCCTGCGTGAAGCTGAACGTGCGCTGACCGCCCGCGGCGAACCTGTGCGCGGTGTCGACCGACTCCACCGTGTTCTTGATCACCAGCACGACGAGGGTGACCCCGGTGCCGACCAGGACGACGCCGAGCAGCGCGGCCACCACGTACCACAGGCGCCGGGGGCGCAGGTCCCTCGCCGGAATGACGGGCGGCGCGGGGGGCGGGCCGCCGTAACCGCCGTACGGTGCACCCCAGGTGTTCGGTATGGCCATGACGCCGCATCGTAGAACAGCTGTCGGGGCGGCGGCCGGAGAAGAGAGAGGGGACCGGGATGATGAGCCGGGAGGAGGCCGTGGCGGCGGCCGAGCGGTATCTGCGGACCTCGGCGTATCCGGAACGCGCGCACTCCGTCGTGATGCTTGCGCAGACGGCGCTCTGGTACCCGTACGGCTGGACGGTGCGCTTCGACTTCCGGGAGCACCTGGAGACGGGCGATCCGATGCAGGGCCCCTTCAGCTCGCTCCTCGTCGTCCCGCACGACGGCACGGACGTGCACTTCCCGCCCACCCACATGCCGGCGGAGGTGTATCTGGCGCAGCGGGCCGCGGCGGCGGTGGCGAGCGCCGGCAGTCCGGGGGCGCGCGCCGAGGCGTGGCTGCGGCACACCTACGGCAGCCTGGTGGAACTGGCCGGGCCGGACCGTGAGCCGGTGCACGAGACGGCCGGCGCCTGGCTGTTCGCGTGCCGGGCGGCCCCCCAGCCGGGCTTCCGCGACCCGGGCATGCTCGCCGCCTCGGTGGTGGTGCCGAAGGACGGTGGCATCCCCTTCCATCCGTCCCCCAGCGACCCGCTGGCCGACATGGAGCCGAGGGTGGGACAGGGGACACCGGGCCGGCACCTGCACGCACGCGGCTGTCTCGTCGCCGTGCACTGCGGGATCGACGGCATACCGGTCTCGCCCCTGCCCTGGCGCCCCTTCCACGAGGCCCCCGGCTGGTGGGAGCGGCTCGCGCGCGGCTACTTCCCGGAGTTCGCGCCGGTGGCGGTGAACGGCTGGGACGACGTGATCGGCGCGGTCGGGGAGCCGGGGCCCGGCACCCGGGGCGTCGTCCGGGTGCGGCGGCAGATCGGCGGTCACGAGATCAGCGGGAATCTGATCTACGTCCACAACAACCAGGGCCGGGTCGTGCTCCTCGACGGTCTGGCCGGAGCCCTCGCCCGCCTCGATCCGCCGTCCCTGGTACGGGAGTTGACGCTGCTGCGGGCCGTGCCGGGGGCCGCCGGATGACTCGCCGTCCCGGCGGTGGGGCCCAACGGGCACGTGCAGAAGCTGGGCGCCACCTACGAGCAGCACCGCGAGGGAGGTTCCGCCGGGCTCCGCGGTGAGGTGCGCATCGACGGCCCGGCGCCGCCGGCCGCGCTCGACCTCGGTGTCTCCGTCGGCGTCACGGGCAGGGCGAGCACCTTCGACGGCGAGGCCGCCATCGGCGGCACCGCGGGCCGCGTCGCGCCGGTCGAGGTGTCCGTCTCCGGTGACGTCCCGCAGGTCGCCAAGAAGGTCCAAGGGCTCGTACGACACATCGGTCGACGGCGAGCCGGGCGCCCCGGCCGCCTGGACGGCCGTGGCCGAGCCCGCGGGCACGACCCCGTTCCAGAAGGGCGACGTGACGGCCGACGCCCGCGCCACCACCGCCGTCCCGGCGCGTTCCCGCGGCCCTCGCCGCGCACCCGGAGCCGAGGAGGCCGCCCCGCCGCGCCCAGCCGCCGCAGCCCGAAACCCTGCCGTGCCCCGACGCCCGCCAAGGCTCCGCCGCGACTACACGTCGCTCACCGCGGCCTTGCCACCGGGCCAGTCCCCCTGCTTCGGCACCAGGTTGTTCGCGCTGAGCACGCCGTCCTCGGCCGGCAGGCCCAGGGAGGCGCGCAGGGTGCCCACGGCCGGATCGCGCAGGGAGACGACCAGACGGTAGAGCGGCTGGCCGGTGACGGTCCGGTGGGAGTCCGTGGGGGGCTGGAGCGCCTCGGCCACGGAACGGGCGTCGTAGCCGGGGCACAGCGCCTGGGAGGGCAGGGTTATCTCGCCGCCGGTCCCGTCGCTCACGTCGACGGAACCGCCCTTCTTCGAGGAGGACCAGGTGACGGGCAGCCCGTGGGCGCCGGCCACCAGGCCGTGCGGGCCCTCTATCTCCACCGCCACGCCCTGGCCGCCCAGCGTGCGCGACAGTTCCAGTGCCTTCTTCGCGCCGGGGGCGAAGCCCAGGCCCACGGTGAGGTGGCCCGGCGAGCGGGACGACAGCTTCTCGTAGCCGTAGGAGGCGAGGACCAGACGGGGGCCGGAGCCGGTGCCGGAGGGCTGTGGCTCGTCGGCGCCGGGCGGGAGCGGGAAGTGGTGGTAGTCGCTGGTGCCGCACTGATTGCCGTCGGAGGTGCCGCCGCCGGGCAGGGAGACCGCCTTGGCCGGGCCGGAGGCGGGCCCGGAGGACTGCGGGATCAGACCCGTCTGGAAGGCACCGAAGACCACCACGGCCCCCGCGGCCAGCCAGGGCGCCGCGCTCGCCAGCCAGGCGGTGGCCGACCTGGTGCGCTTCGGGCGGCGCGGGCGGCGCAGTCGTACGGCCGCCGTCCGGGCACGGGCCGAGGGTTCCTTCGGGGCGCGCGTGCCGCCGCCCGCCACCACCTCCCGCAGGAACGCGTCCCACTGCTCGTCGGACGGGGAGGAGGGGTCGTCGGGGCCTTGGGCGGGCGGGACGGTGCTCACGCGGGTCCACTTTCCTCGGATGATCGGCCTGCGGGTGTTCGGCCTGGGGCAAGGTCATTCCTAAGCGGCCCGCGCCCGTCGCACAAGGGGTTCCCGCGTCGCACACGGCGTTCCGGAAAGTGGCGGACATGCGAAGAGGCCCGTACGACCGGAGTCGTACGGGCCTCTCCAGAGGTCAGTCAGTGACCCTCAAGCAAGCGGAACTTACTTGACGATCTTGGTGACCTGGCCGGCGCCCACGGTGCGGCCACCCTCACGGATGGCGAACTTCAGGCCCTCTTCCATGGCGACGGGCTGGATCAGCGAGACAGTCATCTCGGTGTTGTCGCCCGGCATGACCATCTCGGTGCCCTCGGGGAGGGTCACAACGCCCGTCACGTCCGTGGTACGGAAGTAGAACTGCGGACGGTAGTTGTTGAAGAACGGCGTGTGGCGGCCACCCTCGTCCTTGGACAGGATGTAGGCCTGCGCCTCGAACTCGGTGTGCGGGGTGACCGAGCCCGGCTTGATGATGACCTGGCCGCGCTCGACGTCCTCGCGCTTGATGCCGCGGAGCAGCAGACCGACGTTCTCACCGGCCTGGCCCTCGTCGAGCAGCTTGCGGAACATCTCGATACCGGTGACCGTGGTGGAGGTCTTCTCGGTCTTGATGCCGATGATGTCGACGGTCTCGTTGACCTTGAGGACACCACGCTCGATACGGCCGGTGACGACCGTACCGCGGCCGGTGATGGTGAAGACGTCCTCGATCGGCATCAGGAACGGCTTGTCGACGTCGCGCTCCGGCTCCGGGATCGCGGTGTCGACGGCGTTCATGAGGTCCAGGACCGACTGGGTCCACTGCGCGTCGCCCTCGAGGGCCTTCAGCGCGGAGACCTTGACGACCGGAACGTCGTCGCCCGGGAACTCGTACTCGGAGAGGAGCTCACGCACCTCGAGCTCGACGAGCTCCAGGATCTCCTCGTCGTCCACCATGTCGGCCTTGTTCAGGGCGACGACGATGTACGGAACGCCGACCTGGCGGGCCAGGAGCACGTGCTCCTTGGTCTGCGGCATCGGGCCGTCGGTGGCGGCGACCACCAGGATCGCGCCGTCCATCTGCGCGGCACCGGTGATCATGTTCTTGATGTAGTCCGCGTGACCCGGGCAGTCGACGTGGGCGTAGTGACGCGCCTCGGTCTGGTACTCGACGTGCGCGATGGAGATGGTGATACCGCGCTGGCGCTCCTCGGGCGCCTTGTCGATGTTGTCGAACGGGGTGGCCTCGTTCAGCTCCGGGTACGCGTCGTGCAGCACCTTGGTAATGGCGGCCGTGAGGGTCGTCTTACCGTGGTCGATGTGACCGATGGTGCCGATGTTGACGTGCGGCTTAGTCCGCTCGAACTTCGCCTTCGCCACTGGGGTCCTCCTGTGGAGTGGTTCTGTACGCCTTACTTCATCGGCGCCAGGTGATCTTTGCTGTTAATGCCCGGGGCCCGGGGCAAACATCCGGGTTTACGGCTGTTTGCCCCTGGAGGCTCCGGAGTCAAGCCTAAAGCGTGGGAACGCTGTGCGTTACTCGCCCTTGGCCTTCGCGATGATCTCCTCGGCGACGTTCCGCGGAACCTCGGCGTAGGAGTCGAACTGCATCGAGTAGCTTGCGCGACCCGACGTCTTGCTGCGGAGGTCGCCGACGTAGCCGAACATCTCCGACAGGGGCACGAGGCCCTTCACGACGCGGGCACCAGCCCGCTCCTCCATGGCCTGGATCTGGCCACGGCGGGAGTTGATGTCGCCGATGACCTCACCCATGTAGTCCTCGGGCGTGGTGACCTCAACGGCCATCATCGGCTCGAGGAGCACGGGCGAAGCCTTGCGCGCGGCCTCCTTGAAGGCCTGCGAGCCGGCGATCTTGAAGGCGAGCTCGGAGGAGTCGACCTCGTGGTACGCGCCGTCGTGCAGGATGACGCGGACGCCGGTCATCTCGTAACCGGCCAGGATGCCGAACTGCATGGCCTCCTGCGCACCGGCGTCGACCGAAGGGATGTACTCCTTCGGGATGCGACCACCGGTCACCTTGTTCACGAACTCGTACGAGGTGTCGCCGCTCTCGATCGGCTCGATGCCGATCTGCACCTTCGCGAACTGACCGGTACCACCGGTCTGCTTCTTGTGCGTGTAGTCGACGCGCTCGACGGCCTTGCGGATCGTCTCGCGGTAGGCCACCTGCGGCTTGCCGACGTTGGCCTCGACCTTGAACTCGCGCTTCATCCGGTCGACCAGCACCTCGAGGTGAAGCTCGCCCATACCGCCGATGACGGTCTGGCCGGTCTCCTCGTTGGTGTGCACCTGGAAGGAGGGGTCCTCCTCCGCGAGACGCTGGATGGCGACACCCAGCTTCTCCTGGTCACCCTTGGACTTGGGCTCGATCGCGACCTCGATGACCGGCGCCGGGAAGTCCATGGACTCCAGGATCACCGGGTTCTTCTCGTCGCACAGCGTCTCACCGGTGGTGGTCTGCTTCAGGCCCATGACGGCGACGATGTCGCCGGCGCCCACCGCGTCGATCTCCTCACGCTTGTTGGCGTGCATGCGGTAGATCTTGCCGATGCGCTCCTTCTTGCCCTTGACGGAGTTCAGCACCGAGGTGCCGGACTCCAGGCGGCCCGAGTAGACCCGGACGAAGGTGAGCTTGCCGAGGTGCGGGTCGCTCATGATCTTGAACGCCAGCGCGGACAGCGGCTCGTCGTCGGACGGCTTGCGGCGGACGACCTCCTCCGGGTCGTTGACGGCGTGGCCCTCGATGGCCTCGACGTCGAGCGGGGAGGGGAGGTAGCGCACGACCGCGTCGAGCAGGGGCTGGACGCCCTTGTTCTTGAACGCGGTACCGCAGAACACCGGAGTGACGGTGGTGCCGTCGCTCTTGCCGGACGCGATGGTGATGCGACGGATCGCGGCGTACAGCTGCTCCACGGAAGGCTCCTCGCCCTCCAGGTACAGCTCCATGATCTCTTCGTCGTTCTCGGCCACGGCCTCGAGCAGCTTGCCGCGGTACTCCTCGGCAGCCTCGGTGTGGGTGTCCGGGATGTCGACGATGTCGTACATCTCGCCCTTGGTGGCCTCGGCGGACCACACGAAGGCCTTCATCGTCACCAGGTCGACGACGCCCTTGAAGTCCGCCTCGGCGCCGATCGGCAGCTGCATGACCAGCGGCTGCGCGCCCAGACGGTCGACGATCATGTCGACGCAGCGGTGGAACTCGGCACCGGTGCGGTCGAGCTTGTTGACGAAGCAGATGCGCGGAACGCCGTAGCGGTCCGCCTGACGCCACACGGTCTCGGACTGGGGCTCAACGCCGGCGACGCCGTCGAACACCGTCACCGCACCGTCGAGCACGCGCAGGGAGCGCTCCACCTCGACGGTGAAGTCGACGTGCCCCGGGGTGTCGATGATGTTGATGGTGTGGTCGACGTCTTCCAGCGGCCAGTGGCAGGTGGTGGCAGCAGAGGTGATCGTGATGCCACGCTCCTGCTCCTGCTCCATCCAGTCCATGGTGGCAGCGCCGTCGTGGACCTCACCGATCTTGTAGGACACACCGGTGTAGAACAGGATCCGCTCGGTGGTGGTCGTCTTGCCCGCGTCGATGTGGGCCATGATGCCGATGTTGCGCACCTTGGCCAGGTCAAGCGAAGTGGTAGCCATAAGGCTTCAGTCTTCTCTCGGTCTCGATGTGGACTGCGACTACCAGCGGTAGTGCGCGAAGGCCTTGTTGGACTCGGCCATCTTGTGCGTGTCCTCGCGCTTCTTCACAGCGGCACCGAGGCCGTTGGAGGCGTCGAGGAGCTCGTTGAGCAGACGCTCGGTCATGGTCTTCTCGCGGCGGGCGCGGGAGTAACCGACCAGCCAGCGCAGCGCCAGCGTGTTGGCACGGCCGGGCTTGACCTCGACCGGAACCTGGTAGGTGGCACCACCGACACGGCGGGACTTGACCTCGAGGGTCGGCTTGATGTTCTCAAGGGCGCGCTTGAGGGTGATGACCGGGTCGTTGCCGGTCTTCTCGCGCAGACCCTCCATGGCGCCGTAGACGATGCGCTCGGCGGTGGAGCGCTTGCCGTTCAGCAGCACCTTGTTGATCAGGGAGGTCACCAGAGGAGAGCCGTAAACCGGGTCGATGATGACCGGGCGCTTCGGGGCGGGGCCCTTACGAGGCATTCTTACTTCTCCTTCTTGGCGCCGTAGCGGCTGCGGGCCTGCTTGCGGTTCTTGACACCCTGGGTGTCGAGGGAGCCGCGGATGATCTTGTAGCGAACACCCGGCAGGTCCTTCACACGGCCGCCGCGCACGAGCACGATGGAGTGCTCCTGCAGGTTGTGTCCCTCACCCGGAATGTAAGCGGTGACCTCGATGCCACTGGTCAGACGCACACGCGCGACCTTACGCAGGGCCGAGTTCGGCTTCTTCGGGGTGGTCGTGAACACACGCGTGCAGACGCCACGACGCTGAGGGGAACCCTCGAGTGCGGGCGTCTTGTTCTTCTCGACCTTGTCCTGCCGGCCCTTGCGGACCAGCTGCTGGATCGTAGGCACTACTTCTCCGGTTTCTGTGTGCCGATGGGTACAGCTAACCTGGAACGTCGCCGACCCACGCGGTCGGGTGTGTCGAATCCGCCAGACTCCCGCCGCAAGGCGAAAAGGGCGCGAATTACGGTGGCCGGTAGCGGCTCGCCATACGGTTTCAAGGCACGCACAGCAGCCAGGGCACACCCCAGGCACAAGGTCTGAGAGTACCTACCTCACGGACTTCGGTCAAAACAAATGGAGCAGCCCCCGACACGCTGGACTTTCCCACCTCGTCGGCACGGTTTTGTCCCCATCGTCCGCCACTCGGCCGAGGGGCGCCACAGCACGGCGTCGCGGCTGGTCACCCCCCTTCGCTCGGTCTCTCCCCCGCCCGCTGCCCCTTCTCCGCCGACTGGCCGGATTCCGCTCTTGCCGGGCCGGTGCCCGATGCGCTTTCAGTACGTTGATCCGTCCACCGCGGTGAACGATTCGGGGGAACCGGCATGGCGAGCAAGTGGACCGCGTCCGCTCCGTACGACGGCGGTCTCGACGACCGGGTGCCCTTCCTGGCCCGGCTGGAGGCCGAGGACCGGGCGGCGCTGCTCGCGCTGGGCCGGGAGCTGACCTTCACCGCGCGGTCCGTGCTCATCCACCACCACGAGCCGTCCTCCCACGTACTGGTCCTCGTGCAGGGCTGGACCAAGGTGACCGCGGCGGCGGCCAACGGCTACGAGGCGCTGCTCGCGCTGCGCGGGCCGGGCGACATCATCGGCGAGTCGGCCGCGCTGACCGGCCGTACCCGCTCGGCCACCGTGACCGCGCTGGAGCAGGTGCGGGCGGTGGCCGTGCAGCGCGAGCGGTTCACGGAGTTCCTGGCGCACTCCCCCGCCGTCTCCTTCGCCCTGCTCGGGCTCACCTCCGACCGCACCCGCGCCGCCGACCGGCGCCGGCTGGAGTTCGCCTCCATGACCGTCCGGGAGCGCTTCGCCACCCTGCTGCTCGACCTCGCCCGCACCCACGGCCGGCGCACCGCCGAGGGCGTCGAACTCTCCGTGCCGCTGAGCAAGCAGGAGCTGGCCGGCTCGGTCGGCGCCTCGCGCGAGGCGGTGCAGCGCCTGCTGAAGGACCTGCGGGAGCGCGATGTGGTGCGCACCGGCCGCCGGGCGCTGGTGATCGTACGGCCGGACGTGCTGCGGCGGCTCGCCCGGGCCGACGCTCCGGAGTGAGCGCCCGCGCACACAGCGCACTTCCCGGCCTGCGCACGCTCTGTGCACACGGTCACAGTCCCAGTGGGTCATCCGTCCTCACGCTCTTGTGGCGCCGCGCGCCACTCTTCCGACGACGGCGCAGCCCCCCATCACCACGGCACCGAACGAGAGGCGAGCATGAACGATCCCGTGAGCCGGACGATCCTGCTGTTCGACATCGAGAAGTACAGCGACCGGGACGACGTCGAACAGACCTATCTGCGGCGCGTGCTCTACGACATCGCCGACCGCGCCCTGGAACGCGCCGGCATCGACGAGACGCTGCGGCAGCGGGCCGACCGCGGCGACTCCGTCATGGAGCTGATCGACGCGGGCGCGTCCGTCCCGGCGCTGCTGCGGACCCTGCTCACCGAGGTGCCCGCCCGGCTGCACGGGTACAACCGGCTGGCGTCGAGCTCCGCCCAGATCCGGCTGCGGGGTGTGGTCGCGACCGGGTACGTGGCCGTGGACGAGCACGGCGGCTGGGTCGGCTCCGACCTGAACCACGCCTGCCGGCTGCTGGACGCCCCGCTGCTGCGCGCCGCGCTGCGGGAGCGGGACAACGGCTTCGCGCTGTGCGTGTCGGAGGGCGTGCACACCGGGGTCGTACGCCACGACCACCACGGCATCCGGGCCGCCGAGTTCCACCCGGTGACCCTGACCAGCAAGAACGGGCCGCTGCGCGCCTGGCTGCACGGGCCGGTGCCGAGCGGCGCTACCGACCACGGTGGGACGGGGGCGGGGGAAGCCCCGGTGCCGGGCACGTCGGGGGACGTCCCGGCACCGGGGTCGCCGGCCACCGCGGCCCCGGCGGCGCCCGCCCAGACGCCGGCCGCGCCCGCCTCGCCCGGCACGGGCGGCGTGGTGTTCGACTTCGGCGGCGGATCGCCCCGGTTCGGCGGCAGCCTGGTGGCCGGGGACCAGCACGGCGTCTCCGGCGGGCAGGTCACCGGGGACGTGCACCTCGGCGGCACGGCGGGTGAGGGCGCATGACGGCTTCCCCGGCCGCCGCCGTCGGCGACCAGGCCCCCGAGGAGCAGGCTCCGCCGGGCCGGCCGGCGCCCGACGAGGAGCCGTGGCCCGGCGCCGGCCCCGACCCGGAGGAGGAGAACAGCCACGAGGCACGGGCCGCCCAGCGCGAACTGGTCGCGCACACCCCGGGCTTCTTCCTCGGCGAGGGCACCCGCTTCGGCGGCAGCCTGGTCGGCGGCGCCCAGCACGGGGTGTCGGGCGGCCGGGTGGACGGCGACGTGTACCTGGGCGGCCGCACCGAGATCCACCACCACGGGCCCGTCGGCACCACGCCCGACGCGTCCGGCGAGGTGCCCCGCGAACGGATCGAGGAACTGGCCGCCGTCTTCGCCGAGGGGCCCGCCTTCGCGGCCGCGCTGAAGCGGCTGCGCGAGGAGCGGGTGCTGGTCCTCTCCGGCGCGCACGCCACCGGCCGCAACGCCGCCGCGCTCATGCTGGTGCACCGCCTGGGCGTCCCCGCCGTGCACGCGCTGAGCCCCGAGACCGCGCCGGCCGCGCTGAGCGGCGCGCTCACCCGGCCCGGCGGCTACGTCCTGCGGGATCTGCCGCTCAGCCGCAACCGTCCGCTGCGCGACACCCATCTCTTCGCGGCCCGGGACCAGCTCGCCAGGACCGGCGGCTGTCTCGTCGTGACGGTCGAGAACTCGCCCCATCTGCCCGGGGTCACCCCCTGCCCCTGGGCGCCGCCGCCCGCCGAGGAGGTCGTACGGGCGCTGCTGCGCCGGCACCGGCCCGACGAGGCCGACGCCCTGCTCGCGCTGGCGCCCGTGGCCCGCTTCCTCGCGGACACCGACCGCCGTCCGGCCGAGGCCGCCGCGTTCGCCGGTGCCCTCGCGGCGTACGACGGCAGTTCCCAGTCGCTGGCCCGGCTCGCGGACTTCGGGCAGGCCGCCGTCGAGGAGCAGTGCCGCGCCTGGCTCGGCGATCCGGAGCTGGGGCTGCGCGAGAAGGCCTTCGTCATCGCGCTGGCCGTCTTCGACCAGGCGCCCTACGTGCTGGCCGCCGAACTCGCCGACAAGCTGTTCCTGCACTTCGAGCGGTTGCAGCATCCCGAACGGCCGCCCACCGTCCCGGTGTTCGGCCCGGCCGCCGAGGACCGCCTCGCCCTCGCGCGGGCCACCGGCGAGGTACGGCAGGAGCAGACCGAGTGGGGGCCGGTCCCGCAGTTCATGGCCGCCTTCCACGACGAACGCACCCCGCACGTCCTGCTCACCGAGGTGTGGACCGGCCACCCCTCGGCCCGCCCGGCCCTGGTGGAGTGGCTGCGGGAGCTCGCCCGTGACGGCCGTCCCCTGGTCCGCACCCGCGCGGCCGCGGCCGCGGCGCTGCTCACCGCCGCCGACCCGCCCTCGACGATCGCGCTGCTCGTCAACGGCTGGGCCACCGCACAGGCCGTCGGCCCGCGCGTCACCGCCGCCAACACGCTCGCGCTGGCCCAGCTCCTCGACGTGCCGATCGTCCTGCGACTGCTCACCCAGTGGTGCACCGACGGCCACCGGGGACGGCGGTGGACCGCCATCCGCGCCCTCGGCCTGCTCGCCCCGCTCCGCCCCGACCTCGCCGGCCCGGTCCTGGACGCGCTGGCCGCCCGCGCCCGGTTCGACGCCAGCAGCCCGGCCGAGCAGGACCACCTCACCGAGTCCGCCGCCCTGCTGCTCTCCGCCGGGACGCGCCGCGAGGAGGTGCTCGCCGAGTTCGTACGGCTGCTGCAACGGGACACACCCGCGGTCCGCGACCTCGCCCTGGCCGCCTTCGCCCGCGCCTGCGACAACGACGAGGAGGGCGCGCTCGTCGGCTGGTACGCCGAGTCCGGCATGTACCAGCAGGACGCCGCCCGGGACCTGGCCACCCTGTGGCGCGCCGCGCTCAACGACCGCTCCCACACCAGGGCGGCGCTGACCGCCCTGCGGACCTGGGTGCACGTCGCCGCCCGCCGCTCGGACGCCGCCACGGCCCTGGAGCTGCTGCTGCCCGCCCTGGTGGTCAGCGCGGACGACCGCAAGCGCCTCGACCACGAACTGCGCACGATGCGCGCGCAGGACGGCGGCCCCCGCCCACCGATGGCCGAGCATCTGCTCACGGTGCTGCACCCGGCGCCGATGAGCACGGAACGACCCTGAGAACACGAGGAGTTGAGTGATGGCGGACTTCCGCCGCCCACCGGAGTGGTCGCAGAACGCCGACCGGCACACCGAGCTGATCGACCCGGTCCTGACCGTGCGCCCGATCTCGCGGTTCGACTACACCGTGCGCCGGCAGGTCGGCGCGATCGACCACGCCCTGGTCTTCGTCACCGCGGGCGGCTCGTACGACGTCTACATGCCGCCGCACCGCCCGAGCCGCGCGGAGGCCACGACCCGCCGCTACACCTCCGTGTACGAGGTGGACATGGGCAGCCATCCGGTCCGGCTCGAACTCGAACTGCCCAGCGACGACGACGCGTTCTCCTTCGGCGGCACCGCCGACCTCACCTGGCGGGTGGCCGATCCGAAGGCATACGTGGCGAGCGGTGAGCGGGACGTGCCGACCCGGCTCGCCCGGGAACTGCACCAGGTGGCCCGCCCGGTCACCCGGGGCTTCTCCATCGAGGACAGCCCGGGCGCCGAACGAGCCGTGCAGCAGGCGGTCACGGCCGAGGGCGCCTTCGCCGTGGGCACCGGTCTGCACGTCACCTGTGTGGTGCGGCTGCGCCTGGACGACGAGGCGATCGCCCACCGGCGGCGGCTGCGCACCCTGCGCTACGAGTCGGAGATGCTCGACCCCGAGCACGAGTACCGGATGCGCCAGGCCCAGCTCGACCACCAGCTGGAGGTGCTGCGCGAACGGCAGGCCCAGGAGCTGGCCGCCCAGAAGATCGCGTTCTACCAGTACTGGCTCCAGCACGGGGGCGTCGCCATGTGGGCCCTGCACCTCGCGGCCCACCCCGAAGACACCGGGATGGTCATCGGCAACATCCAAAAGGAGCAGCTCGGCGCCATCCGCCAGGAACTCGAACTGATCGCCGGCGACACCCTGGAGGACTACCAGAAGGCCGAGGCGGCCCGCTCCGTCCTGCGCTCCGTCGACGACCTCATGCGCGAGCAGCCGGCCCCGCCCCAGGCGCTGCCCCCGGCCGCGCCG
>NZ_VOGW01000016.1:63695-87773 GCF_007896895.1 Streptomyces misionensis | reverse complement strand
TAGATCACCTCGGCGGCGCCCGCCCGGCCCCCCGACCCCCCGCCCCCCGCCCCGCCCCCCGCCGACCTTCCCCACGCCAAGACGGCCCCCGCCACCCCCCCGCCGACGCTGTCGACGAGCGCCGTCCTCCCCGCCCCCGCGGTCCCCGGTGGCGCCGTGCCGCCGATGCCGTCGCTGCCTCCGGGCGCGGCTCCACCCGTGCCCGAGTCCGCGCCGGACGATCTCGAGTACCGGCACCGCGGTGCCCGGGTGCACGTGGCCGAGCACCAGCGCGGGGCCGACATCACGGCGATCGGGCGGCTGGCCGTGCAGGTGCCGGGGGCCCTGGTCAGCCTCGGCCTGGTCGCCACGGTCGCGTTCCGTCTGTTCGGGACCGGCGTGGGGACGCTGGTGGTCGTGGCCTGGGCCGCCTCCGGACTGCTCGTCTTCCACCGGCCGACCGAGCTGGCCTTCGCCCGCCTCGTGCTCAAACTGCGCCGGCCCACCGAGGAGGAACGGGCCCGGCTGGAGCCGATCTGGCACGAGGTGACGGCCCGCGCGGGCATAGAACCGGGCACGTACCAGCTGATGGTGCAGAACAGCGAGGAGCTGAACGCGGCCGCGGTGGCCGGCCATGTCGTCGCCGTCACGACCTACTCGCTCAACCGCATCCCGAGCAGCAATCTCGCCGCCGTGCTCGCGCACGAGCTCGGCCACCACACCGGCGGCCACGCCTGGGCCGGTCTGCTCGGCTACTGGTACTCCCTGCCCGGCCGGATCGCCTGGGCGGTGACCCGGACGCTGGCGGCGTTCGCGCTCCTGATCACCGGGTACTTCTCCGTCATCGCGACGCTGGCACTCGGCCTGTTCATGGCGCTGGCGGTGTTCTGCGCGTTCTTCGTCGCCTGGTACATCGCGATCCCGCTCGTGCTCGCCCCGTTCCTGCTGGCCTACGCCGGCCGGCGCGGGGAACTGCGCGCCGACCAGCAGGCGGCCGAGCTGGGCTTCGCCCGTGAACTGGCCGAGGTCCTGTACCACCTGGAGACGGAGGAGGCCACGAAGAAGGCCGCCCTGGCCGCGCAGGGCCAGAAGCTCAAGGAGCCCGGTCCCCTGGGCCGGCTGCTGTCCTCCCACCCGGACCACCACACCCGGCTGACCGCCCTGGGGCACTACGCGGGTCTGCCCCGCTGACGTCCCCCGGACATGCCGAAGGGCGGCCGCCCCCCGAGGGGAGTGGCCGCCCTTCAGACTGCCCGCTTACTGGTTGTACGGACCGTAGTCGTAGTCCTCCAGCGGAACGGCCTGGCCGGAGCCGGTGCCGAACGGCGAGTAGTCGATGTCGTCGTAGCCGACGGCCGAGTACATCGCGGCCTTGGCCTCCTCGGTCGGCTCGACCCGGATGTTGCGGTAGCGGGACAGACCCGTACCGGCCGGGATGAGCTTACCGATGATGACGTTCTCCTTGAGGCCGATGAGGCTGTCGGACTTGGCGTTGATCGCCGCGTCCGTCAGGACTCGGGTCGTCTCCTGGAAGGAGGCGGCCGACAGCCAGGACTCCGTCGCCAGCGAGGCCTTGGTGATACCCATCAGCTGCGGACGACCGGAGGCCGGGTGGCCGCCCTCCTGGACCACGCGACGGTTCTCGGTCTCGAACTTCGAGCGCTCGACCAGCTCGCCGGGCAGCAGCTCCGCGTCGCCCGACTCGATGATCGTCACCCGGCGCAGCATCTGCCGGATGATGATCTCGATGTGCTTGTCGTGGATCGACACACCCTGCGAGTTGTAGACCTTCTGGACCTCGCCGACCAGGTGGACCTGGACGGCACGCTGACCCAGGATGCGCAGCACGTCGTGCGGGTTGGTGGCACCCACGGTGAGCTGCTGGCCCACCTCGACGTGCTCGCCCTCGCGGACCAGGACCTTGGCACGCTTGGAGATCGGGTACGCCGTCTCGTCGCTGCCGTCGTCCGGGGTGACGACGAGCTTCTTCGTCTTCTCGGTCTCCTCGATCCGCACGCGGCCGGAGGCCTCGGAGATCGGGGCGACACCCTTCGGGGTACGGGCCTCGAAGAGCTCGACGACACGCGGCAGACCCTGGGTGATGTCGTCACCGGCCACACCACCGGTGTGGAAGGTACGCATCGTCAGCTGGGTACCGGGCTCACCGATGGACTGGGCGGCGATGATGCCGACCGCCTCACCGATGTCGACCAGCTTGCCGGTGGCCAGCGAGCGGCCGTAGCACATCGCGCAGGTGCCGACGGCGGACTCGCAGGTCAGGACCGAGCGGGTCTTGACCGTCTCCACGCCGTGCTTGACCAGTTCCTCGATGAGGACGTCGCCGAGGTCGGTACCGGCCGGGGCCAGCACCTTGCCGTCGACCACGATGTCCTCGGCGAGGCAGCGCGCGTACACGGACGTCTCGACGTTGCCCGTCTTGCGCAGGACACCGTCCTCGCCGCGCTCGGCGATCGCCAGCTTGAGGCCGCGCTCGGTGCCGCAGTCCTCCTCGCGGATGATGACGTCCTGGGAGACGTCGACCAGACGACGGGTGAGGTAACCCGAGTCGGCGGTACGCAGAGCGGTGTCCGCCAGACCCTTACGGGCACCGTGGGTGGAGATGAAGTACTCCAGCACGGACAGACCCTCACGGAACGAGGCCTTGATCGGACGCGGGATGGTCTCGTTCTTCGCGTTCGACACCAGACCACGCATACCGGCGATCTGCCGCATCTGCATCATGTTTCCTCGGGCACCCGAGTCAACCATCATGAAGATGGGGTTGGTCTTGGGGAAGTTCTCGTTCATCGCCTCGGCGACCTCGTTGGTCGCCTTGGTCCAGATCGCGATGAGCTCCTGAGTGCGCTCTTCCTTGGTGATCAGACCGCGCTCGTACTGCTTCTGGACCTTCTCGTCCTGCGCCTCGTAGCCCTTGACGATCTCCTTCTTCGCCTCGGGAACGACGACGTCGGAGATGGCCACGGTGACACCGGAACGGGTCGCCCAGTAGAAGCCGGCCGCCTTCAGGTTGTCGAGCGTCGCCGCCACGATGACCTTGGGGTAGCGCTCGGCCAGGTCGTTGACGATCTCGGAGAGCTGCTTCTTGCCCACCGAGTAGTCGACGAACGGGTAGTCCTCGGGCAGCAGCTCGTTGAAGAGCGCGCGGCCCAGGGTGGTGGTCAGCCGGAAGCTGTCACCCTGCTGCCACTCGGGCTCGCCCTCCTCACGGGCCGGCGGCGTCCAGCCACGCGGCGGGATGGTGCCCACCGGGAAGCGGATGTCGACCCGCGACTGGAGCGACAGCTCGCCCGCGTCGAACGCCATGGTCGCCTCGGCCGTGGAGCCGAACGCGCGGCCCTCGCCCTTGACGTCGCGCAGCTCGCCGTCGGTGGTGAGGAAGAACAGACCGAGGACCATGTCCTGGGTCGGCATCGTCACCGGGCGGCCGTCGGCCGGCTTGAGGATGTTGTTCGAGGACAGCATCAGGATGCGGGCCTCGGCCTGCGCCTCCGCGGACAGCGGCAGGTGCACGGCCATCTGGTCACCGTCGAAGTCCGCGTTGAACGCGGTGCAGACGAGCGGGTGGATCTGGATGGCCTTGCCCTCGACCAGCTGCGGCTCGAAGGCCTGGATGCCGAGGCGGTGCAGGGTGGGCGCACGGTTCAGCAGCACCGGGTGCTCGGCGATGACCTCTTCGAGGACGTCGTACACGACGGTGCGGCCGCGCTCGACCATGCGCTTGGCCGACTTGATGTTCTGCGCGTGGTTCAGGTCGACCAGGCGCTTCATCACGAACGGCTTGAACAGCTCCAGCGCCATCGCCTTGGGCAGACCGCACTGGTGCAGCTTGAGCTGCGGGCCGACGACGATGACGGAACGCGCCGAGTAGTCGACACGCTTGCCGAGCAGGTTCTGGCGGAAACGGCCCTGCTTGCCCTTCAGCATGTCGCTGAGGGACTTCAGCGGACGGTTGCCGGGGCCCGTGACCGGGCGGCCGCGGCGGCCGTTGTCGAAGAGGGCGTCGACCGCCTCCTGGAGCATGCGCTTCTCGTTGTTCACGATGATCTCGGGCGCGCCGAGGTCGAGAAGCCGCTTCAGGCGGTTGTTGCGGTTGATGACACGGCGGTACAGGTCGTTCAGGTCGGAGGTCGCGAAGCGGCCACCGTCCAGCTGCACCATCGGACGCAGGTCCGGCGGGATGACCGGGACGCAGTCCAGGACCATGCCCTTGGGGCTGTTGGAGGTCTGCAGGAACGCGGAGACGACCTTGAGCCGCTTGAGGGCACGGGTCTTCTTCTGGCCCTTGCCGGTGCGGATGATCTCGCGGAGCTTCTCGGCCTCCTCCTCGAGGTCGAAGGACTCCAGGCGCTTCTGCAGCGCCGCGGCACCCATCGAGCCGTCGAAGTACGTGCCGAAGCGGTCGCGCAGCTCGCGGTAGAGCAGCTCGTCGCCCTCCAGGTCCTGGACCTTGAGGTTCTTGAACCGGTTCCACACCTCGTCGAGGCGGTCGATCTCGCGCTGCGCGCGGTCGCGCAGCTGCTTCATCTCGCGCTCGGCACCCTCGCGCACCTTGCGGCGCACGTCCGCCTTGGCGCCCTCGGCCTCCAGCTCGGCCAGGTCGGACTCGAGCTTCTTGGCGCGGGCCTCCAGGTCGGAGTCGCGGCGGTTCTCGATCTGCTGGCGCTCGACCGAGACGTGCGCCTCCAGCGAGGGCAGGTCGCGGGTGCGGCGCTCCTCGTCGACGTACGTGATCATGTACGCCGCGAAGTAGATGACCTTCTCCAGGTCCTTCGGGGCGAGGTCCAGCAGGTAGCCCAGGCGGGACGGGACGCCCTTGAAGTACCAGATGTGGGTGACGGGCGCGGCGAGCTCGATGTGGCCCATCCGCTCACGGCGCACCTTGGCGCGCGTGACCTCGACGCCGCAGCGCTCGCAGATGATGCCCTTGAAGCGGACGCGCTTGTACTTGCCGCAGTAGCACTCCCAGTCCCGGGTGGGGCCGAAGATCTTCTCGCAGAAGAGTCCGTCCTTCTCGGGCTTCAGGGTGCGGTAGTTGATGGTCTCGGGCTTCTTGACCTCGCCGTGGCTCCACTGCCGAATGTCGTCAGCGGTGGCCAGGCCGATCCGGAGCTCGTCGAAGAAGTTGACGTCGAGCACTATGCGTCAATCCCTCTCAGGGTCGTAAGTCTGTGGTCTGAAACGGGGGCCTGGGGGTCGGCGGGGCCCTGTGGGTGAGGGCCCCGCCGGACTCCCGTCAGACCTCTTCGACGCTGCTCGGCTCGCGCCGGGACAGGTCGATGCCGAGCTCCTCCGCAGCGCGGAAGACGTCCTCGTCGGTGTCACGCATCTCGATGGACATACCGTCGCTGGACAGCACCTCCACGTTCAGGCAGAGCGACTGCATCTCCTTGATGAGCACCTTGAAGGACTCGGGGATGCCGGGCTCGGGGATGTTCTCGCCCTTGACGATGGCCTCGTAGACCTTCACGCGGCCGGTGACGTCGTCGGACTTGATGGTCAGCAGCTCCTGGAGGGCGTACGCGGCGCCGTAGGCCTCGAGGGCCCACACCTCCATCTCACCGAAGCGCTGGCCACCGAACTGCGCCTTACCACCCAGCGGCTGCTGGGTGATCATCGAGTACGGGCCGGTCGAGCGGGCGTGCAGCTTGTCGTCGACCAGGTGGTGCAGCTTCAGGATGTACATGTAGCCGACCGAGATCGGGTCCGGGAACGGCTCACCGGAGCGGCCGTCGAACAGCCGCGCCTTGCCGGACGGGAGCACCATGCGCTCGCCGTCGCGGTTCGGGATGGTGTGCTGCAGCAGACCCGCCAGCTCGTCCTCGCGGGCACCGTCGAAGACCGGGGTGGCGACGTTGGTGCGCGGGGCGACCTTGTCGGCACCGATGGCCTGGAGGCGCTTGGCCCACTCGTCGGCGAGACCGGAGACGTCCCAGCCGCGGCTGGCGAGCCAGCCGAGGTGGATCTCCAGGACCTGTCCCGGGTTCATTCGGGACGGCACACCCAGCGGGTTGAGGATGATGTCGACCGGGGTGCCGTCCTCCAGGAACGGCATGTCCTCGATCGGCAGGATCTTGGAGATGACACCCTTGTTGCCGTGGCGGCCGGCGAGCTTGTCACCGTCGGTGATCTTGCGCTTCTGCGCGACGTAGACGCGGACCAGCTGGTTCACGCCCGGCGGCAGCTCGTCGCCCTCCTCGCGGTCGAAGACGCGCACGCCGATGACCTTGCCGGTCTCGCCGTGCGGCACCTTCAGCGAGGTGTCACGGACCTCACGGGCCTTCTCACCGAAGATCGCGCGCAGCAGGCGCTCCTCGGGGGTCAGCTCGGTCTCGCCCTTCGGGGTGACCTTGCCGACGAGGATGTCGCCGGCGATGACCTCGGCACCGATGCGGATGATGCCGCGCTCGTCCAGGTCGGCGAGGACCTCCTCGGAGACGTTCGGGATGTCCCGGGTGATCTCCTCGGGGCCGAGCTTGGTGTCACGGGCGTCGACCTCGTGCTCCTCGATGTGGATCGAGGAGAGGACGTCGTCCTGCACGAGGCGCTGCGACAGGATGATCGCGTCCTCGTAGTTGTGACCCTCCCACGGCATGAACGCCACGAGCAGGTTCTTGCCGAGGGCCATCTCGCCGTTCTCGGTGGCCGGACCGTCGGCGAGGACCTGGCCCTCGACGACCCGGTCGCCCTCGTCGACGATGACCTTCTGGTTGACCGAGGTGCCCTGGTTGGAGCGGGAGAACTTGTGCAGGCGGTACGTGATGTACGTGCCGTCGTCGTTGGCCGTGGTGATGTAGTCCGCGGAGACCTCCTGGACCACACCGGCCTTCTCGGCCTTGACGACGTCGCCGGCGTCGACGGCGGAGCGGTACTCCATGCCGGTGCCGACGAGCGGGGCCTCCGACTTGATGAGCGGAACGGCCTGGCGCATCATGTTCGCGCCCATGAGGGCACGGTTGGCGTCGTCGTGCTCCAGGAAGGGGATCATGGCGGTCGCGACCGACACCATCTGGCGCGGCGAGACGTCCATGTAGTCCACGTCCTCGGGGCCGACGTAGTCGACCTCGCCGCCACGGCGGCGGACCAGCACGCGGGCCTCGGCGAAGCGGAGCTCGTCCGTCAGCGGGGCGTTGGCCTGCGCGATGACGAAGCGGTCCTCCTCGTCGGCGGTCAGGTAGTCGACGTCGTCGGTGACCTGGCCGTCGATGACCTTGCGGTACGGGGTCTCGACGAAACCGAACGCGTTGACCCGGCCGTAGGAGGCGAGCGAGCCGATCAGACCGATGTTCGGGCCTTCCGGCGTCTCGATCGGGCACATACGGCCGTAGTGCGAGGGGTGCACGTCTCGGACCTCGAAGCCGGCCCGCTCACGGGACAGACCACCGGGGCCGAGCGCCGAGAGACGACGCTTGTGGGTCAGACCAGACAGGGGGTTGTTCTGGTCCATGAACTGCGACAGCTGGCTGGTGCCGAAGAACTCCTTGATGGAGGCGACGACCGGCCGGATGTTGATCAGGGTCTGCGGCGTGATCGCCTCGACGTCCTGGGTCGTCATGCGCTCGCGCACGACGCGCTCCATCCGGGCCAGACCCGTGCGGACCTGGTTCTGGATGAGCTCGCCGACGCTGCGCAGACGGCGGTTGCCGAAGTGGTCGATGTCGTCGGTCTCGACGACGATCGTCTCGCCGTTGTCACCCGTGGTCTCGGTCTCGCCGGCGTGCAGCTGCACCAGGTACTTGATCGTCGAGATGATGTCCTCGACGGTCAGGATGCCGGCGTCCAGCGGGGCGTCGGCGCCCAGCTTCTTGTTGACCTTGTAGCGGCCGACCTTGGCGAGGTCGTAGCGCTTCGGGTTGAAGTAGAGGTTCTCGAGCAGCGTCTGCGCGGCCTCGCGCGTGGGGGGCTCGCCCGGACGCAGCTTGCGGTAGATGTCCAGCAGCGCGTCGTCCTGGCCCTGGGTGTGGTCCTTCTCCAGGGTGGCGCGCATCGACTCGTAGTCGCCGAACTCCTCGAGGATCTGCTCGGTGGTCCAGCCGAGCGCCTTCAGCAGGACGGTGACCGACTGCTTGCGCTTGCGGTCGATACGCACACCGACCATGTCGCGCTTGTCGATCTCCATCTCCAGCCAGGCACCCCGGGACGGGATGATCTTGGCGGAGAAGATGTCCTTGTCGGACGTCTTGTCGATGGAGGAGTCGAAGTAGACACCGGGGGAACGGACCAGCTGAGACACCACGACACGCTCGGTGCCGTTGATGACGAAGGTGCCCTTGTTCGTCATGAGCGGGAAGTCGCCCATGAAGACCGTCTGGGACTTGATCTCACCGGTCTCGTTGTTGGTGAACTCGGCGGTGACGAAGAGCGGGGCGGCGTACGTGAAGTCGCGCTCCTTGCACTCGTCGATGGAGTTCTTCGGCGGCTCGAAGCGGTGGTCCCGGAACGTCAGGGACATCGACCCGGAGAAGTCCTCGATCGGGGAGATCTCCTCGAAGATCTCCTCCAGACCGGACTTGGTGGGGACGTCCTGACCGTTCTCCAGAGCCTCCTCGACCCGACTCTGCCAGGCGGTGTTGCCGAGCAGCCAGTCAAAGCTCTCGGTCTGCAGCGCGAGCAGGTTCGGAACCTCGAGAGGCTCCTTGATCTTTGCAAAGGAAATGCGCAGCGGGGCGGTGCTGGCGCCGTTGTTCGTATTCGCGGTCGAGGCGTTGCGCGAGGCGGCCAAGAGGGGGTCCTTCCGAGGGCTCGGACTCACTACGCGCGTACCGGCCCCTCCCTCAAACACAGAGGCGGAAACCCCAGCTCAAGGGGGTTCGGCCATCGATGCTCGAGTGAGGGCAGACCCCTGGTGACGGGCAGGGGACAGCTAACAGGCAGCGCAAAGGGTCAGTGTAGCCACTTGGCACACTGATGTCCAGTGCGGGTTTGTCGAGACCCTCGCTGTGCTCACCACTCTTGTCGACGCCTTCGGCATGCTGCCCTCAACGCACGTTCATACTGCCCTCTTCGCCGCCGATCCATGCCTCGGATTCGGATCCTTGTGACGACGCGTCCTGAGAATTGCGCGCTGCGTGCGGTTCGTCAAGGGTCTCCCACCGGAACCGGGCCGTCCGGAGACACGACGAAGATCACCATACCTCTCGACACCGCGAGTGCAAGGCAACCGCGGTCGGTCCTCCGGATACGCCGAAGAGCGACCACCCGGATGGATGATCGCTCTTCGGTGCGTTCGCGTTACAGCCCCACAGGGCCGAATTCAGCGCGCGTTCGAGTCCGTGCGGACCCGTGAGGTGTTACTTGACCTCGACGGAGGCGCCGGCGCCCTTGAGGGACTCGGCGGCCTTCTCGGCGGTCTCCTTGTTGACCTTCTCGAGGACCGGCTTCGGGGTGCCGTCGACGAGGTCCTTGGCCTCCTTCAGACCCAGGGAGGTCAGCTCACGCACGACCTTGATGACCTGGATCTTCTTGTCGCCGGCGCCGGTGAGGATGACGTCGAACTCGTCCTTCTCCTCGGCGGCCTCGGCGGCGGCGCCACCAGCGGCACCACCGGCGACGACGACCGGCGCGGCAGCGGCGGCGGTGACGTCGAACTTCTCCTCGAAGGCCTTCACGAACTCGGAGAGCTCGATGAGGGTCATCTCCTCGAACTGGGCAAGCAGCTCGTCCTGGGTGAGCTTCGCCATGATGGCGGTCCTTCCACTCAATCGGCAGGTGCCGGATGTACTGGGTAAGGCGGGCGTACGTCGGCCCGCTGCGACCCGCGCCGGACGGTGCGGGTCAGAAAGCGAGCCGAATTACTCGGCACCGCCCTGCTCGGCCTGCTTGGCGCGCAGCGCGTCCACGGTGCGGACGAGCTTCGACGGCAGCGCCTGGAAGAGGGAGGCAGCCTGGGACTGCTTGCCCTTCATGGCACCGGCCAGCTTGCTGAGCAGAACCTCGCGGGACTCGAGGTCCGCAAGCTTCTTGATCTCGTCGGCGGACATCGCCTTGCCGTCAAGGACACCGCCCTTGATGACGAGATTCGGGTTGTCCTTGGCGAAGTCACGGAGACCCTTCGCCGACTCCACCGGGTCACCGGTGACGAAGGCGACGGCCGTCGGACCAGCGAAGAGCTGGTCGTCCAGCGTGATCCCGGCCTCGTTGGCCGCAATCTTGGTCAGCGTGTTCTTCACCACGGCGTACTGGGCGTTCTCACCGAGCGACCGGCGCAGCGTCTTGAGCTGCGCCACGGTGAGACCGCGGTACTCGGTCAGCACGGCGGCGTTGGAGCTGCGGAACTTGTCCGTCAGCTCCGCAACCGCGGCAGCCTTGTCGGGCCTCGCCATAGAGCCTCGGCCTCCTTCCGGGTGATTCGGACCGCGCGGACCCGAAGGAGGACTGGGGAAAACGAAACGCCCCGGCGCAGGCGCTCGGGGCGGACTCGACCGGTCGCACACGCGCTGGACGCGCACTCCGGGAGTTCTTCCACAGTCACCTGCGCGGGTCGCCCACTTTTCAGCGGATCCTTCGGCCACCGCACCCTGTAAAGCGCGCGGCAACGACCAGCGGTCTTTGGCTTCGGGGATGAGCGTACGGGACCGGGGCGCCAGGGAGCAAATCGGGCCCCGGTCCCCTGGGGATCGAGGGCTGTCCCGCGGGGATCGGGAGCCGGCCCGCCGGATCAGGACGTGAGGCCGGTGCCGCCGGACGCGGTGCCGCCCGAGGGGCTCTCGGCGCCGGCCGACTTCATCATGTCGGCGATGTCCAGGGTGTCGGAGGCCGGCGGCGCCTCGGCGGAGACCGGCACGCCGTAGTCGCTGTAGTGGGCGGTGGTGGTCAGCGTGCCGTTGCCGGTGGCCGCCTTCACGCTCTGCTTGACCAGCAGGTTCTGGTCGTTGATCCAGATATCGACGGTCTCGGTGGTGATCCCGGACTTGGTCAGCTGCTGTTTGAGCTCCGAGAGCTGGGCCGCGGTGAGGTTGCTGGTCCTGCCCGCGAGGGCGGCCGCGTCCACGGTGCCCGCGTAGTGCCGGGTGTGCGTGCCGTCGACCGTCTCCTGGCCGACCTCCTTGACGTCCCCGGAGGCCAGCAGCACCTTCACCGACTGGTTCGGCGTGGACGACTGGAGCTGCTCCTTCGTGAACGCTCCGGAGGCGCCGCCGGCCTTGGCCAGGTAGTCGTAGTCGTACTTGATCCAGTGCTTGCCGCCCCCGGCCTGCCGCGCGAAGGTGTCGCTCATCTTCGCGTAGTAGCCGTCCCCCAGGTAGCGGACCGCCATGCTGGAGCTGCCGGCCTTGCTCATCATCTCGGCCATCTTGCCGCCGGTGTAGTCGACGGTCACGTTGCCCTTGAGGCCGTCGCTCCAGTCGAAGGAGCCATTCTCCGTCAGCTTCATGACATCGCCCAGGGAGATGTCGGCGCGCACCTTGGCCGAGTCGGCCTTGTCGGTGGACTGCTGGACGCTGCGCAGTACGGCGGCGACGGGGCTGAGGTGGACCGTGCTGTCACCCGACGCCTTGCCGTCGCCCTTCCCGGAGCCCGAGGAGCCGCACGCGGCCACCCCGGTCAGCGCTGCCACCACGGCCACGGAAAGGGTCACCCGGCGTGCGGTGCTCGTCATCTGGTCCTACCCCCATACAAGAGTCACGTCGTACGACAAAGCTCGTACACAGAAAGGACGGGCCCCGCACCTCAAAGGTTGCAGGGCCCGCCCTTCGGTCACGCGTACCGGACGCGGCTACCGGGGTGAGCGGGAGGCTCAGACGGCGGCCGGGTCCTCCTCGACGAGGAGGTTGCGGGTGCGGTTCGGGTCGAGCTGGATGCCGGGGCCCATCGTGGTGGTGATGGCGGCCTTCTTGATGTAGCGACCCTTGGCGGCGGACGGCTTCAGACGGAGGATCTCCTCCAGCGCGGCGCCGTAGTTCTCCACCAGCTTGGTGTCGTCGAAGGACACCTTGCCGATGATGAAGTGCAGGTTCGAGTGCTTGTCGACGCGGAACTCGATCTTGCCGCCCTTGATGTCGGTGACGGCCTTGGCCACGTCGGGGGTGACGGTGCCGGTCTTCGGGTTCGGCATCAGACCACGGGGGCCGAGGACGCGGCCGAGGCGGCCGACCTTGCCCATGAGGTCCGGGGTGGCGACGACGGCGTCGAAGTCCAGGCGGCCCTTCGAGACCTCGTCGATCAGCTCGTCGGCACCGACGATGTCGGCGCCCGCGGCACGCGCGGCCTCGGCACGGTCACCGGTCGCGAAGACCAGGACCCGGGCGGTCTTACCGGTGCCGTGCGGAAGGTTCACGGTGCCACGGACCATCTGGTCGGCCTTGCGCGGGTCGACACCCAGACGGAAGGCGACCTCGACGGTGCCGTCGAACTTGGTCGTGGAGGTCTCCTTGGCGAGACGGACGGCCTCGAGCGGGGCGTACAGCTTCTCCCGGTCGATCTTGGCGTCCGCAGCGCGGAGAGCCTTGCTGCGCTTGCTCACAACTTGCTCCTGTGTGTTCTGAAAGGAGTCGTGGTCCTCGGGCCGAGCAGGCCCTGCCACGTGCGACCGGTCACGGCCGCATTACCTGCTGGTGGTGGGGGTCAGCCCTCGACCGTGACGCCCATGGAGCGCGCGGTGCCGGCGATGATCTTCGCCGCGGCGTCCAGGTCGTTCGCGTTCAGGTCGGGCATCTTGGTCTGGGCGATCTCGCGAACCTGCGCCTCGGTGATCTTGGCGACCTTGGTCTTGTGCGGCTCGCCGGAGCCCTTCTCCACACCCGCGGCCTTGAGGATCATCTTCGCGGCCGGCGGCGTCTTGGTGACGAAGGTGAAGGAGCGGTCCTCGTAGACCGTGATCTCCACCGGGATGACCCAGCCACGCTGCGACTCGGTCGCGGCGTTGTAGGCCTTGCAGAACTCCATGATGTTGACGCCGTGCTGACCCAGCGCCGGGCCGACCGGCGGAGCCGGGTTGGCGGCACCGGCCTGGATCTGGAGCTTGATGAGCCCCGTGACCTTCTTCTTCTTGGGAGGCATAGCTCTCCGGGTCCTTTCGATTCGGGTCCTGCCCGCTCCCGGGGACCACCCGGATGCAGGCATACCGCACAACGATAACGGGTATAGATGCGCGGCCAAAAACCGAGCAGGTCAGACGGGCTGTGACAGCCCGTCTGACCTGGCCGGAAGCGATAGGTCCAGAAAGGAACTAGTTCTTCTGGATCTGGTCGAAGGAAAGCTCGACCGGGGTCTCGCGGCCGAAGATCTCCACCAGGCCCTTGACCTTCTTGGAGTCGGCGTTGATCTCGTTGATGGTCGCCTGGAGGGTGGCGAACGGGCCGTCGGTGACGGTGACCGAGTCGCCGACCTCGAAGTCCAGCACCTGGACCTCGACCTTGCGCTGCGGGGCGGGCTTGCCCTCGGCCTCGGCGGCCTCGCGGGCGGCCTTCTCCTCGGCCTCCGGGGCGAGCATCTTGACGATCTCGTCCAGGGTCAGCGGGTACGGGTCGTAGGCGTTGCCGACGAAGCCGGTGACGCCCGGCGTGTTGCGGACGACACCCCAGGACTCGTTCGTCAGGTCCATGCGGACCAGGACGTAACCGGGCAGCTTGTTCTGCTTGATCGTCTTGCGGTCGCCGTTCTTGATCTGGACGACCTCTTCCTGCGGCACCTCGGCCTGGAAGATGTAGTCCTCGACGTTCAGCGAGACGGCGCGCTGCTCCAGGTTGGTCTTCACGCGGTTCTCGTAGCCGGCGTAGGTGTGGATGACGTACCACTCGCCGGGCAGGGTGCGCAGTTCCTCGCGCAGGGCCTGGACCGGGTCGACCGGAGCCGCGGGCTCCTCGTCGGCGGCCTCGGCGGCGGCGTCCTCGCCGTCCTCCTCGGCTTCCTCGTCCTCGTCCTCGTCGTCCGCGTCCTCGGTGTGCAGCGCGGCCTCCTCGGCCGGCTCGCCCGCCTCGGCCTCGGCAGCCTCGAACTCGTCCTGCTCGTCCGCGCCCTCGACGATGTCGAGCTCGTCGTCCACCATCTCGGCAGCGTTCCCGCGAGACTCGGTGGCGTCGTCGTTCAGGTTCGGGTCAGACACGATGGCTGCTTCTTCCTGGTTACATAGGGGTGGAACATGCGAAAACGGGCGCCGGTGCCACGGCGCCCTTCGCTCTTGGCTCAGCCGAAGACGTACTTGGCGGCGTGGTTGAGCCCATAGTCAATCACGGTCACCAGCGCGATCATGATGGCGACGAAGAAGATCACCACGGTGGTGTACGACGTCAGCTGGTTCCGCGTCGGCCAGACGACCTTGCGGAGCTCCGCGACGATCTGGCGGTAGAAGGTGGCCAGGCGCTTCAGCGGGCCCTTCTTGGCGCGCTTGCCGCCCTTGCGTGCCTTCTTGGACTCGGGCACTTCGTCCCGGGCATCAGGCGTGTCGATGGAGCCCACGGCGTCCGTCATAATCCTCACCTGATCCCGGGTCGTGGCCGTGCCGCGCCCGGTTTCTGAGCCGCACGGCGGTGCATTGCTGTACGTACATGCGCACACATCCTGGCGGTGTGTGTAGCAGGGCCGGAGGGACTTGAACCCCCAACCGCCGGTTTTGGAGACCGGTGCTCTACCAATTGAGCTACGACCCTTTGTGTGTCCCCAACGTACCGCATCCGCCCGGGTGCTCGGTGTGCACCGACCGTCGCGGTGGCCGCTGGAGGCCAACGAGGTGAGAGTGTACGTGGTCCGACGCCCGGCGTCGAACAGAAAGTGGCCGTCCGGGGGCGCCGGATCGAAGATCGTCCAGGCCGGGGGCCGGATTCGAATCCCTGTTCACGCCTCGACCCCGCCCTGCTCAGTCTGTGAAACCCGTGTGCCCGGGACATTTCCGGTCTGGAACCATGGGCTCCATGAGCGCTGCAACCCCTCCCACCGAGCGCCGGGTCTCCGCCCGAGTCGGCGCGATCTCCGAGTCCGCCACCCTCGCCGTGGACGCCAAGGCCAAGGCCCTGAAGGCCGCCGGGCGACCGGTGATCGGCTTCGGCGCCGGTGAGCCCGACTTCCCCACCCCGGACTACATCGTCGAGGCCGCGATCGAGGCCTGCAAGAACCCGAAGTTCCACCGGTACACGCCGGCCGGCGGCCTGCCCGAGCTGAAGGCCGCGATCGCCGCGAAGACGCTGCGCGACTCCGGCTGGGAGCCGGACGTCTCCCAGATCCTGGTCACCAACGGCGGCAAGCAGGCCATCTACGAGGCGTTCGCCGCGATCCTCGACCCGGGCGACGAGGTCATCGTCCCGGCGCCGTACTGGACCACCTACCCGGAGTCGATCCGCCTCGCGGGCGGTGTCCCGGTGGAGGTCGTGGCCGACGAGACCACCGGCTACCGGGTCTCCGTCGAGCAGCTGGAGGCGGCGCGCACGGAGCGGACGAAGGTCGTCCTGTTCGTCTCCCCGTCCAACCCGACCGGCGCCGTGTACTCCGAGGCCGAGACCGAGGCGATCGGCCGCTGGGCGCTGGAGCACGGCCTGTGGGTGCTCACCGACGAGATCTACGAGCACCTGGTCTACGGCGACGCGGTCTCCGTCTCGCTGCCGGCGCTGCTGCCCGAGCTGCGCGACAAGTGCATCGTGGTCAACGGCGTGGCGAAGACGTACGCCATGACCGGCTGGCGCGTGGGCTGGGTGATCGGCCCCAAGGACGTCGTGAAGGCCGCGACCAACCTCCAGTCGCACGCCACCTCGAACGTCTCCAACGTGGCCCAGGCCGCCGCGCTGGCCGCCGTCTCCGGTGGCCTGGAGGCCGTGGCGAAGATGCGGGAGGCCTTCGACCGGCGCCGCAGGACCATCGTGCGGATGCTCAACGAGATCGACGGCGTGTTCTGCCCGGAGCCCGAGGGCGCCTTCTACGCCTACCCGTCGGTCAAGGCCCTGATCGGCAAGGAGATCCGCGGCAAGCGCCCGCAGGACACGGTCGAGCTGGCCGCGCTGATCCTGGAGGAGGCCGAGGTCGCGGTCGTCCCGGGCGAGGCGTTCGGCACGCCGGGCTACCTGCGGCTCTCGTACGCGCTGGGTGACGAGGACCTGGTGGAGGGCGTGAGCCGGATCCAGAAGCTGCTGGCGGAGGCGCGGGACTGACGTCCGCCTCGCGCATGAAGGGCCCATCTGCGGACACCCGCAGGTGGGCCCCGTTCGTCTGTACGAGCAAGACCTCGACCGGGGAAACGGCTACCGGGACACCGGGTGAGTGAGGCAGCATCTGGGAATGGAGCGTGTACGTGATCTCTCTGAGCTGCCCAAGGCCCACCTGCATCTGCATTTCACCGGCTCGATGCGGCCGGGCACCGTCCTGGAACTGGCCGACAAGCACGGCGTACGGCTGCCCGAGACGCTGACGGAGGCGCTGACCAGCGGAGAGCCGCCGAAACTCAGGGCCACGGACGAGCGGGGCTGGTTCCGCTTCCAGCGGCTGTACGACGCGGCGCGCTCCTGCCTGCGCGAGCCGGAGGACATCCGGCGCCTGGTGCGGGAGGCCGCCCAGGAGGACCTGCGGGACGGCTCCGGCTGGCTGGAGATCCAGGTGGACCCGACGTCGTACGCGCCCCGGCTCGGCGGTCTGATCCCGACGCTGGAGATCATCCTGGACGCGGTGGAGAACACCTCGCGGGAGACCGGGCTCGGGATGCGGGTCCTGGTGGCCGCGAACCGGATGAAGCACCCGCTGGACGCCCGCACCCTGGCCCGGCTCGCGGTGCGGTACGCGGACCGGGGCGTGGTGGGCTTCGGGCTGTCCAACGACGAACGGCGGGGCATGGCGCGGGACTTCGACCGGGCCTTCCACATCGCGCGGGAGGGCGGTCTGCTGTCGGCCCCGCACGGCGGCGAGCTGACCGGCCCGGCGTCGGTGCGGGACTGCCTGGACGATCTGCACGCGTCGCGGATCGGGCACGGGGTGCGGGCGGCCGAGGACCCCCGGCTGCTGAAGCGGCTGGCCGACCGCCAGGTGACGTGCGAGGTGTGCCCGGCGTCCAATGTGGCGCTCGGTGTGTACGAGAAGCCGGAGGACGTGCCGCTGCGCACCTTCTTCGACGCCGGTGTGCCGATGGCGCTCGGCGCCGACGACCCGCTGCTGTTCGGCTCCCGGCTGGCCGCGCAGTACGAGATCGCCCGCCATGTGCACGGCTTCTCCGACCCCGAACTGGCGGAGCTGGCCCGCCAGTCGGTGCGCGGCTCGGCCGCCCCGGCGGACGTCAAGGCGCGGCTGCTGGCGGGCGTGGACGACTGGCTGACGCGCCCGCCCGCCTGATCACCGGACCTACAGGCCGACGCCCACCATCACCGGCTCGTTGACGAGGGTGATCCCGAAGGCCTCGCGCACCCCGGCGACGACCTCGCGGGCGAGGGCGAGCAGGTCCTCGGTGGTGGCCTCGCCGCGGTTGGTGAGGGCGAGGGTGTGCTTGGTGGAGATGCGGGCGGGCCCGGTGCCGTACCCCTTGGAGTAGCCGGCCTTGTCGATCAGCCAGGCCGCGGAGGTCTTCGTACGGCCCTCCCCCGCCGGATAGGCGGGCGGCTCGACGTCCGCGCCGAGCCGCTCGCGCACGCGCGCCCGGAACGCCGTGAACCGCTCCTCGCTGAGGATCGGGTTGGTGAAGAAGGAACCGGCCGACCAGGTGTCGTGGTCCTCGGCGTCGAGGACCATGCCCTTGCCCGCCCGCAGCCTCAGCACCGTCTCGCGGGCCTCGGCCAGCGGCACCCGGTCCCCGGGCTGCACGCCGAGCGTGCGGGCCGTCTCCGCGTACTTGACCGGAGCGGACAGCCCGCCCGCGTCCTCCAGCTCGAAGCGGACGCGCAGCACGACGTACCGCTCGGGGTCGGCCTTGAAGCGGCTGTGGCGGTACGAGAAGGCGCACTCCTCGTTGCCGAGGGTGACCGTCTCGCCGGCGCGGCGGTCGTAGGCGATCACCTCGGAGATGGTGGCGGAGACCTCCTGGCCGTACGCCCCCACGTTCTGGATCGGCGTGGCGCCCGCGGAGCCGGGAATCCCGGCCAGGCACTCGATCCCGGCGAGCCCGGCCTCCACGCTGCGGGCGACGGCGTCGCTCCACACCTCACCGGCCGCCAGTTCCAGGGTCGTACCGCGCAGCTCCACCCCCCGGGTGGCGATCCGCAGCGCGGTCCCCTCGAACCCCTTGTCCCCGATGACCAGGTTCGACCCACCGCCGATGATCAGCAGCGGGGTGCCGCTGTCGTCGGCCTCCCGTACGGCGTCGATCACCTCGGCATCGGTCCCGGCGGTCACCAACCGCGTGGCGGGCCCACCGAGCCGGAAGGTGGTGAGCGGGGCGAGCGGAGCGTCGTGGAGTACGTGCACGGCCCCAAGACTACGAGAACGGGCCGACGGGGCGGGACGAGCGGGGGCTGGTCGGGCCGGGGCGCCGCCACGCAGGGCCGGCCGTCCCGCATCACACCGTCGTGGTAACCGCCCTGAAAGGGCTCAGCCCGCCGAGGCGTACGACACGAAGCGCGCCCACGCACCGGGGGTCAGCGTCAGCCGGGGGCCCTCGGTGTCCTTGGAGTCGCGGACATGCACGGTACCGGGGGAAACGGCCAGCTCGACGCAGGAGTTGCCGTCGTTGCCGCCGCTGTAGCTGCTCTTGAACCACGCCAGCTCGGAGGCGTCCCCGGCCGTGGTCTTGCGGATCATGTTTCTCCCAGCAGTTGCTCGATGAAGGCCAGCGACTCCCGCGGCGAGAGCGCCTGAGCCCGGATGGTGCCATACCGCAGCTCAAGGATGCGCAGGTGTTTGGGGTCGGAGGTCGGACGGCCGTTGAACGCCCCGTCGGAGCGACCAACGGCTGTACCGTCTGGGAACTTCAGCAGTTCGATCCGACCGTCCAGCCCTGAATGCGTGTCGCAGCTCATCGGCATCACCTGAAGCACGACGTTGTGCAACCGACCTACCTCCAGCAGGCGTTCGAGCTGCCGGCGTCCTGCCATTGTGCCTCCGATAGGACGCCGCAGAACCCCCTCCTCCAGGACGAAACTGAGCGCCGGAGCAGGTGAGCGTTCGAAGATCGACTGCCGGGCCAGCCGAGCGGCCACCATGCGCTCCACGTCATCCGGCGAGTACGGCGGCTGCGCTGCCCCGATCACCGCTCGGGCGTGCTCCGGCGTCTGCAGCAGCCCCGGGACGATGTGGCACTCGTACAGTGCGATCTCGACCGCCTTGGCTTCCAGCTTGCCCAGTTCCCGAACCGTCTTCGGATACCGGACCTTCTTCACGTCCTCCCACGTCGCCGCGATGACGCCGCCCGCCCCCAGCACCCGGTCGGACTCGGCCAGGTACTCGCGCCGGGGAATCCGCTTTCCGCCCTCGACCTTGTAGACCAGGTCCTCGCCGTAGCCGATGGCCGCCCCGAACTCGGCGGCGCGCATGCCCGACGCCTCGCGCAGCAGCTTCAGCTGCCGTCCCACCATGGTGATCACGGCCACGCCCCACTCGTCGTCCGGATCCACCTCCCACCCGGGTTCGTTCGCCTCCGTGCCGGGTCGTACCGCCTCGCCGTCCACCGACATTCCGCACCCCTCCGTAGTCCCGCGCCCTGTCGCGGCGCCCTACCCGTGACAACGGCGCCGACAGCCCGGACAGCACTGGACAACCCGCCGACAGTCACCGCACGCGACCGCCCGTTCACTCCGCACGGTAGGTGTTTCCGGTCACGCTGAGCAGCGTGAACCAGAAGATCGCCGCCGACACGGCCCAACCGCCCGCCCCCTCCCCCGTCTTCAGCCTGCTGCTGTCGTCCACCCGGCGCGGGGCCCGCCTCGCCCGGCTGCTCGCCGAGGCGCAGTTGCGGCAATGGGGGTTGCCCACGGACCCCGCGACGCACCTCGTGGCCGAGCTGGCGGCGAATGCCGTCACGCACGGCCGGGTGCCGGGCCGGGACTTCCGACTGACGCTCCGCCGCGACGGCGACCGGCTCCGGATCGAGGTCACCGACCCGCGCGGCGAGCGGCTGCCGGACGTCCGACGGCCCGCCGTGGACGCCGAGTCGGGGCGTGGGCTGCTCCTGGTGGACGCCCTGGCGGACCGTTGGGGGGTGATCGAGGGCCCGTTTCCGTGCAAGACCGTGTGGGCCGAGTGTGTCCCGGGGTGACGTGCCGGCGTCAGCCCGCCGTGGTCTCCAGGGCCGGTGCGGCCGGTTCCGCCGGGGCCGTCCGGAGGCCGGCGACACGCGCCGGGATCACCAGTGCGGCCAGCGCCGCGAGGGCGACCACCGACGCGCCGGTGATCAGGGCCGGGCGCAGGCCGTCGACGAAGGACCGGGCGGAGGTGTAGCCGCCGTACGCCGAGAAGATCGAGGACATCACCGCGATGCCGAGCGCGCCGCCCACCTCGCGCAGGGCGTTGTTCGCCCCCGAGGCGATGCCCTGTTCCTGCGGGCGCACGCTGGACATCACCAGGGCGGCTGCCGGGGCGAAGTACATGGCCATGCCGACACCGCTGAGGACGAGGGCGGGCAGCTGGTCGGCGTAGGAGGCGTGCGCGGTGACCACGCAGGCCAGGTAGCCGAGGCCGGCGGCCTGGAGCAGCAGGCCCGCGGCGACGACCGGGCGGCCGCCCACGCGGTCGGACAGGAACCCGGCGATCGGTGCGACGATCATCGGCATACCGGTCCACGGCAGCATCCTGAGCCCCGCCGCCGTGGGCGAGTAGCCGAGCACGTTCTGCATGTACTGGCTGAGCAGGAAGATCGAGCCGAACATGCCGACGAACATCAGCAGGCTCGCCGCGTTGATCCCGGAGAAGGCGCGGGAGCGGAACAGGCGCATCGGCAGCATGGGCCTGGCCGCCCGGGAGCCCCAGCCGACGAAGGCGAGCAGGAGCACGCCGCCGGCCGACAGCGCGGTCAGCACGACCGGGTCCGTCCAGCCGTCGGAGGGGCCCCGGACCAGGCCGTACACGATCCCGAAGAGGCCGCCGCCGGCGAGCAGGGTGCCGGGGATGTCGAGGCGGGCGTCGGCGCCGTACGACTCGGCCAGCCGCAGGCGGGCCAGGGGCAGGACGAGCAGGCCGAGCGGAACGTTCAGCCAGAAGATCCAGTGCCAGGACACGTGTTCGGTGAGGCTGCCCCCGATCAGCGGGCCGGAGGCGACCGCCAGCCCGTTGACCGCGCCCCAGATGCCGTACACCGTGCCGCGCCTGGCCGCCGGCACCGCCGCGGTCAGCAGGGTCAGCGTGAGCGGCATCATCACCGCCGCGCCCACGCCCTGCACCGCGCGGGCGGCGATCAGGGAGCCGATGCCGGGTGCCATCGCCGCCGCGGCGGACGCGCCGGTGAAGACGGTGAGCCCGGCGATGAACAGCCGCCTGCGGCCGAACCGGTCGCCGAGCGCGGCGCCGGACATCAGCAGGCAGGCGAAGGTGAGCGTGTAGGCGCTCACCGTCCACTCCAGATCGTCCAGCGCCCCGCCGAGATCCTCGCGGATCGAGGGCAGGGCGGTGGTGACGACGAGGTTGTCCAGGGCCGCCATGAATCCGGCGACGCTGGTGACGAGAAGCGCCCAGGCGGCGCTCCTGCGGGTCTGTGACATCGCTCCCCCGGGGATGTGATCCCAGTCGGTCGGTTAGTTATCGATGACTAACTTTTGTGGGCACGGGTCTGCCCATGGGTGTCCCGCGCCCTGCCTACGCCGCCGGTTCGCCCGTTCCGCGCTGGAACGGGTCCGCGTCCAGCCCCGCCCACACCCGGTGACCGGCAGGGAAGCCCAGGCCCACCAGGCAGTTGATGAGCATGCCGCACGCCATGAAGTCGGTCGTGCCGGCCACGTCGGCGCCGAGCGACACATGGACGGCGTCCCACAGCCGCATCCACCCGGCCCGCACGGCCTCGCCGAACTCCCGGTCGCCCTCCTGCTCGGCGGCGGCGACGGCCAGGAACATCTGCATCTGCATCATCAGCCGGGAGGGCTGCTCGACGATGACCCTCTTGTAGGCGGCGCCCATGGCTTGCAGGGCCTCCTCGCCCTCCAGCCCCTCGGCCGCCTCCTCGAACATGCGGATGGTGTCCTGGATGCAACGGTCCGCCGCCGCCAGGAAGATCGCCCGCTTTCCCGGGAAGAGCCGGAAGAGGTACGGCTGTGACACGCCGACCCGACTGGCGATGGCCTCGGTGGAGGTGCCGTAGTAGCCCCCTCGACCGAACTCCTCCATCGCCGCACGGACGACGCTCTCGCGCCGCTCCTCTGCACTCATCCTGGGCATGGGAAGTAAGTTAGTGCTCAATCACTACTTCACACAAGCCCACTTTCACACGAGCCCATGAGTCCGCCCGGAGACGCGTAAGGGGCGCCCCGCCAAGCGGGCACCCCTTACATCACCTGCTCGACCGCGGAACCGCGGCCCTGCCGTCAGGCCAGTCGTACGACCGCTCGCGACATGCCCAGCACCTTCTGGCCGCCGCTGGTCGCCGTGAGGTCGACGCGGACGGTGTTGTCGTCCAGCTTGGCCGCGACCTTGCCGCTGACCTCGATCAGGGCGCCCTGGTCGTCGTTGGGCACGACGACCGGCTTGGTGAAGCGGACGCCGTACTCGACCACCGCGCCCGGGTCGCCGAGCCAGTCGGTGATCACGCGGATCGCCTCGGCCATGGTGAACATGCCGTGCGCGATCACGTCCGGCAGGCCCACCTCCTTGGCGAACTTCTCGTTCCAGTGGATGGGGTTGAAGTCCCCGGAGGCGCCCGCGTAGCGCACGAGGGTGGCGCGGGTCACGGGGAAGGTCCGGGCCGGCAGCTCGGTGCCGACCTCGACGTCGTCGTAGCCGATCTTCGCCGTCATCAGCTGCTCACGCCTCCTCGGCCGCGCGGGCCACGAGCTTGGTCCAGGCGGTCACGACGTGCTCGCCCGCCTCGTCGTGCACCTCGCCGCGGATGTCCAGGATGTCGTTGCCCGCGAGGGACTTGATCGCCTCGATGGTGGAGGTGACCGTGAGCCGGTCGCCGGCGCGCACCGGGCGGCGGTAGGCGAACTTCTGGTCGCCGTGCACGACCCGGCTGTAGTCCAGGCCGAGCTGGGGGTCCTCGATGACCTGGCCGGCGGCACGGAAGGTGATGGAGAACACGAAGGTCGGGGGGGCGATCACGTCGGAGTACCCGTACGCCTTGGCGGCTTCCGGGTCCGTGAACACCGGGTTGGTCTCCCCCACGGCCTCGGCGAACTCGCGGATCTTCTCCCGGCCCACCTCGTAGGGGGCGGTGGGCGGGTAGGTCCGTCCCACGAAGGACTGGTCGAGCGCCATGGCCCGGCACCTCCTGATGTCTGGTGTGAGGGTCCCAAATTAGCCGGGGCCCGACCGTGGAAACGCCGCGAGGCCGCCCCCTCGGAAGGGGACGGCCTCGCGAACGAGCCTATTTATCGCGTTTCGCGGTGCGCGGTGTGCGCGTTGCAACGCGGGCAGTGCTTCTTCATCTCAAGGCGATCCGGGTTGTTACGCCGGTTCTTCTTGGTGATGTAGTTCCGCTCCTTGCACTCCACGCAGGCCAGCGTGATCTTCGGGCGGACGTCGGTGGCAGCCACGTGAGTGCTCCTAGGACGAACGGATGGACTTATTTAACGCAAGAAGAGTAGCCGATCGAAGGACCGACCCCACAATCGGCTACTGTCAGTAGCGGTGACCGGACTTGAACCGGTGACACAGCGATTATGAGCCGCTTGCTCTACCGACTGAGCTACACCGCTTTGATGAGATCGGAACCCGCCTTGCGACGGGAACCTCTCACACCAGAGCCCCAAAACGGAATCGAACCGTTGACCTTCTCCTTACCATGGAGACGCTCTGCCGACTGAGCTATTGGGGCGAGCGATGAAGACATTACACGGTCCGCCGCCGTTCGCCCAAATCCGTATCCCCCCGGGGGCGGGCGCGCTGTGCGGCGGACGCGTGGGGTGCGTGCGCGCGGGTGGCGGGGGTGCGCTGAGGGTGGCCGAGCGGGTGCGACGGCGCGGCGCCGGAGGGTGCCGGACGCGCCGGCGCGGGAGGCGGGAACAGACGGCGACCGCCCCATGGGCCCGCCGGTACGACCATTGCGCCACTGCGCCCTCCGCGGGGCGCGCCGACCTAGGCGCGGTTCCCCTGTGTGCTCTC
>NZ_VOGW01000016.1:62271-63512 GCF_007896895.1 Streptomyces misionensis | reverse complement strand
AACCGGTCGGGGTCCTCGGGCCCGTCCGGGTCCTCGGGGCCGGGTGAACCGGACGGCCTGCTGCTGTGCGGGGCGCGGCTCACCGACGGACGGGCCGTGGACGTACGGCTGGGCGGCGGGCGGATCGAGGCCGTGGGCACCGCCGGCAGCCTGGCGTCGGGGCCGGCGCGCGCGGGCGTGCAGCGCGTGGACCTGTCGGGCTACCTGCTGCTGCCCGCCCCGGCGGAGCCGCACGCCCACGGCGACACCGCCCTGTCCGCCGAGCGCCCGGTCCCGGCCTCGTACGCCCCCGAGGACGTCCAGCGCCGGGCCACGGAGTCCGCGCTGCTCCAGCTGGGGCACGGGGCGACGGCCGTGCGGGCGCACGTGCGGGTGGGCGATGTGCAGGGGCTGGGCGCGCTGGGTGCCGTACTGCGGGCGCGGCGGGCGCTGCGCGGGCTCGCGGAGCTGACGACGGTGGCGATGCCGCGGCTGCTGACGGGGGTGGCCGGCGCGGACGGGCTGGCGATGCTGCGGGACGCGGCGAAGATGGGCGCGGCGGTGGTGGGCGGCTGCCCGGACCTGGACCCGGACCCCACGGGGTACGTGGAGGCGGTCCTGGAGGTGGCCTCGGAGCACGGCTGCCCGGTGGACCTGCACACGGACGCCGCCGACCCGGCGCGGCTGTCCCGGCTCGCGGCGATGGCGGGGGGACTGCGCCCGGGCGTGACGATCGGGCCGTGCGCCGGTCTCGCGCACCTTCCCGCCGACGTCGCCTCCCGCGCCGCCGACCAGCTGGCGGCGGCCGGGGTGACGGTGGTGTGCCTGCCCCAGGGCGGCTGCGGGGGCGCCGACCGCCGGGGGACGGCGCCGGTGCGGCTGCTGCGGGCGGCCGGGGTGCGGGTGGCGGCCGGCAGCGGCGCCCTGCGGGACGTTTCGAACCCGGTGGGCCGCGGCGACCCCCTGGAGGCCGCCTACCTCCTGGCCTCCGCCCATGGCCTCGGCCCCGAGGACGCCTACGCCGCGGTGAGCACCTCCGCCCGCGCCGCGCTCGGCCTGCCCCGGGTCAGCGTGGAGGCGGGCTTCCCGGCCGAACTGCTCGCCGTCCGCGGCGAGCACCTGCCCGGCGCCCTCTCCCTCGCCTACAGCCGCATCGTGATCCACCGCGGCCGGGTGGTGGCCCGTACCAGCGCGGTCCGCGAGTACCGCAACTCCGCGCTGCCGGCGGAACCCGGACTGCCCCGGCAGGGGCGGGGCGGGGC
>NZ_VOGW01000016.1:45492-62001 GCF_007896895.1 Streptomyces misionensis | reverse complement strand
CGGGTGACTTCCGGCGTACGGTCGGAAGCATGCGCATTGTCATCGCTGGAGGGCACGGTCAGATCGCGTTGCGGCTGGAGCGGCTGCTCGCCGCGCGGGGAGACGAGGTCGCGGGGATCATCCGCGCGCCGGAACAGGGCGCGGACCTGCGCTCGGCCGGCGCCGAACCGGTGGTGCTCGATCTGGAGTCGGCCTCGGTGGAGGAGGTCGCGGAGCGGCTGCGGGGCGCGGACGCGGCGGTCTTCGCGGCCGGTGCGGGCCCGGGCAGCGGCACGGCCCGCAAGGAGACGGTGGACAAGGGCGCGGCGGTGCTGTTCGCGGACGCGGCCGTGCGCGCGGGCGTACGCCGTTTCATCGTGGTGTCCTCGATGGGCGCGGACCCGGCGCACCAGGGCGACGAGGTCTTCGACGTCTATCTGCGCGCCAAGGGTGAGGCCGACGCCTACGTGGCCCGCCAGAAGGACCTGGACTGGACGATCCTGCGGCCCGGTTCGCTGACCGACGACGCGGGCACCGGCCTGGTCCGGCTGGAGGCGCACACCGGGCGCGGCATGATCCCGCGCGACGACGTGGCGGCCGTTCTCGCGGAGCTGGTGGACACGTCGGCGACGGCCGGTCTGACGCTGGAGCTGACGGGCGGTTCGACGCCGGTGTCGGTCGCGGTGAAGTCGGTGGCCGGCAACTGACGCCGGCGGGCGGCGGACTGACGCGCCGTCAGAACAGCGGCAGCTGACCGGGGAACTCCGGTACGACATGGCCGTCCAACGTCGGCTGCGCCGCCCCGAGTCGGGCCGGCCGCCGGGACCCCTCGCAGGAGACGAGCTGCGCGCTCTCGCGCGCCCCGGGCGGGTCGTGCCGCGCGAAGCGGCCCGCCACGACGGCGATCTCGCGGTGGCACACGGGGCAGGTTCTGCGTCGGGAGGACATACCGCCAGTGTGCCCGGTTCAGGTGCGCGACTCCGCCTCCCAATGCTCGGGGCCCACCCCGCGCCAGTCGATCAACGGGGACTCCGCCACCTGCTCCGGTTCGATCTCCAGCCCCGCCCGGCGCAGGAATTCCACCAGGTCCCGCACGTTGTGCGCGAGCCCGAGGATCTCGCCGTCCACCCGGACCCGGCGACCGCCGGTCGGGGAGGGCAGATGCACGACGATGGGTCGCTTGCCGGCCATGGCTCCAGCATCGTCCGGACGCGGCACCCCCGCACCCGCACCCGGATCACCGGGCGGGCCCGGCCTTCGATAATCGCTCACTCGTTCGATTCTAGTGAATCCTCCGAGCCCCCTCCGAGGGTGGGGTGGATGTTTCTGGGCACCCGGCGGCCATGGGCACCTCCGCGCCACCCGGAGCGCCGTCCCGACGGCTGCCCCCGGCCCCGAAGAGCGCCGCCGTCGCCCGGCATTTCGCGCGATCGGCACTCGGGGAGGTCGCGCCCGGTCTGCGGGCCACCGCCGAACTGCTGGTGGGCGAGCTGGTGACCAATGCGGTGATCCACGCGCGCGGCGAGGTGGAGGTGCGGGTCTGGGCCGCCGAGGGCCGGGTGCACGCGCGGATCAGCGATCCACGGCCGGACCGCGGGCTGGTGCCGCACGACCGCCGTCCGTACGCCGGCACCGGACGGGGCCTGTCCCTGGTGGAGGAGCTGGCGACCAGCTACGGCGTCCACAGCGGGGAGGACCACAAGACGGTCTGGTTCGAACTGTGGCCCGCGCCCCCGGCGCCGCCGACGTCCGCGTGGGAGACCGTGGGGCCCTGCGGCCGGACCGTGACCGTGGCGCTCGACGACGTGCCGTACGCGCTGTACTGGGCGGCGCAGCAGCAGTGGGAGGGGGCGTTGCGCGAACTGCTCCTCGCCCCGGCCGTCGCCGGCCGGGCCGGTGCGCGGCCGAAGGACCTGCTGGCCGCCCAGGAGATGAGCCATGTGATCTCCGCGTGCATGACGGCCGCGGTGAAACGCGAGACGCCCGACACCACCACGCTCTCGCTGGCGGTGACCTTCCCCGCGGACGCCGCTCCGGCCGCGGTGGCCCTGGGGCAGGTGCTCGACCGGGCCGACATGGCGGCACGACGCGGGGACCTGCTCGTCCTTCCGGCCCTCCCGCAGATCCGGGCCTTCCGGCGCTGGCTGCTCTCCCAGATCTCCGGCCAGTTGTCCGGGCGGCAGCCCACGGCGTGGACGCTGGTCACCGGCCCGCCGGGCGCCACCCCCACGAAGCTCGCGCCCTGGGACGCGAGCGAGGTGGAGGCCGCCAACGTGCCGACCATCGCGGCCGACGACGGCAACCGGATCATCGCGGTGAACAACTCCGCGGCGCACCTGCTGGGCTGGTCGCCGCACGACCTCGTCGGGCGGCGACTGACGGCACTGATCCCGGAGCACCTGCGCGAGCGCCATGTGGCGGGCTTCAACTCGCTGCTGCTGACCGGTGAGCCCCGCATCCTGGGCCGCTCGATCCCGCTGCCCGCGCTGCACCGGGAGGGGCACGTGGTTCCCGTCCGCCTGGCCGTCCAGACGCAGGAGGCGATCGACGGGCGCAGCGTGTTCGTCGCCCAGCTCACCACGACGACGGCCGGGCCCGCCCCGCCGTACGCACCGCCGGGCAGCCGGTACGCGACCCGGCCCGCGCCGGGCCCGGTGCACCTGCCGACCGCCACGAGGAAGGCCCGGAGGGTGACCGTCGACCGGGCGGTGTCCGAGTGGCTGCCCCTGTTCGCGGACACCAGCGCCGCCCTGAACAGCACGCCCGACCTGGGCGAACGCATGCGGCGGGTGTGCCATGTGCTGACCCAGTGGCTGGCCGAGTGGTGCGCGGTGGACCTCCTCGACCACGGCGAGGTGGAGCGGGCCTGCATCGTCCACCGCGATCCCCACCTCGTGATCCCAGGAGGCCACCTCGGCCGGCTCCCGCCGATCACCGACACCACCAAGGCTCCGCTGCCCCGGGTGCTGGGTGGCGCGGGTCCGCTGCTGGTGACCGACATCCCGGTGCCCGGCCGCACCGACAACCCCATGGACGCCCGGCAGCTGGAGCTGGTGGCGCAACTGGGCGGGAGCACCGCGGTCATCGCTCCGCTCCGCGGCGACCAGGAGGTCTTCGGCGCGCTGACCCTGGTCCGCGCGGAGGCCGAACCGCCCTTCACCAAGGACGACATCCCCCTGGTCGCGGAACTGGTCCGCGGCATCGCCGTGGGGCTGGACAACGCCCGCCAGCACCAGAACAGCCACGCCAACGCCGAACAGCTCCAGCGCGCCCTGCTGCCGGAGCTTCCCCGTGCCGGCCATCTGGAACTGGTCGCCCGCTACGTCCCCTCCAGCACGACGGCCAAGATCGGCGGGGACTGGTACGACGCCTTCGCCCTGCCCCGCGGCGACATCGTGCTGGTCATCGGCGACGTGTCGGGCCACGACCTCCAGGCCGCCGTGGCCATGAGCACCCTGCGCAACATGCTCCGCGGTCTCGCCGTCGATCATCCCGAACCGCCCGGGGACGTGCTGCGCCGCCTGGACCTCGCGAGTCACACCCTCTCCCCGCGGTCCACCGCCACCTGCGTCTACGCCCTGCTGAAGGATGCTTGCGGCACGGGCCACCTGGATCTGCACCACTCGTCCGCGGGTCACCTGCCGCCCCTGTTGACGACGCGCGAGGGCGACGCCCGCTACCTGGAGTCCGGCAGGGGCCTGCTGATCGGCATGGACCCCGACATCCCGCGCCCGTCCGCGTGCGACCCGCTGCCGCCCCGCTCCACCCTGCTGCTCTTCACCGACGGCCTCGTCGAACGCCGTGGCCAGTCCCTCGACATCGGCCTGAACCATCTGCGCGAGTACGCCGCCACGCTGGCACGGGACTCCCTCGACGTCTTCTGCGACGAACTGATCATCAAGTTCGGCGGCGACGCCACCGACGACATCGCCCTGCTCGCCCTGCGCCCCACGGGCCTCCCCGCGCGACCCCCCGCGGAGCGGGAGCGAGGGGCCTGACCCGTACCGTGCCGGCAGGGGCCACTGGTACGACAGCGCGAAGTTCACCGCCGCGGCGTATGCCGGTCAGGATGTGGAAGAACCCCAGCGCACGCTCGCCCGGCGGGACTCCGACGGAGCCGAAGAAGTGGCGAATGCCCTGCCGATTTCGGTCCCCGCGGAGCAATGATCACTTGTGGTGATCTAGACCTTGTCATGAGTGCCGCTTTACCCTCCTGCATACGATCCGTGAATGGTTGCTCACCGCAGGTCGATTCCTGAGGGAGGGTCCATGGGGGAAAGGATGTGTCATGCCTGTGAGCAGAGGGCTGCGTGCCGCCGGGATGCTGTTGTCCACTGCGGTGGCGCTGAGTGGACTCTCGGCGACCAGCGCGGTGGGGGTTGCCCGCAGCCAGACGCCCATGGTCGACCGTCCGGTATCCGCCGACGAGGTCCGGGCGCGGCCGGTGGTGAAGGGGCGTTGGACGTTCGAAACGGCGTCGGGGTCCCCTCTGGTGACGCCGGATGCGTCCACATCAGGCAATGCAATGACGCTGTACGGCGGAGCACAGATCGGGTCTGGCTGGGTCGACGGCGGCGTCACGCTTGACGGCGTCGATGACTACGGAGTGACGTCCGCGACGCCCGTGGACAGCAGTGCCGGCTTCACCATCAGCGCATGGGCTCAGGCTTCCGCCGTTCCGCAGAAGAGTGTGGCCCTGCTCAGCATGCCCGGTGAGGAGCAGAGTGCGTTCACAGTGCTCTACGTGCCGAGCACCACGCCGGACAAGGACCCTGGGCGGTGGCGGATCGCCATGGCGTCCGAGGACACCCCGGGCGCCACAGTCAGGCAGGTCGAGAACGGGAGGTTCTTCAGCCCCACTGACTGGACGCACGTGGCGCTGGTCTACGACGGCTCCGCCAAACATCTGTCGCTGTATGTGAACGGTGAGCTGGAAGAGGTCCGGTGCGCGGACGACGACGGCGACGGGGTGCAGGACGACCCGACCTGCACGGACAGGTTCTCGTGGGCGGATGACGTGGGGTCGTTCGAGTCGGCCCAGCCGATGCAACTCGGCCGGGCCAAGACGGGGCCGAACATGTGGGGCCAGTACTGGCCCGGCACGGTGTCCGATGTGTGGGCCTTCCAGGGCGCCTTGAGCCCCGCCCAGATCCAGATGCTGTCCGTCGGGATGCCAGGCATGCCCACCGACGTTCCGGGAGGCAACTGACACAGCGCGACAGCCTCCATCGACCGGCCCCGAGCGATCGCCGCATATTCAGCGCCTTGACCGACGGGTGCGATGGAACGAGCCGGAGTGATCAACCTCTCCGCCCGGGGACACCTAGCCAGGTACCCATCGGGTCCTAGGAACGTTCCTAGGATGCGCGCCGCTTGGGGGACGCATGGGGGACACACACTGACTGACGTCGGGATACGAGCGGCACGGGGTGAGACACGGCCGCGCTCCGTCCACGGCGAGGCGAACTCAGCCCGACAACGAGAAACCCCCTCTGATCAAGTCATCGACCTGATCAGAGGGGGTTTCCCTCCGTGTGGCGGCGCCAGGATTCGAACCTGGGAAGGCTGAGCCGGCAGATTTACAGTCTGCTCCCTTTGGCCGCTCGGGCACACCGCCGGGTTTGCTGCCCATCGAACCCGCTTGCGGCGGTGTTCCCCGGCAACGACGTAAACAATACCCGATCCACGGGGGTGCTTCGCCACCCGGTTGATCTCCGCCTCACGGGTCCGGGGGTGGCTAGGCTGGTGCGGATGCGGCCCGGCAGGACGCCGGGCCCGGCGGCCGCCGCCGCACACGCCGGTACGCACGACACGCACCCCGATACAAGGAGCCACAGGACATGGCCGACTCCAGTTTCGACATCGTCTCGAAGGTCGAGCGGCAGGAGGTCGACAACGCCCTCAACCAGACCGCCAAGGAGATCTCCCAGCGCTACGACTTCAAGGGCGTCGGCGCCTCGATCTCGTGGTCCGGGGAGAAGATCCTCCTGGAGGCGAACTCCGAGGACAGGGTGAAGGCGGTCCTCGACGTCTTCCAGTCCAAGCTGATCAAGCGCAACATCTCGCTGAAGGCGCTGGACGCGGGCGAGCCCCAGCTGTCCGGCAAGGAGTACAAGATCTTCGCTACGATCCAGGAGGGCATCTCCCAGGACAACGCCAAGAAGGTGGCGAAGATCATCCGCGACGAGGGCCCCAAGGGCGTCAAGGCCCAGGTCCAGGGCGAGGAGCTGCGGGTCAGCTCCAAGAGCCGCGACGACCTCCAGACCGTGATCGCCCTCCTCAAGGGCAAGGACTTCGACTTCGCGCTGCAGTTCGTGAACTACCGCTAGGAAGAAGGAAGAAGGGTGGGCGTTCCCTTGCGGGAGCCCACCCTTCGGTGCTGCCGGGGGCCGGTCGTCCGGGGCGCGCCGGATCAGTCGCGGGAGTTGCCGAACACCAGGCGGTAGGCGATCAGCAGCACCAGGGAGCCGCCGATGGCCGCGACCCAGGTGGGGCCGTCGAAGAAGCTCTTGCTGATCTCGTGGTGCAGCCAGCGGGAGGAGATCCAGCCGCCGATGAACGCGCCGGCGATGCCGATGACCGTCGTGCCGAGCAGGCCGCCGGGGTCGCGTCCCGGCAGCAGGAACTTGGCTATGGCACCGGCCAACAGCCCCAGAATGATCCAACCGATGATGCTCATACCGCGATCCCTGCCCCTTCGTACCCCGCACGCACTGCGGCCGGCGTGAGATCTCCGTGAAGATCGGCGGCCGGCCGGCGCGCTTTCGTGCCGTCTCGGAAGGGAGGACGCCGGGGGTCCGGGACGCGGTTGCCCGCGGGTTCGTACCGGAATGTTCCCGATCCCGCTACAACGGCGTCGCCGCCCTCCCCCGTACCCCGACCGGCTGATACTTGTGGCAGCAGGCAAGACCGGCGGAGCGACCTGGAGAGGTGCCGATCATGAAGGTGTTCCACCTGCTGCTCAACATCCTGTGGCTGGTGTGCTGCGGCCTGTGGATGGCGATCGGCTATCTGATCGCCGCGCTGATCTGCTTCGTGCTGATCGTCACCATCCCGTTCGGCATCGCCTCGCTGCGCATCGCCGGGTTCGTGCTCTGGCCGTTCGGCCGTACCACCGTGGAGCGGCGGGACGCCGGTGCGGGGTCGGTCGTCGGCAATGTGATCTGGGTGATCTTCGCGGGCTGGTGGCTGGCGCTGGGTCACCTGATCACCAGCATCCCGCTCTTCCTGTCGATCATCGGCATCCCCTTCGGCTGGGCCAATCTGAAGCTCGTCCCGATCTCCCTGATGCCGCTGGGGCGCGAGGTCGTCCCCACGGACCAGGCGTTCGGCGGCCGCTGACCGGGGTGCCGGGGGCGCCGGCCGCTGATCCATGTGCGTCGGCGCCGCCGCTCCGGAATCATCGGTGGGGAGGAAGCGGGGGAACCGGAGCCTGTCCAGGCTTGGGGGAAGCGCACATCCGGCATCCGTACGGAGTCCTCAGATGCCCAGGCACCACACCGAGCAAGCGACCACCGCCACGTCCGCGGCCGGCACGCGGGCCCGACACGAAGGCGTGAGCGCCGCGGACGGGGGGCTGCTGCTCCTCCGGCTGGTCTTCGGGCTGCTGCTCGCCGGGCACGGCGCCCAGAAGCTCTTCGGGCTGTTCGGCGGACAGGGGCTGACCATGACCGGGAAGGGATTCGCGTCCCTGGGCTACCGCCCGGGCAGGCTCTTCGCGGCCATCGGCGGCCTCTCCGAACTCCTGGGCGGCCTCGGGCTCGCCCTGGGGCTGCTCACACCGCTCGCGGCCGCCGCGGTCGTGGGCGTGATGATCAACGCCATGGTGAGCGTGACCGCCGCCCATGGGCTGTGGGCCGACAGTGGCGGGATGGAGTACAACATCTGCATCGCCGCCGTCGCCGTCGCCGTCGCCGCCATCGGCCCCGGCCGACTGGCCCTGGACCACTACCTGCCCTGGGGCAGGGGAGGCTGGCCGCACGCGGCGCTCGCCCTGGGCCTCGGGGGTCTGGGAGCGGCCCTCACACTGGCCCTGTGAGCCCGCGCGGCAGGCTCACAGCCGGCGCCCCGCCATGTTCTCCAGACGGGCGATCCGCTCCGCCATCGGCGGGTGCGTCGAGAACATCCTGGACACGCCCTGCCCGGGGCGGAACGGATTGGCGATCATCATGTGGCTCGCGGTCTCGATCCGGGGCTCGGGCGGCAGCGGCAACTGCTGGGTGCCGGTCTCCAGCTTGCGCAGGGCGCTCGCGAGGGCCAGCGGGTCCCCGGTGAGCTGGGCACCGGACGCGTCCGCCTCGTACTCCCGGGAGCGGCTGATGGCCAGCTGGATCAGCGAGGCGGCGAGCGGGCCCAGGATCATGATCAGCAGCATGCCGACGAGGCCGGGGCCCTCGTCGTCGTCCGAGCGGCCGACCGGGATCAGCCAGGCGAAGTTCACCAGGAACATGATCACCGAGGCGAGCGCGCCGGCCACCGAGGAGATGAGGATGTCCCGGTTGTAGACATGGCTCAGTTCGTGCCCGATGACGCCGCGCAGCTCGCGTTCGTCCAGCAGGCGCAGGATGCCCTCGGTGCAGCACACCGCCGCGTTGCGCGGGTTGCGGCCGGTGGCGAAGGCGTTGGGGGCCTCGGTCGGGGAGATGTACAGCCGGGGCATGGGCTGGCGGGCCTGCGTGGACAGCTCGCGCACCATCCGGTACAGCCCCGGGGCCTCGAACTCGCTCACCGGGCGGGCCCGCATCGCCCGCAGGGCCAGCTTGTCGCTGTTCCAGTACGCGTACGCGTTCGTCCCGAGGGCGACCAGGAGCGCCACGATCAGACCGGTACGCCCGAAGAAGCTGCCGATGACGATGATGAGCGCCGACAGCCCCCCGAGGAGTACTGCGGTCCTGAGCCCGTTGTGCCGGCGGTGCACGGTACGCCCTCCAAGTGGTACAGCAGGGAACCCTTCGGTCCAGTGGACCCTCCCGCTCTGGTCAACGCCAGGCGACGGTGACAAGTTCCCAGGTGGGCAGGGTCACGCCCGGCGGCCGGACGGGTGAAGGGGTTCCCGCGCCCGCTCAGAACAGTCCGGTGGCCGCGAACCGCAGCACCAGCTGGGGCGCCCCCGACAGGGCGACGCCCGCCACCCCGGTGAGGGCGATCGCGGCCGTCAGCGGGGCGGGGACCCGGTGCCGTACCGCCTCGCCCTCGGGGGCGCGGAAGAGCACGGCCGTCCACTGGAGGTAGTAGAAGAGCGCGATCACCACGTTGACGGCCATGACGACCGCGAGCCAGCCCAGGCCCGCGTCGACGGCCGACGAGAACACGGTGACCTTGGCGAACAGTCCGATGACGCCCGGCGGCAGCCCGGCCAGGCAGAGCAGGAAGAAGGCCAGCAGGAGGGCGGTCAGCGGGTTGGTGGCGTACAGGCCCCGGTAGTCGGAGATCCGGTTGGCGGCGCGGCCGCGGCCCACCACGGCGGCCACCGCGAACGCGCCCAGGTTCACGGCGGCGTACATCAGGGCGTACGCGACCGTCGAACCGATCGCCTTCTGCGGGTCCCGGGCGTACCCGGCGGCCGCGATCGGCACCAGGAGGTAGCCGGCCTGGCCGACGGAGGACCAGGCGAGCAGTCGTACGGCGCTGTGGGCGCGGGTGGCCCGCTGGCGCAGCGCGCCGAGGTTGCCGGCCGTCATGGTGAGCGCGGCCAGGACCGCGAGCGCGGGGCCCCACACGTCGGCGTACGAGGGGAACGCGACGACGGTGACGAGGATCAGGCCGGAGAAGCCGACCGCCTTGCCGACGACCGACAGGTAGGCGGCGACCGGCAGCGGCGCGCCCACATAGGTGTCGGGCACCCAGAAGTGGAAGGGCACGGCGGCGGTCTTGAAGGCGAAGCCGATCAGGGTGAGGACGACGCCGGTCTGGGCCAGGGTGTGCAGCTGGCCGCCGGTGTGCGGCAGGCGCTGGGCGACCTGGGTGAGGTAGAGGGAGCCGGTGGAGGCGTAGACGAAGCTGACGCCCATCAGGCTGACCGCGGTCGCGGTGACCGAGGACAGGAAGAACTTCAGGGCGGCCTCGGAGGACCGTTTGTCGCCGTGCCGGATGCCGACCAGGGCGAAGGCGGGCAGCGAGGCGACCTCCAGGGCCACGATCAGGGTGGCCAGGTCGCGGGCCGCGGGCAGCAGGGCGGCGCCGGCCGCGGAGGACAGCAGCAGGAACCAGAACTCCCCGGCGGGCACGCGGCGCCGGTCGTCGTCGACGTTCGTGATCGAGAGCAGGGCCGCGAGCAGGGCGCCGCCGAGGACCAGGAGCTGGACGACGAGGGTGAAGCGGTCGGCGGTGTAGCTGCACGCGCGCGGGGTGCCGGGCAGGCAGAAGGTGGCGCGGTCGCCGCCCAGGAGCGGCAGCAGCATCAGCGCGGCGGCGGCGAGCCCGGCGACCGAGATCCAGCCGAGGACGGCCTTGCGGGCCTCGGGCAGGAACAGGTCGGCGACGAGCACGGCGAGCGCCACCAGGGCGGCGATCAGCGGCGGCGCGACGGCGAGCCAGTCGACGGACTGGACCAGTGAACCGGCGGACTCGGCAAGGGGCTGGGGGCTCATCGGGTGCCTCCTGCGAGGAGCTGGTGCACGGCCGGGTCGGTCAGGCCGAGCAGGGCGCGCGGCCAGAGTCCGGCGACGACGGTGAGGGCGACGAGCGGCGTCCAGGCCGCGAACTCGTAGCCGCGCACGTCGGCGAGCCGGTGGCCGGGGCCGTCGGCGAGTCCGGGGGTCTCCTCGGCGGCGCCCATGCAGACCCGGCGGACCACGATCAGCATGTACGCGGCGGTCAGCAGGGTGCCGAACGCGCCGATCGCCATGAAGGTGAGGAAGGCGGGGCGGCTGAGGCCGGCGGCGGGCGAGAACGCGCCGAACAGGGAGAGCATCTCGCCCCAGAACCCGGCGAGTCCGGGCAGCCCGAGGGAGGCGACGGCGCCGAAGGCGAGCAGTCCGCCGAGGCGCGGGGCCTTGCCGTACAGGGCGAGTCCCGTCTCCTTGGCCAGCGTGTCGAGATCGGTGGTGCCGGTGCGGTCCTTGAGGGCGCCGACCAGGAAGAAGAGCAGGCCGGTGATCAGGCCGTGGGCGATGTTGGCGAACAGGGCGCCGTTGACGCCGGTCGGGGTCATGGTGGCGATGCCGAGGAGGACGAAGCCCATGTGGCCGACGGAGGAGTAGGCGATCAGCCGCTTGAGGTCGCCCTTCGCGCCCCGCCTGGCCAGGGCCAGACAGGCCAGGGACCCGTAGACGATCCCGACGACGGCGAGGGCGGCGAGGTAGGGCGCGAAGGTGCGGAAGCCGTGCGGCGCCACCGGCAGCAGGATCCGCACGAACCCGTACGTGCCCATCTTCAGCAGCACCCCGGCCAGCAGAACCGAGCCGGTGGTCGGGGCGGCAGTGTGGGCGTCGGGCAGCCAGCTGTGCAGCGGCCACATCGGGGTCTTGACCGCGAGCCCGAGGCCGATCGCCAGTACGGCGACGACCTGCACGGACGCGGTCAGCGACCGGCCGTTGTCAGTGGCGAGTGCCACCATGTCGAAGGTGCCGGCCTTGATTCCGATCAGGAGCAGGCCGAGCAGCATGACGACGGAGCCGAGCAGCGTGAACAGGATGAACTTCCACGCGGCCCGGGTCCGCCCCTCGCCGCCCCAGCGGGCGATGAGGAAGTACATCGGGATCAGCACGGTCTCGAACGCGAGGAAGAACAGCAGCAGGTCGAGCACGGAGAAGGTCGCGAGGGTGCCGGTCTCCAGCAGGAGCAGCAGCGCGACGAACGCCTTCGGGGACGGGCCCGTGGGCGGCTTGAAGTAGGAGTACAGCGCGCACAGGAAGGTCAGCAGCGCGGTCAGCACGACGAGGGGGAGGGAGATGCCGTCGATGCCGAGGTGGATCCGCACGTCGAGCGCGGGGATCCAGCTGATGTCGGTCGTGGCCTGCATCCTCGACGGATGGTGGTGGTCGAAGCCGAGCGCGAGGACGACCGCGGCGGCGAGCACCGCACCGGTCACGGTGACGCCGTGGCGCAGCACGGCCTGCTCGGGTGACTTCCCCTTCAGCCCGGGCGGGGCCGGCAGAAGAGCGGCGGCGGCGCCGAGCAGCGGGCCGACGACGACGAATGCCAGAAGGAACTGCATCACGGACTCGTTGATATCGATCACGCCTGCTCACGCTCCCGTGGCGACGAGGACGACGGCGACCGCGAGGACGACGGTGCCGGCGAGCAGCGCGCTCACATAGGTCTGCACATTGCCGGTCTGGGCGCGGCGGACGGCGGCCCCGAGCAGCCGGGGCAGCGCGGCGGCGGCGCCGACGTAGGTGTCCACGACCTCGCGGTCGAGGAACCGGACGAGGCTCGCCCCGGCCCGCACCGGGCGGACGAACAGCGCCGAGTAGACGGCGTCGAGGTGGAAGCCGGCGGCCGCGTGCCGGTGCAGCGGGCCGAGCAGCACTCGCCCGGGGTCCGCCGGGTCGGGGGCGCGGGCGATGTCGCCGTAGGCCGGGGTGTGGGTGGCGATGGCCTCGGCCTCGACCCGTCCGGCGTCGGCCCCCGGATGGGCGGCGACCGCGCCGAGCGGGGTGCTGACCAGGTTCCGGGTGGTGCGCTGCCACACGCCGTAGGTGAGCAGCCCGCCGACCACGGCGAGGCCGGTGCCGAGGACGGAGGTGAGCGCGGTCGGGGTCAGGGTCCGGCCGTCGAACCAGCCGGGCAGCGTCCGGTAGGCGAGTCCGCCGAAGGCCAGGGAGGGGATCGCGAGGACCCACAGCACCACGGTCATGGTCAGCGGCTGGCGGCCGTGGTCGGGGGCCTCGGCGCCCCGGCCGTGGAAGGCCAGCAGCCACAGCCGGGTGGCGTAGGCGGCGGTCAGTACGGCCGTGACCAGTCCGGCGACGAGGACCAGCAGGCCGGCCGCGCCGGGCACGTGCGCGGTGTGGCCGCCGGCCGCGTGCTCGGCGGCGCCGAGGACGGACTCCTTGGAGAAGAAGCCGCTGAACGGCGGGATCGCGGCGAGCGCGAGCAGTGCCACGGTCATCGTCCAGTAGGCGTCCGGTACGCGGTCGCGCAGTCCGCGCATGCGGGACAGGGCGGCCAGCGAGTTGGTGCCGGCGGCGTGGATGACCACACCGGCGGCGAGGAACAGCAGCGCCTTGAAGGCGCCGTGGGACAGGAGGTGGAAGACGGCGGCGCCGCGGTCGCCGACGGCGAGCGCGCCGGTCATGTAGCCGAGCTGGCCGACGGTCGAGTAGGCGAGGACCCGTTTGATGTCGTCCTGGGCGAGGGCGGCGAGTCCCGAACCGGTCATGGTGACGGCGGCCATCACGGCCAGCACCAGCATCGCGGCCCCGGAAGCCTCGAACACCGGGAGGAGGCGGGCGACGAAGTAGACACCGGCGGCGACCATCGTCGCGGCGTGGATCAGCGCGGAGACCGGCGTCGGGCCCGCCATGGCGTCCGGCAGCCAGGTGTGCAGCGGGAACTGCGCCGACTTGCCCGCCACGCCCGCGAGCAGCAGCAGGGCGACGACGGTCGGGTGGTGCAGGCCACCGCTCGCGACGGTGCCGAGGACGCGGGTGACGCGGAACGAGCCGGCGTCGGTGGCGAGCGCGAACAGGCCGATCAGGAACGGCACGTCGCCGAGCTTGGTGACCAGGAACGCCTTGAGGGAGGCGGCGCGGGCCTCGGGGGTCTCCCAGTAGTGGCCGACCAGGAAGTAGGAGCAGATGCCCATGACCTCCCAGCCGACCAGCAGCACGATCAGGTCGCCGGAGTAGACGACGAGCAGCATCGCGGAGGTGAACAGGGAGACGAGGGCGGCGTACGAGGGGTAGCGCGGGTCGTCGCGGAGATAGCCCGTGGAGTAGATCTGCACGCAGGACGCGACGAAGGCGACCAGGATCGCGACGAGCGCGGCGAAGCCGTCGATGTGCAGGGCCAGCTCGACCGGGACCGAGCCGGTGGGGGTCAGCTCCGTGTGGGCGTCCACGGCCGGGCCGCCGCCTTGGCGTACGGCGACCAGCGCGGCCAGCACCAGCGAGGCCAGCGGGGGCAGTACGGCGAGCGGGCGGACGAAACCGGGCGCGGTGCGGCCGAGCAGCAGCCCGGCCGCGGCGCCGAGGAACGGCAGCAGGGGGACGAGTACGGCGAGGGTGGTCGTGGTCACGCGGTGGCCTCGGTCTTCTCTGCCGCGGCGGGACCCGGCTCCGCGCCGTCGGGGCGCTCGGCGGTGTCGCGGAGCTTGTCGATGTCGGAGGTGCCGCGGTTGCGGTACACGGCGAGCACGATCGCCAGGCCGATGCCGATCTCGGCGGCGGCGATGGCGATGGTGAACAGGGTCAGCGCCTGGCCGGAGTGCAGGGTGTCGCGGGCGGCGCGGCTGAGCCAGACGTCGAAGGCGACGAGGTTGAGGTTGACGGCGTTGAGCATCAGCTCGACCGACATCAGGACCAGGATCGCGTTGCGCCGGGCGAGGACGCCGTACAGGCCGGTGCAGAACAGGAGGGCGGAGAGTACGGCGGGGTAGACGAGGTGCATCAGCGGGCGCTGTCCTTCCCGGCGGGGGCGGGGGCCGGCGCCCCGTCGGCGGCTGTCGTGCCGCCGGCGCCCGCTCGGTCGTCGGCCTTGGCCTTGCGGGACAGGACGATGGCGCCGACCAGGGCGGCGAGGAGCAGCACGGACAGCGCCTCGAAGGGCAGCACCCAGTACCGGAACAGGCTGGCTCCGGTGACATGGGTGGCGCCGGCGGCCGGTCCGCTCAGGTCCATCCAGGTCGTGCGGAAGGCGTCGACGACCACCCACACCAGGGCGACGGCGGCGGCGAGGGCGACGGCGAGGGCGGCCCGGCGGTTGCCGGAGTCGGCGTCCGGGGAGCGGCCGATGGGCGCCCTGGTGAGCATCAGCCCGAACAGCAGGAGGACGACGACGGAGCCGACGTAGATCAGGACCTGCACCCAGGCGATGAACTCGGCCGTGAGCAGCAGGTACTCCACGGCGAGTCCGCCGAGCGCGACCACCAGCCACAGGGCGGCGTGCACCAGTTGCCGGGTGGTGACGGTGATCAGCGCGGCGCCGAAGGTGACCAGGCCGACCAGGAGGAAGGCGATCTCGACGCCGGTCGGGGAGAGGAAGCCGTGCGGGGCCGCGGCGAGCGCCAGGGCGGGATTCATGCGTCGCCCTCCTCGGACTCGGCCTTCCGCGCGGCGGCCAGCTTGTCGGCGGTCTTGCGGGCGGCGGCGATCTCCTTCGGCTCCTCCGCGCCCGGGTCGAGGGCGGGTGGCGCCGGGACGGTCCACATCCACTCGCGGAGCTTGTCGCGCTCGTGGGTGAGGTCGCGGATGTCGGTCTCGGCGTACTCGAACTCCGGGGACCAGAACAGCGCGTCGAAGGGGCAGACCTCGATGCAGATACCGCAGTACATGCACAGCGAGAAGTCGATGGCGAACCGGTCGAGGACGTTGCGGCTGCGCTCACGGCCGCCGGGGGCGGCGGGCGGGACGGTCTCCTTGTGGGAGTCGATGTAGATGCACCAGTCGGGGCACTCGCGGGCGCAGAGCATGCAGACCGTGCAGTTCTCCTCGAACAGCCCGATCACGCCCCGGGTGCGGGGCGGGAGTTCGGGCAGGGCGTCCGGGTACTGCTCGGTGCCGTGCTTCCTCGTCATCGTGCGCAGGGTGACGGCCAGGCCCTTGGCGAGCCCGGAACCGGGAAGGGGAGCCATGGTTAGCTGATCACCACCTTGACGATGCCGGTGAGGGCGATCTGGACGAGGGAGAGGGGCACGAGGAGGGTCCAGGACAGCTTCTGGAGCTGGTCCTCGCGCAGCCGCGGGTAGGTGACGCGCAGCCAGATGACGACGAAGGCGAGGATCGCGGTCTTCAGCAGGGTCCAGACCCAGCCGAGTCCGCCGTCGCCCCAGGGGCCGTGCCAGCCGCCCAGGAAGAGAACGGTGGTCAGGCCGCACAGCACCACGATGCCGGCGTACTCGGCGAGCAGGAACAGGGCGAAGCGCAGGCCGGTGTACTCGGTGTACGCGCCGAAGATGATCTCCGAGTCGGCGACGGGCATGTCGAACGGCGGGCGTTGCAGCTCGGCGAGTCCGGCGACGAAGAAGACGACCGCGCCGATGATCTGCCAGGGCAGCCACCACCAGTGGAAGGCGTGCAGGATGCCGTGCAGGGAGACCGTGCCGGCCGCCATCGCGACGGAGGCCGCGGCGAGCAGCATCGGCAGTTCGTAGGCGAGCAGCTGGGCGGCGGTGCGCAGGCCGCCGAGCAGGGAGAACTTGTTGGCGCTGGCCCAGCCCGCCATGAGCGAGCCGAGCACGCCGACGCCCATCACCGCGAGCGCGAAGAACACGCCGGCGTCCAGGGCCTGGCCGACGGCGCCCTCGCCCGGGCCGATGGGGATGACGAGCAGCACGAGCAGGTACGGCAGCAGGGCCACGGCGGGCGCGAGCTGGAAGACGCGGCGGTCGGCGTCCGCCGGCACCACGTCCTCCTTCTGCGCGAACTT
>NZ_VOGW01000016.1:17331-45215 GCF_007896895.1 Streptomyces misionensis | reverse complement strand
TCCCCCGGTTCCTGCTCGTCGAAGGCCGGGCGGGCGTGGTGCCACGGGGCGTCGGAGCTGCGCGGTGCCGGGCGGCGGGCCGTGTCGGCCGGACCGGGTGCCTGTTCCGTCGGCCCCGTGGCGCGCTGCGAGGCCGAGCCCTGGGAGGCGCTGCGGTCGCGACGGGGGCGGGCCGGTGCCGGACCGGGCTCGTGCGCCACCGAGGCCTCCGCCGCGGGACCCTCCGCGGTCCGCGCCGCCCGCGCGGCATCGCCCTCGGCCGCGGCCTGCTTCCGCTCCACCGCGTCCGCACCGCGTGCCGGCGTCTGGCTCGCCGAACCCTCACTCGCGCTCCGCGTCCTGCGGGGACGAGCCGGGGCGCCCTCCCCCGCCGGTGCCTGGCTCACCGAGCCCTCGCTCGCGCTCCGCATCCGGCGCGGACGAGCCGGCCCAGCGCCCTCCGCTGCCGCCGCCTGGCTCGCCGAACCCTCACTCGCACTGCGCATCCGACGCGGGCCCGCCGGAGCGGCCCCCTCGGTGGCGCCGGGCAGGCTCGCCGAGCCCTCCGCCGCCGGGGCAGGAGGGAGCTGACCCTTGAGGGGGCCCCACTCGTTGGGGTCGGGGACGCCCGGCGGGAGCATCTGGCGGCGCTTGGGCCCGCCGTGTTCGGACTCGCCGGGCTCCTTGGCGCCGGGCCACGCCTTGGCGACGCGGGCGGCCAGGACGAAGTCCTTGCGGAGGGGGTGGCCCTCGAAGTTCTCGGGGAGGAGCAGGTGTTCGAGCGACGGGTGACCCTCGAAGGTCACCCCGAACATTTCGTACGTCTCCCGCTCGTGCCACGCCGCGCCCGCGTACACGCCGACGGCGGACGGCAGCACCGGCGCCTCGTGCGGAACCGTCGTACGCAGCAGAAGGCGCCGCACCGGGTGCAGGGCGACGACGTGGGCCGCGACGCGGAAGCCGACACCCGGTTCGTCCACCGCGCTGAGCCAGTCGAAGTAGGTGCAGGTCAGCGTCGTACGGGCCGTCTCCAGCGCATCCAGCCAGGCGGACGGCGGGACGTCCACGGTCAGGACCTCGTACGACTCCTCGGCCACCGCGTCGGGCCCGAAGAGCTCCGCGGCGGGGGCGGGCAGCCAGCCGGCCGTGCTCATCGCGCGTCCCCCTCGGGGCCGTCACCGGCCGGGGCCGGCGGCCGCACCAGTCCGCTCTGCAGCGCGGCCGCCGACGGGCGCGCGGCGCCGGTGCCGTACCGCTCCCCCAGCGACTCGGCGGCGATCTTCTCCTGGAGCTTGAGGATGCCCTGGAGCAGCGCCTCGGGGCGCGGCGGGCAGCCGGGGACGTACACGTCCACGGGGATGATCTGGTCGACGCCCTTGGTGACGGAGTACGAGTCCCAGTACGGCCCGCCGCAGTTGGAGCACGCGCCGAACGAGATGACGTACTTCGGCTCGGGCATCTGTTCGTACAGCCGTTTGACCGCCGGGGCCATCTTGTCCGTGACCGTGCCGGAGACCACCATCAGGTCGGCCTGGCGGGGCCCCGGCGCGAAGGGGATGACGCCGAGCCGGATGAAGTCGTGGCGGGCCATCGACGCGGCGATGAACTCGATCGCGCAGCAGGCGAGGCCGAAGTTGAAGACCCAGAGCGAGTAGCGGCGGCCCCAGTTGAGGACCACCTTCATGGGCTCGGGGGCCAGTCGGGCCAGCGCGCCGAGCCGCTTGGGCTCCGGGAGGTACACGGGGTCCGGGGTCACGTCCATGCCAGGACGCCCTTCTTGTATGCGTACAGCAGGCCCACGGCGAGGAAGCCGAGGAAGATGAACATCTCCACGAGGGTGGTCGCGCCGTAGCCGGGGGCGGCGAAGACCGTCGCCCAGGGGAACAGGAAGACCGAGTCGACCGCGAAGATCACGTACAGGAAGGCGTAGACGTAGTAGCGGACCTGGGTGTGGGCCCAGCCCTCGCCGACGGGGTCGACGCCGCACTCGTAGGTCAGGAGTTTTTCCGGGGTGGGCACTACGGGGCGCAGCAGCCGGCCGGCGCCGAAGGCGACCGCGACGAACAGCACGCCGACGACGGCGAGCAGTCCCACGGCCGAGTACGACCGGAAGTAGCCGGCCGCGATGACGTGCGCCGTGGCGGCCGTCGAGTCCCCCAGCGTCTCCCGCACGGTCCCGTCCCTCGCTCCCTGACCTCGTGACCTGTACGCATCGGAGTCTAGGCCCTGATAAAGAGGCGGTAAGCAGGCAGTCACGCCGGGAGAGGTCCGCGGGCGGGCGGGCCGCGCCGCCCCGGCCCCCCGGGGGAAGCCCCCGAGGCGGACCGGGGTGGGGTTTTCCCCCGGCGGAGCAGGGCGGCGCACCGCATGGCGCGAGAGGTGTCCCACACGGCAGGCTGACCGTCATGACCGCACCCAGCTCCGCCGCCGGCCGCCGATACGGCACCGGCCCGGCCCGCGGCCCCGTCCGGACCGGCGGCGCCGAAGGCCCCGACGGCTCCGAACGCCTGCCGCCGATCAGGCCGGCCTACGACCCGCACACCTGGAAGGAGATCACGCATCTCCTGCTGAACCTGCCGGTGACGGTGTTCGGCTTCTGCTACGCGATCACCGTGCTGACCGTCGGTGGCGCCCTCACCCTGACCGTGGTCGGTCTGCCGCTGCTGGCGCTCTCCCTGCTGGGCTCACGGCAGCTGGGCAAGTTGGAGCGGGCGCGGGCCCGGGCGCTGCTCGGGGTCCGGGTGGAGGAGCCCTCGCCGCTGCCCCTGGCCCGCGGCGAGGGCGTGTTCCAGCGGCTGTGGATGGCGGTCAAGGACCCGGTGGGCTGGCGGACGCTGCTGTACGACGCGATACGGCTGCCCTGGGGCATCCTCACCTTCTGCACCGTGCTGACCTCACTGTTCGTGATGTGGCCGCTGCTGCCGTACCTCGCCAGGGGCCTGGCCAACGTGGACCGGGCGATGGTGCGCGGGCTGCTGTCCCCCTCGGACGAGCTGGAGCGCCGAATAGCGGAGCTGGAGTCGGACCGGGGTGTCGTGGTGGACGCGGCCGCCGCCGACCTGCGCCGCATCGAGCGCGATCTGCACGACGGGGCGCAGGCCCGGCTGGTCAACCTGGCCATGGGGCTGGGCCTGGCCAAGGAGAAGCTGCTGGAGGACCCGGACTCGGCGGCGGCGATGGTGGAGGAGGCGCACGGCGAGGTGAAGCTGGCCCTCCAGGAGCTGCGCGACCTGGCCCGGGGCATCCACCCGGCCGTGCTGACCGACCGCGGCCTGGACGCGGCCCTGTCCTCGGTCGCCTCCCGCTGCACGGTGCCGGTGAAGGTGACCGTGGACCTCGCGGACCGCCCCGCCGCGGCCATCGAGGGCATCGCCTACTTCACCGTCTCCGAGCTGCTGCAGAACGTCAGCAAGCACAGCGCGGCCCGGTCCGCCTCGGTCGACGTGTGGCGCGCGAAGGACCGGCTGCTGATCCAGGTCCAGGACGACGGCCGGGGCGGTGCCCGGCTGGACGGCGGCAGCGGGATGCGCGGCCTGGCGGACCGGCTGGGCGCGGTGGACGGCCTGTTCGCCGTGGAGTCACCGGTCGGCGGCCCGACGGTGGTCACGGCCGAACTGCCCTGGCGCGACCGCGAGGAATAGCCGCGCGGACCACCCCACGGACTGCCGCGCGAACCACCGCACGGACCACCGCACGAACTGCCACGCGGTGCCGCGGGGAGCGGCGGCCGGGTGTCCGCGGGACCGGGTGGGGTGGGGAAAACCCCCGCTCGAAGAGGCCGATGGTCTCCATGGTCCGCGGGGGCGCGGCGCACGAGTCTTGAGTCACGGCCGAAAGCGCCGCTCGCACGAGGAGAACGGGACGGAATTCGATGGCCACGGACTACGGACACGGCGGGTACGGTCCCGGGCGGGGGCGCGACGGCCACGGACAGGGGTACGACGACTGGGATTCCGATTGGCCCACCGGCTCCCCCGAAAGCGGCCGCCGCCACCGGCTGCCCGCCGCGCTGCGGGCGCCGATAGAGGCCCGCACCTGGCGCGAGCTGGGGTACGTCCTGCTGAGCCTGCCGGTCTCGGTGGTGCTGTTCACCTGGACGGTGACGATGGTGTCGCTGGGCGCGGGCCTGCTGGTGACCTTCCTCGGCGTCCCGGTGCTGGCGGCGGCCCTGGCCGGCTGCCGGGCCTTCGGCGCGCTGGAGCGGGCCCGGGCGCGGGCGCTGCTGGACGTGGACGTGCGGGGCCCGGAGCCGCTGCGGGTGCACAAGCCGGGCGCGCTGGCCTGGATGGGCGCGGTCCTCAAGAGCGGCGCCTCCTGGCGGAACCTGCTGTACACGCTGGTGCAGTTCCCCTGGGCGCTGTTCTCCTTCATCGTGACGGCGACCCTCTACCCGCTCGGCTGGAGCCTGCTGACCTACCCGCTGTGGTTCTGGGTCTTCCCGATGTACGCGGGGCAGGCCGGGCTCCAGCTCTACGGCGACGAACACCACCAGATCTACCTGGACAACCCGTTCGAGATCACGGTGACCACGCTGGTCGGACTGGTGTTCACGCTGGCCACGCCGTGGCTGGTGCGCGCCCTGACGACGGTGGACGGGCTGCTGGTGCGGGGGCTGCTCGGCCCGTCGCTGCTGTCGGAGCGGGTGGTGGAGCTGGAGTCGGACCGGGGTGTCGTGGTGGACACGGCCGCCGCCGACCTGCGCCGCATCGAGCGCGACCTGCATGACGGCGCCCAGGCCCGGCTGGTCGGTCTGGCCATGGACCTGGGGCTGGCCAAGGAGAAGCTGCGGGAGGACCCGCAGGCGGCGGCCCGCATGGTGGAGGAGGCGCACGGCGAGGTGAAGACGGCCCTCCAGGAGCTGCGCGACCTGGCCCGGGGCATCCACCCGGCCGTGCTGACCGACCGCGGCCTGGACGCGGCCCTGTCCTCGGTCGCCTCCCGCTGCACCGTGCCGGTCCGGGTGGAGGTGGACCTGCCGTCCCGGCCGGCGCCGGCCATCGAGGGGATCGCCTACTTCACCGTCTGCGAGCTGCTGCAGAACGTCTCCAAGCACAGCCGGGCACGCTCCGCCTCGGTCGATGTCTGGCGTTCGGAGAACCGGCTGATGCTCCAAGTGAGCGACGACGGCGTGGGCGGCGCGGACGCCTCGGCCGGCTCGGGCCTCGCGGGTCTGCGGGGCCGGCTGGACGCGGTGGACGGCGTGCTGCTGGTGGACTCCCCGGCGGGCGGCCCCACCCGCGTGATCGCGGAGCTGCCCTGGCGTGGCTGACCTGCGGATACAGCCTTCCTCAACAAGTTATCCACAGGGCTCGGCACGCTCCCGGCCGTTTCCTGGAATGCTTGGGTCCCGTACGGAAGGCGCGTCCCCGAAGGGCGGCGTCACGGGACCGGGTGTACGGGGGCAAGGATCGTGGAGAACAGGGTGCGCGTGGTCATCGCCGAGGACTCGGTGCTGTTGCGGGAGGGCCTGACCCGGCTGCTCACCGACCGGGGGCATGACGTGGTGGCCGGTGTGGGGGACGCGGAGGCGCTGGTGAAGACCATCGCCGATCTGGCCGGCGAGGGCGCGCTGCCGGACGTGGTGGTGGCGGACGTGCGGATGCCGCCGACGCACACCGACGAGGGGGTGCGGGCGGCCGTGACCCTGCGCCGGCGGCACCCCGGGCTCGGGGTGCTGGTGCTGTCGCAGTACGTGGAGGAGCGGTACGCCACCGAGCTGCTGGCCGGTTCCTCCCGGGGCGTGGGCTATCTCCTCAAGGACCGGGTCGCGGAGGTCCGCGAGTTCGTGGACGCGGTGGTGCGGGTCGCGGACGGGGGTACGGCGCTGGACCCGGAGGTGGTCGCGCAGCTGCTGGGCCGCAGCCGCAAGCAGGACGTGCTGGCCAAGCTCACCCCGCGCGAGCGCGAGGTGCTGGCGCTGATGGCGGAGGGGCGCACGAACTCGGCGATCGCCCGGCAGCTCGTCGTCAGTGACGGCGCGGTGGAGAAGCACGTCAGCAACATCTTCCTCAAGCTCGGCCTGGCGCCGAGCGACGGCGACCACCGGCGCGTGCTCGCCGTGCTCACCTATCTGAACTCCTGATCGGCGCCGCCCCGGCACCGGTTGGGGGCCACGGCGTCAGGGGCGCGTCAGAGCCTCGGGCTTCCGTGGAAGGAGGGGTACCCGGCAGGGGAGCGGAGGGGGGAAGCGGGGAAGGAAGCCCTGACATGTCAGCGCGACACGCCGACTCGAAACGCCATCCAATCTGCGGATGACCTCGGGAAGGCGACCCTAACCGACGTAGGGTTGATCCTGGGATGATCCGTGGTGCGACCACGCCCCGGACAGCCGCCTCGAAGGAGGTCCAGTTCAGTGACCAGCCAGGTCAGTAGCCAGGCGGAGCAGGCCGACGGATCAGTAGTCGGGGAGCAGCGCAAACCGGGCGGCACGAAGGATGTGCGCCGCCTGGACCGGGTGATCATCCGGTTCGCGGGGGACTCGGGTGACGGCATGCAGCTCACCGGGGACCGATTCACCTCGGAGACCGCTTCCTTCGGCAACGACCTCTCCACTCTCCCGAACTTCCCCGCCGAGATCCGTGCCCCCGCAGGCACCCTCCCCGGCGTCTCCTCGTTCCAGCTCCACTTCGCCGACCACGACATCCTCACCCCGGGTGACGCGCCGAACGTCCTCGTCGCGATGAACCCGGCGGCTCTGAAGGCCAACATCGGGGACCTGCCGCGCGGCGCCGAGATCATCGTGAACACGGACGAGTTCACCAAGCGGGCCCTGCAGAAAGTGGGCTACGACGCCTCGCCGCTGGAGGACGGCTCGCTCGACGGCTACGGCCTCCACCCGGTGCCGCTGACCACCCTGACGGTGGAGGCCCTCAAGGAGTTCGACCTCTCCCGCAAGGAGGCCGAGCGCAGCAAGAACATGTTCGCCCTCGGCCTGCTGAGCTGGATGTACCACCGGCCCACCGAGGGCACCGAGAAGTTCCTGAGGTCGAAGTTCGCGAAGAAGCCGGAGATCATGGCGGCGAACATCGCCGCGTTCCGCGCCGGCTGGAACTTCGGCGAGACCACGGAGGACTTCGCGGTCTCCTACGAGGTCGCCCCGGCCGCCAAGGCCTTCCCGGTGGGCACCTACCGGAACATCTCCGGCAACCTCGCCCTGTCCTACGGCCTGATCAGCGCCTCCCGGCAGGCGGACCTGCCGCTGTTCCTGGGCTCGTACCCGATCACCCCGGCCTCCGACATCCTGCACGAGCTGAGCAAGCACAAGAACTTCGGCGTGCGGACCTTCCAGGCGGAGGACGAGATCGCGGGCATCGGCGCGGCGCTGGGCGCGGCGTTCGGCGGCTCGCTGGCGGTCACCACGACGTCCGGCCCCGGTATCGCGCTGAAGAGCGAGACGATCGGCCTGGCGGTCTCCCTGGAGCTGCCGCTGCTGGTGGTGGACATCCAGCGCGGCGGCCCGTCGACGGGTCTGCCGACCAAGACCGAGCAGGCGGACCTGCTCCAGGCGATGTACGGCCGCAACGGGGAGGCGCCGGTCCCGGTGATCGCGCCCAGAACTCCGGCCGACTGCTTCGACGCGGCACTGGAGGCGGCCCGGATCGCGCTGACGTACCGCACCCCGGTGATGCTGCTCTCGGACGGCTACCTGGCCAACGGTTCCGAGCCGTGGCGCATCCCGGAGTTGGACGAACTGCCGGACCTGCGCGTCCGGTTCGCCTCCGGCCCGAACCACACCCTGGCCGACGGCACCGAGGTCTTCTGGCCGTACAAGCGCGACCCCCGGACCCTCGCCCGCCCCTGGGCGGTGCCGGGCACCCCGGGCCTGGAGCACCGCATCGGCGGCATCGAGAAGCAGGACGGCACGGGCAACATCTCCTACGACCCGGCCAACCACGACTTCATGGTCCGCACCCGCCAGGCCAAGATCGACGGCATCGAGGTCCCGGACATCGAGGTGGACGACCCGCACGGCGCGAGGACCCTGGTCCTCGGCTGGGGCTCGACGTACGGCCCGATCACGGCGGCGGTACGGCGGCTGCGCGGGGCCGGCGACGCGATCGCGCAGGCGCACCTGCGCCACCTCAACCCCTTCCCGCGCAATCTCGGCGCGGTGCTCGCGCGCTACGACAAGGTCGTGGTCCCCGAGATGAACCTGGGCCAGCTCGCGACGCTGATCCGGGCGAAATACCTGGTCGACGCCCATTCGTACACCCAGGTCAACGGTATGCCGTTCAAGGCGGAGCAGCTCGCCACGGCGCTGAAGGAGGCCATCGATGACTGACACCGCGGGCGGACTGCTGCAGCTGGTCCCCAAGGCCGAGGCCAAGCAGTCGATGAAGGACTTCAAGTCGGACCAGGAAGTGCGCTGGTGCCCGGGCTGCGGTGACTACGCGATCCTCGCCGCCGTACAGGGCTTCATGCCCGAACTCGGCCTGGCCCGGGAGAACATCGTCTTCGTCTCCGGCATCGGCTGCTCCTCCCGCTTCCCGTACTACATGAACACCTACGGGATGCACTCCATCCACGGCCGCGCCCCCGCCATCGCCACCGGCCTCGCCACCTCCCGCCGCGACCTGAGCGTATGGGTCGTCACCGGCGACGGCGACGCCCTCTCCATCGGCGGCAACCACCTCATCCACGCCCTGCGCCGCAACGTCAACCTCAAGATCCTCCTCTTCAACAACCGGATCTACGGCCTGACCAAGGGCCAGTACTCACCCACCTCCGAGACCGGCAAGATCACCAAGTCCACCCCCATGGGCTCCCTGGACGCCCCCTTCAACCCGGTCTCCCTGGCCCTCGGCGCCGAAGCCTCCTTCGTCGCCCGCACCATCGACTCCGACCGCAAACACCTCACCGACGTACTGCGCGCCGCCGCCCAGCACCCCGGCACCGCGCTGATCGAGATCTACCAGAACTGCAACATCTTCAACGACGGCGCCTTCGACGCCCTCAAGGACCGCCAACGCGCCGAGGAAGCCCTGATCCGCCTGGAACACGGACAGCCCGTCCGCTTCGGCCCCGACGGCACACGCGGCATCGTCCGCGACCGGCGGACCGGAGACCTGGAAGCGGTCACCGTCACCCCCGAGAACGAGCCGGACCTCCTGATCCACGACGCCCACGCCGCCTCCCCGACCACCGCCTTCGCCCTCTCCCGCCTGGCCGACCCCGACACCCTGCACCACACCCCGATCGGCGTCTTCCGCTCCATCGAACGCCCCGTCTACGACGCCCGGATGAGCGACCAACTCGACACCGCCATCGAACAGAAGGGCAAGGGCGACCTGGCCGCGCTCCTCGCCGGCACCGACACCTGGACCGTCCTCGCCTGATCCCGCCCCCACCCACTTCGCAGGGAGACCGCCATGTCCACTCGCACCATCGACATCTGCATCGTCGGCGCCGGCCCCCGGGGCACCGTCGCGCTGGAACGCGTCTGCGCCAACGCGCCGCTGCTCAGCCCGGGCCAGGAGGTCCACGTCCACGTCGTCGATCCCTACCCGGTCGGCGGCGGCCGGGTCTGGAAGTTCGACCAGCCGCGCGAGCTGCTGATGAACACCGTCGCCGGCGACGTCACCGTCTTCACCGACCGGACCGTCACCTGCGAGGGGCCGCTGACCCCCGGCCCCACCCAGTACCAGTGGGCCCGGATGGTCGCGGACGGCCTGGTCACCGACGTCAGCGACGAGGCGAAGGCCGAGGCGGCGCACATGGAGGCCTGGTCGTACGCCTCCCGCGCCTTCCAGGGCGAGTACCTGGGCTGGTCGTTCCGGCACATCGTGGAGCGCGCCCCGGCCGAGGTGTCCGTCAGCGTGCACCAGACCCGGGCGGTCTCCGTCACGGAGGCCGCGGACGGGATGCAGGAGGTGCGGCTGGAGGGCGAGGACCTGCCGCTGCGGGTGGACGCGGTGGTGCTCGCCCAGGGCCACTACGACGTGGCGCCCACCACCCGTGAGCAGCACCTCATCGACTTCGCGGCCCGGCACGGACTGCACTACGTGGCCCCCAACAGCCCCGCCGAGGCGGACCTCTCCTGGGTCACGCCCGGCGAACCGGTCATCGTGCGCGGCCTCGGCCTCAACTTCTACGACTACATGATCCTGCTCAGCGAGGGCCGTGGCGGCCACTTCGTCACCGAGGGGGACGGCCTGCGCTACCTGCCCAGCGGGGAGGAGCCGGTGATGTACGCGGGCTCCGGGCGCGGCATGCCCTACCGGGCCCGGGCGGAGATCAAACAGGAGGTCGTACCCCGCTACAAGCCGGACTTCATCACGGCCACCGAGATAGCCGAGCTGCGGCTCGGCGCCGGCACCGGGCGCACCGACTTCCTGCGGGACCTGTTCCCGCTGGTGGCCAAGGAGGTCGCCTGGGTGTACTACCGGGCGCTGCTGAAGGACACCGCACCCGAGGCGCACGCCCGGCTGGTGGCCGAGTTCCCCGGCCTGAGCTGGGGCAGCCCCCGGATGGAGCGGCTCATCGAGGAACTGGTGCCCGACCCGGAGCTGAGGTTCGACTGGAAGCGGCTGGACCGCCCGGCGGACGGGATCGGCTTCGCCGGCCAGGCCGCGTTCCGGGACTGGATCACCGGCCAACTCGACGAGGACCTGCGGCACTCCAGGCTCGGCCCGGAGCGCAGCGCGGTCAAGGCGGCCGCCGCGGTGATGCGCGATCTGCGCGAGGAGGTGCGGGCGGTCATCTCCCACCAGGGCATCAGCGGCGCCTCCTACCGCGACCACATCGACCGCTGGTTCAGCGGCCTGAACAACTACGCGGCCAGCGGCCCGCCGGCCACCCGGGTCGCCCAGCTGCTGGCGCTGGTGCGAGCGGGGATCGTCGAACCGCTCGGCCCCCGGATGAAGGTGAGCGCCGAGGAGGACGACGGTGTCTTCCTGGCCTCCTCCCCGGACGTGCCCGGCACCGAGGTGCGGGCCACCGCGCTGGTGGAGGCGCATCTGCCGCTCACCGACGTCCGCCGGGCCACCGACCCGCTGCTCGCCTCGCTGCGCGCGGCGGGGGAGTGCCGGGCGCACTTCATCCCGGACGCCGACGGCGGCGGGTACGAGACCGGCGGTCTGGACGTCACCGAGTCGACGTTCCAGGTGGTGCGCGGCGACGGCACCCCGCACCCGGCCCGCTTCAGCTACGGCCCGCCGGTCGAGTCCGTGCAGTGGGTCACGGCCATCGGCGCCCGTCCGCACGTCAACTCCCGCACGCTGCTCCAGGGCGACTCGATCGCCCGTTCGTGCCTGCGCCAGGGCATGGCGCGACTCGCCCGGCTCGACGCCGACGACGCGGCCCGCCGCGAGACGGTGACCACGGTTCCGCTGGCCGGCTGACACCCCCCGAGGAGACGGCAATGATCACGCTTGAGGCTGTACGAGAGCATGCCGCGACGGCTCCGGACCGCGTGGCGGTCAGCGACGGGCAGGAGACGCTGACCTGGGCGGAGCTGGCGGACCGGGTGGCGGCGGTGCGCGCCTGGCTGACCCGCTCGCTGGACGCCGACGAGCCCAACCGGGCGATGGTGATCGCGGGCAACACCGTGCGCGTCGTGGTGGCCACCGCCGCGCTGACCTCGCTGGGCGTCCCCTGGGTGGGGGTCGACCCGGAGCGGGACGGCGCCACGATCGGTGAGCAACTGGCCGCCGTCGAGCCCACGTTCATCGTGGTGGACAGCTCGCTGCCGAACCTGCCGGAGGACTTCTGGCCGCGCTGGGGCGACAGGGCCGTACTGCTCGACCTGGTGGCGTTCCCCGCGTTCGACACCCGGGTCACGCACTACCTGGCCGCCGCCGAGGGCGAGCACCAGGCGGCGCCCTGGGTCCGACCGCCGTTCAGCGCCCTGGGATTCACCAGCGGCACCACCGGAACGCCGAAGCTGTTCGTGCGCCGCAAGCGCACCGAGAACCAGCGCGTCGCCTTCCTGCGGGACCGCTTCGCGTTCGGACCCGGCGACTCCTTCCTGATCACCTCGCCCCTCGCCTTCGCCTCCGGACACGTGTGGGCGGGCGCCGCCCTCGCGCTCGGCGCCGCCGTGCGGCTCGGCCCGCCGGACGCCGAGGCGGCCGTGGAGGTGCTGGCGTCGGAGCGGCTGACCGGCGCGTTCCTCGTGCCGCCGTTCCTCGACCGGCTGCTGGAGGTGGCCACCACCACCCACCGGGGCGCCGATCTGACGGCGCTGCGCTTCCTGCTCACCGGCGGCCGGCACATCAGCCCGCGCACCATCGAGCAGACCCGGGCCCGCCTCGGCGATCTGCTGTACGTGTACTACGCGACCACCGAGACCGGCATCAACACCATGGCGGACCCGGCCGACCTGGCCGCCGCCCCCTATGCGGCGGGCCGCTTCATGCCGGGCGTGACGGTCCGCGTGCTCGACCCGGACACCCTCGGCGAACTGCCGCCGGGCCGGGTGGGCTTGCTGGCCATCGACAGCGCGTACGCCATGGACGAGTACGTGCACCGGCCGCTGGACACCGTCGAACTCGCCGGCCGGCGGCACATCCTGACCAGCGACTACGGCTACCTCGGCGACGACGGGCGGCTCTACATCACGGCGCGCTCCGAGCCCCGCATCGACGTCGTGCGCGTCGAGGGTGCCATCAAGGAGGACCCGGCGGTGCGCGATGTGTGCGTCACCTCGGGCCTGGACGGCGCGGACACGGGCGCGGTCGCGGTGGTGGTGCTGCGGCCCGGACTGGCACCCGAGCTGCGGGATCGCGCCCTGGCCCGGGCCGGTGAGGTCCTCGGGCGGTTCGCCGGCCCGGCCAGGGTGACCGAGGCCGAGCGCATCCCCTACAACAGCGCGGGCAAGGTGGCGCTGCTGGTGCTGCGGGAGGAGCTGGCCGTGCGGCTGAGCGCCGCCTGATTTTTCACGGGAAAGAGCACGTCAGAGCCCCTGCCGGAAGTCGGCGGGGGCTCTGTCTTGCGCGCTGTACCTACTAGTATGTACAGTCGAGTCATGAAGGCGACGAAGGACCACCTCGTCGAAGCCGCGGCCGAGTTGCTCTGGGAGCGCGGCTACGCGGCGACCAGCCCGGCGATGATCCAGAAGCGCTCCCACGCCGGACAGGGGAGCATGTACCACCACTTCTCCGGCAAGGCCGACCTGGCCGTCACCGCCATGCGGCACTCCGCGGGCCAGCTGCGGCTCGCCACGGAGACGGCGCTGGACAGCGGCACGACGGCCCTGGAACGGGTCGGCGCCTACCTCGACATGGAACGCAACCCGCTGGCCGGCTGCCGTGTCGGCCGGCTCGTCCAGGACCCCGACGTCGTCGCCGACGACCGGCTGCGCGCCCCGGTGGAGGAGTTCTTCACCTGGCTCCAGCAGCGCATCGCCGACGTGCTCGCCGAGGGCGTGCGCAGCGGCGAACTGCGCCCGGACACCGACGTCGCGGCCATGGCCTCGCTCGTCATCGCCACCGTCCAGGGCGGCTATGTGCTCGCCCGCGCCCAGCAGGACCAGGCGGCGTTCCGCCGCGCCACCCAGGCCGCGAAGAGCGCCCTGGTCCACCTCAGGGCGTGACCCGACCGTCCGCCGCCGTCCCCGGGCCCGGGGGCGCGGCACCCCTCGCGATGAGGGTCACCGCTCTTCCGAACTGTCGCACCACCCCGCCGAACCCTCGCGCCACCCCGCTCGCCGGACCCCGCCCCGGCACCGCGTCCGAAAGAAGGTTCACCCCATGACCACCGTCCCCGACTCGCCGACGAGCACGGCGCGCCAGCCGATAGGCACGCCCGCCACGCCTGCCGCGCCGGTGCGCAGCGCGCGCCACACCGCCCTCGCCCTCGCCGCCGTCTGCCTCGGCTTCTTCATGATCCTGCTGGACGGCAGCGCCCTGAACATCGCCCTGCCCGCCATCGAGCGGGACGTCCACGGCTCGATGGCCGCCCTCCAGTGGGTCGTCACCATCTACACCATCCCGCTGGCCAGCATCCTGCTCACCGCCGGCAGCATCAGCGACCGCTGGGGCGCCCGCCGGCTGTTCGTCTCCTCGCTCGCCGCGTTCACCGCCGCGTCGCTGCTGTGCGCGGTCAGCCCCAACCTGACCGTCCTGGTGGTGGCCCGCTTCCTCCAGGGCATCGCGGCCGGCGGTCTGCTGCCCACCACCCTGGCGATCATCGCCCGCACCTACCCCGACCCCATCGAGCGCGCCAAGGCCATCACCGTCTGGGGCGCCACCGGCGGACTCGCCCTGGTCGCGGGCCCGATCGGCGGCGGCGCGCTGACCGAACTCCTCGGCTGGCGCTCGATCTTCCTCATCAACGTGCCCGTCGGCCTGATCACCCTGTACCTGGCCCAGCGCTACGCCAGTGAGACCCCCCGGCGCGAGGCCCGCGCCGCCGACCTGCCCGGCCAGCTGACCGGCATCATCGCCCTCTCCGCGATCGTCGCCTACCTGATCGAGGGCGGCTCGCTGGGCTGGCTCGCCCCCGTCCCGCTCGTCCTGCTGGCCGTCGCCGTCGTCACCGCGATCACCTTCGTCGCCGTCGAGTCCCGCTCCCAGCACCCGATGCTGCCGCTGGCCGTCTTCCGCCGCGCCGCGTTCTCCGCCTCCATCACCAACGGCTTCGCCTTCCAGTTCGGCGGATACGGCCTCCAGTTCATGCTCGCCATCTACCTCCAGCAGCAGTGGGGCCTGAGCGCCGAGAAGACCGGCGTGTACTTCCTGCCCTTCGGCATCGCCTGGGTCTTCGGCACCATCGTCCTCAACCGCCGCCTCGTCCACCGCGGACCGCGGTTCCTGCTGTGGACCGGTGCCCTGTCCTCCTTCGTCGGCAGCGCCCTGCTGCTCGGTGTCACCGACCAGAGCACCTGGCCGCTGTTCGCCATCGGCACCGGGCTGACCGGCCTCGGCTGCGGGGTGTTCTCGCCGAGCCTCAACGCCGCCGCCCTACTGGCCATCGACCCGGCCTACGCCGGCCTCGGCTCCGGCGTCCTCAACACCGCCCGCCAGGTCGGCATGGCGATGGGCGTGGCCCTGCTCGGCTCCCTGATCGGCATGCACGACACCATGCTCGGCCTGCGTGTGAGTGTCGTCCTGGTGGCGCTCTGCTTCTTCGCCATCATCGGCCTCAGCGTGGCGTACGTGCCGCGCAAGGAGACGGCCTGACCTACCCCGCCCCCATCCGTGAAACCAGCGACGAGAACGGCAAGGAGCGCCCCATGCGCGCAGTAGTGGCCGAGCGGCACGGCGGACCCGAAGTGCTCACCGAGACCGAACGCCCCGACCCCCGGCCGGGCCCCGGTGAACTGCTGGTCCGCCTGGCCGCCGCCGGGATCAACTACAAGGACGTCTACGAACGCGAGGGCCGCGCCGCGCCGCGCGCCCCCTTCGTCCCCGGCAGCGAGGGCGCGGGCACGGTCGTGGCCACCGGCGAGGACGTGACCGGGTTCGGGCCCGGCGACCGCGTCGCCTGGTGCGCGGCCCCCGCCTCCTACGCCGAACTCGTCGCGGTGCCCGCCCACGCCGCGGTGCGCGTCCCGGACGACATCTCCGACAGCGACGCCGCCGCCGTCATGCTCCAGGGCCTGACCGCCCACTACCTGACGACCTCCACCTACCGGGCGGCCGAGGGCGAGACCGCGCTCGTGCACTCCGCGGCCGGCGGCCTCGGGCAGCACCTGGTGCGACTGCTGGCCCGCCGGGGCGCCCGCGTCATCGGCACCGTCTCCACGCCCGGCAAGGCCGCCGCGGCCGAGGCGGCCGGCGCCCACCACGTCATCGTCCGCGGTGCCGCCGACGACCTCACCCGGGAGGTCCTCGACCGGACCGGCGGCAGGGGAGTGGACGTCGTCTACGACGGCATCGGCAAGGACACCTTCGAGGCGGGCCTCGCCGCGCTGCGGCCCCGCGGCATGTTCGTGCTGGTCGGTGCGGCCTCCGGACCCGTCTCACCGCTCGACCCGCAGTCGCTCGCGCCCCGCGGCTCGCTGTTCCTCACCCGTCCCACCCTGGTCGACCACGCCAGTGACCCCGCCGAACTGGCCGAGCGCGCCGCCGACGTCTTCGGCTGGCTGCGCGAGGGCGTCCTGAAGACCACGATCGGCGGCCGCTACGGCTTCGACGAGGCCGCCCAGGCCCACGCCGACCTCCAGTCCGGCACCACCACCGGCAAACTCCTCCTCCGGCCGGGGCACTGAGCTGCCCGCGGACCGGAGGGACAGCCGAAGGAACGGAGACGCGCCCATGACCCGTTTCGCCCGCATCGCGTACACCGACTCGGTCCGCGGCGTCCAGGAACGCAACGGCAGCGCCCAGGCGATGCTGCGGCAACTGGACGGCCCCGACGAACCCGACCCGCTCGGCCCGGTGGAGCAGCAGTTCATCGCCGAACGCGACAGCTTCTACCTGGCCACCGTCAGCGAGACGGGCTGGCCCTACATCCAGCACCGCGGGGGCCCGCCCGGCTTCCTCCACGTGCTGGACGAGCACACCGTCGCCTTCGCCGACGTGGGCGGCAACCGGCAGTTCATCACCACCGGCAACCTGCGGCACAACGACCGGGTCGCCGTCTTCCTGATGGACTACGCCTACCGAACCCGGCTGAAATTGTTCGGCCGCGCCCGCTGGCAGGACGCCGAAGAGGCCCCCGACCTCGCCGTCCGGCTCGCCCGGCCCCGCTCCGACGGCCGCCTGGAGCGGCTCGTCACCATCGCCGTCGAGGGCCTCAGCTGGAACTGCCCCAAACACATCACCCCCCGCTTCACCCCGGCCGAACTGGACGAGGTGCTGCAACCGATCAGGGACGAGATCACCAGGCTGAGGGAGGTGAACCGGGCCCTCGGCGCCGAGCAGGTGGAGTAATTCACGAGCGCGATCCTCGGGTGGGGCGAGTGCTCGTGGAGTCGGTCCGTCCGATGTGGGCGATTGCCGTTGCTCGGGCTTTGGTTGACGTTGGCCGGGCGTCGCCGACGCCCTCGTCCACCGAGGGCAAGCAGGCCGGTATAGAGTATGCGAAAGCAAATGTGATGGTCCGAGTTCCGGAATGGCGGTCTCCCTCGCGACGCTCCCGTTCCCGCGAGGGAGACCGGGGTGTCAAAGGGCGATCCCGGCGGCGTAACCTAAGGGCGCCATGCCGTACGAACCGCCTACACACACCGTCGAGCGCTCCCTGCGCGCCACGACCGGAGCGAAGGTCATCGCCGGTGTCGACGAGGTGGGGCGCGGCGCCTGGGCCGGACCCGTCACCGTCTGCGCGGCGGTCACCGGACTGCGCCGACCGCCCGCGGGCCTGACCGACTCCAAGCTGCTGACCCTCAAGCGACGCACCGAACTGGACGAGGTCCTGCGGGCATGGGTGACCGCGTACGCGCTGGGGCATGCTTCCCCCGAGGAGATCGACGGCATGGGGATGACGGCCGCGCTGCGGCTCGCCGCGGTCCGTGCCCTGGAAGCCCTGCCGGTCCGTCCCGACGCCGTCATCCTCGACGGGAAACACGACTACCTCGGTGCCCCATGGCGGGTGCGCACGGTGATCAAGGGCGATCGGTCGTGCGTCGCCGTCGCGGCGGCCTCCGTGATCGCCAAGGTTCAGCGCGACAAAATGATGGCCGAACTGGGTGTCGACCATGCAGACTTCGGGTTTGCGGACAACGCCGGGTACCCGTCGCCCGTGCACAAAGCCGCACTGGAAGAGCGGGGCCCCACCCCGCACCACCGTTTGTCGTGGGCGTATCTTGATGCGCTGCCCCAGTGGCGGCATCTCAAGAAGGCCCGCACTTGGGCGGACGGAAACGTTCCGGAGATCGAGGGGCAGCTCGGCTTCGATTTCTGATCGTTCCGCTCGCACTGATGTGCCACCCCGTCGTCAGTGCCGCTTCAACGTTTGATAAAAATCAGCTCATGCCTCTCATTCCCGAGGAGCCTCAGATTCACGAGAGTGCCCAGGGTCCCCGCGCCACGCCGGCCAGCGGCCGCACCGCGCCGACCCCTCGCCCCGTACCCGGCCCCCGCCCCGCGGCGCCGTCCCGCCCCGGTCGTCCCGGCCCTCAGCGGCCCACGCCGCCGGTGCAGCGCATACCGCGTGACGTGGCTCCGGCCAAGCCGGGCCCGTCCGGTCCGGCCGCTCCCGCCGCCGCGGCCGGTCCGCAGATCCAGCTGATCCCGGCCTCGGCCGAGGGTGCGCTCGACGCCGCCGAAGAGGCCGTCGACCTGTTGCTGGACTCGGGCCGCGCCCCCGGCGACGTACTCGTGATCACCACCGGTGCCCGGCACCCGTGGGCCGAGCACGAGCTGTCCTTCGGCGAAGCGTCCTACTGGGCGCAGCACGACGCCGGTGACGACGTCTTCTACACGGACGCCGCCATCGCCTCCCGTGCCGCGTCCCGCCCGGTGGTCGTCGTGGCCGTCAACGGGGGCCCCGCCTCCGCCGTCGGCACCGTCCTCCCCCTGGCCCACTCCCGGGCCGGCGCCCTGCTGATCGTCTGCGGCGACCCGCAGCAGATCAACGGGGTGCTGGGCGCCGGCGTCTGAGCCACGCGCCCAGCCCCCCCGGAGACCCGGACCACCGGGGCGCCCGGGGGCCGGGGCTCGGCACGCTCGGGCGAGGAGCCGTCCACGCGGTCACCGCACGGAGCGGCCTTCGGCGTGCCCGGACAGCGGAAGCGCCGTGCCGGATCACCCGGGCAGGAGTGACGGCCGGGCGGGGCGCCGGCCCGGGAGGCCGTACGACCATCGGGTCGGGCCCACCGAGTCGGCCGCGCCCGAGCGCTCCGACTGCCCCGCCCTGCGCCCCGGTCGGTGCGCGGGACGCCGGGAACGGAAGGGGGGCCTTCCGTCGGCGGCGTCCGGCCGGCACCGAGCGGAGCGCCCGGCGGGGCACGAAGCCGGTGCCGTACGTCCATGGGCCGGTCCGTCGTCCCGGGGGCTGTGCCTCCGCGGGCCGCCGGTCGGCCATCCGAGCGGGTGGCGTGCTCCTGCGGGCGGTCCGCTCGGTGCCGTACGTCCATGAGCCGTCCGGTCGTTCCGCGCGGGTGCCGTACGTCCGTGGGCCGGCCCGTCGACCTGAGCGGGTGCCGTGCGTCCGTCGGCGCGTCCGGAGCAGGCGTCGCGCGTAGGCGTAGCGGTCCGGGTGCATCGGTCCCGAGCCGGTGTCGCCCGTACGCCGGCCGGTCCGGGTGGTCGCCCGCTCAGCGGGCCGCGGCCCGGCGCAGCACCTCGGAGACCGGTCCGCCGGTGCGCGGCGCGGGCGGCGGGGCGTCCGCGGTGGCGAAGGGCTCCGGCGCCGAGTGGGCGTTGGGGCGGCGACCGCCGCGGCCCTCGCCCAGCACGTGCCACCCGTCATGGGTCAGCGTGATGTACGCCCCGCAGCGCAGCCCGTGCAGTGTGCAGGCATCGCGCAGCCCCCACATCCAGGCGCCGTCCTCCTCGGTCCAACGCGCGTCGCCCTCGCGGCAGTAGAGCAGGACGGCGGTGCGCACCGGGGTACGGCGGCGCAGGTCGTGCGGAATGACCCGGCGCAACTGGGACAGCAGGGCGTTGCGCAGCATCCAGCCGTCCGCCGGGGCGCCGCGACGGGTGAACGAGGCGCTGGCGCGCAGCCGCTCGTCCGGATCGAGGACGGCCACGATCGCCGTGGACGGCCTCGGGTGATGACGCGCGTGGAGCCCGCTGACGACCTCACGCGGGTTGCGCAGCAGGGGGATCTTGGCGGCGGCCCACTCCGCCGGCTCCAGCAGGCGGCCCGCGGAAGCGGTGGAGGTCGACAACGAGGCCGCCGAGGACGAGGCGAATCCGAAGGTCACGTTCCTCCCTTCGGCTACGCGCCCACACAGCGGGCGAGGTCGGATTCGGGAGCGCGCACCGCAGTGGAGCCCAGCCGGATCGCGGACGGACCGTGCGGGGAGCGGATCTCAATTCTTCCTGTCGAACTGGGATGCGGCAACGAGCAATTGGGGACGCCGCCGGTTATCGGATGGTGCGTGGCTTATATCCCTACCCACAGGTCAGGCCGCTGACGCATGGACCCCGGGCCGGACGTCGGCGACATCGTCGCCGTACGCCACGGCTCCCGGCAGCGGCAGCCGCCCGGTCCCGGCGATCCCCGAGCCCGGCGACTGGATCGGCCGGGGCCTGCCGCCCGAGGCGACGGTGACCGCGCCCACCGGTCCGGGCCTGGCGTCGGCGGCCCCGAGTGCCCGGCCGCAGGGCCCGCGGTGGGGCATGCCGTCCGTCACACGGGGTGAAGTGGCCGATTGTCCTTGCCGTCGGGTTGCATGGGGGCATGAACGATCTGGAGCTGCGTGCCGAAGCCGACGCCATCCTCGCCGAGCTGGTCGGTGATCCGACGGGGGCGGCGCGGCTGCGGGAGGACCAGTGGCAGGCGGTGGCGGCCCTGGTGGTGGAGCGCCGTCGCGCGCTGGTGGTGCAGCGCACCGGGTGGGGCAAGTCGGCGGTGTACTTCGTGGCCACCGCTCTGCTGCGCCGACGCGGCTCCGGGCCCACGGTGATCGTCTCGCCGCTGCTGGCGTTGATGCGCAACCAGGTCGAGTCGGCGGCGCGGGCCGGTATCCATGCGCGGACCATCAACTCGGCCAATCCGGAGGAGTGGGAGACGATCCACGAGGAGGTCGACCGCGGTGACGTCGATGTTCTCCTGGTAAGTCCCGAACGCCTCAATTCCGTGGATTTCCGTGAGCACATGTTGCCCAAGCTCGCGGCGACGACGGGCCTGCTGGTGGTGGACGAGGCGCACTGCATCTCCGACTGGGGTCACGACTTCCGCCCCGACTACCGCAGGCTGCGGGCGATGCTGGCCGAGCTCGCCCCGGGGGTGCCGGTGCTGGCCACCACGGCGACCGCCAACGCCCGGGTCACGGCGGATGTGGCCGAGCAGCTGGGTACCGGTGCCGGCGAGGCACTGGTGCTGCGTGGCCCGCTGGACAGAGAGAGCCTGCGGTTGGGCGTGGTGCGGCTGCCGGACGCGGCGCACCGGATGGCATGGCTGGCCGAGCACCTGGACGAGCTGCCGGGCTCCGGGATCATCTACACGCTCACCGTGGCCGCGGCCGAGGAGGCCACCGCGTTCCTGCGGCAGCGCGGTCTCGAGGTGGCCTCGTACACGGGCCGGACGGAGAACGCCGACCGGCAGCAGGCGGAGGACGATCTGCTGCACAACCGGGTCAAGGCACTGGTGGCCACCTCCGCGCTGGGAATGGGCTTCGACAAGCCGGACCTGGGCTTCGTGGTCCACCTCGGTTCGCCGTCCTCGCCGATCGCCTACTACCAGCAGGTGGGCCGCGCGGGCCGCGGTGTCGAACACGCGGAGGTGCTGCTGCTGCCGGGCAAGGAGGACGAGGCGATCTGGCGCTACTTCGCCGAGACCGCTTTCCCCCCGGAGGAACAGGTGCGCCAGACCCTCGCGGCCCTCGCCGAGGCGGGTCGGCCACTGTCCGTGCCCGCCCTGGAAGGCTCGGTGGATCTGCGGCGCAGCCGGCTGGAGACGATGCTGAAGGTGCTGGACGTGGACGGCGCCGTGCGGCGGGTGAAGGGCGGATGGACGGCCACGGGTTCCGGCTGGGTGTACGACACGGAGCGGTACGCACGGGTGGCCCAGCAGCGCGCGGCCGAGCAGCAGGCGATGCGCTCCTACGTCACGACCTCCGAGTGCCGCATGGAGTTCCTGCGTCGCCAACTGGACGACGAGGAGGCGGCGCCGTGCGGTCGCTGCGACAACTGCGCGGGCGCCTGGGCCGACCCCGCCGTCTCGGCGCAGACCCTGGCGGGGGCGACGAAGGAGCTGGGCCGCCCGGGGGTGGAGGTCGAGCCGCGCCGGATGTGGCCGACGGGCATGCCCGCACTGGGCGTGGACCTCAAGGGACGTATCCCGGCCCAGCAGCAGTGTTCCACCGGCAGGGCGCTGGGGCGGCTCTCCGACATCGGCTGGGGCAATCGGCTGCGGCCGCTGCTGTCCGAGCAGGCGCCCGACGAGCCGGTCCCCGAGGATGTGCTGAAGGCCGTGGTGACGGTCCTCGCGGACTGGGCGCGCTCCCCGGGCGGCTGGCTGTCGGACGGCCCGGACGCCGTTTCCAGGCCGGTGGGGGTCGTCGCGGTACCGTCCCTGACCCGCCCCCGGCTGGTCGCGTCCCTGGCTCAGGGAGTCGCGGACATCGGGCGTCTTCCTTACCTGGGCAGCCTGGCGTACACCGGCACGAGCGGCGCGCACGCGGCACGACGCAGTAACTCCGCTCAACGACTCCGGGCACTGGCCGGCGCCTTCGCCGTCCCCGAGGACCTGGCCGACGCCCTGGCCCGTACCCCAGGGCCGGTCCTGCTTGTGGACGACCGCACCGACTCCGGCTGGACCCTCGCGGTCGCCGCTCGCCTGCTGAGGCAGAAGGGAGCCGACCAGGTTCTGCCGCTGGTGCTCGCCGTGGCGGGCTGACGACCGAGTCGGCCTGTACCCGGCGTACACCCGACTGGAGGCCCCTCCGCCGCGGGCGGCCTCCCGGACCTGCTCGGCCTCGGCCGGGTTGCCCTGCGGCCCGTACATGCGCTCGCGGTAGGTCATCGGTCCATTGGTTCATTGGTCCATCGGCTTATCGGTCCAGGTCACGCCCGCCCCGACGAACAGCGCGCCACTCGCGTCATGCCGCCGCCCCCGGCCCGGCCTCCCGCGGATCCCCTGCCGGCCGGGTCACCCCGTCCCCCGCGGCCGTCCGGCGTCCTGGCTCCGTCTCGTCCAGCTCCCAGTAGTGCCGGCACTCCTCGCACCGGACCCCGTCCACGAGGACCTCGTCCTCGCCGTTCGGGCAGTCCGTGCCGTCCCCGCGGCCAGCGCATGTTTCCTCGAAGTCCCCCATGGACCGACCGTGCGGTGCGCCTGCTGCGGTCGTGGAGAGGGCATACAGGGCGTATGGGTGCTCGAGAACGGCAGCACGCCACGGCACCCGGCAGCAGCTTCACCGGCTTCCGCCGACGAGCGAGTACTCGACGCCGACCGGTGTGGTCGGCAGCGCTTTCCGCTGGACCGCAGACCTGCCGGGGGAGGGGCGGCAGCCGGCTGTGCCGCCGTGCACGCCCACCGTCGAGGGTCCCCACAGCGACGGAAGCTGCGGCCGGGGCGCTCCATACGTACTTCAGGGTGCGGGTGCGGTGAGATACCGCTGGATCGTGGGGCCGACCCAGTCCACGATCTCGTCGCGGCCGAGTGCCACGCTCGCCGGGAACCGCAGGGCGTAGCGCGTCAGTGCGCGTCCGAGCACGGTCGCGGCGCCCGGTGCCGCTCGTGTCTGCGCCTGCTCCGGATCGGGGCCTGGGCGGCCGGAGAAGCCCTGCCCTCTTCTGCGCGATCGTGTATCCGCCACGCCGCAGACTTCCGAGGATGCCGACCAACTTGCCACGCGCAAGCCCCTCTTGACGGGTATTCACCGCCCCTGCACCCCTCGGCCTGAGTGTCGATCCGCGTGCCAAAAGACGGGCAGTTCTCTCCCGGCACGCGCATGGAGGGCCGCGGAGGCACTTGCTTCCGCGCCCTCGATGGACATCTCGTAGAGGCCGCCCGTGCCCGGAGATGCCCGTTGCTCGTGTGCTCGTGCTCCATGCGTTCCATGCAACAGGACGGGGCCGACGAACGGGTCGGCCGGCCACGGATCTGTGGACAACCGCCGGAGCGTTGTCGTGTCCCTGATTCGAGTTGTCCACAGGCCCCAGCGGAAATGAAAGATCCGCGAGATGGTCGGCGCATGACGAATCACAGCGAAACCACCGGATCCTTCGAGAACAGTGGCATCCCGGGCGAGGAGTCCCCGGCCGATCCGTCCGCGCACACCGAGCAGGTGACCCTGCGCACCCCCGCCGAACTGGCCGACGCCCTGCCCTACCTGCTGGGCTACCGCCCGGAGGACAGCATGATCCTGGTCGCCCTGCACGACCGCGGCGGCAAGGGCAGGTTCGGCGGCCGGGCCCGGCTCGGCATCCCCGAGCACGAGGAGGACTGGGAGGAAGCCGCGCGGCAGCTGGCCCGCGGCCTGGTCACCGGCAGCGAACGGCGCGGCGCCAGGCCCGAGCAGATGGTGGCCTACGTCTGCCAGGAGCCGGCCCCGGGAGAGACCGGCCGCGATGTCAAACGCAGGCTCGCCCGCCTCGCCCATCTGATGCGCGTCCAGTGCGGCGACCTCGACGTGCCGGTCATCGAGGCCCTGTGCATCTCGGACGGCCGCTTCTGGTCGTACTGCTGCCCGGTCGGGGACTGCTGCCCTCAGGACGGCACGCCGATGGGCCTGCCCGGCACCTCCGTGCTCGCCGCCGCGGCCACCTATGCCGGCTTCCAAGTCCGGGGCACGCTGAAGGAGTTGCGCGCACGACTCCAGCCCTGGGAGACCACCGCGGCGCTGGAGCAGGAGATGGCCCTGGACACGGCCGGCATGGACCTCGTGCCCCGCATCCTCGACGAGACGGGTCGCGCGCAGGTGGCCGAGGAGACCCTCGCCCTCGCCCGGCGCCTCGTCGACCGCCTCGCGGCGGCGGCACCGGTCGCCGGGGCGCTCCCGGCCGACCTGCGCGACGACGGCCTGATCGGGCATGACGAGGCGGCCCTGCTGATCCTCGGCCTCCAGGACCGCAACACCCGCGACCGGGCCGCCGCGTGGATGGAGGGCGATGTGGGCCAGCCGGCGCTGCGCCTGTGGCGCGCCCTGGCCCGCCGCTGCGTCGGCCCCTACGGCGAGCACGCCGCCGCCCCGCTGACCCTGGCCGGCTGGGTCGCCTGGTCCACGGGTGACGAACTCGAGGCCCGCGAGGCACTGGCCATGGCCCTCGGCGCCGACCCGGACTACCTCTTCGCCCGCCTCCTGCACCAGGCCTGCAACGAAGGGCTCGACCCGGAGTCGATCCGCCGGTGCCTGCGGGGGGAGCGGGTCGGGGAGGCGCCGGGCGCGACGCCGGAGCCGTCCGGGACCGACGCGCGACCCCGGGAATCCGTGGAGGAGCCGAAGGACACGGAGCCCGCGCGGCGCACGAAGACCAGGGAACCCCTGGAGGCGGTGGCGCCCGCGGAGCCCGTGAAACCCACGGAGCTCGACAGGCCCATGAAGTCCCTTGAGCCGAGCGCGTCGGGACCGTCCGCCGAGCCGGAGGCCGGCACGAGCGGCCGCCGGCGCCGCCGGATGCGCTCCGCGACCACCGGCGGCGAGGGCCCGCACACGACCGGGACGACCACGACCCGTACGACCACGACCCGTAGGGCAGAAGGACGGCGCCGGCCCGCCGGCTCCCGGCCGACCGCCGACCAGCCTCCGAGCCGTGCCGCCCGGCACCCGGGTAGCACACGTACCCGCGCCAAGGGCCCGGACGGGACCGCGGTCACCGGCGCTCCGGTGGCGGGTGTGTCCCGGGAACCGGAGGTGGACGATGCGGGATGATCACCGCCTGACCTGGACGGGATCACAGCCCGCCGCCCATAATCCGACGAAGCGGAAGCATCGCGTGCGGGACCGGTCAACGACGTGTTTATCGTCAGGCAGACGACTATGATCGCGGCATGTCCTACGACCCGTCAGCCTTTCCGCCCTTCGCTGTCACCGTGGACCTGGTCGTGCTGACCGTTCGCCGTCATTCGCTGTGCGCGATGGCGGTGCGCCGGGGCGAGCCCCCCTTCCAGGGGCGATGGGCACTGCCCGGTGGCTTCGTGCGGGCCGACGAGGACCTGTCCCAGGCGGCGGCGCGCGAGCTGGCCGAGGAGACCGGACTGCGGGCGCACGACCCCTCGGCCCCCGCGCAGGACAACGGGGCGCACCTGGAGCAGCTGGCCACCTACGGAGACCCCGACCGGGACCCCCGCATGCGCGTGGTCAGCGTCGCGCACCTGGCGCTCGCCCCCGACCTGCCCGCACCCCGCGCGGGCGGCGACGCCAGCAACGCGCGCTGGGCGCCGGTCGAGGAACTGCTCCAGCAGGGCGGTTACGGCCGGGACGGCGAGCCCGTCGCGCCGCTGGCCTTCGACCACGCACGGATCCTCGCCGACGGCGTCGAACGGGCCAGGTCCAAGATCGAGTACTCGTCGCTGGCCACCGCCTTCTGCCCGCCCGAGTTCACGGTCGGAGAGCTGCGCCGGGTGTACGAGGCCGTGTGGGGGGTGGCCCTCGACCCGCGCAACTTCCACCGGAAGGTCACCGGGACCCCCGGGTTCCTCGTGCCGACGGGAGGTACGACCACACGCCAGGGCGGACGCCCCGCCCAGCTCTTCAGGGCCGGCGGTGCCACCCTGCTCAATCCCCCGATGCTGCGTCCCGAGGTCTGACCGGCGCGGCGCCGGTCGGCGGGCCTCTGTTACACCGAACGGTGGACAGGGACGGGCTCGGAGGAGCGGCACCCGCCCATCAACCCCCCCATACACGAAAAAACCGGACATCGCACGCTATCTTGCTGCAGGTGATCCAGGCCTTCGGACTGACCAGCACCCCCCGCAAGGCGCAGCCGCCCGCCGTCGACGACGTCTCCTTCGAGGCGCGCGCCGGGCAGATCACCGTGCTCCTGGGTGCCGCCGGCGCGGGCAAGACCACGACATTGAGGCTGATGCTCGCCCTGGAGCAGGGGCGTGGCATCACCTACTTCAGGGGGCGGCCCCTGCATCGGATCGCCCATCCGGCGCGGGAGGTCGGCGTGCTCCTCGGCGATGTGCCGGGGCATCCGGCCCGTACGGTCCGCGGTCATCTGCGCATGCTCTGCGCGGCGTCCGGCGTCCCGGCACGCCGAGCCGACGAACTTCTCGAAGCCGTCGGCCTCGTCAGCCTCCGCGAGGAGCGCCTCGGCACCCTGTCGCGCGGCATGGACCGCAGGCTCGGCCTGGCCTGCGCCCTGCTGCCCGACCCGCACGCACTCGTCCTGGACGAACCCACCGACGGTCTCTGTGCCCGGGAGGCACAGTGGCTGCACGACATGCTGCGTGCCCACGCCGACCGGGGCGGCACCGTGCTGATGGCCACGGGCGACCCGAGGGAGGCCGCCCGCACCGCCCACCGAGTCGTCACCCTCGATGCCGGCCGGCTCGTCGCCGACCAGGAGGCCGGGGAGTTCGCCCGCACCCGGCTGCGACCGCGCGTGGCCGTGCGCACCCCGCACGCCCGGCGCCTCGCGGCCGTGCTCGCCAAGGAGGCCCGCACCGGCCGCCGTTCCGTCGAGGTGGTGCACGAGGGCGGCAACCGCCTCTCCGTGTACGGCACCACGACCGCCGACATCGGCGAGACGGCCTTCCGGCACGGCATCCTCGTCCACCGACTCGCCGACGAGGTGGGCGACATGGGGCCCGGCGTGGACAGTGGACCCGGTGCGGACGGCGGCGCGACCGGCCGCGGACCGGGAACCCCCGGCACACCGCCGGGCAGGACCGGGACCACGCCCGGTTCCAGGCCCGGCTCCGGGTCCGAGGAAGGGCGCGCGACGACGAAGAGAGCGAAGATCGCGTTCGGCTTCTCCGTGCCGGACCCGTCGCCGCGGGCGCGGCGGGCCGACCTGGTCGCGTCGGTCGGGCAGGCCCGTCCCGCCGGGTCCGGGTCCAGCTCTGCCGGGTCAGGGTCCGGGTCCGCCGGGCAGGCCGGGTCCACCGGGCGGACGAGGGCCATCGGGCGGGCCGGCGCCGCCGAGGACGGGCAGCCCGCCTCCCGCCTGCAGGAAGCGGTGGCGCGGGTGCGGACCGTCCGTGACGAGCGGGTGGCTTCCGAGGAGGCCCCCGCCCGCCGCTCCGCACCCGAGCATCCCGAGTCGCGGCGGCGCACGACGACGGCCGGCACCGGGGCCACCCCCGCCTCCGGCGAACCGCATACGAAAGGGCCGCGGGCCATCGGCGGCCGTATCGCCGCGGCGGGCCTCTGCGCCCTCCGCGTCCGCCTGCCCGGAGCCGGAAAGTCCGGGGTCGGGCCGTCACGGACCACGCGCGCCGACGCCCGTACCAGCACCCGG
>NZ_VOGW01000016.1:0-17051 GCF_007896895.1 Streptomyces misionensis | reverse complement strand
GATCGCCTGCCCCCCCGGCATGCAGGTCCACGGCGTCCGTCAGCCGCTCACCGTCCCCGTCCGCACCGCCCCCACCCCGCTGTGCCCGCTGCGGTACGAACTCCGGCGGGCCGCGGGCGTCGGCACCGGGTTCTTCGTCTGCGGCGCCGCGCTCGCCCTCTCCGTGCTCACCGCCGTGGTGCTGGCCGGGATCGGCCACACCCCGCAGGCGCGACTGTTCGCGGCATGGCCGCGCGAACTGCCGCTGCCGCCCGCCGCGCTCGCGGCCGGCCTGCTCGGCGCGCTGGCCTTCGGGGACGAGTTCCGCCACCCCGCGCTGGCGGCCGACCGCGGCACCGTGCCCCGCAGGCTCGGACTGCTGGCCGCCAAACTCCTCGTTTCCGGGACCACCGCGGCACTGCTCGCCTTCCTCACCGTGGGCTGTGACGCCGAAGCGCTGCACCTCGTCCACGGACGGGAGGCGACACAGGTTCCCGAGGACTGGCTTGCACTGACCGCGAGTTGGTTCGCCCTCGTGACCGGGTGCGCGTGGGCCGGCGTGCTCGCGGCCGGTGTCTTCCGCTCCACCTCGGGTGGCCTCGCCGCCGTCCTCGCCGTACCCGTGGTCGTCGTCCCCCTCGTCCACCAAGGGCTTCGGGGCCCGGCCGTGGGGATGGCGGCCGAACTCCCGGCCCGCTCGCGGGAGGTGTTCCTGCTGCAGTGGCCGTTCGGAGGCGACCGCTACCTGCTGGCGGTGGCGCGGCTGATCGTCCAACCCGTGGGCGGCGCAATGGTGTTGTCCCTGTCGGCGCTGCTGTGCGCCTATCTGTTCACGACGCTGCGAACCAGGACCTGATGACCGTTGTCCTTACGCTTCTGATCTCCCTTGTGCCCGCAACTCCCCGCGGACAGCTCGTTTCTTTCCGATAAGGCGTCAATTGCGACGGTGTGAGCGATCACCCTTTCGTGTGCTTTTCACCAAAGACCTCAAGGGAGTTGGAGACGGCGCCGACAAAGGAGTCGTGAGTACCCTTGCGCACACCATGATGACCGCCGCCCGCTCCACAGACTCCGGTCTGGCCGGCCCGGGCGAACTCGACCGCTACTCCTACGGCGACGCCCCGGCGGGCGAACGCGTCGGAGCGCCCGCCTGGGACGGAGGGGAATCCGAGCTGGGCCGGGTCGGCCGGCGGGCCACGGGCAACCGCGGCCGGGGGCTGCACGGCCAACTCGTCCAGCAGCTGGGTCAGATGATCGTCTCCGGCGATCTGGGCGCGGACCGCCCGCTGGTGCCCGAGGAGATCGGCCAGCGCTTCGAGGTCTCCCGTACCGTGGTCCGCGAGTCCCTTCGCGTCCTGGAGGCCAAGGGCCTGGTCAGCGCCCGTCCGAACGTCGGCACGCGGGTGCGTCCGGTCAGCGACTGGAACCTCCTCGACCCGGACATCATCGAGTGGCGGGCCTTCGGCCCCCAGCGCGACGACCAGCGGCGCGAGCTCAGCGAGCTGCGCTGGACCATCGAGCCGCTCGCCGCCCGTCTCGCCGCCGGACACGGCCGCGAGGAGGTGCAGCAGCGCCTGTGCGACATGGTCGAGATCATGAGCCACGCCATGGCGCAGGGCGACGCGCTCACCTACTCGCGCGCCGACAACGAGTTCCACGCGCTGCTCATCCAGATCGCGGGCAACCGCATGCTGGAGCACCTCTCCGGCATCGTCGCCGCCGCCCTCCAGGTCTCCGGCGGCCCGGTCACGGCGTGTGACCGGCCGAACGAGGCGTCCCTCGCCCAGCACGCGCGGATCGTCGACGCCCTCGGCACCGGCGACGGCGGCGCGGCGGAGACCGCCATGCGCCAACTGCTCACGGTCCACCCCGAGGTGGAGCGGGTGGTTCCCGCCCCGCGCGAGCACTGACCCGCGCCGCGGGCGGTGCGATCGCCGGTGTGTGACGTCGGTTCCCATGACGTGCCGGGCCCGGGGCCCCGGCCGTCGCGGGTCCCCGCCGGATCCTCAGCAGTCCGGCGGGACCCGGCGGTGCGCGTGGTCCAGCGGACCTCGCGGTGCGACGAAGCCCGGCGCGACCCAGCGGTGCGACGCGACCCGGTGTGGCCCAGCGGCGCGACGCGACTCGGTGTGACCCCGCGGTGCGACGCGGCCCGGCGGCATTCAGCGGTGCGACGCACGGGCCCGACCTCCTGCGCGACCTCCCTGACCCGGCCGATGCGTCAAGCGTTCTCTTTTGCCCGTGCCTGACTGGTTTTGTTCGCTTACGGGGTGTGACTCGGGCCACGCAGAATGGGCGTAACGCTCGTGGGAACAGCGCGATGACCTAAGAGGTGACAGCCGCGGAGGGAATACGGACGCCGGACAAGGCGCTGTGAATCTTCCCGGCCCGCGCCCGCGCCGTCGGCCCATCCCCAGGCCGGTGGTCGGCTCCCGTCCGCAGTGGACGGTGCCGGAAGCCGTTTTCCAACGTTCCGAGAGGTTGTTCGTGTCGGCCAGCACATCCCGTACGCTCCCGCCGGAGATCGCCGAGTCCGTCTCTGTCATGGCGCTCATTGAGCGGGGAAAGGCTGAGGGGCAGATCGCCGGCGACGATGTGCGTCGGGCCTTCGAAGCTGACCAGATCCCGGCCACTCAGTGGAAGAACGTACTGCGCAGCCTCAACCAGATTCTTGAGGAAGAGGGTGTGACGCTGATGGTCAGTGCAGCAGAGCCCAAGCGCACCCGCAAGAGCGTCGCAGCGAAGAGCCCGGCCAAGCGCACCGCCACCAAGACGGTCGCGGCGAAGACGGTGACCACCAGGAAGGCCACCGCCACCACGGCCGCCCCCGCGGCGCCCGCCGCGCCGGCCGATCCCACCGAGGAAGGCGCGGCCAAGAAGGCCGCCGCCAAGAAGACCACCACCGCCAAGAAGGCGACCGCCAAGAAGGCCACGGCGAAGAAGACGGCCGCCAAGAAGACCTCGGCCAAGAAGGACGACGTCGAGCTCCTCGAAGACGAGGTCCTCGAGGAGACCAAGGTCGGCGACGAGCCCGAGGGCACCGAGAGCGCGGGCTTCGTCCTCTCCGACGAGGACGAGGACGACGCGCCGGCCCAGCAGGTCGCCGCGGCCGGCGCCACCGCCGATCCGGTCAAGGACTACCTGAAGCAGATCGGCAAGGTCCCCCTGCTCAACGCCGAGCAGGAGGTCGAACTCGCCAAGCGCATCGAGGCGGGTCTGTTCGCCGAGGACAAGCTGGCCAACTCGGACAAGCTCGCGCCGAAGCTCAAGCGCGAGCTGGAGATCATCGCCGAGGACGGCCGCCGCGCGAAGAACCACCTGCTGGAGGCCAACCTCCGTCTGGTGGTCTCCCTGGCCAAGCGCTACACCGGCCGCGGCATGCTCTTCCTGGACCTCATCCAGGAGGGCAACCTCGGTCTGATCCGCGCGGTCGAGAAGTTCGACTACACCAAGGGCTACAAGTTCTCCACGTACGCCACCTGGTGGATCCGTCAGGCGATCACCCGCGCCATGGCCGACCAGGCCCGCACCATCCGTATCCCGGTGCACATGGTCGAGGTCATCAACAAGCTCGCGCGCGTGCAGCGCCAGATGCTCCAGGACCTGGGCCGCGAGCCCACCCCGGAGGAGCTGGCCAAGGAGCTCGACATGACCCCGGAGAAGGTCATCGAGGTCCAGAAGTACGGCCGTGAGCCCATCTCGCTGCACACCCCGCTGGGCGAGGACGGCGACAGCGAGTTCGGTGACCTCATCGAGGACTCCGAGGCCGTCGTGCCCGCCGACGCCGTCAGCTTCACGCTCCTCCAGGAGCAGCTGCACTCCGTCCTGGACACCCTTTCCGAGCGCGAGGCCGGCGTCGTCTCCATGCGCTTCGGTCTCACCGACGGTCAGCCGAAGACCCTCGACGAGATCGGCAAGGTCTACGGCGTGACGCGTGAGCGCATCCGTCAGATCGAGTCCAAGACCATGTCGAAGCTGCGCCACCCGTCGCGCTCCCAGGTGCTGCGCGACTACCTCGACTAGTCCGCTCGTACGACGCCGAAGGCCCGGTTCCCCTGTGGGAGCCGGGCCTTCGTGCTGCGAGCGGCGCTCTTGTGGATCACTCTGGGTTCTCCGGTACCAACCCTGAGTGAGGAGTGCAGATGCGCCGTTCCCTTGTCCGTGCGCTGATCCGGCCGCTCGTCCTGGCGGCCGCCGTCGCCGCCATACCCCTGGTGGGCGCGTCCCCGGCGTCCCCCGCGGCGGTCGGAGGCGTGGTCGTGGGGGGATTTCCGATCGACGTCTCGCAGGCTCCGTGGACGGTGGCGCTGTCGAGTCGTGACCGGTTCGGAGGCACCCGGGCGGGCCAGTTCTGCGGCGGGGTGGCGATCGCCCGCACCACGGTGCTGACCGCCGCCCACTGCATGGGCGAGGACGTCCTCGGTGGACCGCCGGACCGCGTGCGCGACCTGAAGGTCATCGCGGGCCGCACGGACCTGCTGTCGGACGAGGGCCAGGAGATCGCCGTACGGGAGGTCCGGGTCAACCCGGGCTTCGACAGTGCGACGAACTCGGGCGACTTCGCGGTCGTCACCCTCACCGAACCGCTGCCGCAGGGCGCGGTCATCGGGATGGCGGGCCCGGGGGACGCGGCCTACGCGCCGGGCACCAAGGCCCTGGTCTCCGGATGGGGTGACCTGACGGGCGGCGGCGCCTACGCACACCGGCTGCACGCCGCCAACGTGCATGTGCTCGACGACGACCGTTGCGGCCGCGCCTATCCGGGCGGCTCCGAGGGCGTCTACCGGGCCGAGAGCATGCTGTGCGCCGGAGAGACCGCCGGGGGCCCGGACGCGTGCCAGGGGGACAGCGGAGGCCCGCTGGTGGCCGATGGTCGCCTGATCGGGCTCGTGTCCTGGGGCAGCGGCTGTGGGCGTCCGGGGAGTCCCGGTGTGTACACGCGGATCTCCGCGGTCGTACGCGCCCTGGCGCCGCAGGACGGCCGGGGCGGGAAGTTGTCCGCCAAGACCTGAGAGGGCCCCTCAGGGGCTCCTGAGGGCCTTGCGCGACGTACGAGCACGGGCGGCTGCTCCGAGAGGGAGCGGCCGCCCGTTTCACCGGCGTGGACCGGGGCTGGCTCGTCGTGCGCGCGAGATTCAGCGCTCTTCTTCGGAAGCGGTGTTCGGAGCGGACGTGAGCCGCTCCGTCTCGTCCTGTATCTCAGCGGCGATCTTCTTGAGTTCTGGCTCGAACTTGCGACCGTGGTGGGCGCAGAAGAGCAGCTCTCCGCCGCTGAGCAGGACGACGCGCAGGTAAGCCTGGGCGCCGCAGCGGTCGCAGCGATCAGCGGCCGTCAGCGGGCTCGCGGGGGTCAGAACAGTAGTCACGTCGCCTCTTCTCTAGCTCGACGAGCTGTCGTACCAGGGTCAACATCCAACCAGCCCGAAAACGTTCCCGCTCGTGGCTTTTTTTCGAAAAAACTTTTCCGGGGCGGCTGTCTGCTGCCGGTTGGCGGCGAATGTGCCGTAGTGCGTCTCTTGGGTGCTTACGGTTTCGCGCTGTCTAGTATCTCGGTCCTCCCGGCTGGGTTGCCGGTTGTTCATGAGGACGTGCCCGGAGCCTAAATGGTTCATGCCTCCAAGGGAACGTGATGTGCACTTCACCCCAACGAGGGATCGAACGCGCATGCGAGTCTGGACTAGTCTGAGGAGTCGGCGAGGGTGGCGTTACACCGGCTCTACCAGGCCTCGGTACCCTCTGTCCGGCGACCGAAGCCTCCCCCTTACCCAGAAGGGGGCAATCTGAAATTCAGCGAGGAGCGAACCGCGTGACCGCCGATACGTCCGTGCCGTCCACAGCGCTGCTGGCAGGAGCAGACCGGGACGGTTCCAACTACACCGCGCGGCACCTGCTCGTCCTTGAGGGCCTCGAAGCCGTGCGCAAGCGCCCCGGCATGTACATCGGCTCGACCGACAGCCGCGGTCTCATGCACTGCCTGTGGGAGATCATCGACAACTCGGTGGACGAGGCTCTCGGTGGCTACTGCGACCACATCGAGGTGATCCTCCACGACGACGGCTCCGTGGAGGTGCGCGACAACGGCCGCGGCATCCCCGTGGACGTGGAGCCCAAGACCGGCCTGTCCGGCGTGGAGGTCGTCATGACCAAGCTCCACGCGGGCGGCAAGTTCGGCGGTGGCTCCTACGCCGCGTCCGGCGGTCTGCACGGCGTCGGCGCCTCCGTGGTCAACGCCCTCTCCGCCCGCCTGGACGTGGAGGTGGACCGGAACGGCGCCACCCACGCCATCAGCTTCCGGCGCGGGGTGCCCGGCGCCTTCTCGGGGGCCGGCGCGGACGCGAAGTTCGAGGCCAAGAGCGGGCTGCGCAAGGCCAAGAAGATCCCCAAGTCCCGCACCGGCACGCGCGTGCGCTACTGGGCCGACCGGCAGATCTTCCTCAGGGACGCCAAGCTGTCCCTGGACACGCTGCACCAGCGTGCCCGGCAGACCGCCTTCCTGGTGCCCGGCCTGACCATCGTGGTCCGCGACGAGTACGGCCTCGGCGAGGGCGGCAGCAAGGGCGAGGAGTCCTTCCGCTTCGACGGTGGCATCAGCGAGTTCTGCGAGTACCTGGCGAACGACAAGCCGGTCTGCGACGTGCTCCGCTTCTCCGGCAAGGGCACCTTCAAGGAGACCGTCCCCGTCCTGGACGAACACGGTCAGATGACGCCCACCGAGGTCGCCCGCGAACTGGGCGTGGACGTGGCGCTGCGTTGGGGCACCGGCTACGACACCACCGTGCGCTCCTTCGTCAACATCATCGCCACCCCCAAGGGCGGCACCCACGTCTCCGGCTTCGAGCAGGCCCTCACCCAGACGATGAACGACGTGCTGCGGGCCAAGAAGCTGCTGCGCGTCGCCGAGGACAACGTCGTCAAGGACGACGCCCTGGAGGGCCTCACCGCGGTCGTCACCGTGCGCCTGGCCGAGCCGCAGTTCGAGGGGCAGACGAAGGAGGTCCTCGGCACCTCTGCGGCCCGCCGCATCGTGAACAACGTGGTCTCCAAGGAGCTGAAGGCCTTCCTGACGGCCACCAAGCGGGACGCCGCCGCCCAGGCCCGCGTGGTCATGGAGAAGGTCGTCGCCGCCGCCCGGACGCGTGTCGCGGCCCGCCAGCACAAGGACGCCCAGCGGCGCAAGACCGCCCTGGAGTCCTCGTCCCTGCCGGCCAAGCTCGCCGACTGCCGCAGCGACGACGTCGACCGCAGCGAGCTGTTCATCGTCGAGGGCGACTCCGCGCTCGGTACGGCGAAGCTGGCGCGCAACTCCGAGTTCCAGGCCCTGCTGCCCATCCGGGGCAAGATCCTCAACGTGCAGCGGTCGTCCGTGACCGACATGCTCAAGAACGCCGAGTGCGGTGCGATCATCCAGGTCATAGGAGCGGGCTCGGGCCGTACCTTCGACATCGACCAGGCCCGCTACGGCAAGATCATCATGATGACCGACGCCGATGTGGACGGCTCCCACATCCGCTGCCTGCTGCTCACGCTGTTCCAGCGCTACATGCGGCCCATGGTCGAGGCCGGCCGGGTCTTCGCCGCGGTGCCCCCGCTGCACCGCATCGAGATCGTCCAGCCGAAGAAGGGGCAGGACAAGTACGTCTACACGTACTCGGACCGGGAGCTGCGCGACAAGCTCATGGAGTTCCAGAGCAAGGGCATCCGCTACAAGGACTCCATCCAGCGCTACAAGGGCCTCGGCGAGATGGACGCCGACCAGCTGGCCGAGACCACGATGGACCCCCGCCACCGCACCCTGCGGCGCATCAACCTCTCCGACCTCGACGCCGCCGAAAAGGTCTTCGACCTGCTGATGGGCAATGACGTCGCCCCCCGCAAGGAGTTCATCTCCAGCTCCGCCGCGACCCTGGACCGCTCCCGCATCGACGCGTGACGCGGTGCGCCGGCTGACGCGGTGGTCGGGCCTGCCGCCCGACTCGCCGTGTCGGCCGGGGCGTAGGGCCGGGGCGCGGACCTCGTCGGTCCGGATGTCGGACGGGGCACGGTCCGGACGCCGAACCGGGCACGGTCCGGATGTCGAACCGGGCACGACCCGGACGCCGGGTCGGGCACGGGCCGGCTGACCGGGCCCGTGCCGCTTTCAGCGGTGCCGACCCGACTCCGCGCCGCACCCGCACGTGCCCGGAGCCCCCGAGGCCACGGCGGCTGGTCTCCACCCCGGGGTGGAGACCAGCCGTTCAAGATCTCCACCTGTGATCCACCCGGGCTCCGATCTCCCGACCTGCGGATTTCCGTAACTTCGAAGCGTCGGCAGCACCCGCCGCCGACACCGTCTTCAAGCTCACGGAGGATCCGATGGTGGGGCTCGCCAACGCACTGGTGGTCGTGGCCGTCGTCGCGCTCGTACTGGTACGGCAGTTCCGCGCCCGCCCGATCAACACGGACCGGCGCTGGTGGCTGCTGCCCGTGATCCTCGGTGTCATAGCGCTGCGCGAGCCCGGCATCCTGGACGTCCACCACCGAACGGAATCCGCCGCGCTGCTCGCCGTGGAACTCGTCATCGGCCTGGCCATGGGCGCGGGCTGGGCCTGGACCACCCGTGTCTGGACGGAGCCGGACGGCGCCGTGTGGAGCAAGGGCACCAAGGCGAGCGCGGCCGTCTGGGGCGCGGGCATCGCCCTGCGCATCGGCGTCTATGCCCTCGGTGCCGCGCTCGGCCTGCACCAGCACAGCTCCGCCCTGATGCTCGGCTTCGCCGGCTCCCTGCTGGTCCGCGGCGGGATCCTGACCTGGCGGGCGCGGACCCTCTACGCCCCCGCCCCCCTGTCCGCCCCGCCTCTCGGCGCCACGCCCCGCTTCGCCGCGGCGTACGGTGACGGCAGCAGGCCCGCGGAGAAGGAGCGCGCGTGAGCGAGAACGCCTGGACGCGGTGGCCGTCGAGAGAAGCACTCGGCCGCGCCGGTGCCACCCGGCCCCGCCGCCTGCTCAACTGGGCCATCAGGGTTGTGGTGATCGGCCTGCTGCTGTGGGGCGCGTACAACCAGAAGCACGCCGGCATCTGGACCGGACTCGCCGCGGCGGCGGGGGTCGTCGCCGCCGGCTTCCTCGCCTGGGCCTTCTTCCGCACCACCTACCAGCACCGCCTGGTGCCCTCCCTGCTGCTGCTGGCCGCGCTCATGGGCATCGCCGTCGCCGCCGAGGCCACCGGATTCAGGGCGCTGGCCCTCGTGCTCTGGTGCGGCTGCGGCATCACCGCTCTGGAGCGGCTGCCGCTCGCCGCCGCGGCCCCCGTGACCTCGGCGGGGCTCGCCGCGTACTCCGCCTTCAACAATGACGTCTGGCTGACCACGGCGGCCTCCGTGGTGGGCATGGCCCTCGCCGGGTACGTCCTGCGCCTGGACGCGGAGGCCCGCGGCAACGCGCAGCGGCTGCTCGCCCAGGAGCGGGCCGCGCGGGTGGCGGAGGCCGAGTCCGCGGCCCTCGCCGAGCGGGCCAGGATCGCCCGGGAGATCCACGACGTACTGGCCCACAGCCTCTCCGCGCAGCTGGTGCACCTGGAGGCGGCGCGGCTGCTGATCGAGCGGGGCGCCGACCGCGAGCGGATCCTGGAGCGGGTGGTGGCCGCGAGGGGCATGGCCCGCGACGGCCTCGCCGAGACCAGACAGGCCCTGTCCGCGCTGCGGGGCGAACTGACACCGCTGGAGGACTTCCTCGGCGAGCTCGTCAGCGGGGCCGAGGGCGCGGCGGTCACCGTCACGGGTGAGGCCAGGCCCCTGCCCGCCGAGGCATCGCAGGCCGTGCGCAGGGTCGCCCAGGAGGCACTGACGAACGTCCGCAAGCATGCCCAGGGCGCCACGGTGGACCTGCGACTCGACTACAGCGAACACCAAGTGACCCTGAACGTGCGGGACTCGGGCGGACGGCCGGGCGATCTCACCGGCTCCGGAGGCGGGTACGGTCTGCTCGGTATGCGTGAGCGCGCCGAACTGCTGGGCGGCTCGCTGGACGCGGGGCCGGACGAGGAAGGGTTCGTGGTGACATTGAAGGTGCCCGTATGACCGGGACGGAGGGGGAGAGGAAGCCGGCGCGCGTGGTCGTCGCCGACGACCAGACCGTCGTCCGGGAAGGCATCGTGATGCTGCTCGGACTGCTGCCCGGCATCGAGGTCATCGGCGCCGCGGGAGACGGCGAGGAAGCGGTGCGGCTGGTCGGGGAGCTGGCCCCGGACGTCGTCCTGATGGACCTCAGGATGCCCCGCTGCGACGGTGTGGAGGCCACCCGGCGGATCCGGGAGCGGTACCCCGGGACCCAGGTGGTGGTGCTCACCACGTACGCGGACGACGAGTCGCTGTTCCCCGCGCTGCGCGCCGGGGCCCGGGGGTATCTCACCAAGGACGCGGGCGGCGAGGAGATCGTACGGGCCGTGGAGAGCGTGCTGTCGGGGGAGGCGGGGCTGTCGCCGAGCGTCCAGCGCCGGCTGCTGGAGCGGCTGTCGCAGCCGGAGCCCCAAGCCCCGGTCGCGGTCGCACCCGCCCCGCCGGACGGGCTGACCACCCGCGAGACCGAGGTCCTGGTGCTGATCGCCGAGGGACTCAGCAATCAGGAGATCGCCCACCGGCTGCATGTCTCGACCGCGACCGTGAAGACCCACATCAACAATCTGTTCGCCAAGACGGGCCTGAAGGACCGGGCGCAGGCGGTGCGTTACGCCTATGGCAAGGGCCTGGTGCGGCCGCCCACGGGGTGAGTCACCTGATGGGGTGAAGAGCCCGGAGAAGAAGGGCCAGGGAACTTCCCGGTCTGTCCATCCTGGGACATGCAGTCAAGCAACGATCGTGCCCACGGAGCGGGGGACGGTCCCGGGAGCTCGGCCGAGCACGCGAACGACCACGGCGCCCCCGCCGGCCCCGCGCGGCGCGAGGACCCCTGGTCCACCGTGCCGGACCCGGGCTGGGGCGAGCCGGACGGCAGCGGGGCGCCCGTGTCAGCCGTACCGGCCCCGCGCGGGCGGGAGCGGGCCGCGGCGGCGAGGGACGCCCGTGAGGTGTACGCCGAGGTGCAGCGCAGCGCGGCCTTCCAGGAGGTGCGCGGCAGGTACCGGCGGTTCGTGGTGCCGGGCGTCGCGGTCTTCCTCGGCTGGTACGTGGCGTATGTGATCGCGGCGACCGCCGCGCCGGGGCTGATGGCGCGGCCCGTGGCCGGCGTGGTGAACGTGGGGATGCTCGCGGGGCTCGGGCAGTTCCTCACCACGTTCCTGTTCGCCTGGGCCTACACCCGGCACGCCCGGTTGCGGCGGGACCGGGCCGCGCTGGAGCTGCGCTGGGACACCCAGGAGCTGGCCCGGGAGGCGCGGGGAGGCGTCTCGTGACCGGTGATCATCAGACCTTGGCGCTGCTGCTCTTCAGCGGTTTCGTGGCGGTCACCCTCGGGATCACCACATGGGTGAGCAGGCGCAGGCGCGGTTCGGCGGAGGAGTTCTACGCGGGCGGGCGGCTGTTCTCCCCGATGGAGAATGGTTTTGCCATCGCGGGCGACTATCTCTCGGCCGCCTCCTTCCTGGGCGTCACCGGCCTCATCGCGCTGTACGGCTACGACGGGCTGCTGTACGTCGTGGGCTTTCTCGTGGCGTGGCTGGTCGTGCTGTTCCTGGTGGCCGAACTGGTGCGCAACTGCGGGCGGTTCACCCTGGCCGACGTGGTGGCAGCGCGGATGAGCGAGCGGCCGGTGCGGATCGCGGCCGGAACCTCCTCGGTCACGGTGTCGGTGCTGTACCTGGTGGCGCAGATGGTCGGCGCGGGCAGCCTGGTGTCGCTGCTGCTGGGGCGGACCAGCGGGGCGGCCCAGGCGTGGACGGTCGTCGGGGTCGGCGCGCTGATGGTGATCTATGTGTCGCTGGGCGGGACGCGGGCCACCACCTGGATCCAGATCGTGAAGGCCGTGCTGCTGCTCGGCGGGACCATCGCGCTGACCGTGCTCCTGCTGCTGCGCTTCCACGGCGATGCCGGCCGGCTGCTGCTCACGGCCGCGCAGCGCAGCGGGCACGGGGACGCCTTCCTGGCGCCCGGCCTGAAGTACGGCGGCGACTGGACGGCACGCCTCGACTTCATCAGCCTGGGCCTCGCGCTGGTGCTGGGCACGGCCGGGCTCCCGCACATCCTCTCCCGCTTCTACACGGTGCCGACCGCGCGCGCCGCCCGCCGGTCCGCGGTGTGGTCCATCGGCCTGATCGGCGGCTTCTACCTGATGACCGTCCTCCTCGGGTTCGGGGCCGCGGCGGTCGTGGGGCCCGGGGCGCTGCGCCGTTCCAACGCGGCCGGGAACACGGCGGTGCCCCTGCTCGCCCTCGATCTGGGCGGTGGCGCGGGCTCCACGGGAGGAACGGTTCTGTTCGCGGTGGTCGCCGCCGTCGCCTTCGCCACCATCCTCGCGGTGGTCGCCGGTCTGACGCTCGCCTCCTCCGCCTCCGTGGCCCACGACCTGTACGCGTCGCTGCGGCGCCCGCGCGGCGGGGCCCACGGCGAGGTGGCGGTGGCGCGGTTCGCCGCCGTCGGCATCGGCGCCGTGGCGATCGCGCTCGGCCTGCTGGCCCGCGACCTCAACGTCGCCTACCTGGTCGGACTCGCCTTCGCGGTCGCCGCGTCGGCGAATCTGCCGGTGCTGCTGTACTCGCTGTTCTGGCGCGGTTTCACCACTCGCGGCGCGGTGTGGGCGGTGTACGGCGGACTGGTGCCGGCGCTCGGACTGGTGCTGCTGTCCCCGATGGTGTCCGGCTGCCCCGGTTCGCTGTTCCCTGGCGTGGACTTCCAGTACTTCCCGTTGCAGAACCCGGGCATCGTCTCCATCCCGCTCGGCTTCCTCGCCGGCTGGCTGGGCACCGTCACCTCGGACGAGACTCCGGACGAGGCCAAGTACGCCGAGACAGAGGTGCGTTCCCTCACCGGCGCGGGGGCGGTCTAGTAGGACTCCGTTAGGTCTCTGTGGTTCTGGCTGCTCGGTGTCTGGTCCGGATGCGGGGGACGGGCTGGTGGCAGGTGGCACACATGCCGCTCCAGCAGTTCAGCAGGTCTTGGAGGGCGTCGAGGATCTGGTAGAGGGTGAGTCCGGCGTGTCGGCTTTTGGGGACAGTCGCTGCTCGGTGAGGAAGGCGTGGGCGGCGGTGACGAGGGTGGCGTGGTGGTGCCAGCCCGTCCAGGAGCGGCCTTCGAAGTGATCCAGGCCCAGGCCGTGTTTGAGTTCGCGGTAGTCGTGCTCGATGCGCCAGCGGACCTTTGCCAGGCGGACCAGGTCCGCGACCGGGGTGTCCTCGGGGAGGTCGGACAGCCAGAACCGGGTCGGGCGGTCGTCGCCGTCGGGCCATTGCGCCAGCAGCCACACATCGGGCAGGACGCCGTCCCACTCCTGCTGTCCGGCTGCCGCTGCGGCCTTGGCGATCTGCCGTGAGCGCCTGCCTGCCGGCCGTACCCGCTCCATGAGGAAGCGGGAGGTCATCGGCCCGCTTGCTCCCTCTCGCCAGGTGACCTCAGTGCACTGGGAAGGCCCCGCCTGCCCGGCGAACTCGCCCACGGACACTGCAGGCTGCCGATAGCGGGACTGGGGCCGACGGCCGTTCCCCGACCAGGCAGGCACGGTGGGCTGGGCGTCCAGCGGTTGAACCGCCAGGTCGGCGCGGACACCGACCACGAAGGGGATGCCCCGGTCGGCCACCGCAGCCCTGAAGTCAGCGTTCTGCCCGTATCCGGCATCAGCCACCACCAGTGGAGGCGTCAGCCCCCATCCGGCCAGCTCATCGAGCATGTCCAGGGCCAGGCGCCACTTCTCGCGGTGCCCCACCCCCTCCGGGACCCCGGCCGCCCGGCGCCGCTCTGAGTCCTGCTCCCAGTCCTTGGGCAGGAACAGCCGCCAGCCCAGGGGGGCGGACGCGGCATCGGTGACGGCGTGCACGCTCACCGCAACCTGGCAGTTCGCCTGCTTGCCCAAAGCGCCGCAGTACTGATGTGCCACTCCCACCGACATCCGGCCGTCCTTGGGAAAGGACACGTCGTCGATCACCCAGGCATCGGGGCCGATCAGTGGCACCATCCGCTCAGCGATCCGCTGCCGTACCGGCTGCGGATCCCACGGCGACTGGTTCACGAACTGCTGCAGATTCTGCTCATCGCTGTCCGGCAACCGGCCTGCCATAGCAGCGATCGACTTGCGCCGGCCGTCCAGCATCAGCCCCCGCAGGTAACAGTCACCCTTGGCGCGCTGGTCCCGGCGAGGCACGGACGCGAAGACGTCCGCCACAAACCGGGCTAACTCCGCCCGCACGTCCTCCACTTGCCGCATATCCATACCCACACCGTGCCCCAGACCGGACACAAGCCGCAAACACACCTAACGGAGTCCTACTAGTGCTGTGGCCGGGAGGGTTTGCCGGGCGTCGCGAGCCGGTGAACCTTTCCGGTCGCAGCACCAGCGCGCGGTCACGACGCCACCCACGCGTACCGGTGCTCCGGGCGGCCGGTGTCGCCGTACTTCAGGGAGAGGCGCAGCCGGCCGGCCTGTTCCAGGTGGCGGAGGTAGCGCTGGGCGGTGGAGCGGCTCAGACCGGTGCGGGCGGCCACCTCGTGGGCGGACAGCGGGTGGTCGGCGCCGTACAGGACGTCGCATATCAGGTCGGCCGTGGGAGCGGTGTGGCCGGGCCCGGAGGGGGCGGGAGCCGTGCGCAGCGCGCCGAAGATCCGGTCCACCTGCTCCTGGCCGGTCACCCCCCGGCCGCCCACCCGGTCGACCGTACGGCGCAGTGCGGCGTACGAGTCCAGCCGGGTCCGCAGCGCGGCGAAGGTGAACGGTTTGACCAGGTAGTGCAGGGCGCCCAGGCGCATCGCCTGCTGCACGGTGGCGACGTCCCCGGCCGCTGTGATCATGATGACGTCCGTGCCCTGCCCCTGCTCCCGCATGCGGTGGACGAGTTCCAGACCGGTGCGGTCCGGCAGATAGTGGTCGAGCAGCACCAGGTCGATGGCGCCGCGTTCGACGGCGGCCAGCGCCTGGGCGGCACTGTGCGCGCGGGCGGCCACCCGGAACCCGGGAACCTTTCCCACGTACTTCGCGTTTATCTCAGCGACGCGGAAGTCGTCGTCGACCACCAGGACGTCAATCATCGGGCCTTCCCTCCAAGGCCGGCGAGCACCAAGCCCGTGTTTTCGGCTCCGCAGTTGTAGCGTGAGCAAAAAGAGCACAACAGGTGCTTGCGAGCAAAAGAACGGCTTGCGCACACAAGACTGCTCCGCGTGCCGGGCCGGACCTACCGTCCCGGGCCATGAGTGCACACACCAGCCCCGCCATCGAGCTGCGGGGCGCGAGCAAGACCTTCAGGACCCCGTCCGGGGGACTGCACACGGCCGTGCGCGGCCTGGATCTCACCGTGGAGCGCGGTGAGTTCGTGGCCGTCGTGGGGCCGACCGGCTGCGGCAAGTCCACCACGCTGACGCTGGTCAGCGGGCTGGAGGAGCCCTCCGAGGGCGAGGTGCTGGTGGCCGGGGAGCCGGTCGACGGCGTCGGCGGCAAGGTCGGCTTCGTCTTCCAGCAGGACGCCACCTTCCCCTGGCGCACGGTCCTGTCCAACGTCATGGCCGGCCCGCGCTTCCGGGGCGTCCCCAAGGCGGAGGCCCGGGAAAAGGCCCGCGAGTGGCTCGGCCGGGTCGGGCTCGCGGCCTTCGAGGACCGCTACCCGCACCAGCTCTCCGGCGGTCAGCGCAAGCGCGTCGCCCTCGCCGCCACCTTCGTCAACGACCCCGAGATCCTGCTCATGGACGAGCCGTTCTCGGCGCTCGACGTGCAGACCCGGGCGCTGATGTCGGACGAGTTGCTGGAACTGTGGGAGGGCACGGGCGCCTCGGTCGTCTTCGTCACCCACGACCTGGAGGAGTCCATCGCGCTGGCCGACAAGGTCGTCGTGATGACCGCAGGGCCGGCGACGGTGAAGCAGGTCTTCGAGATCGACCTGCCCCGGCCGCGCAAGGTCGAGTCGGTCCGGCTGGAGCCGCGTTTCATCGAGATCTACCGGGAGATCTGGGAGTCGCTCGGCGAAGAGGTCCGCATCACCCGCGAGAGGGGTGCCGCCCATGTCGCCTGAGGTTCTCACCCCCGTCGCCGACGGCGCCAAGGTCTCCGACCGCGCCCGCAGCCGTGCCCAGGCCGCCCGCCGCCGCAAGCTCTTCGTCAACACCGCGCGGGGCGTTCTTCTGGTCGCCGTCCTCGGTCTGTGGGAGGCGCTGTCCCGGGCGAAGGTCATCGATCCGTTCAACTTCTCGATGCCCTCCAAGATCTGGGACCAGATCTCCACCTGGGTCATGCACGGCACCGCGCTCGGCTCCCTGGGCGAGCAGATCTGGTACACGCTCTACGAGGCCCTGCTCGGCTGGGTCATCGGTGTGGTCGCCGGTGTGCTGCTCGGCATCGCGCTCGGGCGGATCAACTTGCTGGCCGAGGTCCTTGGTCCGTACATCAAGGTGCTCAACTCGATCCCCCGGATCGTGCTCGCGCCCATCTTCCTGATCTGGTTCGGGCTCGGCCCCTCCTCCAAGGTCGCCTCCGCGGTGGTGCTGGTCTTCTTCCCGGTGTTCTTCAACGCCTTCCAGGGAGCCCGCGAGGTGGACCGCAACCTGGTGGCCAACGCGCGCATCCTGGGCGCGAGCGACCGCAGGGTGACCCTCCAGGTGGTCATCCCGTCGGCCACCTCCTGGATCTTCACCAGCCTCCACGTCAGCTTCGGATTCGCGCTGATCGGCGCCATCGTCGGCGAGTACATCGGCGCGACCAAGGGCATCGGCCTGCTCGTCGCGCAGTCGCAGAACACCTTCAACGCGGCCGGTGTGTACGCCGCGATGGTCATCCTCGCCGTCGTCGCACTCGCCGCCGAGGGTCTGCTGACCTTCGCCGAGAGCCGCATCTTCCGCTGGAAGCCAGCCGGTTCCGACAGCTGACCGGCCGCGTTGAAGGTGTTCTGCGACTGCGCGACGAGCAGGCCGATGCCCTTGGTCGCGCCGATGTACTCGCCGACGATGGCGCCGATCAGCGCGAATCCGAAG
>NZ_VOGW01000169.1:2377-28296 GCF_007896895.1 Streptomyces misionensis | reverse complement strand
GCACCAGCACCCCGCCGTCCGCCTGCCAGGCCCGCACCTCCTCGCGGCGCTCGCGGGCGTACCGGATCCGCGGATGGCCGGCGTCCCGGATCTCGGTCAGCGCGAGGTCGGGGGCGCCCGGCAGCGGGGTGCCCACCAGCAGCGCGTCCACCGTCTCCGCCCGCCGCCCGGTCCGCTCCGCCAGCGCGGCCAGGAACGCCGGGTGCAGGGCGCCCGCCGGCGGATCGCAGTCCAGGTCGCGCAGCACCTCGTACACCCATGCGGGATCCTCGTCCGTGACGACGACGCAGTGCGCGGTGAACGCCAGCACCCCCGCGTCCCGGGGCGAGGGCTGCGGCACGACGCGGGTACGGCCGTCCGCCGCCGGAAAGACGTCCCGCGCCACGCGGTCGAGCATCTCCCGCAAGGTCTCCACGGCCGCTCCTTGAGTCTCCACCCACTGGAAGGACCAGACTCCCAGACATGAACGACGACGGCACCGGACTTCTCACCATCGGCGAGCTGGCCAGGGCCACCGGACTGTCCGTGCGCACCATCCGCTACTGGTCCGACGAGGGCGTGCTCACCCCGGTGACCCGCTCCCCCGGCGGCTACCGCCTCTACGACGCCGCCTCGGTGGCCCGCCTGGAACTGATCCGCACCCTGCGCGAGCTGGGCCTCGGCCTGGACGACGTGCGCCGGGTGGTGGCGGGGGAGCGGACCGTGGCGGAGGTCGCGGCGACCCATGTGGCGGCCCTCGACGCACAGATCAGATCGCTGAGGGTGACCCGCGCGGTGCTGTCGACCGTCGCACGGCGCGGCTCGACCACGGAGGAGACGACCCTGATGAACAGACTGGCCCGGCTGTCGGCCGCCGAACGGCAGCGCATCATGGCGGAGTTCGTGGCGCAGACCCTGCACGGACTCGACGTCGTCGACCCCGAGCTGCGCGAGCGCATGCGCGCCACCACCGTCGACCTGGCGGACGACCCCACCCCCGAAGAGGTCGACGCCTGGGTGGAGTTGGCGGAGATGATCCAGGACCCGGACTTCCGTGCCCGGATGCGCCGGGCGCTGGAGGCCAACGCGGCGGACGGGGAGCCGGGCCGGGGCCGCGGCCGCTCCCTATGGTTCGCCAAGCGGCTCGTGGAGGTGGCCGCCCCGGCCCGCGAACGCGGCATCGACCCCGGGTCACCGGAGGCGGACCAGGTGCTGCACGACCTCTTCGGCGACGCCGACCGGGCCGACCTGCTGGACCGCATGACGGCCGGCTTCGACGAGCGCGTCGCCCGCTACCGAGAACTGATCGCCCTCGTCAACCGCACCCCGGCACCACTGCACACCGAGGACTTCGCCTGGGTGGTCGCCGCACTCCGCGCCCGCACGGACAGCTAATCTGACCAGCGTCAGTACGCCTGCACGGCACGAGAAACACGAACGAAAAGGGGCGGATCGGTGGCGGACATCGAGGCAGCACGCAAGGAATTCCAGCGGATCGACGCGGACGGCGACGGGTTCATCACCGCCGCCGAGTTCAAGTCCGCCCTGGCCCAGGGGGGCGACTGGAACGTCACCGACACGGTGGCGGAAGCCATCATCGGCTCCCGCGACCTCAACGGCGACAAGGTCCTGTCCTTCGACGAGTTCTGGACCTACCTGAACAAGTGACCCCGCTCGACAGGGGTGCCCCTTCCGCCCGGAGCGGGCACCCCTGGGCGCGTCAGCCGCCCGCCCACTCCTTCAGCGCCGCCTTGGACGCGAAGTCGGCCACGTCCTTGTCGTGGGGCTGGCTCGCGTACTGGTGGAAGCGCCACTTGGCCTTGATGCGGGGCTTGCCCGCGGTGACGTAGTCGGCGATCCAGAGGCCGTCCCCCGCGTACGAGGTGCGGTCGACGTTCAGCCAGTAGTCCCTGTTGGTGTAGAGCACGACCTTGTTGTGCGGCCGCAGGTGCTTCAGCTTGCGGATGAACGAGTCCTTCTCCGCGTTGCTGGCGTGACTGCCGTCGCTGGTGCCTTCCCAGTCGACGGCCAGGATGTCGCCGGGGCGCTCCGGGGCGTGCTGGAGGAAGTACTCGGCCTGCGCGGTGAGATCGCCGGGCCACAGGAAATGGTAGAAGCCCACGACCAGCCCGGCGTCGCGGCCTGTCTTGGTCTGGGCGGTGAGCCGGGGATTGACGTACGAACGGCCCTCCGTCGCCTTCATGAAGACGAACGAGAGACCGTCCGTGTCATATGACGTGGACTGGAAGGAACTTACGTCGATGCCGTGGAGCATGCAGAGTGTGTGCCCGCCGCACGACCCCCCGGAAACGTGCCCCGGTCGCGGGGCGTCCACGACGCCGGACCCCATCGATGCGCGGCCGGCCGCAACCGCCGACGGCGGCGCGTCCGCTCACGCCGGAGCCCGGTGAACCCCGTCGGCGCGGTACGGCGCGCCCCGGGGTGCCCGCCGGCGCGGACGCCCGTTCAGGCGTCGTCGGCGGGCTGGTCCAGGCCGTCGGCGAGCCGGTTGTTGCGCTCGATGTCCGCCACGTGCGCCTCGGCCCAGGTGCGCAGCGCGGACAGCGGGCCTTCGAGGGACAGGCCGAGACCGGTGAGCCGGTAGTGGACGCCGGGCGGCACGGTGGGTTCCACGCGGCGCGACACCAGGCCGTCGCGGACGAGGCCGCGCAGGGTGACGGAGAGCATCTTCTGCGAGATGCCCGGCATGCGGCGCCGCAGTTCGGCGAAGCGGACCTCGCCCGGGGCCGCCTCGGCCAGCACCTTGACCGTCATCGAGGTCCACTTGGTGCCGATGCGGTCGAGCAACTGCCGTGTCGGGCACCGGGGATCGAACAGGTCTCCGCGCGGGGCCGGCTTCGCCGTGGTCACCTGCAACTCACCACCTGAACGAAAAGTGCCTTCTTGGAGGGCCGAGGTTAGTTCCCTAACGTGTGGTTGTCACCTTTGGTTACCAGCCCGCACCTGGAGTTCTCCTTGCCCGAGTTGCATTCCGTATCCGTCAACGGCATCGAGCTGAACGTGGCCGTGGCCGGCTCGGGTCCGGCCGTCCTGCTGCTGCACGGCTTCCCCCACACCTGGGAAGTGTGGATGGACGTCATGGCGGACCTGTCCGACCGGTACCAGGTCATCGCGCCGGACCTGCGGGGGTTCGGCGCCAGCGGCCGAGCCGCGACCGGGTACGACGCGGAGTCCCTGGCCGACGACGCCGCGGCCCTGCTCACGGCGCTCGGGGTGTCCTCGGCCGCCGTGGTGGGCATCGACGCCGGCACCCCGCCGGCCTTCCTCCTCGCCCTGCGCCGTCCCGACCGGGTGCGGCGGCTCGTCGTCATGGAGTCCTTGCTGGGCAGGCTTCCCGGCGCCGAGGACTTCCTCACCGCCGGCCCTCCGTGGTGGTTCGGCTTCCATGCCGTTCCGGACCTGGCCGAGACGGTCCTGGAAGGCCGGGAGGCCGACTACGTCGACTGGTTCCTCCGCGCCGGCACCCTCGGAGACGGGGTGCGCCCGCCGCTGCGGGACGCCTTCACCCGCGCCTACACCGGCCGCCAGGCACTGCGCTGCGCGTTCTCCTACTACCGGGCACTGCCGCAAAGCGCGGCGCAGATCGAGCAAGCCGTGGCAGCCGCGCGGCTGACGGTGCCGACGATGGCGGTGGGCGCGCATCCCGTCGGCGCCGCGCTGGAGCGCCAGCTCCGTCCGATCGCCGACGACCTCACCGGGCACCTCGTCGAGGACTGCGGCCACATCATTCCGCTGCACCGGCCGCAGGCGCTGCTCGCCCTGCTCCGCCCGTTCCTGGAGGCCGGCCGGGGCGGGCCGACGGCGACCACCTCCTGACCGCCACGGACGGCCCGCGCTCACAGGCGGGCAGCGCCCGCGGGGACCTGCCTCCCCAGGGTCTTCGAGGCCCTAGACGAGTAGTTCCGAATGCGGGGTTCACGGACGTGGGGAGGGTGCCCAACATCGGGTTGTGACGACCGAGTTAGACACCCTCTTGACCGCACTGTACGTGCACATCGACGACCGTCTGAAGACCCCGCGCCGACGCGGCCGGCCGCCTCGGCTGACCGACGCCGAACTGGTCACCCTGGCCGTGGCCCAGGCCATGCTGGGCTTCCACTGCGAGGCCCGCTGGCTGCGCTTCGCCCACGCCCACCTGCACGCGATGTTCCCCTACCTGCCCCAGCGGCCGGCGTACAACAAGCGCCTGCGGGCCGCCCTGGGGCTGGTCAAACAGGTGATCCGGTCCCTGGCTGCGGACACCGACCTGTGGCTTGACCCGGTGTGGATCGTGGACTCCACCCCCGTGGAGTGCGCCCGCTCGCGGGAGACCGTCAAACGTTCCGACCTGGCCGGCTGGGCGGGCTACGGCTACTGCCGCTCTCACTCCCGCTTCTACTGGGGCCTGAAGCTGCACCTGGTGTGCACCCCAGCCGGCCTGCCCGTCACCTGGGCCCTCGCTGACCCGAAGATCGACGAACGGCAGGTGCTGGCCGCCCTGATCGACAACGAGCCGCACCTGGCCACCGACCGGGCCGGCCTGCTCATCCTGGCCGACAAGGGCTACATCGCCGCCGAACTGGACCGCTTTCTCGCCGCCCGCGGCATCAGCCTGCTGCGGCCCTCCTACCGCAACCGCGGCACTCCACGCCCGGGAGAGGGCCTGCTCAAGACCGTGCGCCAGCTGATCGAGTCGGTCAACGACACCCTCAAGGGCCAGCTCGACCTCGAACAGCACGGCGGCCGCACCATCGAAGGCGTCGGCGTCCGCGTGGCCCAACGGATCCTGGCGATGACCTGCGCAATTTGGCACAACCGCACCATCGGCGCACCCATCACCAGGTCACTGATCGCCTACGACCACTGAGCCACATCGGAACTACTCGTCTAGGTGTACGAAACCGCGTGGCGCACCTGGCGCGACCTCGCCCGCGATGTCCAGGCCGCGGTCACCGAGTACGCGAAGGAACAGGGCGAGTCACGGTATGACACCGAAGCCGGCGTGGCGAGATCCGTTTGAAGACGGGGCCTAGCACACGGCGCCATCTGCCGCAGCCACCGACGGTGCCACTTCGTGGCACCGTCGGTCATGAATCAGGGCCCAGATGCCGTTGACGCGTAAGCGAGACATGGGCCGCCCTGCGACACACCGAAGGAGTGCATCGTGCTCCGCCCGCTGCCCGCGCGCAACGAGCTGTACGGCTTCGGCGTGGCCGTGGCGTACCTGGGGATGCACGGGGAGCGCGTGAACACGAAGTTCGAGGCCTGGCGCGACCTGATCAGCGACATCACCGCTCTGCGGCTCGACTCGTTCTCCATCGCAGAGCGGCTGCGCTCCCTGCGTCTGCCCTAGATCACGCGGCCGCCGCGCGTTCGAGGAGGGCGTCGAGCTGCGCCGCCGTCCCTTCGGGGTCCGTCGTGTGGTGGATGGTGCGGATACCGAGGGCTTCGGCCGGCGGCAGGTTCTCGGCGTGGTCGTCGACGAACACGCACTCCGGCCCCGTCAGTCCCAGGGCGTCCAGCGCCCGCTGGTAGATGAACGCCGACGGCTTCCGCACGCCCTCTCGTTCGGACAGGATCACCGCGTCGAAGGCGTCCTCCCACATCCCTAGCGCCTCGTACGGGTTGTAGGGCTCCAAGCCGAAGCTGTTCGAGAGCATCGCCACCTTGATCCCGGCTGCGCGAGCCCGGTCCGCGGCCGCCACTATGGCTGGTTCGGGTCGGAGGTTGGCCAGTGCCCGACGCATCAGGTCGGTGGGGTCGATGCCGAGAATGCCGCCGATCACCCGGTTCCAGTCCTCCTGGCTGGCCTCGCCGACTTCGAGCTTCGAGTACACGGCCACGCCCTCGGGGTTCTCGTTCAGGGCGTGGAAGTAGGCGCCAGGTTCAAGGCCCTCGGACCGTTCGAAGGCCTGCCCGTTCAGTCGCATACGGGTGGTGAGGACTCCGCCGAAGTCGAGGATCAGGCCGCGGTAGGAGGAGGACAAGAGAGACTCCTTGCGAGACGCGCGTCGTAAGGGCGGCCCCGGCAAGCTCGGCCGGGGCCCTTTGAGTGCCCTCCCACAGGGGGAGAGACATCCAGTATCCCCCCTCTGGACGGCCAACCGGCCTACGCTGGTTCCGAGTGCCTACTCCTGCGGCGAACAGGTCAAATCATGTTAAATGCACGTGAGTTGTTCACCATCGGACAACGGGTCAAGTACTTCCGTGAGCGGCGCGGCATCTCTCAGAAGGGTCTCGGGGAGTTGATCGGTCGTTCGGAGAACTGGGTCTACAAGGTAGAGCACGAGCAGATCCCGCTCGACAAGCTCTCGTTGCTCTTCGACCTGGCCAGGGTCTTGCGCTGCACCCTGGAAGACCTCACGGGCGGGTTCCTGTCCGGCGTCGGCGCAGGCCTGGACACGGAGCACGAGCACGTCCCGGAGATCCGCAGCGCGCTGTCCCTGCCCTCGTCGATGCTTCCCACCGCTGTCGGTTCGGTGACCGTCGAGGACTTCAAGCAGGACGTCGACGACGCATGGAAGGTGTACGAGACCCAGTCCAAGGGCCGGTACCAGGACGTGGGCGCCCGCCTGCCCCTGCTCCTCCGGCAGGGACATGCGGCCCTGCGCGATGCGTCCGGTCCCGACGAACAGGTGGCGCTGCGCCAACTCGTCAGCCTGTACGGGCTCCATCAGATCTGGCTGCGCCGCGTGGGAGAACCGACCCTCGCCCGCATCGCCGCCGACCGCGGACTGTCGCTCGCCGACAACGCCGGCGACCCGGCCCTGATCGCGGCCGCGGCCTGGAACCTTTCGTGCGTCCTCACCTCCGCCGGCGAAGTCCACGACAGCGTCGAACTGGCGCGGGCGACGATCGCCAACTGCGCCCCCGACGACGACTCACCGGCCGAGCACTGGTCGGCGCACGGAGCGCTGCACCTGCAGGCGGCCATCGCCGCGGTGCGCGCCGCGAAGGGCCCCGTCGCCTGGGACCTCTACCGTGGGGCGAAGGCCGCGGCCGCGCGCGTCGCGTCGGACCGCAACGACTGGCACACCTGCTTCGGGCCGACCAACGTGGCGATGCACGAAGTGCATCTGACGGCCGAGGAGGGCAACCCGAGCGAAGCCCTGCGCTTGGCCGACACGGTGGAGATCAACCCTGAGCTGCCGCTGGAGCGGCGCACCCGGTATTTGATCGAGGTCATGAACTGCAACCGGATTCAGCGCGACGACTACGCCACCGTGCACGTGCTGACCAAACTGATGGAGCAGTCACCCGAGGAGATCGTCTTCTCCCCACTGGTCAGGGAGGCCGTGACCGACCTGCTCAAGCGGGAGCGTCCGCTGTTCCGCGACGACCTTCGCGCCGTCGCCAGTCACATGGGCATTGCGGCCTGACCCTGAACTGGGGTTTCCGACCCTGAACCCCAGTCAGCCCTGAATTAGATTCAGGGCCGACCTGTGGAAATGGCCCTACGTTGTGGTGCCATGACGAAGGGTCACTCAGCGAGGAGGCCTTCCGCCGCACCCTTACCTGCTCTGCGGGTAGAGCGCGCGGAAGGCAGCCCGCTCCACCACACCCAGGCCGGCCGAATCGCCGTCCCGCTCCGCCTGATGCGCGGAGCGCAGCGAGTCGAAGACCTGGCGCTCGTCCTGACGGCCGACCAGATGGAAGCCTTCTACGAGGAGATCGGCGCAATCCTCTACCCGCGCCGTGTGGTCGGCCCGGCAGCGGAGGCGGCGTCATGACCGCCCCACGCCGCACGGCCAGCGACAGCGTTCGGCGTCTCGCGCTTGCCGATGCAGCTGCTGCCCCTGGCTTCCCGGCGGCGCCTCTACTGCACCACCCGCCTCTGCAACTGGCTCGCCGCGCGCAGTTCTTCGCCTCCCTGGCCGGGCCGGAGACGGGGAGGCAGCAAAGGTGATCACCGCCCCGACCCTCGCCGCGCAGATCGCCGCATTCTGGGATGCCACCCCGTTTCCCCGCTGGTCGGCCGCCCCAGACAGTCACCTCAACGACTCGTGGTGGGGTGACTTCACCGAGCAGCCGCGCATGCCTGCGAACCAGCAGGCTCGCCTTGGGCTTCTCCGCCGCTCGCCTGTCGGTCGTCGGGGAGGCCCGACGTGATGTCCCGTGTGCTGCAGCCGGAAGGCGTTCGGACGGCCCTTGAGGTCGTGATCGAGCGTCGGCCAGACCCCGGCTCCGACCAGATGTCCGAGGCGGACGCGCTGTGGCCGCACCGGCTTCGCCACCTCGTCCGGACTGGCCTCACCTACTGGGGGCGCCCGGACCTAGTGGACACCGCAGAACTACTCCTCACGGAGTTGGTGACGAACGCGTTGCGGTACAGCAGCGGCCCCGACATCAGCGTCTGTGTCTACCTCGAAGACCGGTTCTGCGTGATCAAGGTGAGCCACAGCTCACCCGCCCAGCCCAGGGTGTGCCACGCCGGCCCCACCGACGAGGGCGGCCGCGGCCTCCTCCTCGTCGACGCACTGGCCCACGCGTGGGGCGTCAGCTCCGACGGCACGACGACCTGGTGCACCCTCCCCCTGACCGAAGGACCCCCCGAGATGGAATCCGCCGCGGTGATCGCGCCGGTCCTGCGCGAGATCCCCATGGATCTCCCCGCCGATCCCAGCGCCGCGAGGTTAGCCCGTATCCAGGCGCGTACCGTGCTCACCCGGCTGGGCTGGCCCGGCGACCAGCACCTCGCGATCGACATCCTGCACGCCCTCGTGGACAACGCGATCGAGCACGGCCTGACCCAGGAGGCGGACGGGCAGTGCATCACCGCCTGCCTCAGCGTCACCGAGGCCCACGAACTGCTCATCGACGTCCGGGACCCTGCCCCGTCGTTCCCCCAGTTCGAGGAGGCGAAGGCCGGCCAGCTCGGGCGCGGCCTCTGGGACGTCGTCCGGCAGGGCGCGGAACTCACCTGGTTCGTCACCCCAAACTTCACGGGCAAAACCGTCCGCGCGATCGTGCGCGCCGAGCGGGAGCGGGTGGGCCTGTGACGACCGCGGTCCTCCCCACCCAGGCGGAGATGATGCGGGCGGCGGACGAGGCCGCCGGCGCGGCCCGGCAGCCCGCCCCCGATATGGAAGACCTCGCCGCAGCGATCCGGGCCCTCTTCAAGGTCGAGGCGCGCAGCAAGGCGATCGTTCGCCTCGGCGGCGGCTTGTTCGACGTTGTCATCACCAGCGCAGGCCTGGAGGCGCGGTCTGCCGCGGCCGTGATGGACGAGATCCAGGGCGGATGCGGGCCCGTGATCGAAGACCCCAAGAACGAGAGGTTCTACTGGCTGGTCCCGCCCGGGTCCTCCGAGCGGTGGACGCCGCACGACTATGCCGTGTGCCTGGGCGCCCCGCGCAGGATCACGCTGCCGTCCTTGAACAAGAGGGTTCCTCCGGGCCCGTACTGGTTCCGGCCGCCGGCGAGTGACCGGCTCGTCCCCGTGAGGCCGCTCCGGGACACTCTGGCCCGGTTCCGGCCGATGCCGACCCCGCACGCCGATCTCGCGGCGCGCTTCGGCATCGCCACCTGAGACCCCGTGCCCGCCGGGTGTTCGGCACGCGGCGGGCACGGCACCAAGCTCCTGCGCATGCGGCTGCACGCCACCGTGCCGCCGGGCATTCGACTACCGAGGAACATCTGTGAGCAGACCGATAGCGCCATACGTGACGCCGTGGACGGGCGAGGCCAAGACGCCTATCGACGTGGTGGTCACCTCGTCCGGGGTGGCGTATGCCGACCCCGTGCACGACGCCTTGGCGCGCGACCTGGACGGGACGCTGTGGGAGCTGCGCGGCGGCACAGCGACCGGCCGGCCCGAGTACGCCGACCTACACCCCGAGCGGCAGCCGGCCGCGATGAACAGTCTGCTCTGCGCGGGCTGCAACCAGCCAGCCGCCCGCGACGAGCGCGGCATGCTCTGGCTCCTCCCCCTCGTGCCCCTGCTCGACAGCGTGACGTCGGACTGGGAGGGCGTGCGGACGACGATCCCGCCCATGTGCGAGGCCTGCACGGAGGAAACCGCGCGCCTGTGCCCGCGGATGCGCGAGGGCCACGTGAAGCTGCGGGCACGGGAGGCCGAACTGATCGGCGTCCGGGGAACTCTCCACCCCCGGCCCGGTGAGACATGTGCGCCCGAGCCCGACGCCCTGGTCCTCTACGACTCCCCCGACATGCCTTTCGTCGTCGCCCGCCACGTCGTGCGCGAGCTGTGCCGCACCACCCTGGTCGCGCTCGCCGTGACCACCGCCCTGCCCCGTACCCGCCCCGTCCAAGGCCCGAGGGTGGTGACCGGATGACTCAGGCAGTCCCGCGCCTTGTGACGGTGGATGCGCGACCGGCTCACGGCCGGGCGGAGGTGGAAGCGCTCGCCGGGCTCCCGGCCCGGTGGCGGCCGGTGGTGGGCGGGTACGGGGTGGAGGTCTGGCGGGTCTCCGGCCCGCAGGATGCCCGGATGCTGAAAACGGGCACGGGCGCTGCTGCCGCGCGGGTGGTCCGGGAGGCCGCGGTGTGGGAGCAGATAGCCGGGGTGGTCCCAGCCGCCTCGTACGGTCGCGGCGTGCGGCACGGCAGCGGTGAGGGCTGGGCCTGGCTGACCACGCCGTGGCTGGACAGCCCATCGCTGTGGGACCTGTACGCACCGGTCCGCGGCCGCGCGGACGAGGTCCGTGAGCAGGCCCTGGCCGCGGCAGTCGCGGTGTGCCTGGCGGTCGCCGGCGCCCACCGCGCGGGGTGGGTCCACGGCGATCTCCAGCCGCACCACATCATCCTCGCCCCCGACGAGGCCCAACTCATCGACTGGTCTTCAGCCTGGTCGCCGACCAGCGGCCTGCCTCCCGTGGCCACCCACACGAGCGGTTCCGTTCACCAGGCCAGCTACGAGCTACTCGCCCGCTCGGACGGGCTGCACGCCGCCGTGGCCACCGTGGCAGACGACGTCTGGGCGCTGGCCGCCTCGATCTGGATGGCGGCCAGCGGCCGGTGGCCGCGCAACTACCGCTGCCTGGGGATAGACCCGAGCAGCTTCACCGAGACCGAGCTGGCCAGGGTGGTCTCCCGCCACCGCGCCCCGCTGGGCCGCATTGGCCACTGGCCGGAGTTGGAGACGGCGCTGCGGACCGTGCTCGACGCACCGGAGGCGAGTCGGCCCACTGCCGCGGAGCTGGGCCGGAATCTGCGCGCCCTCTGACGTTCGCCGGCCATCGAACCCCGCGGTCCAGCACCGCGGTTACACATCCCGTTTCGACCGAAGGACCTCATGACAGCCCTGACACCGCCGGATTCCCTACGTGCCGTGACCTGGAATCTCTACCTCGGCGGCCTCGACAACGGCGACGACAAACGCCTTCGCGCACAGACGGAGATCCTCGTCGGCCTGAGCCCCGATGTCCTGTGCCTCCAGGAGTGCATGGGGTGGGACGCGCACGACGAACGGATCTTATTTCAGACCGCGGACGCGCTCGGGATGGCGCCGGTCCGCATGGCGCGCTCGCGCATCGGCGACGGCCGCAACTACACCGCCCTGCTGTACCGGCCGTCCAGCCTGCGCCTGATGGGCCAGCGCACCCTCGGCGAGGGCACCTTCCACCACGCGCTGATCCGGGCCCGGCTACGGCCGGTCGCGGCCGAGGACGACACGAACGACTTCGTGGCCTTCGGCACGCACTTCAGCTGGGTCGACGGTGACTCGCGGCTGGGCGAAGCCCGCTGGATGACCGACTACGGCGGCATCTTCCCGGGGGTGCCGCCCCGGGCGCTGCTCCTGGGCGACCTGAACACGCCGGACCGGGAGCCGGCCAACTGGTCACTTACCCCCCAGCATCTCCAGTCGCGCTACCGGGTCGTCCTGGACAACGGCGACTTCGGCCCGGCAGACCAGCGCCCCGTCAAAGTGCTGCTCAACAGCGGCTGGCAGGACCCGCAGACGCTCACCGGGAAGGCCCGGACCGCGACCGTCGGCTACTGGTGGGACAACGAGAAGAAGCAGGACCCCTGGTCCCTGGACTACATCCTCACGTCCGGCATGCAGCCGGTCGACTACTTCACCTACGACACGCAGTCCGCGCGGGTAGCCTCCGACCACCTGCCGGTGGTGTGCGACGTGAAGGTGGGGACGCACGCATGACCGACACGAAGCGCAGGCGTTCGCCGCGCTCGCCTTCAAGCCGGGAGGAGCCGACCGTGCTTGACGAGGAGATCGACTGGCCGACCCGCGGCCAGCGGCTCAACCCCGAGCAGCGGAAACGGGCAGGCAAGTGGCTTAAGCCGCAGTACGAGGGTGGCGCGTCGATCCGTGAACTCGCCGAGAAGATCGGACGCTCGTACGGCTTCGTACACCGAAATCTGGAGCTGGCCGGGACGACGTTTCGGTCGCGTGGCGGCAACAGGGCCAATCGCCTACCCAACAGCCGCACCGAGGACGGCGTGAGCTGAAGCTCCCGGATGGGCTGGCGCGACCGCCCATCCGGGTTCGGGCCTGGCCGGCCCGCACCCCCCGAGACGGAACGGCCAGGCCCACTCCTTCTGCCGGTGTCGCCCCAGACTGGGCGATCCTCACATGGGGGGGCAGCGAATGTTCGGCGGAAGGCCCGTGCCGCAGCCGTGTCGCGAGTATCGACGGCCCGCACCGGCTGCCTCCCGGTCCGACCCCGGGCACGGGAGCCCCCTCCCATCATCCTGGCCGTGGCCGACGTGGCCTTCCGGCCGCGCGGCGGCAGGTTCAAGCCCCTGATCGCCTCTCCGGTGGCCCGAGACGAGGTCCGGCGATCCAATACCGGTTGGTCGCGCCGCCCAAACGACCTGGCGAAAACCCCAAGAGACAGGAACTCCGCATGTTCATCGACATCCCGAGCGAACTCGAAGCCGCTCTGTTCGACCTCCCACTCCCGACATGGAAACTGGATGGTTCGTTCCTGGCGACGTCCACCATGGAGCGGTACCGGGCCGAGCTGACGGCCATCCCGCGGTTCGAGGAGACTGCCGCGACGCTGCGGCACGCGCTGACCGGAGAGGGCGGCGGATACGCCGTGCTGCGCCTGGGGAGCCTTGCCAAGGAACTGGGCACCGACGGCGACCGGTTCCTGCGGATCGCGACGGGCTTAGCGGCCGAGGTGGCGGTCCCTTTCTCCCCCTTCCCGCGGTGGCCTCTCTGGAAGGACATCGGGGTCAAGGTCGATAAGGACCCCGGCAAGTCCAGCGGCATCGGGTACAACGCCTTCCACATGGACCTGGTGAACGCGACGTTGCCCCCGGACTTCACCACGCTCCTGTGCGTTCGCCCCGACCCTCTCGGCGGCGGCCCGAGCATCCTCTCCGATGCCCATGCGGCGGTGGCGCGGCTGTCGGAGGGCTGCCGCGCCTTGCTGGCCGAGACGGCCTACCACTACGGGACCTTCTTCGACCTGTTCGGCGTTGGCGAGGAGTACAAGCCGTTCCCGATCCTGGACGGTTCCGAGCCGGGCAAGGGGTTCGTCCGGTTCACCGCCAAGATGCTGGAGCGGTCCGAACTCAGCCCGGCGCACGCCGAAGCCGCGAGGGAACTCGCCAAGGAGCTGGTCCGGGGGCAGGTCTGTTTCATGCTCCAGCACGGTGACTACCTCATCGTGAACCAGCGCCGTTTCCTGCACGGCCGGGAAGCGCTCCACAGCGGCCAGGAGACCGTCCCGGTCGCCGAACGGCGGCTGCTTCTCCAGCTGTTCCTGCGCGCGCGGGCCGACGACGGCGCGGCCGCGTAGCTGGCCAGCGGCACTGGTGGCTCACCGAGTTCCGTTTTCGGGGGCCCTGCCCTCGAACGTGGGGCACGGCCGCGGGGCGGGGCCCGTGCCGGGGGTCAGATGCGCGAGTTGCGCAGCGACTGCCACACGGCGCCGGCCAGCGCCCGCGTTGCCCGCGGGACCGACAGATGCTCATGCTCGCGGTACAGGGCCCAGTTGTACTGCACGAGCGACAGCTTGTTGGAGGACAGCGAGCCCGCCTGATGGGCCCGGTACACCGCCAGCGGCTCGGCCAGGCCCCGGGCGTCAGCACCGTCGCGCATGATCGACAGCCACAGCGCGTAGTCCTGGCGCTTGCGCATCTCCGGCATCAGCCTCGTGCCCAGGACATTGCGGTCGTACATGGCCGTGAGGGCTCCGATGTAATCCCGGCGCAGCATCGCACGGTAGTCCACGTGTTCCCGCGCGCGGATCACCCGTCCGTTCGGGATCCAGTCGGTGCTCTCGCCGTCGTAGTCGGCGTCCATCTTGAAGTACGAGGTGAACGTCAAGGGCGCGTCGCCTTCCGCGGCGAAGGCGAGCTGCTTTTCGGTCTTCTCCGGCAACCACATGTCGTCGGAGTCGAGGAACGCGATGTAATCCCCGCGGGCTCGCTGGATCGCGAGGTTGCGGGCCCGGCCGGCCCCGCCCCGTTCGGGCGCCGCTTCCGGCAGGACGCGCTCGTCCTGCTTGGCGAACTCGCGGAGCAGGTCCATGGAGCCATCGGAGGACTGGTCGTCGGTGACCAGCAGCTCCAGGTCGCTGTGGGTCTGCGTGAGTACTGATCGGACGGCTGCACCGAGGGTGGCCACCGAGTTGTAGACGGGCATCACGACAGACACCAGAGGCACAGCACATCTCCTCGCCAGATCAGGAATGACGGTCCATTCAAGCACCGCAACCGAATAGGAGCTGACATGCAGATAGTCGTCGCTGGTCAGGGCTACGTAGGGCTTCCGCTGGCCGTACGCGCAGCGGAGGTGGGGCACCGCGTGATCGGCTACGACGTGGACGCTCACCGGGTTCAGCAGCTCACCGCCGGCCACTCCTACGTCGAGGACGTGGCCTCTTCGCGGCTGCGTGCCGTGCGGGACTCCGGTGACTACTTGGCGACCACCGACGTTGCCGCGCTGGCCGGCTTTGACATCGCGGTGATCACTGTGCCGACCCCGCTGCGGGACGGCGTGCCCGATCTCTCCTACATCGAGGCCTGCGCGCGGACCCTGGGCGCGCACCTTCGCCCCGGTGCGACGGTAGTTCTGGAGTCGACGACTTACCCCGGCTGCACCGAGGAGCTGCTGGTTCCGATCCTGGAGAAGGTGTCGGGTCTGCAGGCCGGGGAGGACTTTCTCGCCGGGTTCAGCCCCGAGCGCATAGCTCCGGGGAACAAGCGGTGGTCGTTCGAGGGGACGCCGAAGCTGGTGTCCGGGATTGACGCCAGATCTCTCGACGTGATCAAGGGCTTCTACGACGGTGTCTTCCAGACGACGGTCCCGGTGTCCGGGCCCAAGGTCGCTGAGCTGGCGAAGCTGCTGGAGAACACCTTCCGGCTGGTCAACATCTCGCTCGTGAATGAGCTGGCGACGCTCGCGGCGCCCCTCGGCGTGAACGTCTGGGAGGCGATCGACGCCGCCGCCACCAAGCCCTTCGGCTTCACGCGGTTCACCCCGGGGCCAGGAGTTGGCGGGCACTGCCTGCCCGTCGATCCGCTGTTCCTCTCGTGGAAGGTCGAGCAGGAGCTGGGGGTCCCCTTCCGGTTCGTGGACCTCGCCGACGACGTGAACCGGCGCATGCCCGACTACGTCGTCCAGCGGATCGTGAACGGCCTCGACAAGCGCGGGCTGCCCGTCAAGGGATCTCGCATTCTGCTGCTGGGCCTGACCTACAAGTACAACGCCACCGACCTGCGCAACTCCCCATCAGCGAGGGTCGCCGAACTCCTCACCGACCTCGGCGCCGAGGTCCGCGGCGCCGACCCGAACGTTCCGGAGAGCGACACCAGCAAGCTGAACGTGCCCCGGGTCGATGCGAGCCCGGAAGAGGTAGCAGCCGCTGACGCCGTGGTGCTCCTCATGGACCACACGCGGTTCGACCTCGCAATGATCGAGAAGAACGCGCCGTACGTGCTCGATTGCCGCAATCGCCTGTCCGGGGCGAACGTCGAGACCCTGTAGAGCTTACGGCGCTCCCCCGGCCCACTACTGACTTCGACCCCAGGAGTTCCCTTGCGTGACGAATGGGAGCACGCCCACACGGACTACACCAAGCCCGCGCAGCGCCCGGCGCCCGCCTCGCTGGCCGAGAGCGAGGGCGACTGGCGCCGCTACCTGGAAGATGACACCCCCAACGGGTGGCTGATCCAGCACAGTGCGATGACCGAATCGCTCGCCAGCGGCCAGCCCTTGTACCTGCTGCACACCACCAGGGACATCGCCGCCATCCGCACCAGCGGTGAGCTGCACGTCTCCACCGGATGCTTGGTCGGAGCCCTGTACTGCTCACCCCTCACTCGTCAGCGCGAGGGGTGGCGCCCGCACAACCTCGGTGCCTACCTGATGCAGACGAAGCCGAGCATCACGCCGATGATCTTCGAGGTCATCCCGGACGCTCCGATCCCCACCAAGGGCGTGGATTATCTGCACCTCGGCGCCATCCACCTGCGCACCTACCTGCGCTATCAGAGCCTCCTCACCAGGGCCGAGAACGACCGGCTTGACCATGCTGTGCGGGCCGCCGGACTGGGCGCCGCAGCCGTGTTCCTTGACACGGCGCTGCGCAACGCAGCCGGCGGCGCCACGGCGGCTCCCGACTTCATCGACCAGTTGGCCGCCGCTGTGCCCGCCGTGCCGTTCCTCGGCTACCTGTACTTCGAGGTGCTGGCCGAGTACCTGATGCTCCACTCCACGACTCCGGAGACCAAGAAGTACGCCCAGGCCGGGGAGATGAACAACTGGTTGTACAAACGGATCGCGTTCGCCGCCGTGGACGGGATGCACCAGTTATTCGACCTGGCCCGCTTCCATCCGCGCCACCAGCAGCTCCTCCAGCTCACCGAGGCCGTGGAACCGGTGCTCGCCCCAGGAGTCGCCGAGTATGTACGACGGCGGCTGTCCCACCTGTTCGCCCGGACCGCACTGCACCCATCACAGGACACGGCATCGGTGACCTTCCAGGGAGCTGATCTCAGCATGCTCCGGCACGTCGCGCCGGGGCTGGTCGGGCAGATGTTCTTCCGGGAGATCCGGTATCTGCCGCGCTACCGGCACCTCTACCACTGCTTCGAGAAGGCCAAAGCGCTGGAAGCGTGGGACTACTGGAACCAGGAGGGCATTCCCACGCCCTTCAATGGCATCCTTCCCAAGGGCGAGATCGGGATACACCCCATCTACCCCCGGTCAACGGTCAGAGCTTGGACCGCCAAGCAGGACAGCAAAGGCTTCCTGCACCCGGCCCAGGAGATCACCGCCGTATTCACGCCGCACCTGGCGTCGTGGTGGGCACCTCCTCGTTCCCGCGGCCGGAAGACCACCGCCGACCTGCGGATCACAACCCCGTGCTCGCTTCCCGCCCATCAGCCACGCATCAAGGGGATCTCCGCATGACCGCCAAACCCCTGACCGTCGTCACCGGGATCAACCGGTCTTCCGCGCCTTCGTCCGGGAGCCTGATCCTCGTCAACGACCTCTATCGCGCCATGCCCGACATCCGCACAACCTTCCTCGGCAGGACACCGGTCGATCAGGCGTGGAAGGCCGCATTCGATCGCTTGATCCCCCTCTCCACCACAAAACGCCCCCAGGGGCCCGGCTTCGAGCACTACGTTGACGAACTGGCGCGAGAGGTCGGGGCGCTCGTCGAGCAACTCCGGCCGGACGCCATCCACGCCCAGTACGTCGGGTTCGCGCTCAGCCTGGCCCTCAGCCGAATCGCCGGCACCATCCCGCTCATCGCCATCGCCCACGGTCCAGAGGTGATGGCGGCCGAGCGCAGCGCGGCGGAACACGAGGCCATGAACGAGGTCGCCGCCGCCAGTACCGCGATCGTCACCCCGACCTCTGTCCTCGCCGACCACATCGATCGCCTCACCGGGCGCCGGTTCACCGATCGCATCACCATCATCCCGTGGGGCATCCGTTTGGCCGATGCCCAGGTACGCGATCAACCGTCCGCAGGGGCCGGCCCCCTGTCACTGGTGCACGCCGGTCGCCTGGACGACAACAAGTCCACGATCACGGCCGTCGAAGCCCTCGCGCTCACCGAACAGCCCCACTGCCTGACCGTGATCGGCAAAGGGTCTCTGCGGGAGCATCTGCAACAAAGAGCCGCCGAACTCGGAGTACGGGACCGGGTTCAGTTCGATCCGTTCCTGCCCCGCGCCGAACTGTGGCGCCGCCTGCCTGACTTCGACGCCTTCGTCTTCACGACCAGTGGTCTGGAGGCGTTCGGGCTTGTCCTCATCGAGGCCCAAGCGCACGGACTTCCGGTTGCCTACTCCGATCTTCCCGGTGCGAGGGAAATCCTCGAGGGCACTGGTGTTCCCTTCACCCCTGGCGACCCGCGCTCGCTGGCCGTAGCCCTGGACGGGATGGGCCGGGACCTCCACCGGCGCAAGGCCCTGGCCAAGGCGGCTCTCCGAAACGCGCGCCGATACGACATCACTACCACCGGCCGCCAGCTTTACGAACTGACGCTTCAGGTCACCTCGACGACGCCAGACCTGGGGGACCACCGATCGTCTGAAGGGAATTGACGTAACGGATCACGGCACTGACGCGTCTCCCACAGTGACCAAGGCCTTGGAGCGGGCCCGGAGCCTTCAAAGGGACAGTTCTGCACGTGACCAACGAGTCCGCGTCCCGTTCCGCCACCGTCGACAAGCACCCGCACAAGTGGGTCGTCGCCGAGATCCAAGTCGACGAGACCGTTGCCCGCATCGCCGACTTCCGCGGCTCCTTCAAGACCAGGGTGGAGCAGCGCATCAACGCACTGGACACCTACTGCAAGAACTGCCGGCGCCCCTTCGCGGACGTCTCCAGTTACGACTGCCAAGCGCTCCTGGACAACCGGCACCTGATCGGCGAGGGCCAGTCCGTGCGCGCGAAGCACAAGCCCGCCCCGACGGCGCCTCCCGGCACCAAACCGTCAAAGGCGGCACCTACAGCCGCTACGGCCTCAAGGCGTACGTCGCCGGCGTCTCCCGCCCCCACATATAGATCGCGGTCGGCGACCACGCGATGTTAACCCGCAGGCGTTCCTAGTGACGGTGAACTTACAACGGTGATGTGGAGGTCATCCGCTCCGTGGCGCCATGACGCCCTCGGCCTCGGTTCCGAGCTGGGACGCCAGGTGTTCGGCCATCAGGAGCAGGGTCCGGTCCGCGTAGGCAGGTCCCACAAGCTGTACACCGATCGGGAGGCCGTCGGTGTTGCGGCCGAGTGGCATGACCAGGCTGGGCAGCCCGACGTGGCTGGTGAGGTTGGCCCAGCCGGTCTGGTCGAAGAAGCTCCGGTCGGCGCCGTTGACAGTGAGGGTACGGCTGCCGGCCGGGATCGCCGCAGTGGGAGCAGCAGGCGTGATGAGGACGTCGTAGGGGCCATCGGTGAAGAACCGGTGCCACGCCTGCTGCATCCGAAGGCGCTCCTCGTTGGCGCGGAGCCAGGCACGGTGAGTCTGCGTGCGGTGGCGCAGGATGGCTGCTTTTGGGCTCGCGTCGCCTGGGTCCAGGTCACGGGCAGCGGCGAGTTCGGCCGCGCCGGCGTCGTCGTCGGTGGTGGCCGTCGTGGTGGCGTGGAGGAGCTGCTCGAAGAGACGGAGGGAGTCGGCGAAAGCAACTGGCCCGGCCGTGCGGTGAACAGTGGCGTCGGCGGAGGCGATTGTCCCTTCGAGGGCGGCGAGAGCATCGGCCGTCTCCCGGTCGACGGGACAGATTGGGTCGTCTGCCCACACCGCCACACGGAGTCGGCCGAGCGGGCGCTGCACTGCGGACAGCGTGACGCCCCAGGGAGTGTTCTCGACGGGTGACGGTGTCGTCAGCGCGGCAAGGAGCAGGTCGAGGTCGCGGGGATGGCGGGCAAGGGGCCCGGGCGTGACCATGTCGCTGCTGGTGATCCATCCCGGCGGTCGGGGGATGTGGCCGCGGGCCGGGACGAGTCCATGGGTGGGGCGCAGGCCATAGACACCGCAGTAGTGGGCGGGGAGCCGCAGGGAGCCGGCGAGGTCGCTGCCGAGGTCGGCGGGAGTCAGGTAGGCGGCGACTGCTGCGGCGGGGCCGCCGGAGGAGCCGCCGGTGGTGCGTTTGGGGTCGTGCGGGTTGAGCGTGGGTCCGAATAGGGCGTTGTCGGTGTGCAGGTCCTGGCAGTAGGCCGGGGTGTTGGTCTTGCCCATGATGACGGCGCCTTGGTGGCGGAGTCGGGCGACCGCGTCGGCATCGCGTGTGGGGACGTGCTCAGCGAGTTCCTCGGCGCCGCTCGTGGTGCGTAGGCCGGCGGTCTCGAAGCTGTCCTTGATCGTGAGCGGAAGGCCGTCGAGAATCCCGGTGCTCGCGTTACGGGCGCGGCGTTCGTCGGCTGCGTGTGCGGCGGCTCGGGCCGCACTGTTGTCGCGGGTGACGACGGCATTGATCCGGCTGGCCTCTATCTGGGCAAGGTGGAGGTCGAGCAGTTCTCGGCTGGAGATCTCGCCTCGTTCCAGGGCCTGGAGCTGGACGTGGGCGGGCTGGTGGGTGAGGGCGTTCGTCATGCGGAGACTCGCTCAAGGTGGGGGGCGCGTGCGGGCTGGCGCGGCAGGTGACGCGCGACGTCGAGGAGAGCCTCGATGTCATCCATGGGCCGGGTGGTCTGGCGTTTGGAGTCGGCAAACTCGGTGAGCTGGCCGGGCTCTGGGCGGGCGCCGGCGGCCCGGGCGGCGATCCCGGCGAGGATCTGGTCGGCCGTGACGGCCGCGGACAGCTCGTGTCCATGGAGCCCCCGGGCCCTATGCCGGGCTTCGCTGGCCTCGCGGGTGGACTCGTCGAGGTACTGGCGGATCACGAAACGGCCGTCACGGATCTCAACGGCTCGTCGGTAGAGCCGGATCGAGATGCGCCGGAAGCGGCGCCGCTGGGCCGGATCGACCCTGTCGAGCGGCAGCTCGATCTCCGGGGCCTCACTGTAGAAAGCGAGCCACAGGGGGCGCAGGCCGTAGTAACTGCGGTACTGCTTGATCCGGTACCGGACGCTCTGGCCTTGATCGCTGATCGTAGGTACGAGCCAGCCGATCAGCGTGAGCATGGCGCCGACATCGCCGCAGGTCCAGGCGAAGCCCTCCCAATCTGCGAGAGAGGTGTCGAAGGTGCCGGCGACCACGTCGCCGATGCGGACGGCGCTGTACCCGAGGGTGACGGTCGCGCCGAGGGCGACAATGCACAGGCCGACGCGAACGGACCTGCGGGCGCTGCGGCGGGCCAGGCGCCAGCAGGCGCGGGCGAGGAAGATTTCGCCAATGGTGTAGGCCGTGACGTACAGGGTGAGGTACGCGGCGTACCAGTCGTCGTGCGCGTAGTAGAGCGTGAAGTCGATCGGATGCGGTGCGCTGGGTGTCAGCAGGGCGAACAGCACCAGCAGCCCGGCGATCACCGCGAGGCCGCCGCCGAGCCATCGGCGGCTGCGCCGACGGGCGACCTCGGATGGAGACCCCCAGTAGGTGAGGACTACCTGCTGGCAGGCCAGAAGCGCGACCACGCAGCCTTGCGCGAGGGGCACGGAGAGGTTGACGGTGCCGAGCACCCGGTCGAGGTAGTTCCACATCGGCGTGATGGAGAACAGGAACGAGAGCCCGGACAGCAGGAAGACGGCGGCGAGCGCGGCCGAGGCAGGGTCGCGGCGCCGGGTGGGGACGTCCCGCAGGAGGCAGAAGAAGCCGAGCGTCGCGACGACGAGGCTGATGGGGTGGAGCAGATCCTTCACGGCCGGGCCTCCCGTCGGCGCAGCAGCGTGTGGGTGACGCGGTCCTGCACGTCGTCTCCGGAGGGCTCGTCGCTGCGCAGCCACCGGTCGATGATCTGGCGCTGGAGCAGCGAGGCGAGCTGTTCGGTGTCCCGCTCTTCGTCTTCGTCGTACTTGCTGCGGCCCAGCATCATCTGCACGGTGGCCGAGCCGATGCTGGTGAAGACCACGGAGGAGAGCGCGGACGCGGGCCTGTTCTTGTGGTGGCCGAGCAGCAGGTGGCTGAACTCGTGGGCGATGATGTGGTCCTGGTGCAGGACGCTGGTCCACGGGTCGTAGAACACGTGGACGGCACTCTCTGTGACGGCACACGCGCCGCACACTGAGGGTGCCTGCTCTCGCGGCACTAGGATCACCGCTCTTCCTGTGCGGCGAGAGACCTCGTCGCTGAGATCGCGGATATTGGTGACGTGCGGGAGCTTCAGCTCGGCCAGGAGGTCAGGCCGGCGCAGCCTACGTGCGGACCACATTGCGTTTCCTTGATCACTAACTGAACTGCTGCCGTTTACGCGTCAGTTGAGGGCGGCAACCCCTCAGATTTTCGTACGCTCTCAACGATTCCCAGGACGGCATCCTTTCCGTCCGCCGAGACGTCGGATAGACGAAGAAGAACGTTCTTGATCTTCGCGTCGCGCAACAATGCGAGCAACTCAAGCTCCTGCACTGTCTTTTCGGCGACGGCGTCATCGAACCAGTAAGCGGGATCCACGCCGAAAAACCCTGCGAGCGCTTCGAGGTGACGCTTCGTCGGGTTATCGCGCTGCCCCGTCCGTAGCAGCCACAGGTACTGCGCCGATAGCTTGCCCAGCCCGCGCTTCTCCATGAGTTCAGCCGCTTCAGCGTTGCTGAAGGGGCCGCGGTCGGGCGGGTGCACCGTGTCGAACAGGCGGTTAAGGCGGCTCATGAGCCCCTTGGGGTTCACCTGGCCTTCGGTCGGCTCTTTCATGATCCTTTCCTGGGTGGACTTCGCGGTAACTTCAACCACCCTACCCCGCCATAAACACCAGTTGACGACATGATCCTTCGTATGGAAAGTTCTTCCTCACCAGCACGTTCCCGTGTGACGCGTCCCGCCTGTTTCAGGGCGGCCTGTCCGTTTCTACCGACAGAAGTAAGCCGGGCGAAGTGGCACAAGACACATTCACCCAGCGGCATACGTCACGTCTGGCAGGCCGTAATTGATCTTCGACTGGAAAGTGCGGGGCGACCGTGGACACACCTCACCCACATCGCAATTCCGCCGCGGGAGATTTCGGACACAATGACGCGGTCTCGGCGTTCGACGCAACCGTGGCAACGGTGCGCTTCAACGCCAGGACACTCCGACCCAAGCCGTGGGGGATCGGCCGTAGGGGCCGATCGTTCGGTAACCCTCTGGAATCAGTACAGAGTTTAAGAACCAAGTCTGGATCTTGACGCGGGTCCGTGCGTATGTTCGTTGTCCCCGCGCAGTCCGCCTGCGCGGACGAACGTAAGGAGAACACGAGCACGGACCGGACCGCGAAGGTCCACTAAACAGCGACGGCGCCCGGGAGCGGTAACTCACGGACGCCGAACGCTAAGCGGCACAACCGCCCCGGCAAGGGCGGAGATTGCCCACCATCACCACGCTGAGTCCTTCCGAGGGGCGCATCAGCGCGGCAACACTGCAAAGGGGAGTATCGCATGCCTCCTGCCCTGCGCAAAAGGCCCTTCCGCCTGGCCTGCGCGGCAGCCACCTCCGCCTCGGCGCCTCAGCGCCCCGAGCCGGACAGCACCATAGTGGCCCCGGCAAACCGCCGGGCCCACCCGCTCCTGGGGAGCGGCCGATGAGCAGCGAAGCCCGCGAGTGGGTGTGGGAGCACAGCTCCAGCCGCGGGGCCGCGCGACTGGTCCTGCTGTCGATCGCCGACCGGGTGGCCGACGAGCAGTGCATCTCCTGGGCCTCGCTCTCCAGCCTGGCCAAGCGCACCCGTGCCTCGGTCTCCACGGTGCGTGAAGCCGTCGAGCGCCTGCTCCTGGCCGGCGAGCTGGAGCAGCTCGACGACCTGGTCGGCCCGCAGCGCAGCACGGTCTACCGCCTGCCTCTCGCCGCCGAAGCGGTCGCACAGGCGCTGCGAGAGCAGCGGGAGGAAGAAGGCGACACGGCGGTATCGGACGAGCCCGTCGCCCCCGCGCAGCTCCGGCTGTCGGCTCTGCGGCGGTACGGAATCCGCCCGCGTGAGGTGCCGGAATCCCCTGCGAGGGTCCGGAAACCGGCAGTACCGGAAACCGGCAGGTCGCGGCGGAAACCGGCACAGCGGCGTACCGGCCACCGGCACAGCGATGTATCGGCTACCGGCACACAGAACCGTAGTGAACCTGATTTGAACCGGAGGTACAGCAGTGGTGGTGCTGCCGTCCTGTCGGCTGCCGGGTGGCGGGTAGACCCCGCCACCCGCACCTGGGTTCGCCAGCAGGGGCACCTCGACCGTCTCGGCGAGGAGGGCCTGCGGGCCGCTGACGCGAAGTGGCGTGCGCACCGGGCGGGCCATGCTCCGAGGCCGGCGGACGCCTGGGCTGCCGACTGGCGCTCCTGGATCACCCGGGAGCACGCCCCCAGCCGCCCGAACCTCTACGCCGTGCCCGGCAAGAACGCCGTCGCGCCGGGGGGCATGACGCGGGCCGAGGCCCACACCGCCGCCCTCCTCGCCGCACTTAACGAGCCGACCGGAACGGAGCAGTAGCCATGGACCGCCGCGAAATCGCCGCCCTGCTGGCCTACATCGGCCGACTCGACCCCCGCACGATCCGCACCGACCAGGGCGAGGCCCGCGACCAGCTCGCCCAGTGGCACGAGCTGCTCGGCGACGTGCCGATGGCCACTGCGCACGGCTGGGACGCCCGCGTCGCCGCCCGCCAGCACATCCGAACCTCGCCGTACCAGATCCTGCCCGCGGACGTGGCCCGTCCCTGGGAGAGCTACCGGCGCGACCGCCTGGCCCGGCACTCCGATCCCACGCCGTCCGCCGACCCGGACGACCAGGCCGCCTGGACCGCCGAGCTGGTCGGCGCCCGCCGCGCCGTCGCCGCCGGCATCGCCCAGCCCGCCCAGGCCAGAGCCATCACCAGCGGTCGCGCCGGGATCGACCCGAGGCTGGAGGCGCGGCTGCGGGAGGTCGGCTCCTGCATACCGCCCGCTGCCCGCGCCGCCCTTGCGCCCTACCGGCGCGCCCGAGCCGCGCGCGAGGCGGCCGTCGCCCAGGGACAGCCCGACGCCCTGAGTGTCCGGTGCGAGTGGTGCCTGGCCCAGCCTGGCGAACCTTGCCGCCGCCGAAGGATCGGCCCGAACGCCGGGGTCCTGGCGCTCACCCCACGCGCCACCCCGCACCCCGGCCGCCTCGACCTCGCCGCCGCCCAGCAGGCCCAGCCCACCGAACGGGTCCAGCAGCCCGCCCTGGCCTGACGGGCACCACCTGGCGCGTGCACCCCCGTCCGCTGCACCGCCACCTCAAGTCACCATCCCGCACCGGCTGCGGCCCACGCCCCGCGCCGCAGCCGGCACCCGACGCCGCACCCGCCGAGCACCGCCCCGCTCGGCAGCACATCGGAGACCCGCCTTGCGCCACATCACCACCCACGACGCGCCGGCCACCGGCCTGCGCGGCATCGGAGACACCAGCTGGCACACCCGCGGAGCGTGCCACGGCATGGACGTCGAGGACGCCGACGCCGTGTTCTTCCCCGGCCCCCGGGATCACGAGGAGATCGCGGAGGCGAAGGAGCTGTGCGGCTGGTGCCCCGTACGCCGCGAGTGCCTGGACTTCGCTCTGGAGAACGTCCTCAAGGAGGGTGTCTGGGGCGGGCTCACCGAAGCCGAGCGGCGCCCGCTGCACGACAACCTGCACCGACGCCTGGACTACCGGCGGGTGACCGCCGTCTTCCAGGGACGCGACGTGCACCTGACGGAGGCCGAGCGGCAGGTCGTCATCGACCACGCCTACGTCCGGGGCTGGCAGCCCGACCGGCTCGCCGGCGCCCTGCAGATCAGCCACAAGCACGCACGCGACCTGCTCCGCCAAGCGGCCAACAAGGTCTTCGACCGCGACCGCAATTACGGCGTGCCCCGCTCCAAGAAGAAGCGGAAGAAGACCTCCAGGGCCAAGGGCACTCCCGCACCCGCAGTTCCCGGCACTCAGCAGCCGGCAGGCCGCCCGGCAGCGTCGACCCCGGCGCACGCCCTTCTCGGAAA
>NZ_VOGW01000169.1:0-2097 GCF_007896895.1 Streptomyces misionensis | reverse complement strand
GCGAGTTCGGCGGGGGTCAGGTGGCGGGTGAGCGGGCGGGCGCTGCCCCACGGCGTCTCGTTGTGGTAGCCGTCGATGACGACGGCGGCGGCGTTCTCGTCCGTCTCCAGCAGGAAACTGTGTTCCATGTGGCGCTGCCCTGCGTAGGGCACCCACGGCAGGTGGTAGGCGTCGGCGACGATGTAGCGCCCTGGGGCGGGCACCGGTGACTCGCCCGGTCCGGTCCGCTCCTGCGCGATGATGTCGAGGCCCAACAGGGCTGCCGATTCGTGTATTTGGTCTGTCACGGATCGCTCTACCGTGGGCAGTCCCGCCGCGCCCGGCGTGGGCCGGAAGCGCAGTACGGCGCCGAGGCCGAGGTGGGCGTGCGCACCGTGCCAGCGGTCGGCGAGGATCGCCAGGTTGACCTGGACGCAGTCAAAGAGCCGGCAGTCGGTGGTGATCGGCAGGTCAGTCACGGCCCGCCCCGATTCCGATGGGCTCCTGAGGTCTCTGCAGACCGCTCATGGCGCGGAGCAGCTCCTCGGGGTCGGGCGCCACGTCGCTCAACTCGCCGTCCAAGAGCTGCTGGTAGGCACCCAGGTCCAGGTATCCGTGGCCGCTGACGCACACGACGACGCCCCGCTCGGAGCGCAGCAGACCGCTGTTGGCATCGGCACCAGCCGAGGCCAGCCGGGCGGCGGCCGCGAGGGCGTGCCCGGACTCTGGCGCGGGCAGCACCATCTCGCTGCGGGTGAACAGGCGTCCGGCATCGAGCGCGTCGACCTGGCCGATGGCCGTCGCGGCGATCTGGTCGCGGTGCCGCATGGCTGACAGCACCTTCGCGGCGCCGTGGAAGCGCAGGCCCGCGGAGTGCGAGTCGGGGATCGGATAGGAGCTGCCGATGGTGTACATGGCTTCCATCGGGCCGGTGCCGGTCGCGTCGGTGCGGTCGTAGGCGTACCTTCCCCGGGTCAGCTTGGGCGTGGTGCTGGACTCGGCGGCCAACAGCAGTGGTGCACGGGTGCCGGTCGTCGCGGCGTCGGCGAAGAACGGCAGGGCGATCCCGCCGAAGTTGGAGCCGGCCCCGACGCAGCCGACGACGGCGTCGACCTCCGCCCCCAGCGCGGCGAGCTGGTCGCCGGCCTCAAGCCCGATGACCGACTGGTGCAGGATGCTGTACGTCTCCCCGCTGCCGATACAGAACGCGGCGCCCTCGGTGCGGGCGGCGTACTCCACGGCCTCGCCGATAGCGAGGGAGAGGCTGTTGACGCCCGCCTGGCTCTGCGCGGCGATTTTGGTCAGCGGACTGGGGCTGGCATGCACGGTTGCGCCGAGGGTGCGCATGAGCGTGCCCCGGTAGGGCTTGCGCTGTAGGCTGTTGCCGACCATGAAGACTGTGCACTTCATGCCGAACATGGCGCAGGCCGCGGCGAGCGCGGTACCCCACTGCCCGGCCCCGGTGCCGCTGACGAGTTCCCGCACGCCGGCCTTGGCGTAGTAATAGGCCTGCGCCAGCGCGGTGTTGAGCTTGTGGCTGCCGGAGATGTTGCCGCCCTCGTACTTGACGTAGATCGGCACTCGCGCCCCGACGGCGCGCTCGAAGCGCTCGGCCCGCCACAGCGGCGTGGGCCTGAAGGCGCGGTACGCTTCGATGACCTCGGCCGGGATGTCCCAGTGCTCCTTTTGCAGGACGCTCTGGCGCACCAGTTCCATCGGGAGGTTGACCTGGACACCGCCGCGCCCCGTGGTCTGCGGTGTGCGGTCCGGCGGCGGTTGTTCGTTGAGGTGCGGCAGGACACTGCGCCATGTGGTGGGAAGGTGCGTGGCGCCCATCAGGCCGCCTCCGCCCCAAGCAGCACGACCTCGATCAGGTCGTGGACGGTCTGGAAGCTGCGTCCGACGAACAGGTCGTCGGGCAGGACGATGTCCAGCTCGTCCTCCAGCAGCACCAGCATGCCGACGAATCCCAGTGAATTGACGTGGAGTATTTCGCCGTTGAGCGGCTCGTGGTCGTCGATGTCGGCGGGCTGTAGGGGCAGGCGGGACTCGGCGAGCACCACGCGCTTGACGGATTCGGTGACCGCCGTCCGGTCCAGTCCTGTGATCATTGAATGC
>NZ_VOGW01000168.1 GCF_007896895.1 Streptomyces misionensis | reverse complement strand
AGCTGCGCAGGGTGCCGCGCGCGTCAACGACCCAGCTGTGGGTCACGAGCGCCCCGAGCGTGACGGGGCCCCTGACGTGCATGCGGCCGGTGCTGATGGAGATCTCGGAGCCGAGGCCGAGCGTGGGTCCGTCGTGCAGCCGTAGGGAGCCGTTGACGACGATCGCGGCGGCGTCGACTCGGCGGGTGAACTCTTGTGTGACGTCAGGGTCGGTAGCGACGACTCCCTCGGTGTGGCCGGAGCCGTACGTCCGGATGTGCCGGGTCGCCTCGTCCGGCCCCGAGACCGGGTACACGCCGATCGTGGCGTCGAGGAACTCGCGGCCGAGGTCGTGCTCCTGCAGTTCGCCGAGGTTCCAGGGACGGCTGCTGGCGGGGGCGTCGGCGGACTCGGGGCGCGGGGTGCGCCCGGCGAGCCGCACGTTCACTGGCCGGTCGCCGCGCTCGGAGGCGCGCAGGACGGCGGCGACGAAGTCGGCCGCGACCTCCTCGTCGACCAGGACCATCTCGGCGGTGTTGCAGGCGGTGGGCTCGGGCAGCTTGCTGTCGAGTGCGGCCTCGGCGGCGAGGGCGAGGTCCGCGCTGCGGTGGACGTAGAGGTGGTTGACGCCGCCGCCGCTGGCGATCACGGGGATCGAGGAGGCGGTGCGGCAGTAGTCGATGAGGGACGGGCTGCCGCGCGGGATGAGCACGTCGATCGCGTCGGGGCGCTTGAGGAGGGCACGCAGCTGGGTCCGCTTGGGGTCGTCGATGACGCTGACCAGGCCGGTCGGCAGGCCGGCGGCCTCCAGGGCGTCGTGGGCGACGGCCGCCAGGGCCTGGTTTGTGCGGGCGATCTCCTTGCCGCCGCGCAGGATCACCGCGTTGCCGACGGCGACGGGCAGCAGGGCGCCTTCCACGGTGACCGTGGGGCGTGCCTCGTACACCATGAAGACGACGCCGAGCGGCTTGGGGATGCGGCTGCGGGTGCCCCAGGATCCGGTCGGGGCACCGGTGCCGGGGGCGGTGACCTCGGTGAGTTCGGACAGCACTTCCTCGGTGAGGCGTTCCAGACCGCCGAGGTGGGTGGTGGTCAGGCGGAGCCGGTCGAGCAGGGCCGGGGACAGGCCGCGTTCCTCGGCGTGGGCGACGTCCTCGGCGTTCGCCTCCAGGACGGCCGGCCAGTGGGCGGCGAGCCGTTTGGCGATCTCCCGGCAGTAGTTTTCGTAGGCCAGGTCGCCGACGGGAGGTGCGGTGTCGACGGCTTCGCGGGCGGTTACGAGAAGGTCTTCGGTCATGATCTCCTACCACATGAACTGGCCGCCGTCGACGATCAGCTTCTGACCGGTGACGTAGCGGCTGAGCGGACCCACGATGTATTCGAGGGCGTCAGCGATGTCGTCGGGGGAGCCGATGCGTCGCTGCGGGATGTCGGACAACACTGCGGCGCGGTGATCCGGGTCGTCGAGCCGGAACCGATCGACGAGTTCCTGGGTCTCGGTCATCCCGGGGATCAGGCAGTTGACCCGCACGGTGGGGGCGAGTTCCAGGGCCAGACACTTGGTGAGCTGGAGCAGTCCGGCCTTGGAAGCGGCGTAGTTGACGCCGTTGAGGCGGGGGCGCAGGCCAGTGGTCGCGCCGACGTTGACGATGGTTCCGGTGCCGGCGTCGAGCATCGCCGGGGCGAGGGCTTGGGTAAGGTGGAAGGGGCCGGACAGGTTGGTGTCGAGCACGTCCTGCCAGTCGTCCTCGGTGAGTTCGAGGAAGGGCCGATCGATGTTGATGCCCGCGTTGTTCACGAGCACTTCGGGCGCACCGTGCTCGGCGAGGATCGTCCGGGCGGCGGCGCGCACGGAGGCGCGGTCGCCGAGGTCGGCGCGGACCGTGCTGATGCCGTGCTCGTCGGCGGCCCGCTGTGCCGCGTCCTTGTCGGAGCGGTAGAGGGCGAGCGTGCGGTACCCGAGGGCGCGCAGGCGCCGGGACAGGGCCAGGCCGATGCCACGTGTACCGCCGGTGACCACGGCAAGGGGGCTGGTGCTGGTCATCGGGGTGTCTCCTGCGGTGCGTCGGTGAGCAGGTCCAGGAAAGCGTCCAGGTGCGCCAGGAGCCGCGGTTGGTACGGCGGATCGAAGACCTCGAAGTGGCCGCAGTCGAGGCCCCGTACGGTCAGCCGGTCCGTCAGCTTGCGCCAGGTGGCGACCTGTTGGTCACGGTCGGGCCCGTCGCAGGCCACCAGGAGGGCAGGGCCGCCGGGTCGGGAGCGGATGCGGTGACTGGCGCTGGCCCGCACGTGGGCGAGCGCGGTGGTGCGGGCCCGTGCCGCGTCGGTGCCGTCCCCGAGGTGGCGGACGGACCGTTCGATGGCTTCGAGTGCGTCGGCCCGGGCGTCGGCGCTGACGGTGGTGTGCTCGGTGAAACTGTCGATCAGCACGACGGCGGGGGCGGGACCGTTCTCGGCCAGGCGTGCGGCCAGTTCCCAGGCGAGCACGCCGCCAAGGGACCAGCCGACCAGGACGCGCGGGCGCTCGGAGAAATGGTCGAGCAGGTCGAGGTAGGTGCTGGTCATGTCCGCCACGTCGTCGTGCGGTTCCTCGCCGGGCAGCAGTCCGGCGGCGCGAATGCCGAAGACGCTGCCGTGGCGCGCCAGTCGGGCAGCGGTGCCGAGGTACTGGCCGAGTCCGCCGCCGGCCGGGTGGAGGAGGACGCTGCTGAGCGGTCCGGGCCGCTGGGCGAGCGGGACGAGCAGTCTGGTCTCATGGGTTGTGGTCGGCATCAGGCGTCCTCACGGAGGGTGGTGATCCAGGCCGCCTGCGCTTGGATGGTCGGATCGCGGAAGAAGTCGAGGATCGGGATCTGCACGCCGTGCTCCTCCTCGATCCGGGCACCGGCGGCCATCACGGTGAGCGAATGGGCGCCGTACTCCAGGAGCGACCGGTCGACCGGTACCTCGGCGAGGCCAAGCAAGTTCGCCCACATCTGCTGGAGCGCCGCGACGAGCGGATCGTCGGTGGTGGTGGTCGCGGCGGACGCGGACCGTGCATCGTCGGTCAGGGCCCGCTGGGCCTGTGCAGCGAGGGCTGCACGGTCCACCTTGCCGTTACGGGTGGTGGGCACGGCGTCCACGGGGAAGACCCGGGCGGGCACCATGTAGCTGGGCAGGGCGGCCGCCACGTGTCGGCGGATTCCGTCCGGGTCGGGTGAACGGCCGTCCTCTGGCCGGAAGAACAGGGCGAGCCGGCGTTCGTGCCCCTCGCCGTGCACGACACCCACGGCGAGCCGCACGTCGGGGTGGGAGGCGGCGGCGCTCTCCAGCTCCCCGAGCTCGACCCGGTAGCCGCGGATCTTGACCTGGTCGTCGTCGCGGCCGAGGAAGAGCAGCACGCCGCTCTCGTCGCGCATGACCTGGTCCCCGGTCCGGTACATGCGGGCCCGCGCGTCGTCGGCGTACGGGTCGGGCAGGAACCGTTCCGTCGTGCGTGCGGGGTCGTTGACGTAGCCCAGCGCCGGGCAGGCGCCCGCGAGGTAGAGCTCGCCGGGCACTCCGCGCGGGGCGAGGTGTCCCGTGGTGTCCACCACGTGCGCCGCAACGTCGGAGATCGGGCGGCCGATGGGGACGTGGGAGGGCCAGGGACGGTTGTCGATGCTGAGCCGGTGAGTCGTGACGGCGTGGGTTTCGGTGGGGCCGTACAGGTTCACCAGGCACAGGTGCGGGCGGTCGGCGAAGAAACGCCGGACGCGGTCGTCGATCAGAAGCTGTTCGCCGGATACGCAGACGTAGCTCAGGTGCGGCAGTTCGTCGCCGGCGTCCAGTGCGGCCCGGACGAACGCGGGCAGTGCGGCGACCGGTAGGTAGACGTGGGTGACGCGGTGTGCGCGCACGCGCTCGACGACAGCGGGCAGGTCTCGGCGGTCAGCCGGCTCGCGTGAGACGAGCGTCCCGCCGGCGATGAGGGTCGGCAGGATCTCCTGGAAGGAGACGTCGAAGCCCAATGGCGCGTACTGCAGGAACCGGGTGTGCTCGTCCATGTCCAGGGCGTCGAGCTGCCACTCGGTGAGGTTCATCAGGGGGCCGCTGTTCATCAGCACGCCCTTGGGGCGGCCGGTGGAGCCCGAGGTGAACATGATGTAGACGCCGTCGGATGCCTTCGCCGCGGCAGGCTCATCGGATGCCATGCCCTGGGGCCCGGCGGTCAGTTCGGCCGGGGTGAGTAGATCCACGCCGCCGACCGGGACGTCGCCCACGACCAGGCGGCAGTCCGCCTTGCCCGTCATGTACATCAGTCGGTCGGCGGGCAAGCCGAGGTCCAGCGGCAGGAAGACGGCGCCGCAGGCGAGGACCGCGAGGACGGTGACGGTCGTGTCCACGAGCGTGGTCGTGGTGAGGCCGACGACAGTGCCGCGCGCGACGCCGCGCGCGGCCAGTGTGACCGCGCCGGCCGTGGCCAGGCGGTCCAGCTCTGCGTAGGTCAGCCGGCAGTCGTCCTCCTCGACAGCAACCTGTCCGGGCCGGGCCTTAGCTGCGGCCCGTACCGCGCTGTACAGATCGGGTTGGGGCAGGCGGCGCCGGAACCCGTCGTGGGCGTGGGAGTCCTCGGGCGAGGTGTCCACGAAGAGGTCGGCGACGGTCTGACCGGGCTGTGCGACGGTACGGTCCAGGACGGTGCGCAGGGACGCGGCCAGGGCGTCCACCAAGGGTTCCGGCAGCAGTTCACGGTCGCTCTCCAGTTCGAGGGACCAGCCTTCGGGGCCGGGCGTCACTCCGAGCCAGAGGTCGAACTTGGCTGTTCCGTTGCCGTGTTCGCGGACACGGCGGACCACGGATCCTGCCTCGGCCTCGGCCGCGTCCTGGAGGGCGAGCATGCAGGAGAAGACCGGGTTGCGATTGGTCGTGCGGTCCGGGTCCACGTGGCGGACGATGCGGTCGAAGGAGACGGCGGCGGCGGCGCGGGCCCGGCCGGCCTCGGCCTGGACGGTCTCCTTGACGAAGACGTCGAAGGGCGCGTCCCAGGGTACGTCCACGATGAGCGGCAGGGTGTTGACGAAGAAGCCGCACAGGTCGAAGGAGCCGAGGGTGCGGCGTGCCATGACGGGGCTGCCGAAGACGACGGCGGTGTTGGAGGAATGCCGGGCCAGCACGGCCGCATAGGCGGCGGAGAAGAGGACGAACGGGCTGACGCCGAGCGTCGCGCACAGTCTGTCCAGGCCCGCGGACTGCCGGGACGTCAGCCGGATCTCGCGCCGGGTACCGGTGAAGCCGGTGGTGACGGGGCGATTGGGCCGCGGGTTGAGGACTGTGGCGGCGGTGGCCCGCAGCCGATCGGCCAGGGCCTTCGCCACGCGCTCCGTCTCGTCGTCGCCCGCGGACTGGAGCTGGGCGTCCAGTTCGCGTCGCAGGGCGCGCTCGCGTGCGGTGCGTACCGTCTCGACGTCCAGTACACCTTTGACGGCCGCGGTCAGGTCGCGGACGAACTGACGCAGCGAGAAACCATCGAAGACGAGGTGGTGCACAACGAGAAGCAGCGTCGAGCGGGTTCCATCGGCGGTACGCAGCAGCGCGGTGCGCAGCAGCGGGGAGCGCGTCAGGTCGAAGGCGGTGCCTCCAAGCTCGGCAAGGAGTTCCGTGCGCCGCCGGTCGAATTCCGTGGCGGTGGTGGTGATGTGGTGCAGCGGAGCGTCGGAGGGGGCGTCGCCGAGCACGGCGTGCGGGTCGGCGCCCTCGCGGATCGCCAGCCGCAGGGCCGGCTGCACCGCGAGGACGTCGGTGAGGGCCGTAGCGAGGTCGGCCGGGGCGAAGGCCGGGTCCAGTTCCAGTTCGGCCAGGACGTTGTAGAGGTGGGGCACCGGCACCGTGCGGTGCACGACGAGAAGCCCCTTCTGGGCGGCGGTGAGGGGGAGGGTGGCCGTGGCGGCCTGCGACGCTACGGTCATCGGAGGTTCTCCTTCGGGGCGAGGAGCCCGCGCAGCCACTGCCGGAGTTCGCCTACTGTGTGCACTGCGGCAAGGCCGGTGGGGTCGATCTCCTGATCCGGGTCGGTGATCAGTTCACTGGCGATGCGCAGTACGGACAGTGAATGCAGCCCAACCTCGGCCAGCAGGGAATTGTCGTCGAATGACGCACGGATGTGTCTCGAAATGACTGAACTTATTTCTCCATCGGCCATCTCGTCCGCATGGTTCATTGCTCAGACTCCTCTGAAAAAGGTCGCTTCGTGGCGCACCATAAATGATTCAGCAGAGCGTTCCCGTTGGTCAACAGCCACCTCGTGCACCTATTGAAATATCTGATCGCACTTACCTAAAGAATCCCCGAGAAGGGCTCATCAATAAATTCAATAGAAAGGAGGAGGCCGGGTCTCCGGCCTCCTCCTGGGACGTGCAGTGGTGCTGGTGGTGCTTGTCAGGCGTGCCGCCCGTCGCCGAACGCCTCCGCCAGCACGGGCCGAGTCAGTACGCGCAGGAACGGCGGGACGGTGAGGGCGACCGTCAGGGCGAAGAAGCCGAAGGCGAAGCGCAGGCCGGACCATTCGGCGAGCAGGCCCATCAGGCCCGCGCCGACCGGCATCGCTCCCCAGCTGAACAGCCGGCTGACGGCTCCGAAGCGGCCGAGCATGGCATCGGGCACAAGCCGCTGCGCCATGGTCCGCGCGTTCACCGTCCACAGGGTGCCGCCCATGCCGCCGAGAAAGGCCGCGACGGCCACCGCCCACAGGTCGGTCGTCACCGCGGGCACGGCCATCATCGCGAAGGTGCCGACGAGGTCGGCGAACATGGCCCAGCGGCGGCCGAAGAACCGGTTCAGCCAGGTGACGGCGAGCGCACCGACCAGGCCGCCGACGCCGAGGGCGCTCAGCAGGGTGCCGTACTCGCTCGGGTTCAGGTGCATCACGGAGGTGGCGAACAGCGGCATCAGGGCGAGCCAGGCCCCCCAGCACGTGCACAAAACCGTGAGGATGAGCGCCATGGTACGCAGCAGGGTGTGCTGCCACAGGTAGCGCAGACCGTCCACGATCTCTACGCGGACGGTTTCGGGAGCCGCGTTCTTGCCGGCCGCGCGACCGCCTTCCCGCCCGCTCGCGCGGAACCGGCCGACGAGCAGGACGACGACGAGCGAGGCCGCCAGGTACGACACCCAGGTCGCGCCGAGGGCGACGCCGGTGCCCGCCGCGAGCAGCAGACCGCCGACGAAGGGCCCGGCGAACTCGTTGCAGACCGTCTCCGCGCCCGCGATCCAGGTGTTGGCCCGCTCCCGGCCCTCCGGCGGGGTCAGCGCCGGGATCATCGCCGAGGCCGAGGTGAGGGCGATGACTTCCGCGATGCCCAGGACGAGGCCGGCGGCGCAGAGCACCGGGATGGTGACGACGCCGGCCGCAGCGAGCGGCATCAGCGCGCCGAGTGCGACCAGGCGCAGGCCGTTGGCGCCCCACAGCAGGCGGCGCCGGTCGAGGCGGTCCACGAGGACGCCGACGTGGAGGGCGGCCAGCAGCCAGGGCAGGGACAGGGTGAGGGAGACCGCGGAGACCTGGGCCGGGGACGCGGAGGCGCGTGTGGCCAGGAGCGGCAGCGCGATCTTGGTGACGCCGTCGGCGAGGTTGGTGATGGCCGTGAAGACGAGCAGGACGACGGTGTTGCGGCTGCCGCGGCGTGCGGTGGGCTGCGCCGGGTCGAGGGTGGGCCCTGCCACGGGCGCCGCGGGTTGCCCGGATTCAGGGGCGGGCGCCGCCACGGAGGCGGCGAGTGCCACCGGCGCCTGCGTGGTGCTCTGGTCGCTCATCAGTCTCCCCTAACTGCCTAACGGTTTTGCCGGTTAGCCCGGGACGTCGAGTCTGGCACGGGAACACATCTCGCCGCTACCCGGCAAAGCCGATAGCCGGTTAGCCGGTGTAGGCTGGACGCTCTCCACGGGAGGTGGCTCATGCGTGACGCACCGGCGTCCGCCCAGCTGATCCAGGCGTTCGCCAACACGGTCGACGTCGAGTGCGCGACCGACGAGATCGACACGGCCCGCAAGCTCGACGCCTGGCTGCGCGCCCAGGGGCTGCTGCGCGGCGGCGAGCGGGTCGGTGCCGCGGAGCACACCCTGGGACTGCGCCTGCGTTCCGGCATCCGCGAGGCCCTGGGCGCGCACGTCGGCGACCGGCCCGATCCTGCGCTGCAGCAGGAGGCGACCGAGGCGCTGCTCGAACTGCCCGTCGTCGTCACCGCGGGCGGCGATACACCTGGCGCGCTCGCCCCCGCCCCAGAGCTCACGGCGCCCAGGAAAGCGCTCGCGGCGCTCGCCGTCGCCTGGAGCGAACTGGCCGTCACCGGCGAGGCCGCCCGCCTCAAGCGCTGCTCCGAGCACGCCTGCGCCTGGGTCTTCTGGGACACGTCCAAGAACCGCAGCGGCCGCTGGTGCTCGATGCGCGTGTGCGGCAACCGCGCGAAGGCCCGCCGCTACGCGGCCCGACAGGCCGCGGGCGCCGCACAGCCCGGCTGACGGCACACCGGGGGCGGCCCCGTACGGAACACGAGCGGCCCGGTTCATCGCGCCGTCGTGTTCGCTCACCAGGTCCTGCCGCCTCGTCGACAGCGGGCCTCTCAGCAGCTCGGAGGGGCCGCCCGCTAGGCGCGCGGAGTGCGTGTCGCCGGCGAGGAATCCCTGGCAGCGGTCGAGGCCGCCGTCGGCAAGGTCGGTCGCCGGCCCGCCCCGGTGCTGGATCCACCAGAGCGCCTTCCTGGAGCGGTGAACTGGGCCGGACTTCTGGATTCGGGGTCACGGGGCCCTCACCGGAGAAATGGGCGATTCGATCCCGGGTGCGGGACCATGGAATAGTCCAGGCTCCTGGAACGCGACGGCAAATAGAGTATTTGAATAATCTATCGCCGCCCGGCCCCGAGAAATCTGGCCCTTGACTCTTCGGAAAGCACGGAAAAGTATTCTACCAACGCCCTCGGCCCGTTTCACCGCCCTTCCGAAAAGGCTCGGGTGGGGCTCCCCATACACCGCGCCACGGAAGAGGACCGGACACTATGGACACCCTCAGGACCCTGTACGACTGGTTCGCGGCCTCCGTTGCCCAACACGGCGACCGGCAAACCGCGCTCGAGGTCGCCGGTGAGGAGGTGACCTACGCCGAACTCGACGCGCTCGCCGCACGCGTGGCGGGCGAACTCATCGCCGTGCACGGCGGCGTGCCCGCCCGCGTCGGCCTGCTGGCCGCGCGCAGCACGGCCGCCTACGCGGGTTACCTCGCCGTGCAGCGCCTCGGCGCCGTCGTCGTTCCCCTCAACCCGGCCTGGCCGCTCGTGCGCAACGCGACGATCGCCGCTGACGCCGAACTCGACCTCGTAATCACCGAGGACGGGACGGACCTGGGAGCGCCGGCGGTGGACCTTCCCGCCGCGCGCATGGACGCCCTGCGCTCCCGCCCGGTCCCAGACCTGCCCGCGTCGGCTGCAGGCCCCGACGACCTCGCCTACATCCTGTTCACGTCGGGCTCGACCGGCCGGCCCAAGGGCGTGCCCATCGTCCACCGCAACGTGTCGGCCTATCTGAGCCATGTCATTCCGCGCTACGAGCTGGACCCCGAGGCCCGCGTCTCACAGACCTTCGACCTCACCTTCGACCCGTCCGTGTATGACATGTTCGCCGCCTGGGGCTCGGGCGCCGCGCTCGTCGTGCCGGACAAGAAGGACCTGCTGACACCGGTGCGGTTCGTGAACCGCGCGCGCATCACGCACTGGAACTCCGTGCCCTCCGTCGCCTCCATCGCCATGCGGCTGCGCGCGCTCAGGCCCGGCTCCATGCCGACGCTGCGCTGGAGTCTGTTCTGCGGCGAGGCGCTGACGCTGCATCACGCCCGGGCGTGGCGGGCCGCCGCCCCGCAGTCCGTCCTGGAGAACATCTACGGCCCCACCGAAATGACGGTCACCTGGACCGAGTTCCGGCTCCCGGACGCCCCGGAGAACTGGCCGCGGCCGGCCAACGGCACGGTGCCCATCGGAACGCCGTACCCGGGCCAGGAACACCTCGTGCTCGACGAAGCGGGCCGACCTGGCCAGATGGGCGAACTGGTGGTACGCGGCTCGCAGCGCTTCCCCGGCTATCTGGACCCGTCCGACAACATCGGCAGGTTCCTGCGCATGGTGGACGGAACCGCGGTGATCCACGACGGCGCGACGCCGCTCACGGCCGACGACTGGTACCGCACGGGCGACCGGGTGGGCTATCTCGACGGGGCGCTTGTCCACCTCGGCCGGCTCGACCATCAGCTCAAGATCCGGGGCTACCGGGTCGAGCTCGGGGAGATCGAGTCGGCGCTGCTCGACCTCGCCGGCGTCGCCGAGGCCGTCGTCCTGGCGGTGCCGGGGCCCGGCGGCGACGTCGAACTTGGCGCCGTGTGCACGGGAACTGTCACAGACACCGCCGAGGCGCTGGAGCAGCTTGCCACGCGGCTGCCCGCGTACATGGTGCCGGGATCACTGACGGCCCTGGACACCCTGCCGCTCAACGCGAACGGCAAGGTGGACCGCAAGGCGCTGACGACCGTGCTCGGTGCGGCGATCGCCGCGTGAGAGCCCGGCGTGCCGGCCCCGGCCGGGTCACGCAGCGCACAGGGCGGCGGGTGTCAGCACGCGGGACGCAGCGCGGCACTGTCGGCCGCCTCGTCCTCGGCCAGCACCTGACGGGCCGCGTCGAGGACGGTCGCAAAGGAAGGATCGTCGTCGAGTCCGCGGCGCCAAACGCACTGCGAGAAGACCTCGAAGGGTGGCCGCCAGCCGATCCGGCCCAGCAGTCCCTCCCGCAGTTCGTCGCGCACGGCGACGGTGGGCAGCAGGGCGATCCCGATGCCCTCGCCGACGCCGCGCTTGACCGCGTCGATCGAACCGAGGGCGAGCACGCCGCCTCCCGGCTCGCCGGTCACGGCCAACTCGGCCTCCAGGCACCGCTGGTAGCTGCTTAACCGGTGTGCGCACACCAGCGTCTGAGCGGCAAACTCCGCGGCCGACACGACGACTGTCCCGACCAGCGGGTGGGACGGCGCCGCCACCAGGCTCAGCGACTCGCGGCGCAGCGTGCGGTGGTGCACGTCGGGTGTGGCGGGGCGGGGGCCGATGAAGAAGGCGCAGTCCACGCGCTCCTCACGCACAAGGGAGACCGGATCGTCGTCGAGGCCGTGCAGGGAAACGCCGAGGCCTCCGTGGCGCAGATGCAGATACTCGATGAGCGGGACGAGGCGGTACGTGGTGATGCACTCGGCAGCGCCGATCGCCAACGGGTGAGTCCGGTCGGTGGGTTCGGCTACGCAGTGCTGCGCCAGTTCACTGAGCCGGACGATCCGGCACGCGTAGTCGTGCAGGCGCCGCCCCGCGGGCGTGAGCTGGGCGCCGCCAGCGGTGCGATCGAGCAGCGGCGCGTCGAGAATCTGCTCCAGTGCCTTGATGCGGGCGGTGACGGTCGGCTGCGCCAGGCCCAGCAGGCGCGCGGCCTGCGTGAAGCTCCGTGACTGCGCGACCGCGAGGAAGGCGTCGAGCTGCTTTATGTTCACGGCTCGTCTCCAGTCGACGTCCGACTCTGCGCGCTGTCGTGCACGATGAACCCCAATCGTCCGTGGAACAGAAACGCGCGGCCAGAATCCGATCGGCAATCGGGCCGTGCCGGACGGGCGCACGAGCCCGCCCCGCTACACGACCTTACGGATGAGGAAAGGGAGTCGCACCCGTTGCCGGTGTTGCCCTCACCAATACCACCGAGGGGCACTTGCGCGATGCTGTGGATACGACGAACCATGGCAGCATGTCCTCGTCAGTCGCGCCCCCTCAAATCCAGCGTCCGATCGGCCTTCCGGTCCCCTCGTCCGACCGGATTGATCCCGATGAATTCCGCGCCGCCCTGGGCAACTTCACCACCGGAGTGGTCGCCGTCACGGCCCTGCACGGAATCGACTCCACGCCGGCGGGCGTGGTCGTTAATTCCTTCACCTCGGTTTCCCTGGATCCCGCTCTGGTGCTTTTCTGTATGGCCCATACGAGCAGCAGCTGGCCTAAGATCCGTACTGCGGAACGCTATTGCGTGAACATACTCGGGAAGAATCAGCACGAGATCAGTACACGGCTCGCCTCCCGGGGCAGCGACAAGTTCCGCGGACTGAGCTGGAGCACCACGCCCACCGGCGCGCCCGTCCTGGACGGGACACCTGCCTGGCTGGAGTGCTCCACCGAGGCCGAGTACCCGGCGGGTGACCATGACGTTGTCGTGGCGCGCGTGCACCGGATCGGCAGCCACGGAACGGACGCGCCACTGGTGTTCTACCGCGGGGCGTACGGCCGCCTGGCCGACTGACATGGGGACCGGTCTCACTGGACCGGTCTCAACGAACCGACCGGAGGAACTTCTTCATGACAGCAAGCACCGGCTCCCGCAAGCCCATCGGCGTGGGCATCGTCGGCCTCAGCGCCGACGGAGGGTGGGGTTCGCGCGGCCATGTGCCCGCGCTGCGGGCCGTGGAGGGCTACGAGCTGCGCGGACTCGCGGCCTCGTCCGCTCGGTCCGCGGAGCGGGCGGCACAGCGGTACGGCGTCGCGGCCGCCTACTCGGACGTGAGCGATCTTGCCCACGACGAGAACATCGACCTGGTGGTGATCGCCGTACGGGTGCCCCGGCACCGCGAGTTGATCCTTCCCGTGCTGGAGGCCGGCAAGGCCGTGCTGAGCGAGTGGCCGCTCGCCACAGGGCTCGCCGAGGCCGAGGAGCTCGCCCTGCTGGCGCAGCGGTACGGGGTGCGCACAGCGGTGGGACTGCAGTCGCGCTCGGCACCGGCGGTACGCTACCTCCGTGACCTGATCGCGGACGGTTACGTCGGCGAGGTCCTGTCGACCACGCTGCTCGGCTCGGGCGGCGGCTGGGGCCCGGCGGTGGGCTCGGGAGGCGCGTACACCGTCGACCGGAGCAATGGGGCGACGCTCATGACCATTCCGTTCGGTCACACGCTCGACGCCCTGACCATGTGCCTGTCGTCCTTCACGGAGCTGAGCGCGACCACGGCCACGCGACGTCCCACGGTCCGGGTCTCCGACACCGGTGAGAGCATCCCGATGACCGCCGAGGACCAGATCGCCGTCTCCGGCCGGCTGGCGAGCGGGGCGGTCGCCTCGCTGCACTACCGCGGCGGTTCGAGCCGGGCAACCAACCTGCACTGGGAGATCAACGGCACGGACGGCGACCTGGTGATCTCGGGGAACACCGGGCACCTCCAGTTCGGCCAGTTCGAGATCAGCGGCGCGCGCGGCAACGACCAGCAGCTGTCGCCGCTTCCCGTTCCTTCCCGGTACCAGGAGGTCGACGGCGTGGACGGTCCCGCGGGTGTCGTGGCGCACGCGTACGCGCAGCTGCGTGAGGACCTGCACACCGGCAGCAGTACGGTGCCTGGCTTCCGGCACGCGGTCGAGCACCACCGTCTGCTGGATCGCATCGTCAGGTCCGCCGAGACCGGGACCCGTCAGTAGGTCCTGCGTACGGCGGCACACAGAACCGCCCGCAGACAGGTGTCTGCGGGGCGGTTCTGTGTGCGTCCGCGCGCCCGGCGGGCGTCAGCCACGGGTCGTCTGGGACCGGCAGGAGGCAACGAGCCGGGCGCACACCGCTTCCGCATGCTCGTAGAGGTAGAAGTGCCCGCCGGGCCAGGTGTGGCAGGGCACCGGCCCGCTGGCGAGGGCGGACCACTCCCCCAGGGCCGCTGCGGGCGCCAGCGGATCGTCCTTCCCTCCGAACACGGACAGCGCCGTACGCAGCGGTGTGCCGGGCGTGTAGGCGTAGTCGTCAACGAGGTTCAGGTCGGCGCTCAGGGTGCGCGCCACCAGTCGAGCGAGGGCGTGGCGGTCGTCGTGGTCACCGGGCCATCCGCCTAGGCCGTGCACCTGGCTCAGGAGGTCGCGGGCCGGCCTCGACGGGCTCGGAACGGCGCCGAGCCGCTGCGGGGCCCGGCTTCCTGAGACACCGAGCCAGCACGGCCCCCTGCGCTCCGACTCCAGCCGCCGCGCCACCTCGAAGGCGAGCAGCGCCCCCAGGCTGTGGCCGAAGACGGAGAACGGGCCCGACAGAGCGGGGCCCAGGGTCGTGCGCAGGTAGTCGACGGCTTCCGCGGCGGTACGGCACCGCGCCGTGCCGCGGTCCAGGAGGCGGCCGGGCAGATCGACTCCCCAGACGCGCCAGTCCGCGGGCAGATGGGGCAGCAGCGGAGCAAAGCCGCGCGACGAGCCGCCCGCGTGGTGGAAGAGCACCAGGGTATGGGCGGGCTCGCCGCGCAGGGCCGGGTTGAGATCGAGGATGGGCATCTCAGGCGGCCAGTTCGGCGAGGAGGGAGCGCTGGTGATCGAGCGGCGCCGGGTTGTCCTTGTACAGGGTTTCCATGGCCAGCCAGTGCACCCGTACTCGGGCCCGCTGCGTGCCGCGCAGCGCGGCGGCCGCGACGTGCTGCGGGCCGCAGGGGACGTCGATGACCTCCCAGCCGTAGGGCCGCAGCGCCGGATCGGCGCCGAGGTAGTCGTAGGCCAGGGGGCGGCCGAGTCCAGTGCCCAGGCCCTTCAGGTATGCCTCCTTGCGTGTCCACATCTGTCCGAACACGACGACGTCCTGGGGCCCGGCCGCCAGCTCGCGTTGTTCGTCTGGGTGCAGAGCGGGGGTGCAGACGCGGACCGTCTCGGTTGTGGGGACCTTCTCCACGTCGACGCCGATCGGCACGGTCGAGACGCCGATGAGAGCCATGCCGTTGCTGTGGGAGAGAGAGAAGTGCAGGGGGGTGTCGGGGGCTTCGAGGACCGGCCTGCCGTGCGGCTCATCGCAGCACGGGCAGGCCTCCCGGCCCATCCGTAGACTGCGCGGATCGACGTCCAGGTAGGCGCTGAGCACGCGGCGCAGCCCCACGTGCGCGCTGCTGTAGAGGAGCCGGCCCGCCTCGCGCCGGCACGTCCCGGCGCGGCTCTGTTCGGCCGCGTCGAGTTCTGTGAGGTCCAGTTCACCCGTGCAGCTACCGAGCGGCGGCTGGCGCAGGATCCACAGGTCTGCGCTACTTTGCGGCGGGATCGGCAATGTCACGCTGTTCAGTCCCTGCCTTGGATGAGGTGAGGAGTCTGTCTAGGTAGCGGGCCAGCGTTCCGGTGTCGGGGGCCCGCAGGATGAAGGTCAGCTCGGGCTCGATCGCGAGGACGGCGGCGATACGGCGCTGGAGCTCCAGGCCGGTCATGGAGCCGACTCCCAGGTCGGTCAGGGTCTGGTGCCGGTCGACCGCGGCCGGTGGGCAGTTGAGTACGTACCCGATCTCCTGGCGGACGAGATCCTCCAGGAGCCGTCCCCGCTCGGCGGGGTGCGCGTGTCGCAGCGCGGGCCCGGATGAGGGCGGCGCGGCCGGGGGCAGCCGGGGTTCAGGTTCCTGAGGTCGGGACATTGCCGACGGGCTGAGGGAGAACCAATCGAGTACGGCCTGATCCACTGTCTTTGTCTCTCTATCGGTCACGGTCAGGGGGACGGCCGGTGGCGCGCCGGGCGCCGGGGTTGGCAGGCGCGCCACCGGCCGCGTTCGGGAAAGTCCTCGCTCAGTCGGCGACCACGGCGCCGGGGGGCAGTTCGTGGGCGAAGCCGCACCGCAGGTTCACGCCCGCGAGCTCTGCGGTGATCTCGACGCTGCGCCACAGGCCGCCGCGCAGGGGCAGCAGCCGCCGGCTGCTGAGCGCGGCCCGCGCGGCATGGGTGTCGCGGCTGGTGTGCCCCGGCCGCTCGGGTGAGGCCTCGAGCACCGTCTGCATCATCCACAGCGTGTTGCTCTCGGCGCGGCTGATCGAGTCCAGTTCATACAGGAGGACCTGGGCCAGCTGCAGGTTGACCACGAAGGCGTCGATGAGGGAGACGGCCGAACACCGGTCGCCCTCGATGCCGCTGTGTGCGGGCTCGGTCTCCGGGTCGAAGGTGACGTCGGCGCGGGCGGTGAACTCCTTCAGGTCGATGCCGACTTCACGGATGTGATGGCGCCGACGTTTGAAGCCGGCGCCCCAGAACCGGTCCCGATCCGGGCCGAGCGCGTCCTCGAGGCCGTCGTAGCGGGCCTCCGTGACGGCGCGGGTGCTGATGTCGTGCTCGATCTCGCATCGGACCTGCAAGTTACCGACGGTGCAGTTGTGCACGGACCGGAAGCGGCCGTCCCGGTCGGGCAGCGCCGTGGTCTCCACGAGGCGGGCCGCCAGCGGAATGTCCAGCAGCTCCTCCTGGGGGGCGCCGCCCGCTCGCAGCACGACCTTGTGCAGGCGCATGCGGCGGCGAGCCGCGGCGTCCAGGCCGTACCCGTAGGTCAGGTGGAGTTCCGCGAGCTGGACGCCCAGGACGAGGGCGTCAACCGTGCTGAGGTGGGGCCGCAGGTCCGTGCCGTCCTTCTTGCGGGACCAGTCGGCCGGGTAGCCGACGTCGACGGTGCCCCGCACCCCGGCGTCCGGGGCGTCGACCGGGGCGACGACAATGTCGCCGACGCGGTACTCGGCGCGCTGGTAGCCGCGGGAGAAGAACCGCGCGTCGCCGGGGCCGAGGTAGTCGTCGATGGACTGCAGCAGGAGCTGCCGATCGATGCTGGTGGTCATGTCACACACCCGCCCCTGCGGTACGTATCGACTCCTCGTAGGCGTCAATCAGTTCCCGGACGGTGCGGACGTCGGTGATGGACCGGTCCCCGGTGAACGGGTCGGTGCCGAGCTCGGCCTCCAGCTGCAGCAGCAACTGGGCCAGCAGCAGGGAGTTGAGGCCGGCCGTCAGCAGCGGGTCGTCCAGTTTGTATTCGGCGGCGCCCTCATCGTTGAGCAGAACGCTGTCGATCTCACGCAGGATGGTCCGCTGCACGGGGCTGTCCGTGGCGTGGGTGTCCTTCAGCATGTGATGCCTCCGTCGATGACCATGGTCTGTCCGGTGATGAAGCGTGACCGGGGCGTGGCGAGGAAGAGGACCGCGTCGGCGATCTCGTCCACCGTCCCCAGCCGTCCCAGCGGCGTGCGCCGCTGGATCCTTTCTCGGTTGCGCGACGTGACGTCCGCAGTCATGTCGCTGTCAAAGAATCCGGGAGTGAGGGTGTTGACCCGTACGCCCTGCGGGCCCAACTCGCGCGCCATGCTGCGGCCGAGGCCTTCGAGGCCGGCCTTTGCAGCGGCGTAGACGGAGACGCCCCGGTATCCTCGTATGGCGTTGATGGATGAGACGTTGACGATGCTTCCGCCGCCGCCACGCACCATGAGCCGGGCGCAGGCCTGGGTGAGGTGCAGAGGGGCGAGGAGGTTGACCCGGATCAGGTCCTCCATCTGACCGGGGGCGGTGGTGAGGAAGAGTTCCTGGTGCAGCACGCCGGCGTTGTTGATGAGGAGGTCGAGCCGGCCGAACCGCTTGCCGCTGTCGCGCGCGAACGCGCGCAGGCCCTGGGAGTCGGAGAGGTCGACGGACTCCCAGTGGAAGGCGTCTTGGTACTTGTCCGACATCTCGGTGACGAAGTCATTGGACGTCCGGCTGAACGTCGACACGGACCAGCCGTCGGCGAGCAGACGTTCGACCAGGACCCGGCCGAGTCCTCTGCTGCCGCCGCTGACGAGTGCCACCCGGCGGTCCGCGGGTGCGGCGCTCATGCCGCGGCCCTGATCTTCTTGAAGCGTTCGGAGTGGTGGTCGTCCTGCGACACCTCGACCAGGAGCGGTACCTTGTACGCCTCCAGCCGCTCGGCGCAGTAGCGGCGCACCTGGCGGGCCACGTCCTTGGGATCAGCCGGGCGCGTCAGCTTCACGAGGGCCTGGACGACCTGTCCTGTGATGTGGCTGCTGCGGCCGGAGACCGTGGCGTCGGCGATGATGTCCATCTCCAGCAGGACGTTCTCCACCTCGCCCGGGTAGACTTTCTCTCCGGCGACGTTGATGATCTCCGACTTCCGGCCCAGAATGCGCACGTAGTCACCGTCGACCTCGACGGCGTCCTGCGTGTTGAAGTACCCCTGGTCATCGAAGGGAGCGGACGCGTTGAGGTAGCCGAGCATGGCAATGTCAGACCGGATCCACAGGATTCCATCCCGGATGTCGTAGTCGAATCCGGCGCCGCCGAGCTTGACCCAGAGGCTGTCGTCGCTGCGTGACTTGGTGGCCAGGATGCCGAGTTCGGACAGCCCGTAGGTCTGCTTCAGGCGTACCCCGGGCAGTGCCTCGTGAAGCTTTTGCAGGACGCCGAGCGGCATGGGCTCCGTCCCGTAGGTGATCAGCCGCAGGGAGCCGAGGTCGTGGTCGGCGTACGCTCCCGAGATCAGCAGCATGTTCAGGAACGTCGGCGTGGTGGGCAGCACCTGGATGCGGTGCGCGGCAACGGCGGCGCAGACCGTGGCCGGGGTGCGCTTGGCGATGGTGACCAGCGCGCCTCCCTGACTGAGCGTGTGCAGCAGGGTGTTGATGCCGCCGATGTGGTCGAGGTTGAGGAAGCCGAGGGTGCGCTGAGCCCTGCGGATCTCACGGTACTTGCCCAGCATCTTCGCCATGTCGAGGACGGTGGCCTTGCTGCGCCCGGTGGTGCCCGAACTGAACAGCACCAGGCCGGGGGTGGCCGCGGCGCGCAGGTGCCCGTAGAGGGCGTGTTCGGCGCGGCGTCCGGTGTGCTCGACGCGGTGCTCGGCGGCGGACGCTCCGAGGGTGACGACCGTCTCGACCTCGGCGACGTCGAGAAGCTCCGTCCGCTTTGCGGCCGGCAGCGGGGCCAGGGGTACGACGACGGCTCCGCGCGCGATCAGAGCGAGCAGTCCGGCGCACGCCTCGACACTGCTCGGGCCCTCCAGCGCGACGACGTCACCGGACCGGATGCCGTGGGCGTCGAGAAGCTCGCCCCATCGGGCGGTGAGACCGAGTACGTGCCGGTAGCTGTGCGTCCGGCTTTCGAAGACGATGGCGTCGGCGTCCCCGAATTGTTCCAGTCGTTGAAAGAACCAGGCAGTCATGCGCTCTCCGACATGTCATAGCGGGCTGAGATGACAAAGGGTTGTGCGGTGCGGCCGCGCGCCGCCCAGGGGGAAGGATGAGCCGGGGCGGACCAGGCCGGGAGGCGGAGGTCCGGTGCGGGCGGGGTGCCGGGCAGCAGAGTCCAGCCCTCGGCGCTCGCCAGGGTGCGCAGCCTGTGGTCCCCGCCGACGACGACACCCGAACCGGCAGCTCTCAGGAGCGGCAGGTCCGAGACGTGGTCCCCGTACGCGATGGAGTCACGGGCCGGGACGTCGCGTTGCAGGAGGACCTTCAGCGCGGCATCCGCCTTAGCGGTCCCGATCATCGGCGGCCCGTCCAAGTCACCGGTGTAGCGGCCCCGTTCGACGCATGGCACCGTGCACAGGAACTCGTCCGCACCGAGGTCCTCGGCGATGAGGCGCAGCGGCGCGGGGAAGGAGCCGGAGACGAGTACGACGTACGCACCGTGTTTCTGGTGCCGGCGCAGTTCGGCGACGGCGGGCTCGTGGTAGAAGCCGCCCGTGGCGAGTTCCGCGTCGAACCAGGCCCCGGCCATCGCGGCCATGACTTCCGCGTCGAGGCCCTCCAGACCGGCGTAGTAGGCTCGGTTGACCGCTTCACGCGGACATCCGACGGCTGTCATGGCCTTGAGTTCGCACATCCGGTCCTCGAAGTCCCGGCGGGGATGACCCAATGCCGCGTGGTAATAGGCCAGTAACCGGGACATGCTTCCCGAGGTGGTCACGGTGTGATCCACGTCGAAAAAGGCGACTTTCACCCGTCTCATCTGTCCGGTACCTCCTGTGGCCTGGGCGGGAGAACGACGCGATGGATTCCCGTGTCATTCCTTGTCGGTGGGAGATCGGTTCGGACCACGGAAGGAATATCCGTGGTGAGCGGACATTTCCGGCTCCCGGTCACGGGGTCGGCAGAGGCGGATCCGGTTTCTGCCGCGAACTTCGAAAGGAAGTTCCGACTCACGCGATGAATCATCGCAGCGGGTGTCCCAGCTCCCCAGACTTCAATGTCACCGGCTTCCGCGACGCCACTGCCAAGGACACTGCCATTCCCACCAACACACTGAACCCTTCTCATCTCGTGGTCATTGAGTGATGTCGGCCGGCGGCGGGTTCGTAACGCGGCAGGGTTCCCGGTCGTTGCGCTGGTGATCTCACTGATCAACGGATGCGTGATCTGCGGAAGGTCTGCCAGGACTTCAGCCGTGCCATGCCGCGTTCGACCGGTGCCCTCGCCGCAGCCAGGGCTCGGTTGACGGTGCGCCGGGTGAGGGTGAGTTCACCGCCTGGTGGCCGTTTGAGTCCGGTGGTGACCCGGCTACCGTCACTCCGGTAGGCGCGGTCGGTGAGGATCGGGACGCCCTGACGCTCGCAGATCCGGATGATGCGGTGGGTGCGGGCTGCGGTCAGGTCGTGGATGCGTCCCGGCAGCGCGGGTGAGATCCGCAGCACCTCACCGGTGGGGTCGGTGACGACCTGGACGTTCACTCCGTGCCGGGCGGTGTGCTTGGCCGAGTAGTCGGCTCGGGCTGTCGCCGACGCAGTCGCACTCGGCCAGGGTCCCGTCCAGCAGGACGAACTCCGGATCGTGCTCGCGCAGAGTCTTGAGCAGGCCAGGGGGCTCGTTCGGCCAGCAGGCCGGTCTCGGCGGTGACATACGCGTGCGCGATGCCACGGAGATCCCGAAGCCGGATGCGAACCGGGTGAGGGTGTCGTGGCGGCGTAGGTACACCAGAGCGACGAGCACCCGCTGGTGCGGCGGGAGTTTGCCCGTCGGCCGCCCTCACGGGTGACGATGAGCATCGTGACCCCCTCGACGAGGGCATGCGGAAGGCCGAGTGCGGCAGGGCAGGGAACCAACGAAGCTCCGGTGCGGATGGGTTGAGGCTTCGAACACCTCCCCCAACGGCACGGGGGCTCCGTACGTTGCGGCCCTCACCCCGACCTCATGGGCGTCACCCGATCAGTGGCCACGCTGAAAACGCTCACTGTGGGCCGGGAGCCGGCGCACCCCGCACTGTGAACGCCCTTACGCGTCCAGGGCCGTCCAGCGCGGGATGCCGCCGCGGGCCCTCACCTGTCCGAGCGGTCCCGCGGGGAAGTGGGTGGCGAAGGCGAGCGTGTCGGGCCGGATCAGCTCGGCCACCATCGCGTGCCGGGTCCGCACCGCCTGCTCTGGGAGGGCGTCCATCGCGCATGTCCAGCCGGGACGGGCGATCTGGTCGGGGACGTGGAAGACGTCGCCGAAGGCGATCAGCCGGCGGCCGCCTGCCGAGATCACGTAGGCGGTGTGACCGTTGGTGTGCCCGGGAGTGGCCCACGCACGGACCCCGGGAAAAAACTCCTCGCCCGGATCCACGGCCCGTGTGACCGCCTCGCCCGCCCGGTGCTCTCCAGTTGCCCACTCGGCAGCGGAGGCCACGAACGTGGCACGGGAAAAGAGGCGCGGGGCGTCGGGCCCGGCCCCGAAGGCCCACCCGACGTGGTCGTCGTGGAGGTGGGTGAAGGCGACCGTGTCGACGTCCGCGCCTTCGCGTCCATGGCGGGCGAGTTCGGCCGGGAGCTGTCCGCCGTACAGGCCTCCGATGGTGGCGATGGTGTCCTCGGCGGCCACGCTGTGCGCGCCGTACCCGCTGTCGATGAGGAGGGACCGGTCGCGGTGCTCGACCAGGAGTGCAGTGATGGGGGCAGGGATGTGTCCGGTGCCATCCAGCGGGGAGGCGCCGGGGGCGCTCCAGTCGTCCCACACGGAATCGGGGAACCAGTGCAGGGGGTGCAGTTGGACGCCGCCGTCCGTGAGGACGGTGATGGTGTGCTCCCCGAGGCGGATCGTCCTGGCGTGGCTGTCGGTGGTGGACAGTGCGTCGTGGTGCGTCATGACGACTCTTTCGGTGTGGGGCGGTGGGGTGGGTGTGCAGGCCCTCGCGGCGTCGCACGAGCGAGGCCCGGTATCGATGGGTTCGATACCGGGCCTCGGCCAATTCCGGCGTGAGGGTATCGGCGTGGGCCCTACGCCACAGGATTCGATGGAGCGTCAGGTGTTCTGGGCCTGCACTGCCGGCTCGGCGGGGAGGCCACCCGTCACGACCTGCGAGCTCTCCGCGGCCGCCGCCTTGGGCTGCTTGTTCAGCGCGAGGGCGAGCCCGACGGTGAGCAAAATGAGCACGGCCGAGGTGTACGTCGCGGCCTGGAGGCCGTTGGACAGCTTGGCCGGGGTGGGGTCGGAACCGGCCACCGCGTTGGAGACGGCGACCAGGACGGCGAGACCGACGGCCGCGCCGACCTGCTGCCCGCTCGTGGCGAGACCGGAGGCAAGACCCTGCAGCCGCTCCTCAACCCCGGCAGTGGCCGCTGCGAACATGGCGGTCCAGATGACGCCCTGCGCGAGGCTGAAGACGACGATGCCGGGGGCCATCTGCACGTACGTCGAACCGGAGTCCAGGAAGGCAGCGAACAGGGCGGTGCCGACCGAGCCGATCACCAGGCCGATGGCGAGAGTGCCGCGGACACCGATCGCCGTGGACAGCTTGCCGCCGATGACAGAGCCGACCAGCACGCAGGCGCACGGCAGAATGAACGCCAGGCCGGTGGCGAGGGCGCTCCAGTCACGGACTGTCTGCAGCGCGAGGGTGAGGAAGTAGGCACTGGCTCCGAAGGTGGCCATGAACATGAACGTGATCAGCGAGCCGAGCCGCAGGCTCTTGTAGGAGAAGACCTTCAGCGGCACCAGCGGGTCGGCGGTGCGCGACTCGATGACGACGAAGGCCACGATCAGGGCCGCGGCGGCGACGAAGCTGATAAGCGTGACGGGCGCGGCCCAGCCGGCCTCGGGGCCCTGGACGAGCCCGAAGACCAGAAGCAGTGCACCTGCGGTCACGGAGATACCGCCGGGCAGGTCGAAGCCCTGGCGCCGCTCGGCCGTGGCGTCGGTCGGCAGCACGCGCAAGCCGAGCAGACCGACACCGAGGGCCAGAGGCACGTTCACGTAGAAGATCGCCTCCCAGCCGAACGCCTGTGTCAGCACGCCACCCAGCAGAGAGCCGACGACCATGCCGCTGCTGCCGGTCGCGCCCCAGATGCCCAGCGCCCGGTTGCGTTCACGGCCCTCTTCGAAGGTGGTCGTGAGCAGCGAGAGGGTGGCCGGGGCGAGGAGCGCTCCGCCGATACCCTGCACGGCGCGGGCGGCCACGAGCAGGCCCGGTTCGGTGGCCATGCCTCCGGCAACCGAGGCGATCGCGTAGAGGGCAAGCCCGGTGAGGAACATGCGACGGCGGCCGAGCAGGTCGGCCAGGCGTCCGCCGAGGAGCAGGGATCCGCCGAAGGCGACGGCATAGGCCCCGATGACCCACTGCAGCTGCTGTCCCGAGAAACCCACCCCCTTGCCGATGTCCGGCAGAGCGACGAACACGATGCTGTAGTCCAGCGCGATGATCAGCTGGGCCAGCGCCAGCGCAGCCAGGATCAGGGCTGGGCGGCGGGTGGTACCCGATGCGGTCATGGGTCTGTGCACCTCTCTGGATGTTCTGGGGGGTAGCTGGTCGGTGGTACGGCCGGCCTTCCGGCCGCACCACCGCACCACATGGCTCTAGTTCATATCATTCGAACTAGAAGTAATTAGCTTGACCATAGGGCCAGTTGGGAAGTGACAGCAAGAGCCCTTGCGGACCAGTCACTTCGAGTTCGTACTAGATTTCTTGAAGCTTCCACAGGAGCGACCGCTACGATGCGTGTATGGCGATCTCCCCACCGTCCGACCGGCTCCCGAGCAGCGAGGTGTGCAGCCTGGTGAACGCCCTGGCCCAGGCCATCGACCGGCACACCCGGCAGGTGTCGGACACCTTCGGCCTGACCTCCGCGCAGGCGATCGCCCTGCGCGAGCTGCCCGAGCCACGCACCCTTCGCGAACTGGCCCGGCGCATGCACTGCGAGGCGTCGAACGCCACGTTCGTGGCTGACCGGCTCGAAGCGCTCGGCCTGCTGGAGCGTCGTGCGCATCCCACCGACCGGCGCGCCAAGCTGCTCCACCTCACACCGGCCGGCGCGTCGTTGCGCAAGCGGGTCGTGAAGCGGCTCGGGACCGATTCGCCGGTGAGCAGACTCAGTGACGACGAGCAGGCGACGCTGACGGCGCTGCTGCGGCGGGCAGTGGCCGAGAACTGATCAGGCCGGCACACGCACCCCGACCTGCGTCAGGGGGTTGTCCTGCGCCCAGCGCGCCAGGCGGTCCGCGACCGCGCCGGACTGCGGATCCAGCAGAATGAGCTGGAGCCCAGGCCGCGCCGCAAAGTCGAGACAGATCTGTGACAAGTCCACCTGTCCGAGGTCGGGATGGGTCAGCACCTGCGTGACCTGCGTCCCGTCACCGAAGCGGTGCCGCTCCCACAGATCCGCGAAGACGGGGCTGCCCTCGCGCAGGTGCTGGGTGAGCGCGGCAAGTCGCGGATCGCCGAGGAACTCGCCGCTCTGCGTACGGAACCGCGCCACCGCCTCGTCCGCCACTCGCTCCCAGTCGGCGAACCGGTCGCGGGTACGGGGGTCAAGGAAGAGCGTCTCCAGGTAGTTGTGGTTCGCCCCTTCGAAGCCCAGCAGCCGCGTCGCGATGCGGTTGGCCGCCACGACGTCCCAGTAACGGTCGACGAAGTAGGCCGGCTTGGGCAGGAAACTGTCGACGACCCGCATCGCGAGGCGCCGGTCGTCGTCGACCGGATTACGCGGCCTGCGCGGAACGGCGTAACCCGCCAGCCGCATCACGTGCAGGCACTCCACCTCGTTCAGGCGCAACACGTGCGCGATAGCCTCCAGGATCTCCTGGGAGACGTTCTTCGCCCTCCCCTGCTCGATCCACGCGTACCAGGATGCGCCGATCCCCGCGAGCATCGCCACCTCCTCGCGGCGCAGTCCGGTCAGTCTGCGCGATCCACCGCCCGGCAGCCCCACCTGCTCCGGCGTCACCTCGGCCCGCCGCGCAGCGAGAAAGCTGCCCAGTTCAGCGAACTTCAGGGTGGAGGGCCTAGGTGGTACGACGCCCTGGAGCCCTTTTTGACGGGAAGCCCGGTCAGCCTCCGGGCGCCCCGTCTCACGCATCAGCAGCGCAACACGGGTTGCCGACGATCCCATGGCAGTCATCGTGGCCGTCCTCCTCCGCGAATCAACTCACACCCGCCCGCTCTTGGCGCGGTGCACAACCAACAAGATAGTGATCGATCTTTTTTTTCTCCACCTCAAACAGAGGAATCACTCCTTTTTTTACAGAGTACGGCGCGAGAAGTTGGCGCGATACAGCACATTGAACACGCATCTTTGCCCCTTTTGCCCACATAGGGACGGGAATCGGAGTGTCGATAGCAAGCCTCATAACAAAATCTTCACTCTGTTCATCGCCTGAGAGCGTGCCACGTCAGGTCTTGCTCCCTGGTGGTAGTGCTGAATAATCATAGAGATCGATTGGTTTTTTCGAGGAGTCAGGCGGCAAGCTGCTCAGGTCACCCGTCGGCGAAGCGGCTGACGAGTCACCGGAGCGAGCCCTGCGGCTCGAGGGAGACAGATGATGATGGCGAGCCAGCAACGGGCCGAGCGCACACGCAAAAGTCTGCTCCAGGCAGCCGCCCTGGAGATTTCGGAGTTCGGCTACGACGGCTCGTCCCTGCACCGCATCAGCAAGGCGGCCGGGGTGACCATGGGAGCCCTGACGTTCCACTTCCCCACGAAGCGGGACCTGGCGCACGCGATCCACACCGATGGTGCGGCCCTCACTCGGGAGGCCGTCCTGCGCATCGCCGCGCCCAACGGGCCGGACGGGGCATGGGGTGGTCCAGGGCCCGCACTGCCGCGCATCGTGCGGATTACGCTGGCCCTGGGCGAACTCCTGGCGACGCAGGCCACCGTCCGCGCGTCCGCACGTCTCACACGTGAGCGCGTCGCGGGTCAGGAGGACTGGCGCGACAGCTGGCTGCCCAGCGTGCGCCGGCTGATCGAACAGGCGTGCGGCGGCAACGAGTTCAGAACCGGGGTGACCTCCGACACCGTGGCGACGCTGACACGGCATCTCGTCTCCGGCCTGGAGGAGTCGGCTCTGCCCGGCACCGGCTCGGCGCCTGTGGAAGCGCTGGCCGACGTGTGGGACCTCGTCCTCTCGGGCCTGGCGGACTGCCATGCGGAGTTCACGTCGCGCGCGTAGGGTCGAAACGCGTGCAGGAAGCGAAGCACACGAAGCGGCGCCGGCCGTGGTCGTCCAGTATGGCGACCACGGCCGGCGCCGCTTCGTGCAGTGGGCCACCCCGCGCGGCCCTCGCCCAACCTGCCTTCTCGGCGTCCTGTTGGTGTGGGCAATGGTGTGCGCGATGGCTGGCCCGCCAACACTGTTGAATCCGGAGTCTGGGCAGCTCCGTAGGCCGTTGCCATGCTTCTCACGTGGGTCGGCGAGGGCCGAACGCGCAGCGCACCGCACCGTGTTCACCGGCCGCGCCGACGGACCGAACGCCTGGGCACCGTCCGCCGCATGTGCGATCGGTACCGCCCCGGGCAAACGCCTAACCCCGCTTTCCCCGTCTCGCCTCACGACTCCACCGGGAGCATCAGTGAACCTGTCCATCTCCGGCACCTACTCCGTCGGCAAGACGATCACCAGCATGGCGATCGCCCATCTGACCGGGATCCCGCGCACTGCGGCCCCCACCATGCGCGAGCTGCTTCCCATCTCCCTGCCGGGAAAGACGCTCGAGGAGTGCAACGGCGCCGAGCTGATCATGCTGATCACCCGCCGGATTCAGGGACGGGCGGTCGCTGAGAGCCACCTGCCGAACGGCTATATATCCGACGGCTCCGCCCTGCACGAGTGGTCGTACGCCAACGTCCGGGTCAAGGTCGGCATCAACCCGAACGAGTCCGTGGACCTCGACAACGTCGAGATGCCGGACGATGTCCGGTTCTACGCCGAGGTCATGAAGCAGATCGCGATACCGGCAAAGCAGCACACCAAGAGCAACTACGACGCGTTCGTGCACCTGCCCATCGAGTTCCCGATCGTTGAGGACGGACACCGCCCGGTCAACGAGCGCTTCCGCCAGCTCGCCGAGCAGCTGCTCCTGGAGACCCTGGACGAGCTGGAGATCCCGGTGCACATCGTCGGCGGCACGATTCCCGAGCGACTCGCGAGGATCGTCGAGATCTTCGACTTCCCGCAGGTGATGACCATCGAGCAGGCCATCGCCAGGGCCGAGGAAGAGTATGCGCAGCTCGACACCCGCAACGAGCTGGAGCGCATGGCTGACGCCGCCTGACGGCTCACCCCGGCAGGCAGTGTGCCTGCCCCCTCACCGACTTCGACTTTTGAGAGGTACGCATGCGCATCGCTTTCGTCGGCGCGTACGGCAACGGCAAGACGACGCTCACCACCGAACTGTCCAAGAAGCTCGGCCTGGAGCGAACCCACGGCAGCGCCATGCGCGACCCGGCCGGCGGCACGCCCAAGGCTCTGGAGGAGACAACCGAGCCCGAGCTGATCCAGCTCGCCGTGCGCCGCTTCACCGAGCGGGCCGTCGAAGAGGCCGCGCACCCGGAGGGTTTCCTGTCGGACGGTTCCGTGCTGCACGAGTGGGTGTACAGCAAGGTCCGCCTGGCCGTCGGCCGCTTCCCGGAGCCGACCGACACGCTGGCCGAAGCGGTGCGCGAGCCACGCACGCGGCTCTTCGAGGAGGTCGTAGACCAGCTGGGCCTGCTCGCCAAGGAGCACGCCCGCACCGGTTACGACGTGTTCATCCACTGCCCCGTCGAGTTTCCGCTGCCGGAAGGCGTCGACCCCATCAGCGAGAGCTTCCGCACACTGTCGGACGAGCTCATGCTCGACATCCTCAAGACGCTCGACATCCCCGTGCACATCGTCACCGGAACGTTCGAGGAGCGCCTGAACCAGATCCTCAGCATCCCTGGCGTGTCCGACTCCGCCTGATGCCCAGGGTCCCCTCCAGCCCGCGCACGGCCGGGCAGCAGGCACGCGCAGCCGCCCAGGTCCGGCTCTGGCATGTCGTCGCCCCGTACCCCACTTTCCCCTTCCAAGCCGAGGAGACACCTTGCACACCGGAATCGGAGCGTTCCTCTCACCGCTGCACGCGCCCGGCCAGGACCCGCACCTGACCATCCGCCGCGACTTGCAACTGGTGGAGCACCTCGATGAGCTGAACTACGACGAGTGCTGGGTCGGCGAGCACCACTCCCTGGCGTGGCCGACGATCGGTGCACCGGAGAGCTTCATCGCAGCCGCCGCGGAGCGGACCAGCCAGATCAAGCTGGCCAACGGCGTCGTCCCACTGCCCTTCCATCACCCGTACAACGTCGCGAGCCGGGCGATCATGCTCGACCATCTGTCGCGCGGCCGCTACATCCTCGGCGTGGGCCCGGGTGCCACGCCCAACGACGCCCACCAGTTCGGTGTCGATCAGGATCAGCTCAAGCGTATGGCCAGCGAGGCGATCCCTGCCGTCCGTGAGCTGGTCAACGGCGAAGAGCGCGTCAGTGCCAAGAGCGACTGGTTCGTGCTGCAGGACGCCAAGATGCAGCTGCCCCGCTACAGCAAGCCGGGTATCGAGATGGCGATCTCCAGCGTCGGATCGGCCAACAGTCCCAAGGTTGCAGGCCAGTTCGGCCTGAGCCTGGTCTCCTGGGGCGCTCCCCCGCCCGGCGCACCGGCCGTCGACCTCGCGCAGCAGTGGCGTTACGCTCAGGAAGCGGCCGAGGAGCACGGCAACACGATGGACCGCGCCAAGTGGCGCGTAGTGGCTCCGCTGTACATCGCCGAGACCCGTGAGGAGGCCTACCGCGACGCTCGGGAGGGCTTTTCGAAGTGGCTCTGGGACTACTGGGGCAAGGCCGCAGGGTTCGACGTGGCCTCAAGTATGGAGGGGGTCAAGCCCTCTCAGGAGCTCGAGGCCGGCGTTGAGAAGGGACTGGCGATCGTCGGGTCCGTCGAGGATGCGGCAGCCGCCATCCAGCGCCTGCAGGAGGAGACGGGCGGCTTCGGTACGTTCCTCGTCTATGCCATGAACTGGGCCTCGTTCGAGAAAACGAAGCGGAGCTACGAGCTGCTTGCCGAACAGGTCGCGCCCCGCTTGTCGGGCAGTACCACCCGGGGGGACGAATCGGTCCAGTGGAGCATCGACAACCGGCACGTCTTCCCGCATACGCAGGCCAGGCGCGATCGGGCCGAGCGTGAGGGACGGTCCGTGCACTCATAGAGCGCACGCCGGTTTCCGGCTCGGGCGGTGTCTGCGCCCGAGCCGGACTCGCGGCGAACTGCCGCGAAGGGAACGTGTCGGGTCAAGCTGTGGCTGTGGCGCCACTGTCGACCGGGACAGCGGCACCCGTGACGAATGAGGACTGGTCGCTGCACAGCCATGCGGCAGCTCGTGCGATCTCGAGCGGGTCCGCCATCCTGTGCTGCACCGACTCTGCCATGAAGTCGCCTTCCAGACTCGGGTGCGTCGTAATGATCTGCTGCATCATCTCGGTCCTGGTCACCCCGACGACCAAAGCATTGACCCGCACCCCTTGTCGTCCGTAGTCGGCTGCAGCAGCTTTGGCCATCCCGATAACTGCGTGCTTCGCGGCAACGTAGGCGGCGGAGGCGCCTGTGGCGGCTACGCCAGCGACGCTCGAGGTGTTGACCACTGCACCGCCACCGCTCGCCAGCATCGCCGGGATCTGTTGCACAAGGCAGTTCCATACGCCGCGGACGTTTACCTCCATCGTGCGGTCGTAGACGTCGGTGCCGATCTCGTGCAAAGGGGCGCTGGCAGAGGCGAAGCTGGCGTTGTTGAATGCCTCGTCGAGTTGGCCGAAAGTCTCCACTGCACCGCGTACGGCGCGTTCGACGTCCTCTAGGCGGCAGACATCCCCGGTGATGGCCAGGGCTCGGCCGCGATCCGAACAGATCCGCCCGGCCAGCTCTGCCAGTCGGCTTTCACCTCGCGCCATGAGCACGACGGCTGCCTCCTGGGCGGCGAACAGTTCGGCCGCGCCCGCTGTACGGCGCGGTCCAGGCCGTCGGAGACGATGCCCATCGGTCGGGCTTCCTTTCAAGACAGGCCGTACGGGCCCCTGCCGGACAATCACTCGGCCCGGCAGGGGAAATCGGTGCCGGCCCGGGCGATCGCGCGCGACAGGGGCGCCCCAGGGGCCCTCTCGCGGCTGTAAAGCTGTAGGGTCTCGCCGGTCCTGTCGGCCTGACGGGCCTGTGAACTGCGGCTTCACCCGCTGTCTCAAAACCTTTCGGTCTCCCGGTGTCTCAGCTTTGGCCGGGATTGCGAAGGGGCGGAGCAGTCGCGGATGCGCGGGAGCGGGCGCAGACTTACGCGAGTGCCGGCATGTGAGTCCGGGAAGCGGAGATGAGGGCGGCCAGCGAGGTGCGCGTTTCCGACAATACGGAGATCCGGTCATCCAGACCCTGCAGGTGCTCCTGGAGGGTCTCCAGCCGGCATTCGGCGACCGTGCCGTCCTGGCGAACGCAGGGCAGAAGATCGCGGATGACCCGGGTCGGGAGGCCGGCGTCCAGCAGCGCGCGAATGCGGCGAACTGCCGCGGGAGCGTCGTCGTCGTAGCGACGGTGGCCGCTGTCGAGACGGTAGGACGCCAGGAGGCCCTGTTCCTCGTAGTAGCGCAGAAGCCGGACGGAGGTGTCCGTCGCGGCGGCGAGCTCGCCGATCTTCATGTGTCGCTCCTCACAGCCCCTTGAATCTCACATTGATGTGACATTTTAGCGTGAGGGCCATGACCAACAACACAGATCACCCCATCGCCCTCTACGGATTCCTCCGCCCCAGGCCGGAGCGCGCGGACGAGGTCCGGAGCATCCTGTCCGCCTTCGTGGAACCCACCCGGCAGGAGCCCGGCAACCTGCAGTACCACCTGCACGAGCACGAGGACGGCCGCTTCTTCCTGTACGAGGTCTGGCGTTCACAGGAGGATCTGGACCGGCACAACGCGACGCCCCCGCTGAGGGCCTTTCTGGAGAACCTGCCGGCCTTCCTGGAGGGAGCCCCGGAGGGCTACTTCGACACGATGCTCAGCCCCTACCCCGAGGCCGAACCGGCTACCGCCTGAGAGGTCGTTTTCTCCCGATGTTTTATCCCGGAATAAGACCGTGTCCTATGTGGTGAGGCGTCGTTGAACTCTGCATGGGGCGGGGCACGTGGAGTTGGATTGTTCCGGACGGGTTGTGGGAGATCGCGAAGCCGCTGATCCCGCCGTCGAAGGTGCGGCCGCAAGGCGGCGGTACGCAGGACACACCTGATGAGACGCTCTTCGCCGCGATCATCTACGTCCTGGTATCCGGGTGTGCCTGGCGTGCGTTGCCCCTGTGCTTCGGCATCTCGAAGTCGACCGCCCACCGGCGGTTCTTGATCTGGTCCAGAGCCGGTGTCTGGGGCCGTCTCCACGAGGCCGTGTTGCACCGGCTCGACGACGCCGGCCTGGTCGACGTCACGCGGACCGTCCTCGACACCGCCCACGTCCGCGCTAAAAAAGGGGCGAACACACAGGTCCGAGCCCCGTGGACCGGGGCAAGCCGGGTTCCAAGATGCACATCCTGTCGGACGCGAACGGCCTGCCCCTCCTCGTCGGCGTCTCCGCCGGCAACACCCACGACAGCGAAGGGCTGAAACCGATGGTGGAGGGTCACCAAACGAGACACGACCCTCACCGCGGCCGGTACTTCAAGCCCCAGCGCCTGCACGCGGACAAAGCCTATGACCGCGCTGACCTGCGCAGGTGGCTGCGCGGTAAGCGCATCGGAGTGCGCATCGCCCGCAAGGGCATCGAGTCCAGCGAGCGATTAGGTGTGCTGTCCCGGGGCGTTGGTGACACGCGGGCTGGGTGCTTGAACGGGTGAGGGCCTTCTGGGTTCGGTGTGGATTGCGAAGTCTGCACCGATGTCCAGGAGGCCCTCGTGTCCCACCGTAATGCCCCGCTGACCCCGACCGGGAGGCTGCGTCTGGCCCGGTGTGTCGTGGACGACGGCTGGCCGCTGCGCAGGGCCGCGGAACGCTTCCAGGTCAGCCACACCACCGCCGCACGCTGGGCCGGCCGCTACCGCCAGCTGGGCGAGGCCGGGATGCACGACCGCTCCAGCCGCCCGCACCACAGCCCGCGCCGGACGCCTGCCGGGATCGAGGCGGAGGTGGTGCGGATGCGGCGCGAGCACCGCATCGGCCCGCTGCGGCTCGCCGCCCGCACCCGGATCGCCGCCTCCACCGCCCACCGCATCCTCGTGAGGCACGGCCTGCCCCCACTGGCAGCCTGCGACCGGGCCACCGGAACCAGTCCGCCGCTACGAACGCTCCCGTCCCGGCGAACTCATCCACATCGACGTCAAGAAACCCGGCCGCATCCCCGACGGCGGCGGCCACAAAGTCCTCGGCCGAGCGGCCGGCCGGGCCAACCAGGACCGCCGAAACGGCACCGGATACGCCTACCCGCACACCGCCCTGGACGACCACTCCCGCCTGGCCTACACCGAGCACCTGCCCGACGAGACCGCCGCCACCTGCGCGGCCTTTCTACGACGAGCAACTGCCTGGTTCGCCCAGCAGGGCGTCACCGTCGAACGGGTCCTGACCGACAACGCCTGGGCCTACACCAAGAACACCTGGCGCGACACCTGCCGCGAGCTGGGCATCAGCCCCCGCTGGACCAGGCCCTGGCGCCCGCAGACCAACGGCAAGGTCGAACGCTTCCACCGCACCCTGCTCGACGAATGGGCCTACCAGCGGCCCTACACCTCAGAAGCCGAACGACAGGCCGCGTTTCCCGACTGGCTCGACTGGTACAACCACCACCGACCCCACACCGGCATCAGCGGCCAACCACCCGCCAGCCGCGTCACCAACCTGTCCGAACAACACACCTAGACGAGTAGTTCCGAATGCGGGGTTCACGGACGTGGGGAGGGTGCCCAACATCGGGTTGTGACGACCGAGTTAGACACCCTCTTGACCGCACTGTACGTGCACATCGACGACCGTCTGAAGACCCCGCGCCGAGGCGGCCGGCCGCCTCGGCGCGGGGTCTTCAGACGGTCGTCGATGTGCACGTACAGTGCGGTCAAGAGGGTGTCTAACTCGGTCGTCACAACCCGATGTTGGGCACCCTCCCCACGTCCGTGAACCCCGCATTCGGAACTACTCGTCTAGGTGTGTTGTTCGGACAGGTTGGTGACGCGGCTGGCGGGTGGTTGGCCGCTGATGCCGGTGTGGGGTCGGTGGTGGTTGTACCAGTCGAGCCAGTCGGGAAACGCGGCCTGTCGTTCGGCTTCTGAGGTGTAGGGCCGCTGGTAGGCCCATTCGTCGAGCAGGGTGCGGGGGAAGCGTTCGACCTTGCCGTTGGTCTGCGGGCGCCAGGGCCTGGTCCAGCGGGGGCTGATGCCCAGCTCGCGGCAGGTGTCGCGCCAGGTGTTCTTGGTGTAGGCCCAGGCGTTGTCGGTCAGGACCCGTTCGACGGTGACGCCCTGCTGGGCGAACCAGGCAGTTGCTCGTCGTAGAAAGGCCGCGCAGGTGGCGGCGGTCTCGTCGGGCAGGTGCTCGGTGTAGGCCAGGCGGGAGTGGTCGTCCAGGGCGGTGTGCGGGTAGGCGTATCCGGTGCCGTTTCGGCGGTCCTGGTTGGCCCGGCCGGCCGCTCGGCCGAGGACTTTGTGGCCGCCGCCGTCGGGGATGCGGCCGGGTTTCTTGACGTCGATGTGGATGAGTTCGCCGGGACGGGAGCGTTCGTAGCGGCGGACTGGTTCCGGTGGCCCGGTCGCAGGCTGCCAGTGGGGGCAGGCCGTGCCTCACGAGGATGCGGTGGGCGGTGGAGGCGGCGATCCGGGTGCGGGCGGCGAGCCGCAGCGGGCCGATGCGGTGCTCGCGCCGCATCCGCACCACCTCCGCCTCGATCCCGGCAGGCGTCCGGCGCGGGCTGTGGTGCGGGCGGCTGGAGCGGTCGTGCATCCCGGCCTCGCCCAGCTGGCGGTAGCGGCCGGCCCAGCGTGCGGCGGTGGTGTGGCTGACCTGGAAGCGTTCCGCGGCCCTGCGCAGCGGCCAGCCGTCGTCCACGACACACCGGGCCAGACGCAGCCTCCCGGTCGGGGTCAGCGGGGCATTACGGTGGGACACGAGGGCCTCCTGGACATCGGTGCAGACTTCGCAATCCACACCGAACCCAGAAGGCCCTCACCCGTTCAAGCACCCAGCCCGCGTGTCACCAACGCCCCGGGACAGCACACCTAATCGCTCGCTGGACTCGATGCCCTTGCGGGCGATGCGCACTCCGATGCGCTTACCGCGCAGCCACCTGCGCAGGTCAGCGCGGTCATAGGCTTTGTCCGCGTGCAGGCGCTGGGGCTTGAAGTACCGGCCGCGGTGAGGGTCGTGTCTCGTTTGGTGACCCTCCACCATCGGTTTCAGCCCTTCGCTGTCGTGGGTGTTGCCGGCGGAGACGCCGACGAGGAGGGGCAGGCCGTTCGCGTCCGACAGGATGTGCATCTTGGAACCCGGCTTGCCCCGGTCCACGGGGCTCGGACCTGTGTGTTCGCCCCTTTTTTAGCGCGGACGTGGGCGGTGTCGAGGACGGTCCGCGTGACGTCGACCAGGCCGGCGTCGTCGAGCCGGTGCAACACGGCCTCGTGGAGACGGCCCCAGACACCGGCTCTGGACCAGATCAAGAACCGCCGGTGGGCGGTCGACTTCGAGATGCCGAAGCACAGGGGCAACGCACGCCAGGCACACCCGGATACCAGGACGTAGATGATCGCGGCGAAGAGCGTCTCATCAGGTGTGTCCTGCGTACCGCCGCCTTGCGGCCGCACCTTCGACGGCGGGATCAGCGGCTTCGCGATCTCCCACAACCCGTCCGGAACAATCCAACTCCACGTGCCCCGCCCCATGCAGAGTTCAACGACGCCTCACCACATAGGACACGGTCTTATTCCGGGATAAAACATCGGGAGAAAACGACCTCTCAGGCGGTAGCCGGTTCGGCCTCGGGGTAGGGGCTGAGCATCGTGTCGAAGTAGCCCTCCGGGGCTCCCTCCAGGAAGGCCGGCAGGTTCTCCAGAAAGGCCCTCAGCGGGGGCGTCGCGTTGTGCCGGTCCAGATCCTCCTGTGAACGCCAGACCTCGTACAGGAAGAAGCGGCCGTCCTCGTGCTCGTGCAGGTGGTACTGCAGGTTGCCGGGCTCCTGCCGGGTGGGTTCCACGAAGGCGGACAGGATGCTCCGGACCTCGTCCGCGCGCTCCGGCCTGGGGCGGAGGAATCCGTAGAGGGCGATGGGGTGATCTGTGTTGTTGGTCATGGCCCTCACGCTAAAATGTCACATCAATGTGAGATTCAAGGGGCTGTGAGGAGCGACACATGAAGATCGGCGAGCTCGCCGCCGCGACGGACACCTCCGTCCGGCTTCTGCGCTACTACGAGGAACAGGGCCTCCTGGCGTCCTACCGTCTCGACAGCGGCCACCGTCGCTACGACGACGACGCTCCCGCGGCAGTTCGCCGCATTCGCGCGCTGCTGGACGCCGGCCTCCCGACCCGGGTCATCCGCGATCTTCTGCCCTGCGTTCGCCAGGACGGCACGGTCGCCGAATGCCGGCTGGAGACCCTCCAGGAGCACCTGCAGGGTCTGGATGACCGGATCTCCGTATTGTCGGAAACGCGCACCTCGCTGGCCGCCCTCATCTCCGCTTCCCGGACTCACATGCCGGCACTCGCGTAAGTCTGCGCCCGCTCCCGCGCATCCGCGACTGCTCCGCCCCTTCGCAATCCCGGCCAAAGCTGAGACACCGGGAGACCGAAAGGTTTTGAGACAGCGGGTGAAGCCGCAGTTCACAGGCCCGTCAGGCCGACAGGACCGGCGAGACCCTACAGCTTTACAGCCGCGAGAGGGCCCCTGGGGCGCCCCTGTCGCGCGCGATCGCCCGGGCCGGCACCGATTTCCCCTGCCGGGCCGAGTGATTGTCCGGCAGGGGCCCGTACGGCCTGTCTTGAAAGGAAGCCCGACCGATGGGCATCGTCTCCGACGGCCTGGACCGCGCCGTACAGCGGGCGCGGCCGAACTGTTCGCCGCCCAGGAGGCAGCCGTCGTGCTCATGGCGCGAGGTGAAAGCCGACTGGCAGAGCTGGCCGGGCGGATCTGTTCGGATCGCGGCCGAGCCCTGGCCATCACCGGGGATGTCTGCCGCCTAGAGGACGTCGAACGCGCCGTACGCGGTGCAGTGGAGACTTTCGGCCAACTCGACGAGGCATTCAACAACGCCAGCTTCGCCTCTGCCAGCGCCCCTTTGCACGAGATCGGCACCGACGTCTACGACCGCACGATGGAGGTAAACGTCCGCGGCGTATGGAACTGCCTTGTGCAACAGATCCCGGCGATGCTGGCGGGCGGTGGCGGTGCAGTGGTCAACACCTCGAGCGTCGCTGGCGTAGCCGCCACAGGCGCCTCCGCCGCCTACGTTGCCGCGAAGCACGCAGTTATCGGGATGGCCAAAGCTGCTGCAGCCGACTACGGACGACAAGGGGTGCGGGTCAATGCTTTGGTCGTCGGGGTGACCAGGACCGAGATGATGCAGCAGATCATTACGACGCACCCGAGTCTGGAAGGCGACTTCATGGCAGAGTCGGTGCAGCACAGGATGGCGGACCCGCTCGAGATCGCACGAGCTGCCGCATGGCTGTGCAGCGACCAGTCCTCATTCGTCACGGGTGCCGCTGTCCCGGTCGACAGTGGCGCCACAGCCACAGCTTGACCCGACACGTTCCCTTCGCGGCAGTTCGCCGCGAGTCCGGCTCGGGCGCAGACACCGCCCGAGCCGGAAACCGGCGTGCGCTCTATGAGTGCACGGACCGTCCCTCACGCTCGGCCCGATCGCGCCTGGCCTGCGTATGCGGGAAGACGTGCCGGTTGTCGATGCTCCACTGGACCGATTCGTCCCCCCGGGTGGTACTGCCCGACAAGCGGGGCGCGACCTGTTCGGCAAGCAGCTCGTAGCTCCGCTTCGTTTTCTCGAACGAGGCCCAGTTCATGGCATAGACGAGGAACGTACCGAAGCCGCCCGTCTCCTCCTGCAGGCGCTGGATGGCGGCTGCCGCATCCTCGACGGACCCGACGATCGCCAGTCCCTTCTCAACGCCGGCCTCGAGCTCCTGAGAGGGCTTGACCCCCTCCATACTTGAGGCCACGTCGAACCCTGCGGCCTTGCCCCAGTAGTCCCAGAGCCACTTCGAAAAGCCCTCCCGAGCGTCGCGGTAGGCCTCCTCACGGGTCTCGGCGATGTACAGCGGAGCCACTACGCGCCACTTGGCGCGGTCCATCGTGTTGCCGTGCTCCTCGGCCGCTTCCTGAGCGTAACGCCACTGCTGCGCGAGGTCGACGGCCGGTGCGCCGGGCGGGGGAGCGCCCCAGGAGACCAGGCTCAGGCCGAACTGGCCTGCAACCTTGGGACTGTTGGCCGATCCGACGCTGGAGATCGCCATCTCGATACCCGGCTTGCTGTAGCGGGGCAGCTGCATCTTGGCGTCCTGCAGCACGAACCAGTCGCTCTTGGCACTGACGCGCTCTTCGCCGTTGACCAGCTCACGGACGGCAGGGATCGCCTCGCTGGCCATACGCTTGAGCTGATCCTGATCGACACCGAACTGGTGGGCGTCGTTGGGCGTGGCACCCGGGCCCACGCCGAGGATGTAGCGGCCGCGCGACAGATGGTCGAGCATGATCGCCCGGCTCGCGACGTTGTACGGGTGATGGAAGGGCAGTGGGACGACGCCGTTGGCCAGCTTGATCTGGCTGGTCCGCTCCGCGGCGGCTGCGATGAAGCTCTCCGGTGCACCGATCGTCGGCCACGCCAGGGAGTGGTGCTCGCCGACCCAGCACTCGTCGTAGTTCAGCTCATCGAGGTGCTCCACCAGTTGCAAGTCGCGGCGGATGGTCAGGTGCGGGTCCTGGCCGGGCGCGTGCAGCGGTGAGAGGAACGCTCCGATTCCGGTGTGCAAGGTGTCTCCTCGGCTTGGAAGGGGAAAGTGGGGTACGGGGCGACGACATGCCAGAGCCGGACCTGGGCGGCTGCGCGTGCCTGCTGCCCGGCCGTGCGCGGGCTGGAGGGGACCCTGGGCATCAGGCGGAGTCGGACACGCCAGGGATGCTGAGGATCTGGTTCAGGCGCTCCTCGAACGTTCCGGTGACGATGTGCACGGGGATGTCGAGCGTCTTGAGGATGTCGAGCATGAGCTCGTCCGACAGTGTGCGGAAGCTCTCGCTGATGGGGTCGACGCCTTCCGGCAGCGGAAACTCGACGGGGCAGTGGATGAACACGTCGTAACCGGTGCGGGCGTGCTCCTTGGCGAGCAGGCCCAGCTGGTCTACGACCTCCTCGAAGAGCCGCGTGCGTGGCTCGCGCACCGCTTCGGCCAGCGTGTCGGTCGGCTCCGGGAAGCGGCCGACGGCCAGGCGGACCTTGCTGTACACCCACTCGTGCAGCACGGAACCGTCCGACAGGAAACCCTCCGGGTGCGCGGCCTCTTCGACGGCCCGCTCGGTGAAGCGGCGCACGGCGAGCTGGATCAGCTCGGGCTCGGTTGTCTCCTCCAGAGCCTTGGGCGTGCCGCCGGCCGGGTCGCGCATGGCGCTGCCGTGGGTTCGCTCCAGGCCGAGCTTCTTGGACAGTTCGGTGGTGAGCGTCGTCTTGCCGTTGCCGTACGCGCCGACGAAAGCGATGCGCATGCGTACCTCTCAAAAGTCGAAGTCGGTGAGGGGGCAGGCACACTGCCTGCCGGGGTGAGCCGTCAGGCGGCGTCAGCCATGCGCTCCAGCTCGTTGCGGGTGTCGAGCTGCGCATACTCTTCCTCGGCCCTGGCGATGGCCTGCTCGATGGTCATCACCTGCGGGAAGTCGAAGATCTCGACGATCCTCGCGAGTCGCTCGGGAATCGTGCCGCCGACGATGTGCACCGGGATCTCCAGCTCGTCCAGGGTCTCCAGGAGCAGCTGCTCGGCGAGCTGGCGGAAGCGCTCGTTGACCGGGCGGTGTCCGTCCTCAACGATCGGGAACTCGATGGGCAGGTGCACGAACGCGTCGTAGTTGCTCTTGGTGTGCTGCTTTGCCGGTATCGCGATCTGCTTCATGACCTCGGCGTAGAACCGGACAT